>NZ_JAPWIB010000002.1:0-882287 GCF_030587305.1 Janthinobacterium sp. SUN206 | reverse complement strand
GGCTGGGTGTGGAAGTGCAGTAATGCATTAAGCTAACCAGTACTAATTGCCCGTACGGCTTGTCCCTATAACCTTAGCAGGTACAGAGGATAAGACGGTACAACGTTGCGTGTGTGTTGATACCACTATTCATTACCCCAATCTTTGCTTCTTCCAGATTCAGGCTTTGTCGCTCCATCGAGGACAAATGCCAGTACAAGTTATGCCTGATGACCATAGCAAGTTGGTCCCACCCCTTCCCATCCCGAACAGGACCGTGAAACAACTTTGCGCCGATGATAGTGCTGCAACCAGTGTGAAAGTAGGTTATCGTCAGGCTTGTTATTCGAAAAAACCCCTTCCGGTGATCCGGTTGGGGTTTTTTTACGTCCAATGATTTCATGCATGGCATCGATCGCGTGCTACCTTGAAAGGAATATCTTGTCTGCTGTGCATACACTGGAGCAATTACGCGCTGGCCAACTGGCCGGCCTGCGCCGCCTGACGCTGTCCTGCGGCTTGACGGCATTCCCTCGCGAAATCTTCGACCTCGCCGACAGCCTGGAAATCCTCGACCTGTCCGGCAATGCGCTCTCCACGCTTCCCGACGACTTGCCACGCCTGCACAAGCTGCGCATCATTTTTTGCTCGGACAACCTGTTCACCAGCTTGCCGGCCGTGCTTGGTTCTTGTCCTGCGCTGGAAATGATCGGTTTCAAGGCGAACCGGATACGCCACGTGCCGGCCGCAGCCTTGCCATCCAGGCTGCGCTGGCTGACCCTGACCGACAATGCCATCGAAGCCTTGCCGGAGGAGCTGGGCAAGTGCGGACAATTGCAGAAACTCATGCTGGCGGGAAATTGCCTGGACAGCTTGCCCGCTTCGTTGGCGAACTGCCGCCGGCTGGAACTGGTGCGCATCGCCGCCAACCGTTTCACGGCGCTGCCCGACTGTCTGCTGTCCCTGCCATGCCTGAGCTGGCTCGCGTATGCGGGCAATCCCTTCACGGAAGCGCGGGAACTGGCGGCCCTGGCCGGTTCAGCCGCAGCGGGCGTGGCGTGGCAGCGCCTGGTATTGGCGCAGCAGTTGGGCGAGGGGGCGTCGGGCGTGATTTACCGTGCCCGCCTGGATGGCGCCGATGAGGTCGCCGTCAAAGTGTTCAAGGGGGCCATGACCAGCGATGGCTTGCCGCGCAGCGAGATGGCCGCCTGTGTCGGCGCCGGTGCCCATCCGGGCCTGATTCCCATCCTCGGGACGCTCGATGCACATCCACAGGGAGCGCTGGGACTCGTCATGCCGCTCGTTGACGCGGCCTTCCGCAACCTGGCCGGACCGCCGAGCCTGGAATCGTGTACGCGCGACGTGTATGCCGATGGCGCGCGCTTTGATTTTCCGCAAGCGCTGGCCATTGCCCATGGCATCGCCTCGGCCGTGCGGCAGTTGCATGCACACGGTATCGTGCACGGCGACCTGTATGCCCACAATATCCTGCATGCGGATGCCGGCGCCTGCCTGCTGGGCGACTTTGGCGCGGCGTCCATGTTTGCGCCGGGCTCGTCGCACGGGGACGTGTTGCAGGGCATAGAGGCGCGCGCCTTTGGCGTGCTGCTGGGCGAACTGATCGCGCATTGTGCGACGCCTTTGCCGGCCCTGCACGTCATGATGGAAGATTGCCTGCAGGAAGAAGCATTGCAGCGGCCCAGCTTTGACGTGATCGAACGGGCCTTGCGGGACATGTTCCCCGCATAAAAAAATGGCGCAGCCTTCGCAGGTTGCGCCATTTTCATTTCAGGCTGGCAAGATTCAGCTTGCTACCAAGATTTCTTTTTCCGGCAGGGCGATCTGGTTGTCGACGCTGAACTGGTAATCCTTGAAGACGTGTTCGGCCGTCAGGATCTGGTACTCGCCGTTGTCGAGCTTATGCGTGGTGTCCTTCAGGCGGTACGTGTAGTGGCCGCAGGTCCAGCAGTTGAAGTTGCGCATGTGGGTGCACAGGCAAGTCTTGTCCATCACGACGACGGTTTTTTGCTCCGGATGGGCAGCGACTTCGCGGTTGTACGAGTTGATGTACGCGCAGTTGCCCGTCGCGTCGAGCAGGTAGCCATACGATTCGCAGCCTGGACGGATGCCGGCGCCGATGGCGGGCGTGTTCTTCAGCATGCGCATCGGGTAACCGGTCGGCGACACGCCATTGACGATGATGTCTTCTTCCGAGGCCTTGTAGTATTCCTGCTTGACCTTGTTTGGCAAGCCGCATTCCTTTGTGACGGTAAAGCGCGTCGCCACTTGCACGCCAGCCGCGCCTGCTTCCAGGAAGGAAACGGCATCGCTGCCCGTGAAGATGCCGCCAGCGGCGATCAGCGGGATGTCCAGCTGTTCGGCCTTCAGGTAGGCCAGCAGTTCCGCCGTGATCGTGTGCAGGTCGTAATTGGCCCAGTCCATGCCGAAGCCCAGGTGGCCGCCGGCCAATGGTCCCTCGACGATGATGAAGTCGGGCAAACGGTCCAGCTTGGCGTTCTTGCGCAGGAAAATCTGCAAGGCGCGCACGGACGAGACGATGATGCCCAGCTTGGCATCACGGAAACGCGGATGGTCGGCCATCAAGGCGAACGAACCGAAGTGCAAACCGGCCGACAGGGTGATGCCGTCGATGCCCGCATCCAGCGCCGCATTGAGTCGCACGCGCAAGGTTTCGCGGGGGCCGTTCATTGTCAGCTTTTCCATGCAATTGACGAAGATCAAGCCATCGCCTTTTTTCGCTTCCATGGTGCGGCCGATATGCAGGCGCTGCGCTTCCGCCAGGCGGCCCAGGTCGAACTGCACCACGGCCTTGTCGCTGTTATTGATGTTGAACTTGTACAGTTTCGTCTTGTCTTTGACGAAGGTGGTGTCGAAACGGCGATCCGACACGTCTTCCACCATGGCATCGGAGATATGCCCGATACCGTTCAGCCGGGCCGCTTCCAGGGCCAGCTCCGACGTGGAAATATCCACACCCATTCCGCCTATCATGATGGGCACATATTCTTTTTTGCCAAATCGCAGGCGGAAATCATCAACACGTTTCATTGCTATCCTTAGACTACCGTGGTTATCACTGAGCCAGATGTACGGTCAAGCCCGCTGCCGGTCAGGCGCGCGGGCGCATGTAGCTGTGCGCAGCTTCAATTCTACCCCAAGCGCGCAGGCGCTCCGAGGCAGCTTGCCGCCATGCCGGTGCAAGCGCAGGCCGCAGCGTGCGCATCATCGAAATTAATCGCGGAAATTGTTAAATTCCAGCGGCATGTCGGGTACATCCTTGCGCAGCATGGCCATGGCCGCCTGCAGGTCGTCGCGCTTGGCGCCCGTGACGCGCACGGCTTCGCCCTGGATGCTCGCTTGCACTTTCATCTTGCTGTCCTTGATGACGCGCACGATTTTCTTGGCATCATCCGATTCGATGCCATTCTTGATCTTGATGATCTGCTTGACCTTGTCGCCGCCGATCTTCTTGATGTCGCCTTCGTCGAGGAAGCGCACATCGACCTTGCGTTTGGTCAATTTGTTGGTCAGCACGTCGCGCACCTGGCTGAGCTGGAATTCCGAGTCCGCGAACGCGGTCAACTCGTTTTCCTTGTGTTCGACGCGGGCGTCGCTGCCCTTGAAGTCGAAGCGGGTCGTGATTTCCTTGTTGGATTGCTCGACTGCATTCTTGACTTCGATCATATCGGCTTCGGAGACTACATCAAATGACGGCATGGTCTGTTCCTTTTCTTGTTAAAGCGAGCGCACGCTCGGCGCGCTGGGCCTTGGCGGCTGATTCTGCGCCATGGGACGGCCCTGTTAAAGATGCGACATTTTAACGGACAACGGGCAAGTCGCCCTTGTCCTGAGGTGGTTTTTTGTCGCTTTCGCTCTATAATCGAGCAAAATTTCTCGATCCCATGTCTGCAGAGCTCACCATCGAACACAATTACTCCCTCCAGCGCCTGAATACCTTCGGCATCGCGGCCAATGCGGCCGCCTACGTACGCATCACCTCGCAGGCCGAATTGCACGCCGCGCTGCAAGATCCCGCCTTGTCCGCCATGCCGCGCCTGATACTGGGCGGCGGCAGCAACGTCGTGCTGACGGGCGACTTTCCCGGCGCCGTGCTGCACATGGCCACGCGCGGCATGCGCCTGGCGCAGGCGGATTTCGAGACGATACTCGTCACTGCCGCGGCCGGTGAAAACTGGCACGATTTCGTGCAGTGGACCCTGGCGCAAGGCGTGGGCGGGCTGGAAAACCTGTCCCTGATTCCCGGCACGGTGGGCGCGGCGCCTATCCAGAATATTGGCGCGTATGGCGTTGAAATCAAGGATTATCTGCACAGCGTGAGCGTCATGCACAGTGGCAGCGGCATCGTCTTCGACATGGACCGCGATGCTTGCCGTTTCGCTTACCGCGACAGCATCTTCAAACAGGCGGACGGCCGCGAACTGATCGTGCTGGAAGTCACGTTTGCCTTGCCGGCCGAGTGGCAGCCGAACTTGCGCTATGCGGAACTGGCGCAGGCCGTGGCCGAGCGCAATCTTGCCGAGCCGACACCCCAACAGGTGGCCGACACGGTGATGGCGATCCGCCGGCGAAAATTGCCGGACCCGGCCGTCATAGGCAATGCGGGCAGCTTCTTCAAGAATCCCGTGGTGTCACGGGAGCAATGTCTTGCCTTGTTGGAACGTTTCCCCACCTTGGTACACCATGCGCAGCCCGATGGCACGGAAAAGCTGGCTGCAGGGTGGCTGATCGATCAGTGCGGCTGGAAGGGAAAAAACCTGGGGCCCGCGGGAGTGTATCCCAAGCAGGCGCTGGTTCTGGTGAATAATGGCGGCGCTCGTGGCGCGGACATTACCCGGCTGGCGGCAGCGATACAGGATGATGTAGAGGCGAAATATGGCGTACGCCTGTCGCCCGAGCCTGTGTTTATCTAAATAGTCAATCTGCGCTTGAAAAAATGTTCAGTGCAATGTAGCCATGGACGTTTTTTCTGCGTGGATCAGCCGAAGTGGCAGACGTAATCTACGGTTTCAACGGTTTCAATATCAAAATAGCTATTGCCCGGCACCTTGAATTCCTGGCCCGCGCCATAGCTGTTCCACTCCGTCGCGTCGGCCAGGCGTACCTTGCACAGGCCGCCGACGATTTCCATGATTTCCGGCGCGCCCGTGTTGAAGCGCAGCGATGACGCGAAAATCACGCCCACGCTTTTCTTCGTGCCGTCGGCCAGGATGACGTTGTGCGAGACGCATTTGCCGTCAAAGTAGATATTCGACTTCTTGACGACGCTGACATTGTCCAGTTGTGTGCTCATGCTTCACTTTCCTTGCTGTTAAAAATCAGTCCTGGACGTCAGCGGCGCTCAGCACGCTGTTGCGTCCGCCGCGCTTGGCCGCGTACAGGGCCTGGTCGGCGCGGTTGATCAATTGCTCGACCGTCGAGTCCGGCGAAGGCACGATGGTGGCCACGCCGATCGAGATGGTGACGATGCCCGTGCTTGCCGCCGGATTCTCGATCTGCAAGCCTTCCAGGTGGCGCCGGCACGCTTCGGCGATCAGCAACGCGCCGGCCGCTTCCGTTTCCGGCAGGATCAGGGCGAACTCTTCGCCACCGTAGCGGGCGGCCAGGTCGGCCGGGCGCTTCAAATGTTCCGTCAGCACGGCGGCCACTTTTTTCAGGCACAGGTCGCCTGCCAGGTGGCCGAAGTGGTCGTTATAGCTTTTAAAATGGTCGATATCGCAAAACAGCAAGCTCAACGGCGTCTTGTCGCGCTGGCCACGCTGCCATTCGAATTGCAAGGTTTCATCGAAGCGGCGGCGGTTGGCGATGCCCGTCAAGCCATCGAGGGCGGCGAGTTTCTGTAATTCAATATTCGCGTCGGCCAGGTTCTTTTGACTTTCTCGCAGGAAACGAAAAGCCTGGTCGCGCTGCAGGCGGCTGATGTGGGCTGCCGAGTGGTAGCGTATGCGCGCCAGCAGCTCCAGGCGGTCCGGCAGTTTCACCACATAATCGTTGGCGCCGACGGAAAAGCTGTGCGCCTTCAGTTTCGGGTCATCCTTGGCCGACATCACGATCACCGGCACGTGCGCCAGCGCCGCGTTTTCGCGGTACAGCTGAATCAGGGCGAAGCCGTCGATGCCCGGCATCACCAGGTCTTGCAGGATGACGGTCGGTTGCAAACGCAGCGCCGTGTCCAGCGCCTGCGTGGCGTCGGTCACGTAATGAAATTCGATATCCTGCTGGTCGCTGAGCATGCGCCGTACTGCCTCGGCAATGATCAACTGGTCATCCACCAGCAGCACGCTGACCTTGAATTCGGTCAATGCGGGCTCATGCTGGCTGAAACTGGAGGAGAATTCTGGCATTGCATTCTTTTCAGATGTTAGGGGAGGGCTCCCACCCATTGTTGAGTTTGGCGCCCAGGCGGCTGCGCAGGCTGGCGCCTATTCTATCCAAGGGCAGGATGTGCTGCGCCGCATCGAGTTCGGCCGCCGCGCGCGGCATGCCGTACACGGCACTGCTGGCCTGGTCTTGTGCGATGGTCGTCTTGCCGGCGCGGCGCATGGCCAGCAAGCCATCGCCGCCGTCACGCCCCATGCCTGTGAGCAATACACCGATGGCGTCGCCGCGCCAGTGCTGCGCCACGCAGTTGAAGAAGACATCGACGGACGGGCGGTAAACATACTCGCGTGGTGCTGCATCGTAACCCAAACGATAATTTTGATCTAGCAGCAAGTGATCATTGGTTTTGGCGATCAACACCGTGCCAGATACCAGTTCATCGCCTTCGACGATCACGCGCGCGGGCATGCTGAGCTGGTCATCGAGCCATTTGGCGAAGTGCGAGGCGAAGGTTTCATCGATATGCTGCACCACCACGATGGCGCAACCGGGCGGCGCCGTCCAGCCGGACAGCACCTTGGCCACGGCCGAAGGGCCGCCCGTCGAGGCGCCGATGGCCACCAGCGTGGTGACTTGCCCGTCGCCCCGTTCGCCGCCATTGCCGTTCGCCTGGCGTGGCGGCGGCGTTTCGGCGCTGTGGCGTATCAGCTTGCCGATGGTCTTGATCTTGGCCAGCAGTTCGCTGTCGCCGCCCACTTGTCCCTGCAGCACGGGGGTGGCCGTGACGTCGAGCGCGCCCGCGCCCAGCGCGCGGAAGACCTGGTTGACATTGTCTTGCGGGCGTCCCGTGACCACCAGAATGGCGCACGGGCTTTGCTCCATGATCAGGCGCGTCGCCTCGACGCCATCCATCTCCGGCATGTTCAGGTCCATCAGGATCAGGTCGGGACGGTTGCCTTCGCACATGCGCACGGCTTCGAGCCCCGTGCGGGCGATCCACAGCACCTGGTGTTCCTGCGTGCTGGCCACCACGCGGCGCAGGGCCTCGGCGGCCATGGCGACATCGTTGGCAATGGCAATTTTCATGAAGTACAACTCATAAGCGGGCATCTCCTATCAGGTCGGCCACCGCGTCGAGCAAGGTCTCGTCGTGGAAGCTGCCTTTGGTCAGGTAATAGTCGGCGCCGGCGGACAGGCCGCGCGCGCGGTCTTCCGGGCGGTCCTTGTACGAGACGATCATCACCGGCAGCTTGTGCAGGTGCAGGTCCTTTTTGATCAGCGAAACCAGCTCGATGCCGTCCATGCGCGGCATGTCGACGTCGGTGATCACCAGGTCGTATTCGCCGCTGCGCACGACGTTCCAGCCGTCGATGCCGTCGATGGCCACGTCGACTTCGAAGCCGCGCGCCAGCAGCAGCTTGCGCTCCATCTCGCGCACCGTCAGCGAATCGTCGACGACGAGGATGCGCTTGGCGCGGCGCTGCTGTGCATTGCCCGCCTGCGCCAGCTGGTGCAGGCCGCCCTCGTGCAGCAGCTTGTCGATCGACAGCAGCAGATCGGGCACGTCGAGGATCAGTACCGGCTCGCCGTCATCGAGCAGGGCGGCGGCGGAAATGTCGCGCATCTTGCCGAAGATCGGATCGATGGCCTGCACCGCCAGGCTTTGCTCGCCGCGGATGGCGTCAACCACCAGGGCATAGCTTTGCTTGCCGCGCCCGATCACCACCACCGGCAAGTCCTCGGCCTGGTTCGCCGCTTCGCCCAGTTCCAGCACCTGCGCCGCCGAGACCAGGCCCAGATGCTCGCCCTTGAGTTCGAAGAACTGCTTGTTTTCCAGGGTATGGATGGCCGCCTGCGGCACGCGCACCACGCTTTCCACCTTGACGATGGGGATGGCGTAGGCTTCGCCCTGGATGTCGATCACCAGCGCGCGCACGATCGATTGCGTCAGCGGCAGGGTGATGAGGGCGCGGAAACCCCGGCCCGGCTCCGATTCCAGGCGCACGGTGCCGTTTTGCTGGCGTATCGTCTCGTGCACGATGTCCAGGCCCACGCCGCGTCCGGACAATTGATTGGCCGTCGCCTTCAGGCTGAAGGCGGGCAGGAACAGGAATTCCAGCAGCTCGCCCGGCGACAGCGCGGCGGCCATGGCGGGGCTGGCCATCTTGCGCTCGATGACGGACTGGCGGATCTTTTCCAGGTCGACGCCGCGCCCGTCGTCGCTGATTTCGATGCTCAGCATGCCGGCGCGGTGGCGCGCTTCCATGCGTATCGTGCCCAGCGCTTCCTTGCCCGCGTCGATGCGCTCGTACGGGCCTTCCATGCCATGGTCGATGGCATTGCGCAGCATGTGGTTCAGCGGGCTTTCGATCTTCGCCAGGATATCGCGGTCGACCAGGGTGTCTTCGCCTTCGATCTCCAGCTGCACTTCCTTGCCAAGGCTGCGCGCCAGGTCGCGCACCATGCGCGGGAAGGCGTGGATGCCGTCGCGGAAAGGGCGCATGCGCAGCGCCAGCACTTCGTCGACCATGCCTTGCGAGACGGCCAGTAAGCGCCGTTCATAGGTTTCGATGTCGGCGATGTGTTCGAGCATGAACTGCTTCAGGGGCTGTGTCTTTTGCAGCGCCAGCAGGGACTTTTCCATCAGGCCCGCGTCGCCCGAGCGGGCAATGGCTTCGTGCAGGTGCTCGATGGCGGAAAACAGGCTGCTCTGGTTGCGCTTGAAGCGCTGCAAGGCACCGATGAACGGATGCATCTGGTGCGCATTGATGCGCGATTCGCTGGCCAGCGACAGCAGTTTGTCGAAATTCTGCGCCTGGGCCTTGGCCGGTGCCGCACCTGTACGCGGCGCGGGCGCGGCAGCTTCTGTCGCTTCCGCGTCCTCTCCCGCCAAGCCGCTGGCCACGGGAGCCTGTGGCGCCGCCGTTGCCGGCGCTGGCACGGGCGCCGGCGCCGGCGCCGAGGGCAGGGCCGGCAATTCGGGCAGGTCGGCGATGCCGGCGATGGCGTTCAGGGTCTGGTCGATCTGCGCCGCATTGGCGGCCAGCCACGCTTCGGCGCCTGCGTCGTCCAGGCGCGACAGCTGCACGATCAGGTCGACGCCCGACAGCAGCACGTCGACCCGCTCTGGCGTGAGTTTCAGGCGGCCGTGCTGGGCGGCGACAAAGCTGTCTTCCATGCCGTGCGCCAGCTGCACCACCACTTGCAGGCCGACGATGGCGGCGGCGCCCTTGATCGAATGTGCCGCGCGCATCATCGCTTCGACGGCGGCCGCATCGCCCGCATGGCGCTCCATGGCCAGCAAGCCGTCGGTGAGGATCTGGGTCTGGCTGTCCGCCTCCATGCGGAACAGGTCCAGCATGGAAAAGGCACTCAGGTCGCCGTGCTGGTCCTGGCTCATCGTAATAGTCTCGCAAGTTGAAAGCCGATCAGCGCCGTGTCGAGGCAGCCGATGCGCATGTCGCCCTCGGTGATGACGCCGGACAGATAGCGCGACAGGCCCTTGTTGATGGTGGCCGCCGGCGCTTGCACGGTGCTCGATGCATAGCGCACGATGCCGTGCAGGTCGGCCACGGGCAGCGCGTAAGCCTGTTCTTCCCAGCGCATCAGCAGCAGGCGCGCAAAGGTGTGGCGGCCGCGGGCCGCCGGCGCGCCCTGTTCGTCGATGCCCAGCAAGTGTGCCAGCGACATGCACGGATACAGCTTGCCGCCGATATTGACGATGCCCGCCAGGCCGCGCCCGCCGCGGTGCGGCAGCACGTGCGGCTTGGCCTGCGGCGCCACGGAGTCGAACACGCGCGTGGGCAGCGCCAGCCATTCGCGGCCGATGCGAAATACCAGCGCCGAGCTGTCGCGCACTTCGCCGCCCGCATCGATCTGGCGGAAGTGGCTGGCCCAGTCGCGCTGGTAGTGTTCATCCACGGGCCGCTGCAGGTTGCGCTGGGCGGCGCCCGCATATACGTCGCAGTTACGGCAATGCACGTTGGCCGGCAGCCTGGGGCAGCTCTGGTCGCCGACCACGCCGATATGGTTCCAGCAGTCGTCGATGGCGTCGGGGGACTCGGTGGCGATGAGGTTGGTCATGCTTGCCCCTTAGTTGGACGCCTGGCGGCGCTGGTAGATGCGCGCCGCGCGCGCCTTCAGGGTGGCGGCGGCCGTGTGGTTGCCATTGCGTTCGGCCAGCAGCGACAGGTGGCACAGCGCCTCGTAATGGTCGGGCTGCAGGTAGATGCAGCGGCGCCAGTAATCGTCGGCCAGGTCCATCTTGCCGGCCAGTTCATTGATGATGCCCAGCATGAAATACGCTTCCGCCGCCTCGGGCACGCGCGCCAGGTGGGCGTGGCATTTTTCTCCCGCTTCGCGCAACTGGCCACGGTCGGCCAGCAGGCGCGCCTCGGCCAGCAAATCGGCTTGCGCGGTTGGCGCGGCCGGCGCCGGCGACGGCACGGACACGGGGCGCGTGCGCGGCGCTGTCGCGGCGGCAGGGGCGGCGGCAGCGGCCGCGCGCCTTGGCGCGGGCGGCACGCTGCGCAGGGGGCGCGCGGCCGGCAGCGGCGCCACTTGCACGGGGCTGGCCGGCGCCGCCGTTTCCTTCTTCAGGGCGAAGGCCTGGCGGAACTGCAGCGGCGCAAAGCCGTTCTGGCAGAACGACGGCACTTCCGCATAGCCGGCCAACAGCATGCCGTCGTCGGCCAGCAGGGCGGACAGGTTGTGGATGGCCGCGCGCGTCGTCGGCTTGTCGAAGTAAATCAAGAGGTTGCGGCAGAAGATGACGTCGTAATGGCGGCTGTAGGTGGCGGTGTCGAATTGCAGCAGATTGCCCTGCTTGAAGGTGACTTGTTCGCGCAAGGAGTCGATGATGCGGTAGGCGTCGTCGGCCACGTGCGTGAAATAGCGCTCGCGGAAGGCCACGTCCTGCGCGCGGAAGGCATTGCGGCCGTACACGCCGGCCTGCGCCCGCTCGATGCAGCCGGGGCTCAGGTCATACGCGTCGATGCTGAACGCCTGTTTCGGCACGCCGCCGTCGCGCAGCGCCATGGCCATCGAATACGGTTCCTCGCCGCCCGCGCACGGGATCGACAGGATGCGCGTGGCGCGCCCCCGCGCCCAGCGTTCCTGCACCAGTTCGACGGTGGCGTAGAACGCCTGCGGGTCGCGGAACAGCCACGATTCCGGCACCACCACCAGCTCGATCAATTGCGTCATTTCGGCTGGCGTGAGCGCTTGCAGGTAGGCTTCGCTATCGCTGAAGCCCG
Source organism: Janthinobacterium sp. SUN206 (assembly GCF_030587305.1). Classification (NCBI taxonomy): domain Bacteria; kingdom Pseudomonadati; phylum Pseudomonadota; class Betaproteobacteria; order Burkholderiales; family Oxalobacteraceae; genus Janthinobacterium; species Janthinobacterium sp. SUN206. The sequence continues at coordinate 870,693 of NZ_JAPWIB010000002.1, read as the reverse complement.
TTTGCTCCATGCGCTGGCCGACGGCCCGTTCGGCCACGGCTTTGGAGACGGACAGGCCGGTCGCGCGGCGCAGCAGGGCTTGTGCCGTCATGCCGCGCCCGCGTCTTGAAACAGCAGCGCGCGCACGTCCGGCGGCAGCAGGTGTTCGAGTTCCACCAGCTGCACGATGCCGTCGGCATCGCTGGCCACCTGGCCCAGGAAGGGCGCCGTGGCCACGCCGCTATCCTCGAGCTTGTCCGCCGCGATGTCGGCGATGCCGCGCACTTGCGTGGCCAGCAAGCCCAGCGCATGCGTGGCGCCGCCAGGCGCGCGGTAGTCGACGATGACGATGCGCGTGTCGAATTGCGCGGCGGCGGCCGGCAGCCCGGCCAGGCGCGACAGGTCGATCACGGGCACGGGCGTGCCGTGCAAGTCCATCAGGCCGGCCACGTAGTCTGGCGTGAGCGGCAACTGTTTCAGCTCCAGCAGCGGCAGAACGCGCACGATGCCGGCCAGGGGCAGGCCATAGCGGTCGCGTCCGATGTGAAAGAGCAGCACTTTCATGGGATCAGATGGTGACGGCGAAGGTCGACACGCTCGACTGCAGGTCGCCCGCCGCATATTGCAGCTGGTGCACCGCTTCGCTGGTGGCCTTCAGCGATTCCACCGTCTGCTGCGTGGCGTCGTTGAGCTGCATCATGGTGTCGGAAATTTGCGACGCGCCGATCGCCTGCGACTGCATGCCTTGCAGCACGGCATCAAATTGCGGCGTGAGTTTTTGCACCTGGTCCATCACGGACGACAATTGTTCCGCCACTTGCCGCACTTCGCCCACGCTGCGGCGAATTTCTTCCGAGAATTTATCCATGCCCATCACGCTGGCGGACACGGCCGACTGCATTTCCTTGAGCATTTGCTCGATATCCCAGGTGGAGACGGACGTCTGGTCGGCCAGGCGGCGGATTTCCGTCGCCACGACGGAAAAGCCGCGGCCCGCTTCGCCCGCTTTTTCCGCCTCGATGGCGGCGTTCAGCGACAGGATGTTGGTCTGGTCGGCCACTTTCGTGATGGTGATCAGTACGCTATTGATATTGCTGGCTTTTTCCGACAGGGCCGCCAGCTTGGCGTTGATGGAATCGGTGGCCGAGACCATGTGCTGCATGGTCGAATCCATGCGCTTGAGGTTGTTTTGCGCTTCGGCCGTGGCATTCGTCGTGTAGTCGGCCACGGCGGTGGCGTCTTCCATGGTTTTCAGCAACTGGCTCGTGTTGGCCGAGATTTCCTTGGTGGTGCTGAGAATTTCCACGCTGGTTTGCGCTTGCTCAATGCCCGTGGCTTCCTGCTGGCGCGCCGAGGCGGCGATTTCCGTGGCGGACGTCGTCACCTGGATGCCGGCCTTTTGCACATTGTTGAGCAGGCTGCGCAGGTTTTCAAACATCTTCGCCAGGCCGTTGCCTAGCTGGCCGATGGCGTCGTTGCCCGTGATGCCGACCTTGCCCGTCAGGTCGCCCGAGGCCGCCTTCGACACCACTTCCAGCAGGGAATCGACCTTGGCCCGCAGGCTATTCGTGGCGGCCAGTTCATTGGCCTGGTTATCCTGGATGGTTTGCGCCATGCGGTTGAACTCTTCCGTCACCTTGCCCAGCTCGTCGCGCGAAATGATGGCGGCGCGTGCGCCCTGTTCGCCGCCGGCGATGCGCCCGACGGCGTCCGTCAGGCTGTTCAGCGGGCCGAGGATGGCCTTGGCCAGGATGAAGGAAATGCCCAGCGCCAGCACCACGCACAGCACGCCGCCCAGCGCCAAGGTCAGCAGCATGGTTTCCTGCAGGCGACTTGACGTGGCCGTGCGCTCGGCCAGCAAGCGGTTTTCTTCGGCGGCGGCTTCGTCGAGCAATTTGTTGGCTTGCACGATGCCGGGCGAGCCGGCCGGCGGAAGCAGGCGCGCCACCGTTTCCGTGGCGCCCGGCGCATTGCCCAGCGCGCGGCGTTTCTCGATCAGGGGGGTGATCCACTCCTTGACCCAGGTGCTGCTCAGCTGGTCGATCTTGCGGAAGCGTTCCGACTGCACCTTGTTGTCCACCGTCATGCTGATGGCTTTTTGCGTGTGCTGGCTCAGCACCCCTGTTTCATCGGTTTCCGGCGTCAGTGAGGCTTCGTTGCCGGTCAGGATGAAACCGCGCGCTTCCACCTGGATTTGCAGGATGGAATTGTGAATCTTGTCGATCTCGACCAGCACTTCCATCGTGTGCCTGTCCCAGGCATTGGCTTCCGACAGCCGCGCAAAGCTGTTGTAGGCCACGCCCAGCAAGATCAGGATGATGGCCACGATGGAGCCGAAGCCCAGGTACAGTTTATTCTTGATACTCAGGTCTTTGAACATGGGAGGGCTCCGGAAGCGGGAAGGTCAGCACAATTGCACTGTAGCATTTTGCCATGAGGACAGCAAAATGGGGGCGATCTGGGGACGCGCGGGGCGGTAAATCGCTGCCGAGTGCGTTTCAAACGTAAAAAAGCCGCCCGGAGGCGGCTTTTGGCGGGCGCGGGAGGTAGTGCCTCCCGGTAACTAATTACTTCTGGCCGCGCTTTTCGCGGGCGATGGCGGCGATGCGCATGCGCAAGGCGTTCAGCTTGATGAAGCCGCCGGCGTCGGCCTGGTTGTAGGCGCCGCCGTCTTCGTCGAAGGTGGCGATGTTCATGTCGAACAGCGAATCCGTCTTCGAATCGCGCGACACGACGATGACATTGCCCTTGTACAGCTTGATGCGTACCCAGCCGTTCACGGTTTCCTGCGTGTGGTCGATCAGGGTTTGCAGGGCAACGCGCTCGGGCGCCCACCAGTAGCCGTTGTAGATCATCGACGCGTAGCGCGGCATCAGGTCATCTTTCAGATGGGCAACTTCGCGGTCCAAGGTGATCGATTCGATGGCGCGGTGGGCTTTCAGCATGATAGTGCCGCCCGGGGTTTCATAGCAGCCGCGCGACTTCATGCCGACGTAGCGGTTTTCCACCAGGTCCAGGCGTCCCACGCCATGCTTGCCGCCAACCTTGTTCAGTTCGGCCAGCACGGTGGCAGGCGACATGCGCACGCCGTTGATGGCGACGATATCGCCTTTTTCGTATTCGATGTCCAGATATTCCGCTTCGTCCGGCGCTTTTTCAGGGCTGACGGTCCAGCGCCACATGGTTTCTTCCGCTTCGGCGCTCGGGTTTTCCAGGTGGCGGCCTTCAAAGCTGATGTGCAGCAAGTTGGCATCCATCGAGTACGGCGCGCCGCCGTTCTTGTGCTTCATGTCGATTTCGATGCCGGCGTCTTCCGCGTACTTCAGCAGTTTTTCGCGCGACAGCAGATCCCACTCGCGCCATGGGGCGATGATTTTTACGCCTGGCTTCAGCGCGTAGGCGCCCAGCTCGAAACGCACCTGGTCGTTGCCCTTGCCGGTCGCGCCGTGCGAGATGGCGTCGGCGCCCGTGGCGTTGGCGATTTCGATCAGGCGCTTGGCGATCAGCGGACGGGCGATCGAGGTGCCCAGCAGGTATTCGCCTTCATACACGGTGTTGGCGCGGAACATCGGGAAGACGAAATCGCGCACGAATTCTTCGCGGACATCTTCGATATGGATGTTTTCCGGCTTGATGCCGAACTTGATGGCCTTGGCGCGCGCCGGTTCCAGTTCTTCGCCCTGGCCCAGGTCGGCCGTGAAGGTGACGATTTCGCACTGGTAGTTATCTTGCAGCCATTTCAGGATGACGGAGGTGTCGAGTCCGCCGGAATAGGCCAGGACTACTTTTTTAATGTCGCTCATATTGCTTCCAGTTGTCGTTGTCGATGTATGTATTGCGATGCTGCCAGGAGTTATGCAGTGCCTGGCGAATTAGTTGATTTTACCGAGTAACAGGTATTCGATCAGCGCTTTTTGCACGTGCAAGCGGTTTTCCGCCTCGTCCCACACCACCGATTGCGGGCCGTCGATCACTTCGGCGGCCACTTCCTCGCCGCGGTGGGCGGGCAGGCAGTGCATGAACAGGGCGTCGGGCGCGGCGCGGGCCATCTTCGCGCCATCGACGATCCAGCCGTCGAAGGCGGCGATGCGGGCCGCGTTTTCCGCTTCGTAACCCATGCTGGTCCACACGTCCGTGTTGACCAGGTGCGCGCCTTCGCAGGCATCCGATGGATTGGCGAAGAAGGTGTAGCGCTCGGTCTTGACTTGCGCCAGGTCAATGTCGTAACCCTTCGGCGTCGACACGTTCACATGGAAGCCGAACACTTCGGCCGCTTGCAGCCACGAGTACAGCATGTTGTTGGCGTCGCCGATCCAGGCGACCACCTTGCCGGCGATCGAGCCGCGGTGTTCGATGTAGGTGAAGATGTCGGCAAAGACCTGGCACGGGTGGTGTTCATTGGTCAGGCCATTGATCACCGGCACGCGCGAATTGGCGGCGAAGCGCTCGATGATTTCCTGGCCGAACGTGCGCACCATGATGATGTCGCACATGCGCGACATGACCTGGCCCGCGTCTTCCACCGGCTCGCCGCGGCCCAGCTGGGAATCGCGCGTGTTCAGGTAGATGGCGGCGCCGCCCAGCTGGTGCATGCCCGCTTCGAACGACAGGCGCGTGCGGGTCGAGTTCTTTTCAAAGACCATCACCAGGGTGCGGTCGATCAGTGGATGGTAGATTTCGTAGTTCTTGAACTTGCGCTTGATCAGATGGGCGCGTTCGATCACATATTCGTACTCTTCCAACGTGAAATCGGAGAACTGGAGGTAGTGCTTGATCGGTTTTTTTGTCGACATAATGACCACTTGAAGATGCGCAGGCCGCCGGCGGCGTGCCTTTCCCGCCGGGTTGCATCAGCGTACAACATCTCGTCTGATGACTGCCTCGCCCGGCGCGCTGCTGTGTTGATCGGTGCCAGCGCGACGCCTGTCGCGCGGTACGATGCGGTTTGCCAAGTTGAAAATAATGCAATGGCAAGTACTTCAGCCGTTCAATTATAAGGGTTTTGCTTTTAGATTGGAAAGACTGCCCGGGCGCGTACTTGTATAGGCAAGCCTGCGCCCGGGCAACGGGGTGGTGGATTAATAGATGCTGGCGGGCGCGGCGCCGTCCAGCTGGGGCGCCACCAGCGGCAAGTCCAGCGTGAAGCGCGTGCCGGCGGGGCTGCTGGCCACCTGGATGGTGCCGCCCAGCAGGGCCGTGACGATGTTGTAGCTGATCGACAAACCCAGGCCGCTGCCGCCCTGGCCCAGCTTGGTAGTAAAGAAGGGGTCGAAGATGCGCGACAAATGCTGTTCCGCGATGCCGCCGCCATTGTCTTCGAAGACGATCCGCACGCGCGCCGCGTCCGCCGTGGCGGACAGGCGCATGCAGCCCGTGCCGACGCCGCCATCGTTGGGCGCGGGGGCGAAGGCGTGCAGCAGGGCATTGTTGATCAGATTGGTGACCACCTGGCCGAACGGGCCGGGATAGCTGTCCATGGCGATGCCGAAGGCTATCTCCATTTCGATGCGGTGGCCCGAACTGCGGATGCGGTTCATGACGGTGGCGATGATTTCATTGCTGACTTGTTGCAAGTCAAAGCGGCGCCGCTGCTCGGTGGTGCGGTCGACGGCCACCTGCTTGAAGCTGTTGACCAGGTCGGCCGCGCTGCGCAGGCCGCGCATCACCAGCGCCGACGCCTTGCCCGCATCGTCGATGAAGGCGGCCAGGTCGGAGCGGCGCAGGCCGGGACCGTTCATCAGGCGTTCCACGTCTTCCGTCTTTTGCTGCATGGTGCTGGCGATCAACAGACTGTTGCCGATCGGGGTATTCAGTTCATGCGCCACGCCGGCCATCAGCGAACCGAGGGCGGCCAGTTTTTCCTGCGATACCAGTTGCGCCTGGGCATCTTGCAATTGCCGGTAGGCGCTGGCGTTGTCGAGCGCGATGGCGCCATACGCGCACAGGGTGCGGAAGATCAGTCGCTCGCGTTCGCCATATGCGTTGGCGTGGCAAGCCTGCACCGTCATCACGCCCAGCACGCGCTCGCCCACCATCAGCGGCACGTACAGCACGCTCTGGTTATGCAGCGTGCCGGGCACCGTGTAGGCGTGGCGGCGCGGCGGCACCTGGTCGATATACACTTCGCGCCGGCCCAGCAGGCAGCGCACGGAGTAGGCGCGTGGATTGCTCAGTGGAATGGCGTTGTCGGACAGGGGCCGGCCCGCTTCCATGCCATGCGCGCGGCGCAGCGCCGTGCCTGCGGCGTCGAGCATGTAGACGGCGAAGGTGTTGACTGGCAGCAAGGCATGCACGTGGCGGTCGAGCACCTGGAACACGGCGCTGGCGTCGAGGTGGGTGGTGATTTCCTGGCCGATGGCCGACAGCCGTTCCAGGGTGTCGCTGGTCTGTTGCAGCACTTCGGCGCGGCGCGCTTCGGAAGCGGCCAGTTCGCGGTGGTGATAGCCTTCCGAGCGCGCATGTTCCGTCTGGTGGTAGACCTGCATGGCGGTGGCGCGGTTGCTCGCTTGCTGGGTATGGCTTTTTTCGCGCGCCATGCCCGCATCGAGGGCGATATCGTAGGCGCGCGCATAATCGCCCGCATGCGCGTATTCGCGCGCCAGCGCATCGAGCAGTTCGCCGGGCGGCGAATAGCCGTCGATCGAGGCGGCTACCTGCAGCGCCTGGTGCAGGAAATGCAGGGCGGGATTGCGTTCCAGCATGTCTGCGGGCGGCGGCAACTCATGGCGCGCATGCAACATCGACAAGACGCGCAGCGCCGCCACCTGGTGCATGGCGTCGCCCTGCGCGGTGGCCAGCTGGCAAGCCCGCTCGGCCGCCTGCAGCGCCTCGTCCGGGCGGTCCAGGTAGGATAGCGCGTGGGCGCTGCCGCGCTGGGCCATGCTGCGGAAATCGGCCTGGCCCAGCGCTTCGGCGCGCTGCGCCAGCCGGCTGAAGGCGTCGAGCGCCGTGTCGTAGTCGCCCTTGTCCAGGCTCAGTTCGCCCAGGTGGAACAGGGCGTTGGCATAGGTGCGCGCGCCAGCCACGGGCGCCAGGATGAGCAGCGCCTGGCGCAGCAAGTCTTCGGCCGCGGCCAGGCGGCCCAGCTTGCGCATGGTTTCGGCCGTATGCGTCTGGCAAGCGCCGATGCTGCGCGGCCAGCCGGTGGGGCGCGCCAGATCCAGTGCGCACTGCATCCACTCCAGGGCCGATTCGTTGTCGTTGAGGCTGGCGAAACAGTCGCCGATATTGATGGCGGCCGTGATGGCGCCGCGCAGCTGGCCGCTTTCCAGCGCCGCCTCGTAGCTTTGCATGTAGTGGCCGGCGGCCGTGCCCAGGTCGCGCGAGGTGTGCGCCAGCAAGCCGCGGAAGTCATGCACCCAGGCGGCCAGCGGCGCGGGCAGCTTGCCGCTGGCGCTGTCGGCCTGGAAATGGCTGCCCCAGCGCGCCTGTGCGGCTGGCGCATCGCGCAGCACGGCCCAGCGCGCCGCGGCCGCGTCGGCCAGGCTGGCGCGCATCGTATCGCCGGCGCTGCGCGCCTGCTCGGCAGCGGCCAGCAGTTCGGCATCGCAGCGGGCATGGTCGCCCCGGTCGACGGCAATCGAGGACAGCAGCCAGTGCGCGTCGGCGCAGGCTGCGCCGTCGCCGTGCGCGCACAGGATGGCGTGCGCCGCCATGGCCAGGCTTTCCGCCGTATCGAGCGCACCTTGCAGCCAGGCCACTTCCGCCTGCACCAGTTGCAGGCGCGCCTGCGCGATGGCCAGGGCGTGGGCCGGCAGCTGGGCCTGGGGCAGCAAGGCTGCCGCTTCGGCCGCATGGTGCAGCGCCTGGGCACAGTTGCGCTGGCGCAAATGCCATGCCAGCAGCATCAGCAAGGGCAGGCGCTCCAGGGCGCGCAATGGCCGCAGTGTATCTTCCCACTGTGCAATGTCATGTTCGAGTGCGAACATTTCCATCCGAAATCTCCCGCAAGGCGATGGTGTTGGCCAGCGGCCAGTGACACCTTATTGGATCGCATTGTAAGCTGCATCGGATGCAGTTGTTTGGTCGACTCGACAGTATTTTTTTACGCGCGCCCTTTCAGGCTGCGCAAAGCAGGCGGGGCGTGCACCAGCCCCTGCCGGCTGATGCACGTGGACAGCCTGGCACGGCTTGCCGCCCGTTTGCCGTGCTGTGCCGTGCCGCCTGTGCTAGCGGCCGGCGAAGTGCACGGTGCTGGCCGTTTCGCCAGCCTTGGCGACGGCGCCCGGAATATTGTTCAGCCCGGTAATGGCGATGACGTCGCCATCGTTGCGAAATTCCATGTGGGTGCCGCTGGCCGTTTCAAAGACGCCCGGTGCGCGGCCGAACAGCTCCACTTCGGGCTGTCCCTTGATTTGCGTGAAATAGCGGTTGACTTGCTGGCGCAGCAGCAAGGTATCGCCCGTGTCGAGCTGGTAGCTGTTGCCGTACTGGCTGAATTCCTGCGGGGCCAGTTTATACACCTTGCCGGAAACCTGGACCTTGTCCTGTTCGCCGATTTCCAGCGCACTGGCGCTGAGGCAAGACAGGCCGAGGACGAGGGCGGCGCTACCGAGGGCGAGGGTACGCGAGAACGATGCTTTCATGATTTCACCTTGTGATCGAGATGCTGGTTGGAGTTAGACCAATGTTGTCTCCAGCAGGTTCGCTGGCGGGGACAATGCCAAGGTAGCAAGCGGAGGGGGACCATGCCAGCGCAAAGCGATGAAACGCCGGAATCCGGCGCTGAAACGCGAAATCAGGCGATGGATGGTTTTGGAATGAATGGGAGAAAGCGGGCTCTGCGGCAGAATTTAATTCTGTTTAATTCGTGGTGGTAAACTTTTTATCGGTTTGGCGCCCGTCTCGACGACGGGCGCCAGGCGCGATCAATACAGCGTTTGCGCCGATTCGTGCAGCAGCTGGCCATACAGGGTATGGCGCATCTTGGCGATCTTGCCTTCAGACAATGCTTGCAGGATGGCGCATTGCGGTTCGATCAGGTGGCGGCAGTTATAGAACTTGCAACCGCCCAGGTAAGGCTGGAATTCGCGGAAGGCCCGCTCCAGCATGCCCTCGGACAAGTGGTACAGGCCGAATTCCTGGAAGCCGGGCGAATCGATGATGGAACTGTTTGCGCCCAGTTCGTCGAGCTTGTACAGGCGCGTAAAGGTCGTCGTGTGCTTGCCCGTGTCGAGCGCGGCCGAGATTTCGCGCACGGCGATGTCGGCATCCGGCACCAGCAGGTTGATCAATGACGACTTGCCCATGCCCGACTGGCCGATGAGGATCGACGACTGCCCCGCCAGCAGGGGCGCCAGGGTGGCCACCGCGTGCTCCGGTTCGGCGCGCGCCGACACTTCATCGACGGGATAGCCCATCGATGAATACGGCAGCAGGCGTTCGCGGGCGCGCTCCAGCGAAGCGGTCACGTCCGTCTTGTTGAGGATGATGCGCGCCTCGATGCCGGCCGCGTCGGCCGCCACCAGCGAGCGCGAGATCAGGTCGTCGGCAAAGCCCGGTTCCGTCGCCACGACGATGAACAGCTGCGTCAGGTTGGCGGCCAGCAACTTCGATTTGTACTGGTCCGAGCGGTACAGCAGGGTCTTGCGTTCCTCGATGCGGTCGATGACGGCCTGGTCGTTGGAGGTGCGCGTCAGGTGCACGATGTCGCCCACGGCCACATTGGTTTTCTTGCCGCGCGTTACGCATTGCAGCTTGGCGCCGTCCACGTCGGCCAGGTAATGGCGGCCGTGGGCGGCGATGATGATGCCCGTCAACTTGCCTTCGCTCATGGGGCCACCTGGCTGCTCTGGTAGATGAGGTCGGCCTTGGCGGCGCAGATGAAGTCGTTTTCGGACAGGCCGCCGGCGCCATGGTTGACCGAGTGCGTGTCGTAGCGCACGGCGCAGGTTTTGTAAGTAATGATGAGCTCCGGATGGTGGTCTTGCGTATGGGTCATATAGGCCAGGGCGTTCACGAACGCCAGGGTCTGGTAGTAATTCTTGAAGCCGAAGTCGCGGCACAGCTTGCCATTTTGCAAGCTCCATTGCGGCAGCAGGGCGTGCAGGGTGGCAATGTCCGTGTCGCCCAGCGCCTGCTGGCGCGGCGTGCAGGACAGTTGCGACAGGTCTTGCGAAGTCGATGGCGTATTCATGTCGTAGCCCCTTTCAGGTGGCGGATGCGCACGCTGGCCGGCGGGTGGCTATCGTAGAAGGCCGAGTGCAGCGGGTCGGGCGTCAGGGTCGACGCATTGTCTTCATACATTTTGACGAGCGCCGAGACCAGGTCGTCCGCCTGCGTGTGCGTGGCGGCAAAGGCGTCCGCTTCGAATTCATGCTTGCGCGAGCTGAGCGAGGTCAACGGTCCCAGCAGGAAGGTGAAGACGGGCAAGGCCAGCATGAACAGCAGCAGCGCCAGCGCATCCGTCGGCTGGCCCGTCAGCGCCAGGGCGACCGGGTCGACGCCCAGGCCCGCGTAAAACCATGGCTGCGTCTTCAGGAAGCCCAGCAGCGCCAAAAAGCCCAGCGAGATGACGAACATCATGGCGATGCGCTTGACGATGTGCTTGAGCTTGAAGTGGCCCAGTTCATGCGCCAGCACGGCTTCGATTTCCTGCGGCGCCAGGCGCGACAGCAGGGTGTCGAAGAAGACGATGCGCTTGTTGGCGCCAAAGCCCGAAAAATACGCATTGCCGTGGGCGCTGCGCTTCGAGCCATCCATGACGAACAAGCCTTTCGAGGCGAAACCCACGCGCTGCATCAAGCCTTCGATGCGGCTTTTCAGCGCTTCGTCGGCCAGCGGCGTGAATTTGTTGAACAGGGGCGCGATGACGGTCGGAAACAACACCATCATCAGCAACTGGAAGCCGCTCCAGACGAACCACGCGTACAGCCACCACAGGCCGCCCGACTTGGCCATCAGGGTCAGCACGACCCAGATCAGCGGCAGGCCGATGACGGCGCCCAGGCCCACGCCCTTGAGCATGTCCGTGAAGAACAGCTTGCGCGCCATGGTATTGAAGCCGAAGCGCTGCTCCAGCACGAACTGGCGGTAGTAATCGAAGGGCAGGTCGATCAGGCCGGAAATGGCGGCAAAGGCGGCGATCAGGCTGATCTGGTACAGCATGGGCGAGCCCGAGCCCATCCATTCATTCAGGTGCAGCGCCAGCCATTGCAAGCCGCCCAGCAAGGTAAAACCGATCAGCACGGCATAGTTGACCAGCAAGGTCAGCAAGCCGAACTTGGTCTTCGCCACCGTGTAGTCGGCCGCCTTCTGGTGCGCGGCCAGCGGGATCTTTTCCGCAAATTCGGCGGGCACGGCGGCGCGGTGGGCCAGCACGTGGCGAATCTGCCGCGAAGCGAGCCAGAAGCGCACGGCCAGGGTCAAAACGAGGACGGATACAAACAAAATCGAAAACGCGAGTGAATACATTCTGTGCCTGTGAGAAAATGGCTGATTATTTAGTTTGATTAGGCCAAGAGAGAATTATGTCACAAGCGACCGACTTAACTGCATCCACCCCCGCACCGATTGTTCCGGCACGTCCCAATGAGATGAATCTGGTCTGGGTCGACATGGAAATGACGGGCCTGGAGCCCGATACCGACCGCATCATCGAGGTGGCGGTGGTGGTGACGGACATGCACTTGAACCTGCTGGCCGAAGGCCCCGTGTTTGTGATTCATCAATCGGATGAAACCCTGAACAAGATGGATGCCTGGAACAAGGGCACGCACGGCCGCTCGGGCCTGATCGACAAGGTCAAGGCGTCGACCGTGACGGAAGCGCAGGCGGAAGCGGAATTGATCGCGTTCCTGAAGAAATACGTGCCAGCTGGCAAGTCGCCCATGTGCGGCAACACCATCGGCCAGGACCGCCGCTTCATGGTGCGCGGCATGCCGAAGCTGGAAGCGTTCTTCCACTATCGTAATGTTGACGTATCGACATTGAAAGAGCTGTGCAAGCGCTGGAAGCCGGAAATCGCCACCGGTTTCAAGAAACACCAGAAGCACACGGCCCTGGCCGATATCCTCGAGTCGATCGAAGAGCTGAAGTACTACCGCGAACACTTCATCAAGCTGTAATGTGATGACGCCTCGCAAAACCTACTGCGCGTCGGTATAGGCGGCCTGCGATGCTCACCGTACTTGAGTACGGTTGCGCTTCTTAGCCACCTCTCCCTTCCGCTCGCTACGGTTTTGCGAGGCGTCGCGAAGGATCTGTTACATCGTATCCAAGTCAAAGGCGGACCAAGCGCCATCCTCGCCTTGCCATTCCAGCGCAAACGGTCCCGTTTGCCGCAAGCCCGTGATCCACACGGTCTCGCCAGGATCGCGGAAATATGCCGCGCACTGGCCGAACGGCTGCCCCAGCCGGCACAGCACCAATCCTTCGCCCGCCACGGCGCACCATTGCTCATTGATATCGATCAAGGCCACGGCCGGGTCGCCATAGAACTCGCCCAGGCTGGCTTGCCGGCCATCGGCCGCCGTCACCTTGGCGTGTTCATATTCATGCTGGACAATAAATCGGGCGCTGCGCGCCAGTTCCGTGCTTGTCATGCGCTCTCCACGGTAGGCCAGACGGTTTCCTGGTCGGCGCGCGCCTCGGCGATCAGCCATTCGCAGAAGGCGTGCACGAGGGGCCGCGTTTCCGCCTGGGGCGAGCGCAGCAGGTAATAGCAGTGGGGGCCGCGCACGGCGTGCTCGAACACGCGCACCAGGCGGCCCGAGCGCAAATCGTCGCCGATCAGGGGGCTGGCGGCGATGGCCACGCCCTGGCCGCTGGCGGCCGCGTCCAGGCATAGATACGTGTGCGAAAAGCGCGCGCCGCTGTTGCCGCTATTGCCGCTGTAATGCACGCCGCAGCTGTGCAGCCAGCGCGTCCAGTCGATTTCGCCGGGCAGGTGCACTTCCGGTTCGTCGTGCAGCAGCGGGTAGCGCAGCAGGTCGGCGGGCTGGCGCAGGCTGGCCGCGTTGGCGCGGAAATCGGGGCTGCAGACGGCGGAAAACCATTCTTCCATCAATAAATCGACTTTCAAGCCAGGATAGCGGCCCGGTCCCAGGCGGATGGCCACGTCCACGCCATCGCGCGCCAGGTCGACCGGGTGCATCGAGGCCAGCACGCGCAGTTCGATCTGCGGATAGCGGTCGCGCAGGCGGCCCAGGCGCGGCATCAGCCAGCGCGAGACGAGCGAACTGGTGGCCGTCACCGTCACCACCTTGTCGTCGCCCTGGCGCCGCGCCTGCTCGGAGACGTCGGCCAGCTGGTTGAGTATCGGCCCCAGCGAAGCCGCATAGCGCTGCCCGGCGCTGGTGAGCACCACGCCGCGCGGCATGCGCTGGAACAGCACGATGCCCAGCCACGCTTCCAGCTGTTTTACGTGGTGGCCGATGGCGCCGGCCGAGACGTGCAATTCTTCGCCCGCGCGCTGGAAGCCTTCATGGCGGGCAGCCGCCTCGAAGGCGTGCAGGGCGGCGAGCGGGGGCAAGGGACGTGACATGGCACTCTTCAAGTGAATTGAGCCTCAGTAATATTCGGCCTATCCGTGAAGAATATTGGTTTGTTTCATTTTGCGCAAGCGAATATGATGCCGTCTATGCGTGAAGTGACCCGCAATAGGATTCACGCATGAACATCTTCCGGCCTTGCTTGGCATTTATATTTACAACGCCTGGGAAAACCGTCGCGAGCGGCAGTGATTTGTGGCTGAGAAGCGCAACCGTACTTCAGTACGGTGAGCATCGCAGGCCGCAAAGCGCGACGCGCAGCAGGTTTGCCCAGGTGTACTCTAAGAGGTTTAGTCATGTCTGATCGCCGCGCTGTTGCGCTGGTGTTGCTGTCGGCCGCCGGTTTCGGCAGTTCCGCAGTGTTTGCCAAGGCGGCGTATGCGTCCGGGGTCAACCCGTCGACCATGCTGGCCTTGCGTTTCGTTATCGCCGCCATGCTGTTGCTGCCGCTCGTGTGGCTGGGCGGCTGGCGCTTGCCGCGCGGTCGCCTGCTGGCCGGCTACATGCTGATGGGCTTGATGTACACGGCGCAGTCGCAAGGCTATTTCAATGCCCTCATGTATGCCAGCAGCGGCCTGTGCGGCATGTTGCTGTATGTGTATCCCGTGCTGGTGACGATCCTGGCGCTGGCGCTGGGCTGGGAAAAGCTGGACCGCCGCATGCTGGTGCTGATGGCGCTGGCGATTGCCGGCATGGCCATCACCCTGGGCGGCAAGCTGCAGGGCCAGCCCATCGGCATCGCGCTGGCCTTGATGGCCGCCGGCGTGTACGCCGTGTACATTCTGTTTGGCAACAGCTTGTCGAAAAGCCGCGAGAATATTCACCCATTGGCCGCTTGCGTGGTGATCCTGGGCACGGCAGGTCTGTCGAACAGCGCGATTGCCTTGTGGCAAGGCGTGTCCTTGCCGGGCACGGCGACGGGCTGGCTGGCCGTCAGCGCCATCGCCCTGTTCTCGACGGCCATCGCGATTGCCGCCTTCTTTGCCGGCGTGGCGCAAATCGGCGCGGCCAAGGCATCCATCATTTCCACGTTCGAGCCCGTCATCACGATGGCGTTCGGCGTGACCCTGCTGAAGGAATCCGTCAGCGGCACGCAATTGCTGGGCGGCGCCATGGTGCTGGCCGCCGTGGTATTGCTGGCGCAGCGCCCCACGGCGAAACCGGCATCCATGCCGGCGGTACAGGCCAGCGCCTGAGTTCAACGCTGACATTTTCTCAACACTGATCAGTTGTATCGATCGGTCTCCTTTGCGCTGCGACGGGTTTACTGTCGCGGCGCTTTTTTTGCGCGTAACTTTTTTCACATAAATAAGCCTTGATTGCGAATGATTCTCATTTATAATTAACTTCAAGATTCCCCCACCACCAGCCAGCCCATGCCAGCCAGTGTTCGCCTTGAAAGGAGACACCGTGACGAGCATGCCCCCTATTTGCAACACCGAGCTGGTCGCCAGCGAATTTGCCCGCCTGCGCCGCGAGAAAAAAGCCCGCCACCGCGACATCGCCGAGGAACTGGCCATTTCCGAAGGCGAGTTGATCGCCGCGCATGCCGGCTTGTCGCTGGCCGATGGCGCCTTGCTGGTCGCCGAGCGCCTGCAGGCCGACTGGCCCGCCATCATCGCCGCGCTGGAACCGCTGGGCGAAGTCATGGCGCTGACGCGCAACGCTTCGTGCGTGCATGAAAAGACGGGTGTCTATCGAAAAGCCAGTCACAACAACCACGTGGGCCTGGTGCTCGGTGGCGACATCGACTTGCGCGTGTTTTACCGCCAGTGGGCGCATGGCTTTGCCGTGCGCGAAGTGAACGAAAAAGGGGGCGGGAAGGAAGTGCAGCGCAGCCTGCAATTTTTCGATGCTGCCGGCTATGCCGTGCACAAGATCTTCATGAAGCCGCAAAGCGACCTGGCCGCCTATGACGCGCTGGTGGCGCATTTTTCCGACGCGGACCAGGCGGCCGGCATCGCCGTGACGGCGCCGGCTGCGCCGCCGGCCGAACTGCCCGACGCGCAGATCGACGTGGCCGGCTTTCGCGCCGCCTGGGCCGATTTGCGCGACACGCATGAATTTTTCACCCTGCTGAAAAAATATTCGGTCTCGCGCCTGCAGGGCCTGCGCCTGGCCGAGGCGCGCTTCGTGCAGCAGCTCGACAAATCCTGCGTGCTCGACCTGCTCAACAGCGCCGCCCTCGAAAAAGTCGCCATCATGGCCTTCGTCGGCAATGCGGGCATGATCCAGATCCATTCGGGGCCCGTGCACAAGATCGCCGTGATGGGGCCGTGGATCAATGTCCTCGATGCGCGCTTCAACCTGCATTTGCGCGAAGACCATATCGCCAGCGCCTGGGTGGTCAAAAAGCCCACGGTCGACGGGCTGGTGACGTCGGTGGAACTGTTCGACGCCAAGGGCGACACCATCGTCATGTTCTTCGGCGAACGCAAGCCGGGCGTGCATGAACTGTGCGAATGGCGCAACGTCGTCGAGCGCGTGCTGCAGGAGGGTGAACTATGCGCCGCATGATCGCCGCCAGCGTGGCGCGCCGCATCGCGCTGAAAAAAATGGGGGCGGGAGCCCTGGCCCTGGCCGCGCCGATGCAGGTGCTGGCCGCCGTCAGCGACGCGGCCAAGCCGATTGTCAAGGCGCGGCGCATCGTCAGCGTGGGCGGGGCCCTGACGGAAATCGTCTATGCGCTCGAGGCGCAGGGCGAACTGGTGGGCGTCGATACGACTTCGCTGTATCCTGCCGTTGCGCAACAGCTGCCGCAGGTCGGTTACGCGCGCACCCTGTCGGCCGAGGGCGTGCTGTCGCTGGCGCCCACGCAGCTGATCGCCACCGAGGAGGCGGGGCCGCAAACGGTGCTGCGCCAAGTGCGCGACGCGGGCGTGCCGGTGGCGGTACTGAACGCGAATAACAGATTCGAAGGCTTGCTCGAACGGGTAAAACAGGTGGGCCAGATCACGGGACGCGCCGACCCCGCCGCGCGCCTGGCGCAAGCCTTGCAACAGCAGTGGGACGGCGCCCTGGGCAAGGTGCGCCAGCGCAGCCAATCACCGGCACAATCAGCGGTGCGCGTGCTGTTCATCCTCGCCCATGCGCCGAACCAGGTAATGGTGGGCGGGCGCGAGACGGGCGCCGACGCCATGCTCGCGTATGCGGGTGCCGTCAACGTGATGGGCGGGCAGGGCGGCTTTGCCGGCTACAAGCCGCTCACGCCGGAAGCCGTGATCGCCGCGCGGCCCGACCTGGTGCTCGTCACGGACCAGGGCTTGAAGGCCTCGGGCGGCGTGGACGGCATCTTGAAACTGCCAGGGCTGGCGCAGACGCCGGCCGGGCGCAAGCACCGCATCGTCTCGCTGGAAGCCATGCTGCTGCTGGGCTTTGGCCCGCGCATGCCGCAGGCGCTGGCCGAACTCGATGCCGCATTTGCCAAAGCCATGGCCGCATGAACGTGGCCTCCCTGGCGTCCGTCGCTCCCTGGCGCTGGCCGCGCTGGGGCGCTGGCGGGCTGCTGGCCGCCGCCCTGGCGTGCGGCTTGCTCATCGCCGTGCAGGCGGGCGCCGTGCCGGTGGCGCTGGCCGACTGGCTCGCGCCTTTGCAGGCTGGCGGCGAGGCGCTGTCCGGCGGCGCGTATGTGCTGTGGCATATCCGCCTGCCGCGCGCCCTGTTTGCCATCCTGATCGGCGCCGCGCTGGCGCTGGCCGGCGGCTTGACGCAAGGGTTGTTCCGCAATCCGCTGGCCGATCCGGGCCTGCTGGGCGTGAGCAGCGGCGCCGCCTGCGCGGGCGCGGCCACCATCGTCTTTGCCGCCAGCCTGCACGTGGCGCCCGAGCTGCGCGTGTGGCTGCTGCCGGCCGCCGCGTTTGCCGGCGCCATGCTCATTTGCGTGCTGCTCGACCGGGTCGCCCGCTGGGCCACGCCCGGCTCCATCGTCGGCCTGCTGCTGACGGGCGTGGCGCTCAATGCCATCACGGTGGCCGTCATGGGCCTGTGCATCTACCTGGCCAGCGACGACCAGTTGCGCACCCTGACTTTCTGGACATTGGGCTCGCTGTCGGCCGGTAGCTGGCGCCAGGTGGCGGCCTTGCTGGTGGTGCTGGCCGGCGCGCTGTGGGCCACGCGCTTCCTGATGCGCTCATTGAATGCGCTGGCGCTGGGCGAGGCGCAGGCCCTGCACGTGGGCATCGACGTAGGCCGGCTGCGCACGCAGGTGATCGTGCTGGTGGCCGTGCTGACGGGTTTTGCCGTCGCCTGGTGCGGCGGCATCGGCTTCATCGGCCTGATCGCGCCGCACCTGGTGCGCACCTGGCTGGGCGCGGACCAGCGCAAGGTACTGCCGCTGGCGATGCTGATGGGGGGCTTGCTGCTGCTGTTGGCCGACACCCTGGCGCGCACGGTGGCCATTCCGGCGGAAGTCCCCGTCGGCATTTTCACGGCCTTGCTGGGCGGGCCATTTTTCCTGATGCTGTTGCGGCGCTTCCGCCACGGCACCGCCTGAAAGGATGCGCATGACGCCCCTGCTGGAACTCTCCTTCGCCACCACGCAACTGGGCCAGCAGTATTTCGGCCCCTTCAATCTGCAGGTAGCGCCGGGCGAGCGCATCGCCATCCTCGGCCCCAGCGGCGCGGGCAAGTCGACCCTGCTCAAACTGATGGCGCGCGAACTGCCTCCGCAGGCGGGCCAGGTGGCGTTCGCGGGCCGGCCGCTGGCGCAGTGGCCGCTGGCCGAACTGGCCCGGCGACGCGCCGTCCTGCCGCAAGGTTCGAACGTGGCCTTCGGACTGCAGTGCGAGCTGGTGATCGGCCTGGGGCGGGTGGCGCGCCTGGTCGACCCGCAATTGGAACAGATCGTGCAGGACGCGGCCGCCCTGGCGCACGCCGCGCATTTGCTGGGCCGCCGCCTGGACACCCTGTCCGGCGGCGAACAGGCGCGGGTACAGCTGGCGCGCATCTTCGCGCAGATGTGGGACGTACACGATGGCTTGATACTCGTCGACGAACCACTGGCGGCGCTCGATCCCGGCCTGCAGTTCGATTTGCTCGACAGCCTGCAGCAGTTTTGCGCCGCGCGCGGCCACGCCGTCGTCGCTATCCTGCACGACATCAATCACGCCTTGCTGGGCTTCGAGCGCCTGCTGCTGGTGCGTTCGGGCCAGCTGGTCGCCGACATCGCCAGCGATGCCGGCGCCGTGCCCGCCCTGGCGGCGCTGTACGGCATCGCCCTGACGACGGCGACCAGCAGCGATGGCGACGTGTGCGTCATCCCTGCCAGAAGCGCCGTGCGCAGGGCCGCCTGACCGACTCACTCACCACACGTCCGCCGTGCGCGGCCGCGCCATCTGGCCGCTGCCCAGCAGCCACACCATCAGCGCATCGGCCTGTTCGCGCGTGGCCACCACCTCCTGCAGGATGCCGAAGGCCTTCATGGCGCCGGCCGCCATCGCCTGCAGGCGCGCGCGCTGTTGCGCGTCCGCCTCGACCGACACCAGGCCCCGGCACAGGGCGGCCAGCTCTGCCTTGTTGTGCTTGAGCCACAGGCCGCGCCGCTTGCGGTCGATGTGCGCTTCATCGCCGCGTTCCTCTTCGAACAGCATGACGAACGGTACGCCATGGCGCAGCAGGGCGTCCATGTCGTTTTCCCACAGCGGGGCATAGCCGGTAACGGCCGTTTCAGGGCGAAAGCGCACGACGGGAAAGTCGCTGACGTCGTGGATGGAAAAATGTGCGGGATTCGGTTTCATGGCGTGCTTCCTTGCGAGGTGGTTGAAAATGCTTGCCAGCCGCCGCCCAGCGCCTTGTAGACCTGGACCAGCGACAGCGAAGCGGTGGCGCGGCTGTCGACCAGCGCCGCTTCGTTGTTCAACAGCGTGTTTTGCACATGCAGCACGTTGATGAGGTCCGTGCCGCCCTGGCGGTACTGCAGTTCCGCGCTGCCCAGCGCCCGGCGTCCCTGCTTGACGGCTTCATCGAGGCTGGCCTGGCGGCGGGCGTTGGCCTGGTAGCCCGAGAGCGCGTCTTCCACCTCGTGCCAGGCGGCCAGCACCGTCTGGCGGTAGGCGATGGCCGCTTCCTGCTGCTGCGCTTCGCGCAATTGCAGGGTGCCGCGCAGGCGGCCGCCATCGAACAGGGGCACGCTGAAACCGGGGCCGAAGGCGAAGCGCTTGGCGTCCCAGCCGATGTCGGACAGCTGCATCGCCTGCAGGCCGATGCTGCCCGACAAGGTGATGCGCGGATAAAAGTCGCCTTGCGCGACGCCGATGGCGGCCGTGGCCGCGTGCAGCTGCGCTTCGGCGCGGCGGATGTCGGGACGCCGCTCGGCCAGGCTGCTCGGCACGCCCAGCTGCACTTGCAGGGCCACGCCCGGAATGTCCTTGCCCGCCGCCAGTTCCGCCTGCAAGGCTTGCGGCGGCAGCGCCAGCAAGAGGGCGAGGGCATTGCCCAGGCGCGCTTCGCGCTGCTGCAGCGGCGGCAGGCGCGCTTCGATGGTGGCCACGTGGGCTGCCGCCTCGGCCTCGTCGAGTTGCGTCGCCGCGCCTTCGCGCAGGCGGATGCGCGTCAGGTCCAGGGTATGGCGGGCGATATCGAGCAGTTGCTGCGTGATGGCCAGGGTCTGCTGCGCGCCGCGCAACTCGATGTAGTCGCGCGCCGTTTCGGCCAGCACGGCCAGCAGCACGCCGCGCTGCGTTTCCATGGCCATGTCGACGCGCGCGTCGGCCGCTTCCACTTCGCGCCGCACGCGGCCCCACAAGTCCAGCTCCCAGGCCGCATCGAGATTGCCTTGCCACAGGCTGTAGGCGGACTTGCCGTTGTGGCGCGACGGGTCGCTCAAGCCTTGTTCGCTGTTGCGCGCACGGCCATAGCTGCCATTCGCGCCCAGGGACGGGCCTTGCGCGGCGCCGGCCACGCCGCGCGCGGCGCGGCTCTGTTCCAGCCGGCTGCCTGCCGCCAGCACCTCGAGGTTGGCGCCGGCGGCGCGCTGCAGCAGGGAAGACAGGGTGGCGTCGCCAAAGCTGTCCCACCAGCGCTGCTCGATGGCGCCATCCTGGCTGGCGGCGAAACGGGCATCTTCCGCCTGGCGCCATTGCTGTCCCAAGTCGTTGCGCGGGCGCTGGAAGTCGCTGCCGACGCTGCCGCAGCCGGCCAGGCCCAGGACCGTGAAGAGTATCAGTGCTTTCATCGCGCGCTCACCTGTTGCAGCTGTGGATGGCGCATGGCCGTATCGATGCGCACTTCGGCCGACATGCCCACGCGCAGGCGGGCGTCGCCATCCTGGCCGGGATCGAGCGCGATCCTGACGGGAATGCGCTGCACCACCTTGGTGAAGTTGCCGGTGGCGTTTTCCGGCGCGATGGCGGCGAACGTCACGCCCGTGGCGGGCGCGATGCTGTGCACCGTGCCGCGCAGGAGCACGTCCGGATAGGCATCGACGGCGATGCTGGCGCGCTGGCCCTGGCGCACGTGGGTCAGCTGGGTTTCCTGCAGGTTGGCGACGACGAAGCTGCGGTTCAATGGCACCACGGCCATCAGGCTGGCGCCGGGCGCCACCAGGGCGCCGACGCGCACGGCGCGGCGTCCGACGATGCCGTCGATGGGGGCGCGCAGCTGCGTATGCGACAGATCAAGTTCGGCCCGTTGCAGGCTGGCGCGGGCGCGCAGCAGGGCCGCTTCGGCCGCGCCTTGCTGCGCCTGCAGAATGTCCGTCTGCTTGCGGGTGGAGACGAGGGCGGCGCGGTTCTGGGCCAGGCGCGCGCGGCTCACGTCGAAGCGCGATTGCGCCTGCTGCGCGTTTTGCACGCTGCCCGCGCCCTGGCCGGCCAGGTGCTGCGAGCGGGCCAGCTCCTGCTGCGCCAGTTTGTCTTCCGCCTGGTTGGCGTCGACCAGGGTCGTGGCTTGCTCGATCACCGATTGCTGGCGCTGCAAGGTGGCGCGGGCATTTGCCAGTTGCGCTTCGGCGCCGGCGACGTCGGCGCGGGCCGAGGCGGCGGCGGCCTGGTAGTCGCGGTCGTCGATGCGGGCCAGCAGCTGACCTGCCTTGACAGTCTGGTTGTCTTCCACCAGCACTTCCCGCACGATGCCGCCCACCTTGGGGGAAAGCACGGTGTAGTCGGCGCTGACAAAGGCGTCGTCGGTGGCTTGTTCGTCGCCACGGGCGAACAGCAGTTGCCAGGCGCAAAAGGCGAGGGCGCAGGCCAGCAGGGCCAGGCCGAGAAGAAATGCGCGTGAGCGCAGTATGGGTGTTTGCATGGTGAAGCTCTTTCGTAAAAATGGAAATCAGGCTGAGCGCGGCGGATAGACGCGCGTCGGCAGGATGGGGATGATCAGGATCATGGCCAGCGCGATGGCGGCCACGGTGAGGTACAGGTCGGACGAGGTCAGGGTGACGACTTGCGCATGCATGCGCGCACCCAGGCCCGCCACGTCCACGCCGACCGGCAGGTTGCCCAGGCGTTCGCTGAGCACCGTCGAATGAAAATGGTTGCGGCGCGTGATCAGCGCATCGAGCACGCCGGTGGCGACGACGGCCGACATGCCCTTGATGGTGTTGAACCAGGCGGAGGCGAAAGGGCCGTCCTGCGGCGCCAGGCCCGTCGTGGCCAGCAGCAGCAAGGGAATCACGGCCATCGGTTGCGCAAAGATCTGCACCGCTTGCAGCAGGTAGAAATGCGTGCGGATCCAGTCCGGCGACATGCGCGCGCCGAGCACGCAGGACAGGGCCAGCAGGGCCAGGCCGATGGCCAGCACCCAGCGGCAGTCGACGGCGCGGATATTGCACAGGGCGGCCACCAGCGGCAGGGCGATCAATTGCGGCAGCGCCACCATCAGCATCACGGGCGCCGTTTGCAGCGGGCGGTAGGCGTGCACCTGCGCCAGGTAGGACGAGGGAATCAGGATCACGGCCAGCAGCACGAACAGCACGCCGCCCAGGGTCAGCAGGGCGTGGCTGAGGTTGCGTCGCGATAGCAGCTGCAGCTTGAAAAACGGCAGCGGATGCGACCATTCGTTGATGAAGAACAAGACGAGCAGCAACAGGCCGCCGCCCAGCAGCACGCAGATCAGCGGCGAGGCGAACCACGCCAGGCGCTCGCCCTGCAGCAAGCCCACCACCAGCATGCTGATGGCGGGTAAGCCCAGCAGCAGGCCGCGCCAGTCGAACTGGTGCAAGCGTTCCAGGCGCAGCGGGTCTTGCGGCAAGCCCCAGGACACCATCAGCAGGGCGACGATGCTGCCCGGGACGACTTGCCAGAACGCCCATTGCCAGCCCAGGTATTCCGTCCAGAAGGCGGCCAGCGGCGTGCCCAGGCTGGGACCGAAGGTGGCGCTCAGCGCATAGCCGCCCAGGCCATACAGCTTGATGTTCGGCGGCAGGAAGCGCAGCGCCACCGTCATCAGCATGGGCGGCAGGGCGCCGCCGGCCGCGCCCTGCACCACGCGCAGGAACATCAATACGGACAGGTTCGGCGCGAACGGACAGAGCACGCCGGCGGCCATGCAGACGAGGATGGCGGCGGCCGTCAGGCGCCGCAGCGAAAAGGTGACGGAGCACCACGGCGCGAACGCCATGGCCGACACCGAGGCGGCCGCATACAGGGCGACGAGCCAGCTGGCGTCGTCGCGCGCGATGCCCATGGCGCCGCGGATGTCGGCCAGCGCGACCTTGGTGATGTTTTCATTCAGGCCGGACACCAGCACGGCCAGCAGCACGCCGGCCAGGCCCGTGGCCAGACGCAGGCCGAAGATGGGAGGTGCGGGCGGCGCGGCCGCAGGGACGGCGCCGGGAAGGGGGGCAGCAGACACAGGGAACTCCGTGGATGAGAATCAGTCCACGCAGTATAGGTAGCCGTTAATCTTGTGAAAATTGATAATTAATGAAGTCTGAATTGCGTCTGGCGCAATGATTCAGGTGCCAGGGAGCGCGCTGCCGCACAGCTCCTTGATCATGCGGCGCAGCCAGCGGTGCGCATGGTCGTGGTCGAGGCGCGGGTGCCAGGCCTGGAAGACTTCCACGCTGTCGACGGGGATGGGCAGCTGGAAGGTGCGCAGCCTCAAGCCCAGGCGCTCGACGATGGCCAGCAGGGGCGTGGGCATCAGCGGCAGCAGCAGGCGCGAATCGGCCACGGCGAAGATGGCGGACTGGAAGTTGGGGCTGATCAGCGACACCCGGCGCATGTAGCCCCGCTCGGCCAGGGCCGTGTCGAAGGGGCCGCGCGACAGGCCGCGCCGCGAGACGCTGATATGTTCGTACTCGGTAAAGCTGTCCAGGTTGACGGGGCCGTCGAAGATCGGGTGGTCGCTGCGGGCGATGCCGACAAAGCCGGTGGTAAACAGCTGCTGCAGCTTGATGTCGGGCGCAAAGGCGCGCCGCGCGCTGATGTACAGGTCGACGCGGCCCGCGTGCAGGGCGTCGTTTTCCGTGGCGCCATCGCCTTCGGGCACGAAGCGCAGCACCGTGTGCGGCGCATGGCTGGCCAGCAGGTCGCGCAGCTTGCCGCCGTAGGCGCCGACAAACACGTCGTTGGCGCACAGGCTGAAGGTGCGTTCCAGGGTGCGCAAGTCCACTTCGCGGCCGGACGTGAAGATGGCGTGCGCCTGCTCCACCACGCCGCGCACCTGTTCGCGCAATTCCAGCGCGCGCGGGGTGGGCGCCAGGCCGCGCCCGGAGCGCACGAAGACAGGGTCGCCGATGGCGTCGCGGATGCGCGCCAGGGTGCGGCTCATGGCCGGCGCGCTCAAATTCATGCGCCGCGCGGCAGCCACGGCGCTGCCTTCCTCGAGCAGGATATCGAGGGCGACGAGCAGGTTCAGGTCGGGGAGTTTCATGCGGCGATTATAGCCCGGGGGCCAACGTCGGCGCTGCGCCGGCAGGACGCCGGCGCATCAGGGGATGCTACTGCAGGATTACTCGGCTGCCGGCTCGGCGCCGCAGCATTTCTTGAACTTCTTGCCGCTGCCGCAAGGGCAGTCGTCGTTGCGGCCCACTTTCGGTTCTTCGCGCTTCATGGTTTGCACGGGGGCCTTGCGGCGCGGGACCCAGAAACGGTGGATGGCCGGCAGGTTCGCTTCCAGTTCCTGCGCCAGCTTGTGCGCCTTGACCGGGTCTTCCACCAGTTTCAGCTCTTCTTCCTTGATTTCGTCGGCGCCCAGCAGGTAGATAGGCTGCATCAGTTCGGCCACTTCGGAATCCCAGATCTCGTTCCACGAACCGGGACGCAGTTCCATGCCGTCCCAGAAGCCCCAGCACCAGGCTTCGGCGTCGATCAGGGTCTGGCCTTCGTAGTCGTGTTCGACGAACAGGGCTTCGAACTCCTTCGGCGCCACTTCAAACGTCACCAGCACTTCGTTCATGAAGCGCATGATCAGGTTGACGATGCGCTCTTCTTCCTTGCTGTTCTTGAATTTCGGCGCATCTTCGGCATCTTCGCCCCACACGCGCGGCAACCATTCGGCCGGCATGATCGGTTCCGGGCCGATGGCGACGGCCGTCAGATAGCCGTGCAGCATATCCATGGTCATCGCGTCTTCGGAGCAGCGCTCCGACAACAGGAATTGGTCTAATTCGTCGAATTCTTTTTCTGATAATGGCTGTTCGAGTTGCATGGCTTGCTCTTTGTATTGAATATAAGCCGCCAGTATACGCCTTGCGGCGCTTCATCACCGAAGTGTTTGCACCGGCGGCCCGCGCGCGCCTTACAATGTCGCTTATGCACAATGAAAACCAGCCGCACGAGGACGACCGGCCCGTCCATCCTTTTTCCGCCCTGAGCCCCGATTGCGTGCTCGACGCCCTCGACAGCGTGGGGCTGCGCGGCGATGGCCGCCTGCTGGCCCTGAACAGCTATGAAAACCGCGTCTACCAGGTGGGCATCGAAGACAGCGCGCCCCTGGTGGCCAAGTTTTACCGCCCCGCGCGCTGGAGCGATACGGCCATCCTGGAAGAACACGCGTTCGTGTCCGAACTGGTCGAGCGCGAAATCCAGGTAGTGCCGGCGCTGGAAATCAACGGCAGCACCCTGCACCAGTATCATGGCTTCCGCTTTGCCGTCTTCCCCCGCCACGGCGGCCGCGCGCCCGAGCTGGGCGACCCGGCGACCCTGGAATGGATAGGGCGCTTCATCGGCCGCATCCACGCCGTCGGCGCGCTGTCCACCTACAAGGAGCGGCCGGCGCTCGATCACCAGACGTTCGGCGTCGAGCCGCGTGAATTCTTGCTGGAAGGTAATTTCTTGCCGCCCGAACTGCTGGCTGCGTATTCCAGCGTGGCACAGCAGGCGCTCGACGGCGTCAAGCGCTGCTATGACCGCGCGGGCGACGTGGCCGTGCTGCGCACGCATGGCGATTGTCATGGCGGCAACGTGCTGTGGACGGATGCGGGCCCCCATTTCGTCGATTTCGACGACAGCCGCATGGGCCCGCCCATCCAGGACCTGTGGATGATGCTGTCGGGCGAGCGGGGCGACATGGTGCGCCAGATGAGCGACATCCTGGCCGGCTACGAAGATTTTTGCGATTTCGACCCGCGCCAGTTGTACCTGGTCGAAGCGCTGCGCACCCTGCGCCTGATCCATTATTCGGCCTGGCTGGCGCGCCGCTGGGACGATCCCGCCTTCCCCGTCGCCTTCCCGTGGTTTAACACGCAGCGCTACTGGCAGGACCGCATCCTCGAGTTGCGCGAACAGGTGGCCTTGATGGATGAGGCGCCATTGTGGCCTGTTTAAGCGCGCGATAAAACGCCCATGGCGGCGTTGCATTGCCTAGGCGTACTATTCGTACTGCCTTCGGCAATGCGCCTTGCCCTGAGCATTTTCTCGGACGCTTAAATCCCTGGCAAATCCTGAAAAGAGCGGTAAAACAGGCTCTTCTTGCCGCGCTGATTTGTGCATGCCTGTTCGATAATGGTGGTAATAAATTCCCATAAGCAACGGAATTCACCCGAATAAGCGAGAAATCATGCAAGCACAGCAAAATCAGCGCCAGGCCGCCTCCCTCACCGTCGCGTATTCCGCAGACGACGAGTTCGACCAGGACAGCATGGTCTCGCTGCATGATTTCAAGGACCTGGAGCGCAAGACCGAGGCGCCCGTGCCTGCTGCGCCAGTCGCCGCTGAGCTCCCTGCGCCCCAGCCGCCAGCCGAACCGGCAGCGGAAGCCGACGCCAAGGCGCCGGCCGCGGAACGCCAGAAAATGGAATTGAAAGCCATCCACGAGGCGATTGCCCGCGTGGAAGCGGAAGCGAAGGCCACCTGCGCCGCCGAAAGCCGCGCGCTGGCCGAGGCGCGCGTGCGCTCGCTGGCCGAGGACCGCGCCGCCATCGACGCCGCCGCTGCCGCCGCCGCGCAGCAAAATGCGCAGGCCGCCGAAGAGGCGATTGCCGCCAACCGCGAACGTCTCGATACCATGCGCGCCGCCGCGCAAGCCAGCGTGGCCCGCCTGGAAGCCGTCAAGCAGGAAACGGCGGAACTGCGCGCCCGCGTGGAATCGGACAATGAAATCCGCCTGGCCGCCGAACAGCGTGCGCGCGCCGAACAGGAAAGCCGCTTGCGCGCCAGCGAGCAAGTGGCCGTGCAGTCGGAACTGGCCGAACAGGCCGCCCGCGCCGCCGAGGAATTGCAAGTGCAGACGGAGCAGGCGCGCCTGCAGGCCGTCGAGCGCGTCGCCGCCGTGCAGGCGGCCAAGGAAGAAATGGTGGGCATCGCCTCGGCCGACGCCAGAGTCGCCGTGCTGGCCCGCGAGCGCGAACGCCATGCGCACGGCGCGCGCCAGACGGCGCAGATGCTGGCCGAGGCGGAAAGCGAAGCGCTGGACTTGACGGTGCAGCGCGAGCGCGCCGACCAGATCGCGCTGGAATCGGCCTTCAACCGCGCCGCCGCCGAAGTGCGCGCCCTGGAAGAAGCGCGCGCGCTGGCGCATCTGGAGCAGGAACGCGAAGCCATCGCCCTGGCGCAGGCGGAATCGGAACGCCATGCGGCGCAATCCCTGCGTTTGCGCCTGCAGACGGAAAAGGAATTGCGCGACGCGGCCATCCACCGCGAGCGCCTGGAAATGGTCGCCGTGGCCAGCGCGCAGGCGCGCCGCGATGCCGACGTGCGCATCCTGGCCGCCACCGAGGCGCGCATCGAGGTGGACCGCCAGCTGCGCGCCGTGGCGCTGGCCCGCGTCACCGCCGAACAGGATGCGGAAATCGCCGGCCACGCCAAGCTGGAGGCGGAAACGGCCGCACTGGAACAGACCAAGGCACGCGAAGCGGCCGAGCAGGCAGCTGCCGTCGCGGCGGCCCGCGAACTGGAAGAGCAGCAGCGCGCCGCCAGCCTGGCGCATGAGCGGGCCGAACTGGCGCGCCAGGCGGCGGAACTGGCCGCCAGCCAGAACGACGCCGAGCAGGCCGAAGTCGATGCCGGAAAAGCAACGTTGGCCGCGCAGGAACAGGCAGCGCAACTGGCGCAGGAAAAAGCCTTGCAGGCCGGGCAGCTGCTGCAGGCGGAACAGGAACGCCTGGCCGCCGAACAAGCTGCCATCGCCGCCTTGAAAGAGAAACTGGAAGCGGAAGCGCTGGCGTGCAACGCGGCGCAGGAACGCATCGCTGCCGAAGGCGCGCAGGCGGAACTGCTGCGCGGCCAGCATGCGGCCGAACTGGCCTTGCAGGAAGCGGCGCAGAAGGAAGCCGACGCGATCCGCATCCTGATGGATCAGGCGCTGGTCGAAGGCGAGCAGAAAGCCGCCGCCGCGCAAGCCGTGCAGGCGCAGGCGCGCCTGGCAGTGGAATTGGGGCAGGTGCACAGCGAGCGCGCCCGCGTGGAAGAAGACAAGGCGCAAGCCGCGGAAGCGCTGCTGGCGTCCGAACGCGATTTCGTCGCGGCCGAACGCGAGTCGCTGGCGCTGATCGCGCAAAAACTGGGGCAGCAGCGCCAGACCAGCAGCGCCGAAGAGCGCGCCTCGCAAGCCATCGCGGGCCGCCTGGAAGCGGAAAAGCAGGCGACGGCGGCAGCCGAAGCGCGCGCCGCGATGGAGCAGCAGGCGCTCGACGCCATGCGCCAGCGCGAGCAGCTGGAACTGGCTGCGCAGCAGGCCGCCAGCGAGAAGCTTGCCGCACAGCAAGCCTTGCTGGCCAGCGCCCAGGCCCATGCCGCCCTGCAGCGCAAGGCGGCCGAGACGACGCGCGCGATGGCCGAGGCCAAGCAGCAATTGCTGGAGATGGAAACGGCGCGCGCGCAGCAGCAGGAGCGCGAACTGGCCGCCCTGCGCGCCAGCCTGGAGCAGCCGCAAAGCGCGTTTTCCAGCTCCTTGAGCGCCGCCCGCGCGAAAGCCGAACAAGTCAGCTCGGCCAGCTTGACGCGCGAAGTGATCGAGCGCCTGACGCAGCCGAATGAATCCGCAGGCGCCGTCTGGCGCTCACGTTGAAGGCCTGAAAACCCGATAACACCCGGGGTCGGACCTTAACGGGGAAACGCAGTCCAATGGACTGCGTTCCAATCGCGCTGCGACCGACCCCAGTCCCAGGTTTGGGTTACGTCTGCATCTCCCTCAAAACTTCCGTCCCACCCCCACCAGTAGCACATCCGCATCGCGGTGATAATCGGTGATGACCCGGTTCCACGCCACTTGCGCCACCCAGCGGCGGTCGACGTGGTAGCGGGCCACGGCCGACAGCAAGCCTGTCAGGCGCGTGCCGTGGCCCTGGCTGTCGCGCCCGTCCCACGCCACGTAGGGGCCGCCGCCCATGCCGAATTCCACCTTTTCATTGAGCGAGCGGATCAGCCACAGCTGGGCGGCCGCGCCGCGCCGGTGCGCCAGGTCGGTGTTGCCTTCATCGAGGGCGGTGATGGTCCAGTCCACGTATTTTCCCGCCGCGCGCCGGTATTCCAGGGTGAAGGGGCGCGAGGACTCGGAGCGCAGGCTGTTGACGATGGTGTGGCCCGTCGCCAAGGTCAAGGTGTCGTCGTACGCCCAGTTTTGCAAGTGCAGCTTGGCGCCCGGCACGCCGTCATAGCGGTAGCCGGCGCCGAGCAGCAGGTGCGTGGTGTTGTCCTTGCCGTCCGGCTTGATGCGGTTGAGCTGCGCTTGCGCATACCAGCGGTTGTCGAATTGCCAGCGTGCCTGCAGGCTGACGATGGAGCCCCAGCCGTGGTCATTGTCGAAGTTATGCAGGCCGTCGTCGGTCCTGGCCGTGTCGAAGAAGAAGTAGCGGCCCACGCCGGCGCCCAGCATCAGGCCTTGCTCCACTTTTTTCGTGCGCAGCCAGGCCTGGCCTGCCATGCCGTCGCGGTGATGGTCTTGCGGATGGCCCTCGTTGATGTAGGACAGGCTGACGGCATTGTAGTTGCCCACCGGCTGCGTGTAGCTGACGGCGGCCACAAAGGTGCGCTCACTGGTCGAGCTGACTTTCAGGGCGCCGGCCATGCCGGACAAGTCCTGTGCCCGGGCGGACAGGGGGTGCGAGGCGGCCAGCAGCGCCAGGGCGATGAATGGTATGCGCATGACGTTTCCAGTGACGGGTGAATACACGCTAACGATCGGCTGGCGGAGCGACATGCGATGGCACAAGAATCTTGCACATTGACTACATTTGTAAACTGTTCAGCCAGAACTCGTCACAAGTGTACAAGAAAGTGAGAATGTGTGAGGCGCCGGCCTGGAAGGGCTGGCCGGCGCGGGATTGCTGGACTTGCGGGCGTATTGCTGTCTTATTACTGGCTCAATACGACTTTATCGGCAAAATATTCCGTCTCGCCGAAGCATTGCGTGGGCACGCCCTTGTGCTGGCTGTAGGTGACGAGGATGCGCTTGCCGGCGGCCGCCGTCAATTGCTTCGCCACTTCTTCATCGCGCACGCTGAACTGGAATTTTTCCGGGATGGTGCCCGGCAGCGCCGTCAGCAGCAATTCACCTTCCCATGTCTTGCAGATCCAGCCCCGCTTGGAGAACTTTTGCAGGTAGCCCGCCCGTTCGCCTTCCGAGTACGAGAAGCTGAGGGCCATCCACGTGTAGGCTGCCAGCAGCAGGAAGCCGGCCACGAGGAAGATGGCGAAGGCGAAGGTGACTTTTTTGGTCGTTGGGGTCATGTTGGGAGGTGAATTGTTTAATTGGAGAAAGAATTAATCTTTCCGTCCGGCTTTCCAGTTGAGACCAAAGTTGTAGCGCTCGTCCATCGCCTGGTGCGCCGTGATTTTACCTTGGCCGCCGAAGTATTCCACCAATTTTGTCACCTGCAGGTTGCCGCCGTGGTTTTCCAGCATGGCGATGGCGCACATGGCGTGCTGGCTGTCGCTGTCGAGGCGCACTTCCACGGTTGGCTGGCCGGGAATTTCGATCGTCACGACGCCATCCGTGGCGGCCCAGTTCGGCACGCCTTCGTAGATGAACGCGTACACGAGCACGCGCTTGATCTGGTCGAAATGGGTGCCGTTGATGAAGATGTTTTCGCCGCTGCTGACGCTGCCCGTGCGGTCGTCGCCTTCCAGGTGGATGTACGGCGGACGGTCATATGCGCCCCAGCTGTTGCCCAGCGCCTGCACGGCGCTCTTGGCGCCGTTGCTCATTTCGAACAGACAGCCGATATCGAGGTCGATGCCGCCCGCACGGCCGGCCGGCTTGTTGAACAGCTTGCCGAGGAAGCCCGTGTCCAGCTTCGAGGCGGGCGCCTGGCCTTGCGACGCGTTCTGGTTCCAGTTCAGGTTGACGCGGATGCGGCCATAGCCGCCGCTGTCGCGCTTGTCGAGCGAAATCTTGTCGCCGCGCTTTTCCAGGCGGATCTTCGACAGCGAGATTTTATTCGCCGCCGGCGGGGCCGCTGGCGCAGGCACGGGAACCGGCGCCGGGGACGATTGCGCCGCCTCGCTGCCGCCGAAGTGTTTCAGCAGCGCCGCCAGGCCGCCCGCGAAACCCTGGCCCACGGCGCCGAAGCGCCAGCTGCCGTCGCGGCGATACAGCTCGCCGATGATGACGGCTTTCTCGTCCTGGAAGTCATTGCCCGTGAAGGCAAACGTGGCCGCCTGGCCCAGCGCCATGCTGGAATTGCCCAGCGCGCGCATGCTGCCCTGTTCCGTCGCCGCCGTGAAGACCAGCTTGTCGATCGAGGCGGGCAGGCGGGAAAGGTCCACCTGGAAGGTGGAGCGGGGGCCGTTCAAGTCCACCGTGATGGCGTTGTCCGGCGCGCTTTTCTGGTTGAAGAACACCATGTAGCGGTCGTCCGACAGCTTGCCGGCCGCATCGACGCCGAAGCAGCTGACGTCCACTTCCATCGAACCCGATACGATATCGAGCGTGACGGCAAACGGGCCATTCAAGCCCAGGTCAGCCAGTTTGCCTTTTTGTCCGCGTGTGAAATTGGTCATGGTCGTGCAATCCCTTCGTCGCTTGAGAGTTGAGTCAATGAGGTAGTCGGTGCGTGCGCCGGCGCCGTGTCGGCCGCGTGGCGGATGCCGAACAGGCGCGCCTGCTCGATGATGCGTTGCGCCCAGCTGCTGTGCGTGGCCACTTCGCACATCGATTCCTGCATGCGGAACACGGCCGGGCTGTCCGGATCGATGATGCGCAGCGCCAGTTCGATGTCCGACTGCGCCACCTGGTAATGGCGTTCGATTTGCGGCACCTGGTCCGGGTGGATGGCCGTCTTGGCGATCATGCCGTGCGCCATGTCCTGCGCCACTTCGGCGTCCAGCCAGCTGCCTTGCGACAGGTGCTCGAAGACGGGCGCCGTCAGCTGGAAGCCGTGCGGCTTGAAGATGGTCACCAGGCGGCCGATGACCTGTCCCAGCGGGGTTGAATAGATGGTGCCGCTGGTAGGGCGGCGCAAGCCCAGCAGGGCCAGCAGATCGTTGCCGCCGATGCGCAGGGCCAGGATGCGGCGGCGCACTTCCGGCGCCGACAGGACGATGCGGAACTGCTTCATTTCCTCGTCGTCGAACACTTCCGCCGTTTCCAGGGTCGGCATCAGCAAATGGTGCGTGTGGCGCACCAGCTCGAAATACGCGGCGAAGTTGTGGCGCGTGGATTTCGGCAGCACGAAGCCGCTCAATTTGTCGGCGCCGGGCATGGACAGTACGCGCGCCAGCACTTCGAGATTACGCACGCGCACGAAGCGCAAGGTATCCGATTCGGTGCCCATGTTTTGCAGCGCCAGCGACAAATTGAACAGCGCGTAACTGAGGTCGCGTTCCGCGATGGCGTCTTCGGTGCAAAGTATGACCGAACGCAAATGGCTGAATTTGTCGCCATTGGCGATCGCCAGCAAGTCCTTGTGCGTGGTCGGCACATACATGGAGGCGCCCAGCGCCGCCTTGTGTTCGCTTTGCGGGTGTAGGGAGTTGTTATCCATCGACTGCGCTCCTGATAAGGGCGACCGCCTGGTAAGGCAGCGCCGGTTCTACTGTGACGGGTATGGCTTTTTCCTGCGCCAGAAGCAGCAAATGTGCCACGTCCGGCGCATTCGTGTCGCGCACGATCAGGCGCTCGGGCACGCGGCGCAGCAGCACGCGGGTCGCTTCGCCGATGCCTGGCTTGATCAGGTTGATGTCGCTGATGCCGTACTCTTGCTGCGCCGCGGCCATGTAGGCTTGCGAGCGGGCCGCCATGGCTGGCGCATCGCTCGCTTCGGCCAGCGGGATGCCACTGCTGGCGGCAATCGCCATGGCGTCGGCCACGAGGCCGTCGGCGAAGGCGCGCGACTGGTCGTGCTGTTCGAACTGTGCGTAGTACACGCAGCCGTGGAAGTCGTCCGGGCCGATGGCTTCATTCAACACGGAGCGGCTGACCAGGCCCGAGACGGTGGCATTCAAAATGCTCGACGGGATCAGGTAGTCGCTGGCCGAGGCGGCGCAGGCGGCCGTGCCGGCCAGGTCGGACAGCACGAACAGGCCGCCGTCGATGGCCGTGCCATGCGCCGCGTTGAAATCGTTGACCGTCTGGCGCAGTTCGCGCGAAATCACGCCCTTGCCCGTCCAGCCGTCGACGAAGACGAGGGAGGCGTCACTGTGGCCCTGCGCCAGGATGTGCTGCAAGGCTTTCGCATCGATGCCGCGGTCGCGGATGATGGAGACGGAATAATGCTGGCACTCGCGCTGGAACACCTGGCGCAGCAAATGGCCCAGGATGACGCCCACGGGCGTGCCGGCGCGCGCCAGCGACACCAGCGTGACGGGCCCCGTGCGGCGCGCCGCGATCAGGGCCGCCAGGCGCAGGCAGTCGCGCGCCATCTGCAGGCGGTTGGCCGCGAACGCGCTCTGGAACAGGGCCAGGTAGGCGGGCGAGGGCAGGGATTCCGGCGACAGCATTTCGCTGTAGTGGCGCTGGCCCGACTGGATCAGCCGCTCCTTTTCGGCCAGGTCGAGGATGGGTTCGAGCGCCATCGGCGTGAGCAAAAATTCCACGTCTTCCTGCCGGTAGCTGCCGCTGAAATGCTGCCTGGTCATAGCGCCGCCACCGTAAGTGCCGCCAGCTGGGTGCCGTTGGGGATGATGGCGTAGTCGCAGGCGGCCATGAAGCGGGCGTCCGAACGGCTGTCGCCCATGCCGAAGCTGACGATGGGGCCGTGTTCGGCTTCCAGTTCCGCGCGCAGGTAGGCCACGGCGCGCGCCTTGTTCAAGGTCTTCGGCAGCACGGCCAGGTTGTTGCCGTTGCGGTGGATGAAGTAGTCGCTGCCTTCCGTGGCGATCCATTGCTGCAGCACCTGCTCTTCGATGTCGGCCAGGCGCTCGCCGCGCGCTTCATGGTCCTTGACGACGATGTAGAACGGCGTGTTGTAGTCCTCGATCAGGCGCGCGCGCGAGGGCATGCCCGTTTTGGCCTGGAAATCGTCGATGATGCGCATGGCGTCCCGCAGGCCGGGCAAGGCCGTCTGCATGTCGTCCTGCATCAGGGACAGCCAGCCCGCGTCAAGCGCGCCGCCCGGCTGCAGCACGATGCCGCCGTAATCGAGCACGCTGTAGCTGGTAAACGGCAGGTCGACGCGGCGGAAGGCGTCGCCATTTCTCGCCGTGGCGGGAATCAGGGTCATGCCGCTTTGCGCAAAGTCAAAGAAGGCGCGCTGACGCGCCGTCGTAAACGAGCAGGCGTCGCCATTTTTCAGATAGGCGGCTGGCTGCAGGTCGGTCTCGCCGACGCATTTTTTCGGGGTCTGGAACAGTGTGTCGTCCAGATCAACAAACAGGAATTTCTTCAATTTTGGTCTCTGACTGAAAGTGGAACAGGCGGCCATTCAACTGGCCGGCGAGTTGCATGAGGGCCGGGCTGGCCGGGGTTTCATGGCAGATAAAAACGTGCTGGTACTGGCCAGGCGCCACGTTGTACAGATAATTGGCGATGCCTTCGCCGTAATTGTCGTCGCAGCGGACGATGTGGCCGACGGAACCCCACGACAGGATGGGGGAGCGCGTGGTCGATTGCACCACCACGTTCTTGCCCAGGCTTTCCAATTCGCGCGCGAGCAGGAACGATGGATGCATGAATTCGCCCGTGCCCAGCACCAGCACGGAGTCGCCGGCGCCGATTTCCTGCGCCAGCTGCACCGCCAGGCCTTGCGGCGGATTCAAGGCGCGGCCCACGCCGATGCGGCCGAACGCGGGGCTGGCGCCCCGTTCCGCATTCGCCTCGAAGCGCTGCGCGCTGGCCGCCACGGGGGCCGGCGCATCGCCGGCCTGGAAGGCGTAGTGGCCGAAGAGCGCCGCGCCGATGCTGGTGGGCAGGCCGAAACGCTCACTCAAGCCCGCGTTGGCTGCCTGGCCCATGAAATTGGTGATCACGCCCAGGTGCAGTTTTTCCAGCTGCGGATAGCGCGCGCGGCACACTTGCACCAGGTTGGCGAAGGTGTTGCCGGTCGACGCTTCATCGTCGATCAGCACCAGGCTGCGCGCCGTGGAAAACAGGGCGCTTGCCGCGTCCGACAAATGCAGGAACTGGCGCGGCGCGTGGCTGTGCGATTCCTCGAATTCGAAGAAGGGCACGCTGCCCACGCGGTAGCGCGAGCTGTGCAAGAACAGGGCCTTGCCATTCGGGTTCGCGCGCAGCCACGCCTCGAACACGCCCTGGCCCAGGCCGACGGCCGTTTCCGCCATGGCGATGAAGACCACGGGACCGGGCAGGCTGGGGGGAATCTGCGCGGCCAGGTCGTCGTGGATGGCTTCCATGGCGCGCGGCGTGACGGGCCAGTGCTTGCCCAGCACCTTGGACAGGAACAAAAAGCCCCGCTTGGCGTTGGCGCGCGCGGCAAAGCCGATCAGCCAATCCAGCGGAAAGCGCGCCTCGTCCACTTTCAAGGTCAGTTCGCCCGTGGGCATCTGCTGCTTGACGAGGTTCATGGCAGCTCCACGGCGTAGGCGGCTTCGCCCACGCGCATGCCTTCCTGGATGGCGGGCACGGTGAGCTTGTCAAAGCCCTGGTCGAAACCGGCCAGCGCCAGGTAGGGCAGGTTGGGACCGGCCGCGCACGCCATGCCGATGCCGCCCGACATGCGCGGGTTGATCTCCAACAAGGCCAGGCCATTCGCGCCTTCGCGGAACTGGATGTTGAAGACGCCATTCAGGCGGTAGTCGCGCGCCAGTTTGTCGCAGGCCGCCAGCAAGTCGGCGCGCAGCTCGATCAGCTGGCCGCTGCCGCCCCCGTGCAGCTTCTTGCGCGGCACGGCGCAAATGAGCTTGCCCTGGTC
This sequence comes from Janthinobacterium sp. SUN206, assembly GCF_030587305.1. Lineage (NCBI taxonomy): Bacteria > Pseudomonadati > Pseudomonadota > Betaproteobacteria > Burkholderiales > Oxalobacteraceae > Janthinobacterium > Janthinobacterium sp. SUN206. The sequence goes on along the minus strand of NZ_JAPWIB010000002.1, from coordinate 834,597 downwards.
GGCGACGCAGTCGGCGCTGTATTCGTGGCCATCGAGGTATTCCATCAGCAGCAGGGTCTTGAACGTTTCCATCTGCGCCAGGCCGTTGCGCAGCTCTTGCGCATTGATCTGGTAGGCGGCGCCGGCCAGCAACAGCTGGGCGCTGGTGCGCTCTTCATCGAGAATGGCAAAGCCCAGGGCATACACGGATTCGGACGGCTTGATGCACAGCTTGCGATGCAGCGGGCGCAGTTCGGCGCAGGCGGCGTCGTATTCGGCGATGTTTGTGACGGCGCGGTAGTCGGCCGGGCGCGCCATGGGCAGATCGAGGCCGTCGCAGAAGCGCGCCTTGTCATGCATCAGGGCCAGCGTCTCTTCGCTGGCCACGCTGAGCACGCGCGTGCCGATGGCGGCGAAGCGCGCGCTGGCGCTGCCGATCAGGCCAGCTTCCTTGCCGGGCCAGAAAATCGTGATGCCCCGGTCGCGGCAAAATTCCAGGCACCACTCGACATAATCGAGACCCGTGAGGCCGGACGGTTCGACCGCGTATTCGTGGGCCGCCAGGAAGGCGGCCGCGTGCGCGTTCGTATTGCTGCACACGAGGTGATAGCGGGGCGCACCGTTTGTCGCGGCCATATCGGCCTCGCGGATCAGGCGCATGGCCGTGCCGACGGAGGAAAATGTTTTGTTGAACCAGACTCTTTGCATGTACGGGGACCGGGTGGAAATAGGGGGAAGCCGCGCGCAGGTGCGCGCGCGGGGATTCTAGCTAGCCAGACTTAACCTGGCCTTAGAATTTTTTTGAACTACAACGTTGAGCAACAAACTAACAGCGCCTGACAAAACCGTAGCGAGCGGAAGGAAGAGGTGGCCGAGAAGCGCAACCGTACTAAAGTACGGTGAGCATCGCAGGCCGCCTATGCCGACGCGTAGTAGGTTTGGTCAGGTGCCTCTAGCCAGCCTTGCCGCTGGCCGTCCACTTCAGGAAGGCGTCGCGGTTGCGCGAGCAGATGAACACCTTGCCCGAGCCGGAAAAGCGCAGCACGATGCCTTCGCCGCTGGTCACGCTGTTGACGATATTGCCGAGGAAGCCGCCGATGCCGCCGCCGCCCGAACCGCCGCCCGTGGTCACGGAAATTTCGTATTTCAGGCTATTGTCCCAGCACACGACGTGGGAATTGTCGATCACGACATCCTTGCCCGGCTCGACATCGAGCTGGAACATGGAGCCGAAGCCCGACACCACCACTTGTCCCGTGCCGGCCGTCTCCATGACGAAGAAGCCGCCCGACTGGGCGAACAAGGCGTTGCCGATGCTTTGCGTGCGCACCTTCATTTCCGTGCCCGAGGTGGCGGCGACAAAGGCGCCGTCGTTGAGCAGGTACTGGCGCGCGCCCACGTCGACCACTTCGATGGCGCCCGGCAGGGTGGGCGAGAGCAGGCAGTCGCCGCTGCCGCGCACCGCTTCGATGTGTTGCTGGAAGAACGATTCGCCGTTGGCGAAGCGGCGCATGATGGCGCTGCCCAGGCCGCCCGTCATCTTGCCTTTCAAGTCCAGCGCCGTTTCCATCATCACCATCGCATCGGATTCGCAATAGATGGTTTCTCCCTGTTTCATGCTGACGTGGAGGAAAGGATCGACGTCGCCCGTGACACTAAATACTGGCATGATAAATCTCCAAAAAAAAGCCGCCTGAACTGTGCAGGCGGCAGTGATGATATGACATTTATACAATTCACCCCGGAAAACCGTAGCGGGCACGCTCAATGAGCGGCCAGCAGGTTTAACGAGCGTGAATGTTAGGCATTGACGCCGAACGAACGGGCCAGTGGGCCCAGGCCGCCGTTGAAGCCCTGGCCGATAGCCTTGAACTTCCATTCGCCGTTGTAGCGGTAGATTTCGCCAAAGATCATCGCCGTTTCCGTCGAGCTGTCTTCGGACAGGTCGTAGCGGGCGATTTCTTTTTCGCCTTCCGCGTTCAGGCAGCGGATGAAGGCTTTCGAAACCATGCCGAAGTTCTGGCGGCGCGCGTCGGCATCGTGAATGGTGACGGTGATGCTGATGCGGTCGATGTCGTTTGGCACGCGGGTCAGGTCGATTTCGATGCGCTCATCGTCGCCTTCGCCTTCGCCCGTGGTGTTGTCACCCGTGTGGACGACGGAGCCGTCGGTCGACTTCAGGTTGTTGTAGAAAATGAAGTCAGAGTCGCCACGGACTTTGCCGTCGCTTTTCAGGAGGAAAGCGCTACCGTCAAGGTCGAAGGTGGCGCCGTCCGTCGAACGAGGATCCCAGCCGAGGCCGACGATGATCTTCTTCAGGTTCGGTGCTTCCTTGCTCAGGTTGACGTTGCCGCCTTTTTGCAAACTGATTGCCATGTGGTGCTCCTTTTCAGTAATTAACTCAAAACGCCAATCAAAACCTACTGCGCGTCGTAATTTGCGGCCTGCGATGCTCACTGTACCTTCGTACAGTTGCGCTTCTCTGCCACAACTTCCTTCCACTCGCTACGGTTTTGTCAGGCGTTGTTAAACATGCCTTCATGGGATGAGCGCAAGGCGCTCGTGCCATTACTTCCTCAAATGGGGGCGGAACCCCCGATTTCAAGCTTGTGCCGCGTGCCGTTTGCGATAACGCAAGGATGACCACAGCGAGACCAGGATGAAGGCCACGCCCGACAGGCCCGTGAACCACTCCGGAATATGGTACTTGACGGACGCCAGCATGATCAAGGCAAGGATGCCGATCGCATAGTGGGCGCCGTGCTCCAGGTAGACGAATTCGTCCAGCGTGCCCTTGTGCACCAGGTATACCGTCATCGAGCGCACGAACATGGCGCCGATGGCCAGGCCCAGCATGATGATGACGACGTCGTTGGTGATGGCGAACGCGCCGATCACGCCGTCAAAGCTGAACGAGGCGTCCAGCACTTCCAGGTACAGGAAGCCGCCGATGCTGCCGCGCGCCACGGTTTTTACCAGGTCGCCATTGCCGTTCCTGGCCGGCGCGGCGTTTTCTTCTGCGTCATCCTGCAAGTCCGGTTCGCCTTCTTCCAGCAAGCCGCTGATCCAGTTCACGCCGATGTAGACGGCGATGCCGACGATGCCCGACGCGAGCACGCTGTATTTTTGTTCCACGGGGCCCATGGCCACGCAGGCAGCCACGGCACCCATGGTGATCAGCACGGCCAGGCTTTCCGTGCCCAGCGCGTTGACTTTTTCCTCGGCCCAGCCCAGCCAGTGCAATTCCTTCTCGTCGTCGAACAGGAAGTTCAGGAACACCAGCAGCAGGAAGGCGCCGCCGAAGGCTGCCACTTGCGCATGGTTGTCCGTCAGGTGCTTGGCGTACACATCGGGCGTCGTGGTGGCCATGGTCCATACGTCGACGAGGCCCAGGCCCGTGGCGACGGAAACGATGACCAATGGAAACAGCAGCCGCATACCGAAGACGGCCACGAGGATACCTACCGTCAAGAACAGTTTTTGCCAGAATTCATTCCAGTGACGCAAGACCGAGGCATTCACCACCGCATTGTCGAACGACAGCGACACTTCCATGATGCCCAGCACGCCCGTGATCCACAGCGCCTGGATCAGGCCCGGCATGCCGCCATGGCTGTAACCCCACCAGCCTGACACAGCCATCAGGATAAAAGTGACTAAAAAGGAAATTCTGAAATGCCGCATGAGTACCCCGTTGCAAGTATGAAAGACGTTTGATTATCCGCGCCGCTGTGTGCGCCGCACTGAGTGTTGATATACGTCAATTGTTGTATATGCCATGATTTTATATTAGTTGCCGCCGGGGACGGCGTTTTATAGGCTGACGACAGACAGTTCTGCTGGCGCGGATGTTCTGCGATAATTGCGGCGCGCCTGTCTCCCCTGACACACCCTATACATATATAAGAAGGAATACCCCGTGGATATCGCTTACCTCGTCACGCCCCTGATCACCTGGATCCTGGTCGGACCGATCAAATTCCTGATCAACAGTGTCCGCACGCGGCAATGGGCGTTCGGCCTGGTCGGCAATGGCGGCTTTCCCAGCAACCATAGTGCCGTCGTGTCCAGCATGGCGACCCTGATCGCCTTGCGCGAAGGCATCGGCCATCCCGCCTTCGGCGTGGCAGTGACCCTGGCCTTCATCGTCATCATCGACGCCAACAGCCTGCGCCAGCACGTGGGCAAGCAGGCGGCCGCCATCAACCGCCTGGCCAAGGAAGCGACCAGCCCCGCGCATACCTGGTTGCGCGAGCGCATGGGCCATACCCTGGTGGAAATCGCCGGCGGCCTGTGCACGGGCGTGGCCATCGGTTTCCTGATCAACACCGTTTTCGGCCGCTAAGTTCGCTTCCCCTGAAACGCAAAACCCCGCTTCAAGGCGGGGTTTTGCGTTTCAGGGCGTAAAAACTACGTTTCATCCATTGATTAAAGCATTACAGGAAACCGCCGATTGACATGCCCGGATGCGCTCATGGATACTTTGGCGCTTGTGGTTTTAATAAAAATATTATGCTTGCTATCGCTCGCAGCCCTATCCGGGCCGCGGGAACGGTAGTGGTGCTATCTATCCGGAGAATTACCCATGTTGCGCAAAACCCTGTTTGTTCTGGCAATCGCTTCTGCCCTGGCCGCCTGCGGCAAAGAGTCCAAAGATCCCGGCAAGGGCGGCAAGAATGCCAAGGAACAGGCGGGCGCTGCCGCCAATTTGCTCGTGTCCCCGGAAGACTTGCTGACCATCCAGAGCAATGCGCTGGCGTCGGGGCCGGTCATTACCGGCTCCGTGCAGCCTGAGCGCAACGCGGATTTGCGCGCCGAAGTATCGGCCGTGGTGATCCAGGTCATGAAGGAAAATGGTGAAATCGTCAAGCGGGGCGACGTGCTGGTGCGCCTGGACGAAACGTCCATCCGCGACGGCCTCAATTCGGCCGAGGAAGCCAGCCGCGCCGCCGGCCAGGTGCTGGAGCAGTCCGAACGCATGTTCCAGCGCATGAAAACCCTGCGCGCTTCGGGCATGACGTCGACGCAGGCGCTGGAAGACGCGGAAATCCGCCGCAACAATGCGCAAAGCGATCTGTCCGCCGCGAAAAGCCGCGCCGTGCAAGCGCGCCAGCAGTTGCAGCGCACCCTCGTGCGCGCGCCGTTCGACGGCATCGTGAGCGAGCGCAAGGTATCGAATGGCGATACGGCGCAAATCGGCAAGGAATTGATCAAGGTCATCGATCCAACCAGCATGCGCCTGGAAGGCCTGGTGTCGGCCGACAAGATCGGCGTCGTCAAGGTGGGCCAGCCGGTATTGTTCCGCATCAATGGTTATCCGGGACAGGATTTCGCGGGCAAGGTGCGCCGCGTCGATCCGGCCGCCAACGCCGTCACGCGCCAGGTGGCCGTGCTCGTCGATTTCAATGACAAGGAACAACCGCGCGTGGCCGGCCTGTATGCGGAAGGCCGCATCGAGACGGAAACCGTCAGCGCGCTGATGATACCCGACTCGGCCCTGGTGAAGGCGGGCGACGTCACGTACACGTGGAAAGTCAAGGACAAGGCCTTGCATAAAGTCAACTTGCGCATCGGCGCGCGCGACGTGCGCACGGGCCAGTGGGAAGTGCAAAGCGGCCTGGCCAGCGGCGATACCGTGCTGCGCACGCCGGGCTCGACCTTCAAGGATGGGCAGAAAGTGGAATTGACGGCCGCCAAGGCCGTGCCAGCCGCCGCCGTGGCCAGCAGCAGCACCGCCGTTGCCGGTAAAGGAAACTAAGCCATGTTCCTTTCCGATTTCAGTATCAAGCGGCCCACCGCCACCATCGTCCTGATCCTGGCCATGATGTGCGTCGGCTTGCTGGCGCTCAAGAAATTGCGCGTCAACCAGAACCCGGACGTCGAAGTACCGTTCATCGTCGTCAGCATTCCTTACCCTGGCGCGTCGCCCGACACGGTCGAGCGCGAAGTGGTGAACCGCCTGGAAAAGTCCTTGCAAAGCATTTCCGGCGTGACCGAAGTCAACAGCGATTCGAATGAAGGTTCGGCCAGCATCTTCCTGAAGTTTTCCTTCAATACCAATTTGATCGAAGCGTCCGACAATATCCGCAATGCGATTGCCGCCGTGCGCTACAAGTTGCCGACGGAAATGCGCGAACCTATCCTGCAGCGCATCGATCCGGCTGCAGAGCCCATCATGCAGCTGGCCCTGTCGTCGAATACGCAAAGCCATGCGGAAATTTCGCGCCTGGCCGAGGACGTGCTGTCGGACCGCTTCCGCACCGTCGATGGCGTGGCGCTGGTCAACGTGGGCGGTTCGCTCAAGCGCGAACTGTCCGTGCTGCTGCGGGCGGAAAAGTTGCGTGAATACAATGTTTCCGTCAGCGACGTCGTCACCGCTTTGCGCAACCAGAACACGAATGCGCCCGTGGGCAAGGTGCGCGGCACCCTGGACGAGAAAAGCATCCGCCTCGTGGGCCGCATCGAGTCGCCAAGCGACTTCGAAAAAGTGGTGATCAAGCGCCGCGGCGAGGAAATCGTGCGCCTGGCGCAAGTGGCTACCATCGAAGATGGCTTTGCCGAAGTCAACAGCCTGAGCATGCGCAGCGGCAAGCCCAACGTGGGCATTTCGATCACCCGCGTGCGCGACGCTTCCACCGTCAGCGTGGCCAACAAGATCCGCGACATGGTGGCGGAAATCAACAAGACCTTGCCGAAAGGCACGATCCTGCAAGTGACGCGCGACGGCGGCGAAAACGCCCAGCATAGCTTGAACAATGTGATCGAATCGCTGGTGCTGGGCGCCGTGCTGACGATTTTCGTCGTCTACGCCTTCCTGAACTCGTGGCGTTCGACCCTGATCACGGCGCTGAGCCTGCCTACATCCGTGATTGCCGCCTTCATTGCCGTGTGGCTGTGCGGCTTTACCCTGAACTTCATGACCTTGCTGGGCTTGTCGCTGGCCATTGGCGTGCTGATCGATGATGCCATCGTCGTGCGCGAAAACATCGTGCGCCACATGCAAATGGGCAAGGACCGCCGCACGGCCGCGCTGGAAGGCACGGCCGAGATTGGCATGGCCGTGGCCGCCACGACCTTCTCCATCATCGCCGTCTTCATTCCCGTCGCGTTCATGCCCGGCATCTCCGGCGAATGGTTCCGTCCGTTTGCCTTGACGGTGACGTGCTCGGTGCTCGTCAGCCTGGGCATCTCGTTTACGCTCGACCCGATGTTGTCGGCTTACTGGGGCGACCCGGTCGAGGAACACTCGGCACCGAAAAAAGGCATCGGCCGTGTACTGGAAAAATTCAATCACTGGTTCGACCACCAGGCCGACCGCTATGGCCGCGTGATCGCCTGGGCCCTGCATCATCGCCGCTGGATGGCCGTGATCGCCTTCGGCAGCCTGGTGGGCGCCATCGTCCTGCACGCTACGCATGGCGGCACGAGTTTCCTGCCAGCATCCGATTCGGGCAACTTGATGATCAATGTGCGCACCCCATCGTCGAGCAGCATCGAGTATTCGCGTTTGAAACTGGAAGCGGCGGCCGTGCTGGCGCGTACCTTGCCTGAAACCAAGGATACCAACAGTTCCATCAATGCAGGCGGCGGACGCGTTTATGTCGACATCGGCAAGCGCAATACCCGCAAGCGTTCGGCCAAGGAAATCGCCGTCGAGCTGCGCGAAAAGATGTCCCGCCTGGTGGGCGCCGAATACGTGGTGCAGGATGACTTGAGCAACGGTTCGCAAAAACCGATCCAGGTGGAATTCACGGGCCCGGATTCGCGCAAACTGATGGAAATCACGAATGCCTATATGGACAAGCTGCGTGCCATTCCCGGCGCCGTCGACGTGGGCCTGTCCGAGCAAGACCCGAAGAACGAGCTGCAGATCGAGCTGAACCGTGGCCTGGCCAACTCGATGGGTATTTCCGTCAATGACGCGGCGCAATCGTTGCGCGTGGCCTTCGCCGGCGTGGAAGTGGGCGACTGGGTCGATCCGACGGGCGAAACGCGCGACGTGGCCGTGCGCCTGCATCCCGATGACCGCGTGGCATCGGAAAACATCGAGCGCCTGCCGATCAGCGTGACGGGGACTTCGCAAATGGTCCCGCTCGACCAGATCGCCACCATCACCATGGGCAAGGGCCCTTCCGGCATCGAACACAAGAATGGCAAGCGCACGATTACCGTGTCGGCCAATGCGCAAGGCCGCTCGAACGGCGAAGTGACGAGCGACGCCATGAAACTGGCCAACTCCATCGACTTCCCGCCCGGCTACGGCCTGGCGCTGGGCGGCGCCGGCCAGGATCAGCAAGAGCTGTTCACGGAAATGCTGATCGCGCTGGTGATGGGTATCGGCCTGATGTATTTGATCCTGGTGATGCAGTTTGGTTCCTTCACCGCGCCGGTGGCCGTGATGATGTCCTTACCGCTCAGTTTGATCGGCGTGGTGGTGGCGCTGGTGATCACGAATAACACCCTCAACCTGATGAGCTTTATCGGCATCATCATGCTGATGGGGCTGGTCGCCAAGAACGCCATCCTGCTGTTGGACGCGGCGCGCAAGCGCGAGGAAGAGGGCCATGGCCGCGAAGACGCGCTGATGTATGCGGGCCGCATGCGTCTGCGCCCCATCCTGATGACGACGTTCGCGCTGATCGCCGGCATGTTCCCCGTGGCGCTGGGCCTGGGCGAGGGCGGCGAGTTCTACCGTCCATTGGCGATCGCCATCATCGGCGGCACCATCACCTCGACGATTCTGACCCTGCTGGTCGTGCCGACCTTCTATGACAGCATCGAAATCGCCCGCGATGGCGCCGTAGCCAAGTTCCACCGCCGCGCTGCGCGCATGCCCGTGGCCGTAGCCATGCTATTGACCTTGATCGAGTGCGTGCTGACCCTGCTGCTGGTGCGCTTCGCCTACCGCATGCTGAAAAAGGCCGTGCTGTTCCTGATGGGACGCCGCACGCCGAAGGCGACGTCGGTCAGCCTGCAAAAGTAAAACCGGGCCAAGGCCAGCTTGCGCTGCGCCGTGGTATTTCAAGAGCCTTCCGCGGAAGGCTCTTTTTTTTGCCTGCCCGGTTGGCCAGGATGCGGCGCGCTAGCTGTTGCGCGGTGGCGGCGTGGTCCCTGTGCCGTTGCCAGGCGGCGTGGTGGAGGGCGGGGTGGTCGTGCCATCGGGGTTGGTGGTGGTGCCCGGTGCCATCCCTGGCGTGGCCGGCGTGGTGGCGTCCGGATTGGTCGTGCCCGTGGTGCCGGACGTGCCGCTGGTGGCGGGCGGCGTTGCCGGCGCGGTGGCGGCGGGCGTGGCGGTGGTGCTGGTATCGTTGCGCTTGTTACAACCGCCCAGCAGCGCACAGACGATGGCGCTGCCGAGGACGAGCTTGCTGGTGGTCAGGAGTGGAGCCGTCATGATTGTTCCTTTTCAGTGAAAGACTGTCGTGGAAACGCATGCCTCGCCAGATTGCGTATCTGGAGCAAGGCTGGCATCGCTTGCAAGGTTTAGAGTAGGCGGGCCGGTACTGGTTCACCGGACTTGCACAGGCGCGGTGCTGGCGGAGATAGGGAGCGCGCTGCGTTTGACGCAGCGCAAATCCGCAAGGGATACGGGGTGGGCCAGGACAGGACGTCCTGGCCGCGCAAGACGATTTATTTGGCGGCAGGGGCCTTGCTCACTTCCACTTCCCAATCCACGCCCGACTCGACGTGATGCTTGGCGGCAAAGTCGCCCTGGCTGATGGCGACGGCCACGTCGAGCAGGCTGTTCAGGTAGACGAGGGGCTTGCCCTTGGCCACGCCGCCAAACGTGTGCTCGAACGGCGCCGTGACCTTGGCCACTTGCTTGCCCTTGTGCAAGATGCGTACTTGCAGCGGGTCGTGCAGTTTTACCTGCAACTCGTCGAGCAGGGATTTCGGAATGTTCGTCCACACATTGCCGTATTTCACATCCAGTACGGGCACGATGCCGCGAATCGTGTTGCCATCGCGTACAGGCTTTTGATACGCGATCTTCACCACGGATTCGCTCGGCAATTGCGGACCCACCTGTTCATAGCTGATGGCGCCCGACGCCAGGCGCGCACCGACGTACGCGTACACGTCGCGGCCATGGAAGGTGTAGGACTCGGCGGAGCCAGCCAGGCGGTTGACCTTTTCATCGATTTCGCGCAGTTCGGCCACGCCGTCGCGCTCGGCGATCAGGGTGAACAGGCCATTGTCCGGCCCCACGAAGTAGCGCCCGCCCTTGGTTTTCAGCACCACCGACTTGCGCGCCGTGCCCACGCCCGGATCGATGACGGAAACGAATACCGTGCCTTCCGGCCAGTAGTTGGCCGTCTGGTACAAGCGGTAGGCGCCCAGCCAGATATCGTAGTCGGGAATCTGGTGCGTCAGGTCCGAAATGGTCAGCTGCGGATCGACGCCATAGGCCACGCCATGCATGGCCGACACGGCGCCATCGGCCGTGCCGAAGTCCGTCATCAGCACCAGCGGCGTGCCGGCCTGGGCGGACGACAGCAGGAGGGCGCTCAGGCAGGTGCCGGCGACGAGGTGGGAGAGGCGTTTGATGATCATGATTTCCTTTGTATCCAGTGTCAGAATGTGTAGCTTAATTTAGCGTAAAAGTACGCGCCATTGACGCCGATGGGGTTGATGAAATTGTAGGGCAGGGCGCCGCCATACGTGGCGTTATTCGTTTCCCGCACGCGCTGCGGATAGCGGTCGAGGATGTTGTTGCCGCCCACGCTCAAGGTCAGTTGCTTGCTCAGTTTCAATTGGCCTTCCAGGTCCAGCGACCAGACGGCGCCGAAGCGTTGTGCGGGGATGCCGTCGATCAAGGGCGCATCGCTGTCATACGAAAAGTCTTTCAGCTCGCCAAAGCGCGTGGCGCGCGCCTGCACGCCCCAGCCGGCCGCCTGCCAGTCGGCGCCGAGGATTAATTTGCTGGAGGGTGACGCATGTTTGATGCGGAACAAACTCGTCTCCGTCAGCAGGGTCAGACTGGGATCGATGTTGGCCAGCGCAGCGGAACTCTGGCGTACCTTGTCGAGGCTGGTCTTGTTCAGGTTCAGCGCCGCATTCAGGTTCAGCTTGCCTGAGGTGAACGCCAGGTCGTGGTTCAGCACCACGTCCAGGCCTTTGGTCCGTGTGTCGAGCAGGTTGGCCAGGTAGGCCACGGACTGGATGTCGCTGCGGTCATTCGCCGCCAGGTAGGCCGTGACGGCGTCGCTTTGCAAGTCGCTCGAACGCGTGATGCGGTCGCGGATGCGGATCACGTAGGCGTCCACCGTCACGCTGGTGGCGGTGGCCGGTTTCCAGGCCAGGCCCAGCGAGACGTTGGTCGATTTTTCAGGTTTCAGCTGTTGCGCGCCGAAGCTGCGCGCCAGCGGGGCGCTGGCCGGCAGCAGGGCCGCCGTTTGCAGGGCTGTGCCATCGGCATTGAAGTTCAGGGTGGCGAAGCGGAAACCCGTCTGCACGAGGGCCGGTGCGCGGAAACTGTTCGACAGCGAACCGCGCACAAGGAAGTTGTCCGTCACTTTATAACGCGTCGACAGCTTGCCCGTGCTGGCGCTGCCGAAGTCGCTGTAGTGGGAATAGCGGGCGGCGGCGCCTACCAGCAGGCGTGGCGTGAGGTCGCTTTCCACGTCCGCATACACGGAGCGGATTTGCCGGCTGCCGTCGTAGGCGTCCAATGGGCGCAAGCCCGGTTCTGCCTGCGCGCCCGGCGGCGCATCGGTAAAGCTGCCGGCCGCATACGAGGCAGGGTCGCCAGCCGAGCTGGTGTAGGTTTCGCGCATCCATTCGGCGCCCACCGCCAGGTTCAAGGGGGCGGGCAAGCCGATGTCGATGCTGCGCGTGGCATCGAGATTCAAGGCGTTCTGGCGGAAGTCGAAGCCGGCCAAATTAAAACGCGTGGGGCTGGCCGCGCCCAGCGAGGCGTTGACGGAGTGGCTCACGCCGTAGTCAAAGCGGTCGCTGCCGTGGCGCGCGCTGGCGTCCCAGTTCCACTCGCCCCAGCTGCCGCGCACGCCGGCCACGATGCTGAGGTCGCGCTTGTCGCCGTTGGTGACGGGACGGTAGCCGTTCGGATACAGGGCCGGCACATTCGACGGGTCGCCCGGATAGCGGAAGTAGGCGCTGCCGTCCGATGTGCGCTCGTTGAGGGTGGCAAACGAGTACAGGTCCAGGCCGTTATCCAGGGTGAGCTGGGTGTTGTAGAACAGATAGTGGTTGCGCTGGCGCGAGTCGCCCGACTTGAACACCACCTTGCCGTCGAGCGCCTGGTCGGCTGGCGTGAAGTTGTAGGAAGTCCAGCCCGCGTCGCTGGGGCCGGCCCGTTCCGTGGGCGAGCGGTGCCGCGTTTCCGCGCCGAAGCGGAAGTAGCCCGCGTCGCCCAGAGGCACGCCATAGTCGGCGTTGACGATGACGGTCTGGCCATCCATCAGGGTTTGATCGGTCGGGTCGAAATGCGTGTGGTTGGCGCCATAGCTGATGGACGCGGCGCCGCCCGTACGGGCCTTCTTCAGCACGATGTTGATCACGCCCGCCACGGCATCGCTGCCGTACTGGGCGCCGGCGCCGTCGCGCAGGATTTCGATATGGTCGATGGCGTTCGGCGGAATGGCGTTGATGTCCACCGGCACGGTGCCGGCAAAGCTGCTTTCCGTGTCGAGCACGGCGCTCGTGTGGCGGCGCTTGCCGTTGATCAATACCAGCACCTGGTCGGGCGCCAGTCCCCGCAACTGGATGCCGCGCACGGAGTCCGACGCGCCGCTCGACTCGATGCGGGGGAAGTTGATCGAGGGCGACAGGTTTTGCAGGGCCGCGCCCACGTCGCCCGTCGCCAGCGCATTGCTCACTTCGCGCGCGCCGAAACGGTCGATGGGCACGCTGCTGTCGAACACCGTGCGGTTGCGCGCGCGCGAGCCGACGACGGTGACCTGGTCAATGTCGGCGCCGGCCGTGTCAGCGGCAGCGCCTGTGCCGGCGGTGGCTTGCGCGTCCTGGGCCCAGGCGGACGGTGCGCCCAGCATGGCGCAGGCCAGCACGATGGCGCGCAGGGGCGTGGCGGGAAGGGAGGCGGGGGCGGATGAATGGCGCGGATGCAAGGCGGTGTCCTTTGGGCTCGATTAGTGTCGGTGTGGAAACAGTTGCCATGAGCTTAAGGGAGGCGCCCGCCGGCGCTAACGATTCTTTCTGGATATGCTTATGCTGTTGTTTTTATGCCGTTATGACCCCGCGCTCAGGATTTCGGCGCGGCCGGCATGTCGGGCTGGGCCGTGACTTGTGTGCCGGCCGCTTCCAGCGGTCGAGGATGCCGAACTCCCTTTCACGCAGGCGCTCGTCGGCTACCACGCAGGGGAGGCTGTCCGCACCGATGCGCGCCAGCACGGCTTGTGCTGTCCGCTGCACCCGCATGTAGGGCGAGTACAGCACGACAGTTGCCTGTTGTTCAGGGGGGGCGAATCAGTCGCCCAGGGCTTGCGCCTGGCGCGCGCCCAGTTGGGAGAGGGGGGGATCGACATCGCGCTCGGCGATGGCGATCAGTAACTGTTTTTCCGCTTCAGCGGCATCGCGCGCCACGTCACCGGCACTTTGGCCGTGACGCACGATCCAGATGTGCTGCGGCCATTTCTGTTTCATCGCCTTGCGCCTTCCTCCATGTTTATTGTCAATCAATATAGAGGGAGGCGGCAAGGCACGGCGCTGGATAACTTCCTAGGCGGCGTGTTCCGCTTCGTCCAGGTCGGGCGCGTCGTCGCTGTTGTAGACGGCCAGGTCGGTTTGTCCCATGACCCGGCTGGTGACGGTGCCGGCCGTGATCGAACCGCTCACGTTCAGGGCCGTGCGGCCCATGTCGATCAGCGGTTCGACGGAGATCAGCAAGCCGGCCAGCGCGACGGGCAAGTCCATCGCCGACAGCACGATCAGGGCGGCAAACGTGGCGCCGCCGCCCACGCCGGCCACGCCGACGGAACCGATGGTGATGATGGCCAGCAAGGGCAGCAGGAAGCTGATCGTGAATGGATCGACGCCGACGGTGGGGGCGATCATCACGGCCAGCATGGCGGGATAGATGCCGGCGCAGCCGTTCTGGCCGATGGTCGAACCGAACGAGGCAGCAAAGTTGGCGATGCCTTCCGGCGTGCCCAGGCGCTGGGTTTGCGTCTGCACGCTCATCGGGATCGAACCGGCGCTGGTGCGCGAGGTGAATGCGAAGGCCAGCACGGGGAAGACTTTTTTCACGAAGCGCAGCGGGTTCAGGCCCACGCCGGCGATGATGGCCAGGTGGACGAGGAACATCAAGATCAGCGCGCTGTACGAGGCGACGACGAAGTTGATCAATTTCAAGATGTCCGTGTAGCTCGACGAGGCCACCACTTCAAACATCAGCGCGAACACGCCGTACGGCGTCAGGCGCAACACCAGGGTGACCATGCGCATGACGATGGCGTGCGCCACTTTCATGAAGTTTTCGAAGGATGCGAAAATTTCCGGCTTCTTGGCGGCGATGCCCGTGGCCGAGATGCCGATGAAGATGGAGAACACGACCACGGCGATGGTCGACGTCTTGCGCGCGCCCGTCATGTCGAGGAAGGGGTTGGTCGGCACGAAGCTGACCAGCAGTTTCGGCAGGGACAGGGCCTTTGCCGTTTCCAGCGAGCCTTGCAGCTGCACGCCGCGCGCCACTTCGGCGGCGCTCGACGTCAGGCCGACAGCCGTCAGGCCGAACAGCTTGGCCATCAAAATGCCCAGCGCGGCGGCGACCGTGGTGGTGATGAGCAGGGTGCCGATGGTCAGCGCGCTGATCTTGCCCAGGGAACTCGCGTCCTTGAGTTTCAATATGGCGGAGATGATGGATACCATGATCAGCGGCATGATGATCATTTGCAGCAATTTGACGTAGCCGCTGCCGACGATGTCGATGTATTCATTGGTGCCGGCGATGATGGGCGAGCCGGCGCCGTACAGCCACTGTACGGCCGCACCGAGCAGCACGCCCAGGCCCAGGCCCGTGAAGACGCGCACGGTAAACGTCGCGTGTTTGCGTTGCTGGTGGAACATGAAGGCGAAGACGATCAGCGCAACGAGCAGGTTCAGAATGATGTTAATTGCCATAAGTGGGCCTTATCTTGGTTTTATTCGAGACTGCGGAGAGCGCGTGGAACTTTGCTACCAGTAACTTTCGTTCTTGCCCCGGGCGAAAGGGCAAGCACTGTACAGTACTATGGTGGCGTTTTGCGCAATACCGCTGCGAATATTACGCTATATGAATATGCTCCACAGGCATAAGTCTTCCGGCGGATTGTGAAAAACATGATTTCATGCCAGCATGTTTTGCCTATTTATTAATATCGTGCCAATTATTTCAAGGAAAAAGATGAATGCTTTAACGGAAGTGCAGGTACTCGATGCGGAAGAACGCTTGCGCCTGGCCATGATGGCCTCCGACGTTGCGGTACTGAAAGATTTGCTGGCCGATGACTTGTTGTTCACCAATCACCTGGGGCATTTGCTGAGCAAGCATGCGGACCTGGCCGCGCATGAGCAGCGCTTGCTGACCATCACGGACTTGCGCGCCTCCGAGCGCCATGTGCGCGTCAACGGCCACGTGGCCGTCGTTTCCGTGCGCATGCAACTGACGGGCAGCTATCACGACGTGGAAACGCATGGCGACTTCCGTTTTACGCGCGTCTGGGCGCACAATGCGGCCGGCGCGCTGCAAGTGATCGCCGCCCATTCCGGCGTCGTGGCTTGAGGAGCAAGATTTAGTGGATCATCGTTCCAAAGGGCAGCTGTTGGAAGCTGTCATCGCCGCCGGCCCGGCCACCCTGGCCATCACGGCCGGCTATCCCGTGCTGCTGTACAACCTGGTGCGCACCTGGGCCGACGCCCCCGGCGCCAATGCGCTGGCCGCGTTGCTGCTGACGGGCGGCCTGTGGGCCTTGCTGGAATTCTGGCGCATCGCCCTGGCGACGGTGGCGCGCAAGGCATACGCGTTCAACTGGCGCTTCTGGCTGGCCATCGCCAGTTTTCTCGCCTGCTTCGTGCGTTTCGTGCCGGACATGCCGGCCGGACTGATGTTGTTGCTGATGATGCTGCCGGCGCTGGCGTGGACGCATTTCATCTTGTTGCAGATCAAGCGCCCGCGCAAGGCTTGATTGCTGGAAGTGTCGTAGCGGGAGCGATATAGCATGAGTGCAATCCAAAAACTGGGCGAGCAATTCCACGCGATAGCGTCGAAATCCGACTTTTTCATGGCGACGTATGTGGATGCCGTCAAACTGCGCGTGGCGCGAACGCAGATCAGCAAAGGGCCGTTATGTAACGTCAGGCCATTCGATGCCCAAAGGGCCGGCTTCAAGCCGGGAAAAGAGCTGAAGTCGCTGCCCGCGACGCTGAAAGATACTCATGTCTACTATTTCGATGGGGAAGGCAGGGTCATCCTGGTGGAAAGCTATGGCGGATCTGCTGCCGTCATCAACAGGAGTTTCTATTTTCATGAGCGCGGCGAACTGAAAAGCGTGCATTTCAATGCGGGAGGGAGCTTGAGGAATGTCATGCTCAGTTTTCTTGACGGGGCACGCATCGCGCAGGACATTAATTTCGGAAAATTTGGCGAAGGGACTTACGATTACCTGTATGAGGATGATCGCCTCCATTCCATCGTGGTCCGGCAGAGAGAGCATGGCCAGGAAAACCATACCGGATATCAGATCCTGTTCGGCTATGTGGACGGACAGATGGACAATATTCTTCACGTGTTTGCGAATGGATATCAGGAGCAGCGCTATCCATGACGATGGTGGTTTTTAAGGCAAGGCCATGAAAAAACACATGTGGCATCTGTATTATGGTGGGACAGATGTGGTGGACGCCAATGCAGCGTGGGCGAGCGGGCATGCCGGTGCGGGCATCTGTACAGACTGCGGAAATTATATGCCCGGGAATGAAGGCGATTTCGCCGTGGTGGTGGATCAGCGTATTCCTGCACAAGCGGATATGTTTTCCATGGGGCGCTTGTCGCCGTCCATCATGTCCGCCAGGCTGCAGCAGTTGATTATGGCTGATCCTCGCCATCCTGCGCGTCCAGCCACTGTATCCGTCCATTCCCCGCCTCCAGCAGGTGGGCGAGCAGGGCGGTGGCCGCCGTTTCAGGCAGGCTGAAGTCGAACAGTACGTCTGCGCCATGTTCCACGTTCAGCAAGGTGGCGCCGGCGCCGTCGAGCTCGCGGCGCAGCATGCCTTCCATCGCATACGGCACCGTGCAGCGCAGGGACCTTTGGCGCACGATGGCCGTCTTTTCCGCCTGCAACAACGCTTGCGCCACGCTGTCCGTGTAGGCGCGCACGAGGCCGCCTGCGCCCAGCTTGATCCCGCCAAAGTAGCGCACGACGGTCGCCAGCACGCCTTCCAGGTCCTGGTGGCGCAGCACGTCGAGCATGGGCCGCCCGGCCGTGCCGCTCGGCTCGCCATCGTCGACGGCCGCCGATTGCCCGCCCGCCAGCAGCGCCCAGCATACATGGCAGGCGCCCGGATGCTGCGCCTTCAAATCGTTGACCACTTGCTGCGCGCTGGCGCGGTCCGTCATCGGTTGCACGCAGCCGATGAAACGGCTTTTCTTGATGATCAGTTCGCTGTGGACGGGGGCGGCAATGGTAAACGGCATGGCGGTTGCGAAGGCGGGCAAAGCAGCATGATAGAGGAAATGCGCGCCCGCGACGAGCCAGTGCCGCCTACGTGGCCGATGGCGATACCAGTTCGCGCAGCGCAGCATCGCGCACTTGGACGATGTCGAACAGTCCCAGTGCGTGAAGGGCGGGCAGCGCGTCGCGGATGTCGCGTTCGGCGCTGCTGCGCTCGGCGTCGCTGCTGGCCTCATCCAGCCATAGCCGGGCATTCGCCAGGAAGGCGCCCACCGTTCCCTTGCGTACGGTGACGCCATTGAACTGGCCCTGGTTTTGTTGATCCGGCAATACGTCTTCTGCTCGCATGGTGCACTCCTCAATGTTGGAAAGATTCCACTGTATGATGGACGGATTGTCTTGCCTGCGTTGTTTATGACTATCGATACGTCAAATCCGCCAATTTTTCCAGCGTCGCCGCCATCGCCGCTGCGCGCCATGCGCTTGTCCCAGCCGCAGGAAAGGGTGACGCCGCCGCACCGCCATGCCAGCGGCCAGCTGTTCGGCGCCGAGCGTGGCCTGCTTTCCGTGGCTGCCGATCATGGGCAGTGGGTGGTGCCCGCCAGCCACTGCGTGTGGATGCCGCCCCATCACGTCCACGCGCTGCGTTCGCATGGCCCGTTTGCGGGCTGGAGCGTGTATGTGGACGAGGCCAGTTGCGCCAGCTTGCCTGCCGCGCCGTGCGTGATGCGCGTCTCGGGTTTGCTGCGCGAGGCGGTGGGCTGCGCCAGCGCCTGGAACGACGGTGCGCTGGACGCGCGCCAGGCCCGGGTGGCAGGCGTGATCCTCGACGAGATCGCCGCCGCGCCGCACGAGCCGTTCGGTTTGCCGCTACCCACGGACCCGCGCCTGCTGCGCGTGGCGCGGGCCGTGCTCGATGACCTTGCCGACGAGCGGGGCGTGGAAGCGCTGGCCGCCTGGGCCGGCGTGTCGCCGCGCACCCTGGCGCGCCGTTTCACGATCGAGACCGGTTTTACTCCGTCCGCCTGGCGCCAGCGCGCCCGCATCCTGCGCGCCCTGGAGTTGCTGGCCGCCGGCCAGCCCGTCACGACGATTGCACTGGACCTGGGCTACGACAACGTCAGCGCCTTCATCGCCATGTTCAAGCGCGTGATGGGCGTGACGCCGGGGAGGTATGGGGACGGACATGGCGGTGAATCGAGCAATATCGGTATTTGATAAAGCGCACCTTGCTGTTGATAGAGGCGGCCAAGGCTGAAATCGTGTGCGAATGCCGGACTTGATCCCTATCCCTCGTCCTTCCTGATCTTGTGCTGTTCCGATGTTGACGCTTGACGGCTTGTCTTTTGATCGTTTGAGAGAGGGTAATAGCACCTAACAAAACGTCGTCCCCGGAAACAAAGGGCACCGATGCTGGTCAAACCTACCTGACATCATTTTCGAGGGCCGCGCCATGGCCAAAGCACTTCTTCCTGATGACCTGTGGGCGCTGATTCAGCCTTTGCTGCCAGCACATCGTCGCTCTCCCAAAGGCGGGCGTCCTCGCATTGACGACCGTGCCGCCTTGACCGGCGTCCTGTTCGTCCTCAAGACCGGCTTGCCTTGGGAATATCTTCCCCGTGAACTCGGTTGCGGCAGCGGCATGAGTTGCTGGCGGCGTCTACATACCTGGCAACAAACCGGCACGTGGCAACGCATCCATGACGCCATGCTGCAGCACTTGCGGAAATACGACCAAATTCAGTGGGAACGCGCCAGTGTCGACTCGGCCAGCGTGCCATCCCCCCTCGGCAGACAGCATACCGGCCCCAATCCCACCGACCGCGGCAAGCTCGGATGCAAGCACCATCTGCTCGTCGATCAACGCGGTCTGCCTCTGGTGGCGAGCATATCGGGGGCTCAGGTACATGATTCCCGAATGCTCATTCCCCTGCTTGAAGCCGTCCTTCCAGTAGCAGGTCTTGCTGGCCGTCCACGCAAACGTCCTGCCAAACTGCATGCCGACAAGGCCTACGCTTCGCGTGCCCATCGGGCCTGGTTGCGCAGCCGTGGCATCGTTCCACGCATAGCCCGCTACGGCATTGAGTCGCGCGAACGCCTAAGTAGCCCCCAATAAATTATTGTGATTTCTGACTTCCATAACCGGCGCTCTGCGTCGCAGCGGGCGCCTTGCATAGCATCCAGTTCTGTTCGTCATAAATTCACAATAATTTCCTGAGAATTACTTAGGTAAATGGCGATGGGTGGTCGAACGCACAATGAGCTGGCTGCACCGCTTTCGCCGATTACGCATCCGCTACGAGCGCCGTGCCGATATCCATCAGGCATTCCTCTCGCTTGCCTGCATACTCATCTGCTGGAGATACATTCAGAGGTTTTGTTAGGCGTTCTAAGTCTCAATCCAGGTTTGTTTTTTATTTGGTTAATTCATATTTTTTTGGAAAATTATCGTATTTAATTGAGTTCAGTGAAGTATTTTCCTGCGGCGATAGGATAGTGAGTGTGTGGAAGCTATCAAGTGAGGTTGTATTTTTAAAAATCGGTAGTGTTGAAATAATAATTGATAGTGTGTTTCATTTAAGCTAACATATATTTGTTAATGTAAATATAAGGAAATGTATACTATGAATTTTTTGAGAGTTGCGGCGATTTTTTTGGCACTGACATGCGCTTCTGCCAATGCTCAAACAATTGTCACATATGATATAAAAAATGGGCGTGCAAAGGATGCAGGGAACTGGAATAATAATTACGATGGAACGCTAACGCGAGTTCATCCCACATTGGATTTGATTTATGATTACAGTGGCGGTAAAGGATCGTTGAATGATGGAATAGTTCCGAGTGGCGTTGAGAGTACCCAGTTCATCTATTCCCCTGATAATCCGATAATTACTTTGCACTTGTCGGGTCAGAGTATTATTCATGAGATGAATTTTTATAGTATGTTGCACGCAGGAAATGTCTCTGCTGGAAATTTGTCGGGGGCAAAGATCAGCTTTGGCGATCAGTCGCTATACTTGAATGCGACTAACTGGGGACCAAAATGCAGCAGTAACCTGTGCAATAATGGATTCAGTTTTGCCGGAACGGCTCTGGAGGGAATTGCCACGGATGTAATAACGATTAGTGATTTTAAAAATATAGGTAATGGTCTGCCCCTATATGCCATTGGTGAGATTGTCTTGAATGGATCGTTGGTATCGCCCGTTCCTGAGCCAAGTACCTATGGAATGTTGCTTGTCGGAATTGTTGCGATTGGGTTGCAGGCAAGAAGGCGCCGCGGCGCCAAATCTGATATGGCTTGAGATGCCTGGGAGGGGGTATGTAGGACTGTCGTGTGCTAGCGCAGATGCGGCGGAAACAGAAAAGCCCACGAACCGGGTTCGTGGGCTTTTCTGAAGTATTTGGTAGGCCGTGCGGGATTCGAACCTGCGACCAACGGATTAAAAGTCCGCTGCTCTACCAGCTGAGCTAACGACCCAAAAACTTTGACTACTTACTGCGGTAACGCTGTGCCGTATCAACATGCTTGCCATGCTGACGACTGAATCTTGGTAGGCCGTGCGGGATTCGAACCTGCGACCAACGGATTAAAAGTCCGCTGCTCTACCAGCTGAGCTAACGACCCAAGGGCGGCTATTATGACGGCCAATGGCGGTTTTGGGAAGGGCGGGGATGGAAAAAACCTTGCGCAACGCTCGGGGGCGGACTAATATAAGTAGGTAGTCTACCTACTTATATATTTCCATGCCCACTACCGAAGACCTTCCCATCCCCGAACGCGCGCTGGCGCTGTCCGATGAATTGCGCACGGCGTTCAAGCGCCTGCTGCGCTCCATGCAGCGCGAAGGGGGCGAGCTGGAAGGTGGCGTGTCGATGATGCAGTACATGCTGCTGGCGCTGATCCACGAGCAGCCCGGCATCGGCGTGGCCGCGCTGGCGCGCCTGCAGAACGTGCGCGGGCCGACCGTCAGCGCGCAGGTCAAGTCGCTCGAAGAGGCGGGTCTCGTCGAGCGCAGCGCGCCCGATCCGCAGGACCGGCGCCGTTCCGGCCTGCACCTGTCCGCACATGGCCTGGCCATCCTCGACACCCTGCGCGCGCGGCGCCGCGATGCGCTGGCGCGGCGCATCGCCCGCCTGACGCCGCAGCAGGTCGACGCGCTGGCCGCCGCCATGCAGCCGCTGCTCGAGATAGGCCAGGCATGAGCGGCCTCGGCACACCCGCAGGCGCAGAGGCGCCATTGACGGAGCGCGAAGTGCGCGCCACCTACCTGGGTCTGATGGCCGTGCTGGGCCTCGGCGCGCTGGACCAGAGCATCGTCGCGACGGCCTTGCCGCGCATCGTCGATGACCTGGGCGGCATGGCGCACCTGTCGTGGGTGGTGACGGCGTACGTGCTGGCCTCGACGGCCACCATGCCCCTGTACGGCAAGTTGGCCGACCAGTACGGCCGCCGCCCCATGATTTTCACGGCCTTGCTGACTTTCCTGCTCGGTTCCGTGCTGTGCGGGCTGGCGCAGAACATGACGGAACTGATCATCTTCCGCGCCATCCAGGGCCTGGGCGCGGGCGGCTTCATGCCGCTGGCGCAGATCATCATCGGCGACATCGTGCCGCCCGCCGAGCGGGGCAAGCGGCAAGGCATGGTGCCCATCGTGTTTGCCGTCACCAGCGTGCTGGGCCCCGTGCTGGGCGGCGTGATCACGGACGCCCTGTCGTGGCACTGGATTTTCTTTGTCAATATTCCCGTCGGCGCGGCCGCCTTCGTCATCATCGCGCGCGCCATGCGCAAACCCGCGCTCGCGCATGCGCACCGGATCGATTATCTTGGCTCCGCCTTGCTGACGGGCGCCGTCACGGCGGCGCTGCTGGTGCTGGCATTGGGCGGCACCGAGTGGCCGTGGGATGCGCTGGCCATCAAGGTGTGCGGCGGCGTCGCCGTGCTGCTGGGGATCTGGCTGGCGTTCCACGTGGGGCGGGTGGATGAACCCGTGCTGCCGCCCGACCTGTTCGAGAACCGCACCTTCAATATCGCCAGCCTGGTGATGGCCATGACGTTCATGGGCCTGATGGGCGCCAGCGTCTTCTTTCCCCTGTTCTTCCAGCTGGTGATGGGCACCAGTCCCGCCGAATCGGGCGTCATGACGGTGGCGATGATGGTGGGGCTGGTGGCGTCGTCGATGTTCAACGGCCGGGTGCTGTCGCGCTCGGGCAAGTACAAGATGGTGCAGGTGGCGGGGCTGGCCGTGGCGGTCGTGGCGTTTGCCGTGCTGGCCTGGGCCATGGAAACGTCGCGCGGTTACTGGATCATCGAGCCGGCCATCTTCTTCCTGGGCACGGGGCTGGGGCTGGTGATGCCGAACATGACGATCGCCGTGCAAAATGCCTTGCCGCTGGCGCGCCGCGGCGTGGGCACGGCCATGCTGGCCTTTTTCCGCTCGCTGGGCGGCTTGCTGGGCGTGACGGCGTCCGGCGCCATCCTTGCGCGCCAGCTGCACCAGCATGGCGTGGAAGCCGTTTCGGCGCTGGGCGCGCAGGCGGCCGTGCAGACGGTGGAGGTGTACCGCCATGCGATTGCCAGCGTGTTCGGCGCCGGCGCCGTGCTGCTGCTGGTGGGGCTGGTCTTCCTGCTATTCCTGCCGGAACTGCCCCTGGAGGGGCATCCGGCGACGGTCAAGGATGATCAGTAGCGTTCCAGCCAGTGCGCGTACGGCGCCGGCAGGGTCCACGAGGCGCGTTCCACGCCGATTTCCTTGGCGGCAAAATATGCCCAGTGCGGGTTGGCCAGGTGCGCCTTGCCGACCATCACCACGTCCAGCTGCTCTTCCTTGACGACGCGCTCGGCGATGGCCGGCGTGCCGAAGCCCCAGGCGGACGAGACGGGCACGCCCGCTTCGCGTCGCACTCTCTCGGCGATCGGGCCCATGAAGGCAGGGCCCCAGGGAATTGCCACATCGGGAATGGTAAAGCCCATGCTGACACTGATCATATCCATGCCGGCATCCTTGAACTGGCGCACGAGGGCTATCGATTCGAGCAGGGTTTGCTCGTCGCGGCCGTCGAATTCCAGCACGCCGAAGCGGATCGTCAGCGGCAGGTGCTCGGGCCACACTTCACGCACGGCTTTCAATGTTTCCAGCAGGAAGCGGCTGCGGTTTTCCAGGCTGCCGCCATAGATATCGTCGCGCTGGTTCGAGTGGGCGGAAAAGAAGCTTTGCGCCAGGTAGCCGTGGGCGAAGTGCAGCTCCAGCCATTCGAAGCCCACTTCGCGGGCGCGGATGGCCGCGTCGACGAAATTCTGGCGCACGCGGGCGATATCGTCGAGGTCCATGGCGCGCGGCACTTTCGGCAGGCCGCCGCCAAAGGCGATGGCGGACGGGGCGATGGTTTGCCAGCCGCGCGCGTCTCCTTCGGCAATATGGTCGTCGCCTTCCCAGGGGCGGTTGGCGCTGGCCTTGCGGCCCGCGTGGGCGATCTGGATGCCGGGCACGGAGCCGGCCGCCTTGATGGCCTTTACCACCGGCACGAAGGCTTGCGCCAGATCATCGTTCCAGATGCCCGTGCAGCCTGGCGTGATGCGGCCTTCCGGCGCCACGGCCGTCGCTTCGACGATCACCAGGCCCGCGCCGCCGCGCGCCATGCCTGCGTAATGCGACAGATGCCAGTCGTTGGCCTGGCCATCGACGGCCATGTACTGGCACATGGGCGGCACGGCGATGCGGTTGCGCAGGGTGATGCCTTTGAGGGTGTAGGGCTGGAAGAGGGCGGACATGGTGGCCTTTGTGTTTGTTGGTGGAAATGTCAGGGAATGCTGATTCGGTAGTTCGTAAATATTCGAATAATGGAATTAGTATAGCGCATGCTGTATGATTCTGCTCATGCGCCCACACAAACATCCTCCCGCCAGCGAATTCGTCCTCGAGCGCGTGCTGTACGCCCTGAGCGATTCCATCCGCCTCGACATCGTGCGCCACCTGGCCCGCGTCGACGCGGCCGCTTGCGGCGACCTTGATGGCGGACGGCCGAAATCGACCGTTTCCCACCATTTCAAGGTCTTGCGCGAAGCGGGCCTCGTCTACACGGAAAACGCGGGCACGACGCACATGAATACCCTGCGCCGCGCCGATATCGAGAGCCGCTTCCCCGGCTTGCTGGATGCCATCCTGGCGCAGCAGCCCTTGGCGCCCGAGCCGCCGCAGGCGGAAAAGCCGACAGTTTAGCCGCCTGCCGTGCCCCGCCATTTTTCAGGCTCGGCTATGATATCGGCCTTTCGGTAAATCCTCAGCCGCGCGCCTGTTGCGCGATGGGCTGGCGAGACTACCTGGCATGGCAAGGGATGGGAATGACGGCAGCAGCAGTGGTATCACAGGCGGACCTGGCACATCGTCCGCAGTTTGGCTGGATCAATGGTTTGAAGGCAGGCGCGGCGCAGTTGATCGTGTTGCATCACCTGGCGTTTTACGGGCCCATGTCCGACTACGTGCAACCCCTGTGGCCCGAGCTGCTAGGCTGGCTGGGCGGTAGCGCGCGCATCGCCGTGCAAGTGTTCCTCGTCATCGGCGGCTTTCTCGTCGCCAAATCCCTGTCGCCCGCCGGCCGCCCCGGCATTGCCACGCCGCTACAGGCGATCTGGCGCCGCTATGCCAAGCTGGCGCCGCCTTTCTTGGCCGCCACCTTGCTCGCGGCCATCGTCACGCCCGTGGCCGGCATCTGGATGCTGCACGACTCCATGTCGGCCGCCGTCACCCTGGGCCAGCTGAGCGCCCATGCCTTGCTGCTGCACGGCGTGCTCGGCTACGAGTCGCTGTCGGCCGGCGCCTGGTACGTGGCCATCGATTTCCAGCTGTACTTGCTGACGGTATCGCTGCTGTGGCTGGGCGGCCGCCTGGCGGGCCAGCGGCGCGGGCACTGGCTGATGCCGCTGGCCGTCACCGCGGGCATCACCTTTTCCCTGCTGTATTTCAATCTCGACGCGGGCTGGGACAATTGGGCGCCGTATTTCTTCGGCAGCTACGGCCTGGGCATGCTGGCCTGGTGGGCCAGCGATCCGGCCCGCAAACCCGCTGCCATGACCGCGCTCATGGCCATGGCAGCCGTGCCCGTCCTGCTGGCCCTGGCCGTCGACTACCGCAGCCGCATCGCCCTGGCCCTGATCGTCGCCTGCGCCCTGTTCCTGTTCGGCCGCGCCCGCACGCCGTCCCAGGGCGGCGCCTGGAATGTCATCAACGCCCTGGGACGCATCTCGTATGCCGTGTTTCTCGTCCACTTTCCCGTCAGCCTGCTGGTCAATGCGCTGTTTATCAGCTATGTCCCGCTTGAGCCGGAGTGGCAGGCGCTGGGCATGCTGACGGCCTGGGGTGCCAGCCTGGCGACCGGCGCCGCGTTTTACCGCTGGGTGGAGGTGCCGCTGGGGCGCGCGATGGGCAGCGCGGTGGCGCATCTGGCCGGGAGGCCGGCGCTGGTGTCGCGTTAACGACTGGTTTCCGGTATGCCGGGAGAGGTTCAGGGATATAGTTGCCGTGTATGCATGACGGCAAGAATTTCTATTGCGCTTGCCTCAACGCGATATACGACGACATAGTTTGGGTGAGCAACCAGTTCCCGCGTGCCGGCAACTCTTCCGGTCCGGTATAAATGAGGATGATTTGGAAGTTGGGAGATGGCGTTGTCGATGTCGTTGTAAAGCTGCAGCGCCGCCGGCTGGTTGCGCTGCGCGATATACGTGAGTATTGCGGTCAAATCTTCCTGCGCTTTAGCCTTCCATCGAATCGGCAGCATGGTCATCAGGCTGGGCTGCGACGATTTTCTTCAGTTGCGCCATGACCGCTGCATGTGGATGGACAGGGCGGTCATCATTTAGTGATGACAATACCTTGGCGCGAAACCAGTGGTCATAGGTTTCGGCTGCTTCCGCTGTCTCAAATGCGGACGTGGTCGAGGGTAGGGGGTCGTTCATGATTGCCTGATTATACGACAGTTCGACAGAGGCGCATCGCAGGTGGCAGGGTGTTTGATTTGCGTCAGCGGTCGCATCCCGTGCAGGTGATGCTGCCGAAAACAAAAAAGCCAACCGCGAACGGTTGGCTTTTTCATAGTATTTGGTAGGCCGTGCGGGATTCGAACCTGCGACCAACGGATTAAAAGTCCGCTGCTCTACCAGCTGAGCTAACGACCCAAAAACTTTTTACAACAACTTCGGTAACACTGTGCCGTAAAAAAATGCTTGCTATAACAACTCGCAAGCAGATCAGTACTGCGTATTCGTGGTAGGCCGTGCGGGATTCGAACCTGCGACCAACGGATTAAAAGTCCGCTGCTCTACCAGCTGAGCTAACGACCCGAAGAAGAAAGATTATAGGGGGTGCCCGGGATTCTGTCAAACCTAACGGGCAACTTTTTCCCCGCTTTTACTTTTTGCCGCCCCGTTCCTTGGCGGCCTGGGCCGCGCTGGAGTCCGGGTAGCGCGAGATCAGGGCGTTCAGCGTCTTGGTCGCGTTCGGCTTGTCTTTCAGCTCCGTGTAGCAGCTGGCGATGTTGAGCATGGCGTCGGGCGCTTTCGGGCTGTCCGGGTAGTGTTTCAGCACGGCCTGCTGGGCCGTGATGGCGCTCTTGCAGTCGCGCTGGGCGTAATAGGCGTTGCCCAGCCAGTATTGCGCGTTGGCCGCATAGGCCGATTCCGGATAGCGTTTCACGAAGCCGTCCAGGGCCGTCACGGCGCCCTTGTAGTCGCCCGACTTGAACAGGCCGAATGCGGATTCGTATGCGCTTTGCTCGGACACGCCCACGGCCGCTTCCTGGCCGTCGATGGTGACCTGGCGCGGTTCGAGCTTGCGCAGGCGCGCGTCGATATCGGTGTAGAAATCCTTCTGGCGCTTTTGCGTGTTTGCCAGGTCGTTGCCCAGCACTTCGATCTGGCCGCGCAGGCGGGCGATCTCTTGCATGGTCTGGTCGTGCTGGTTGAGCAGGCTCAAGGCGCTGGTCTTGTCCGCCTTGGCGTCGATGCGGCTGTTCAGGTCGCGCGCCATGGCGTCGACCTTGGCGCGCAGCTCGAGGATGGCCTTGCGTGCTTCGTCGTCATCGAACAGGGCGGCGTTGGCGTGCAGGGGCAGGTAGGCAAACGCGGCCATCAAGGCGGCGGCGACGCCGGCTTTCGAGAATGTCATCATGAGTCGGGCTTTCAAAAGTTACGCAAACATGCAAACGGGGCGCCGGGCGGTGAATCACCGCGCTGCGCCCCATTATTATGCCTATGACTGGCCAGTTAGGTAAGCGTCAATGCTGCCGCGCTCACCCCTGAACATCAATAAACGATGTCAGCGCGGCGGTTTTCTGCCCATGCTGCTTCGTTGCTGCCTTGAGCTTTAGGCTTTTCTTTGCCCAGCGACACGGCTTCCATTTGGCCTTCTGGCACGCCCAGGGCTGCCATCGACTTGCGCACGGCTTCAGCACGTTTCTGGCCCAGGGCCAGGTTGTACTCAGCGCCACCGCGTTCATCGGTGTTACCTTGGATCAGGATCTTGCGGCTAGGCGTTTTCACCAGGTAGCCAGCGTGGTTTTGCACGACTGGGGTGTCCGCTTCGCGCACGACGTATTTGTCGAAGTCGAAGTAGATGCTGCGGTTGGCCAGCACGCCTTTTGGATCGTCCAGTGGATCGACTGATGCGGTCGTTACTGGCTGAACTTGACGGGTGTCAACTGGAGCGACGACTTTTTCAGGAGCGCGCTCAACCACTGGGGTCTCTGCTACTTTGACTGGGGTGCTGCAGGCGGACAGCAGGGCTGCGGTAGCGGCGATGAAAGCCAAACTTTTAAAGTTACTCATTTTTATTCTCCGGGTCATGGTTAAAGGTGAAACTGTACAGCATTTACTTCATAAAAGGACCCCAGGTGGGCTCCTTGATATTGCCAGCTTGCGTAGTCAAACGCTGTTTGACGCGGCCATCCACCGATACCACTGCCAGCGACTTGCGTCGTCCGGATTCGGTCGCGTACATGATATATTTCCCGTTGGGCGAAAAGCTCGGTGATTCGTCGTTGGCGGTGTCCGACAGGCGCAGTTCCTGGCCACTAGCCAGGTCGAGCGCGTAGAGCTGGAAATTGCCGTCGCGACGGGAAATATAAGCGAGTGTCTTCCCGTCGGACGAAATCCGCGGGCTGATGTTGTAGGAGCCGCCAAACGTCACGCGCTTGGCTTCGCCACCGCTGGTCGACATGCGGTAGATTTGTGGTCCGCCGCTGCGATCGCTGGTGAAATAAATACTTTGGCCATCGGCCGAGAATTGGGGTTCCGTATCGATGCCGCTGCTGGTGCTGACGCGGCGCAAGCCGCTGCCGTCGGCATTGACGGTGTAGACCTGGGTATGGCCGTCGCGCGACAGGGCCACGGCCAGGCGCGAGCCGTCCGGGCTCCAGCTCGGCGCCGAGTTGCTGCCTTTTTCATTCGACACGATGGTGCGCTGGCGCGTCACCAGGTTTTGCACGTAGACGATGGGCTTTTTCTTTTCGAACGACACATACGCGACCTTGGTGCCGTCCGGCGACCACGACGGTGAAATGATCGGCTCGTTCGAGCGCAGGGCGACCTGGATGCCTTCGCCATCGGCGTCGGCCACTTCCAGGCGGTATTCGCGGCCCGATTGCGTGACGTAGGCGATGCGCGTGGCGAACGCGCCTTTGACGCCCGTCAATTTTTCATAGATATCGTCGGCGATCTTGTGCGCCAGCAAGCGGTTGAATTGCGGCGCGGCCGCATTGTTCATGCTGGAGATCTGGGCGCCCTTGATGGTGTCGAACAGCTTGTAGCGCACGTCCAGGCGGCCATCGGCCATGCTTTGCACGGTGCCGGCCGCCAGCGCGTCGGCGCCGCGCGATTTCCACTGCTCGTAGCTGACGGGCGCCGTTTCCGACACGGGCGCATCGGCGTCGATCAGCTTGAACACGCCGCTGCGCGCCAGGTCGGCCTTGATAATGCCCGACAGCGACTGCGGCGCCGCCGATTCATTGACGAAGCTGGCGACAGCTACCGGGATCTGGTTGCTGCCGATCCCCGTAATCTCCACGCGCAGCTGCGCCTGGGCGCCGGAGGCTCCCAGCATCAGGCCGGCGCAGAGCACGACATAGCTCATTTTTTTCATGGTCATCATTTAGGCAAATCCTTCATCTCGAATATGAGTTCAATCTCGCGTTCCACGGTGCCGTCTTTTTTCTTCGGCAGTGGCGACGATTTATTAATGGCGTTTTCCACCGAGCTGTCATACGCCGGCAGGCCGCTACTTTTAATCTTTCGGACCGAAATAATTTCCCCAGTTGGCAGTTGCTCGATCTTGAACACGGCGCGCGGGTTGCCCGGCACGTCCGTGCTACCGCTGTACGCGATATTGCTCTTGATCTTGCTCGTCAGGGCAGCGACATAGCCGCTGTCCTTGCGTGGCGCGGTCGCTTTCGCGGCCGTACCTGTTGTGCCATTGCCTGCCTGCGCCATCAAACGCTTCATGTCATCGGCACGCAATTTGTCGGCTGCCGCTTTTTCAGCCGCCGCTTTTTTCGCCTTGGCCGCTTTTTCGGCCGCCGCTTTTTTATCGGACAGTTCTTTCTCGGCTTTTTCTTCCGCCGCTTTTTCTTTCTCTTTTGCTTGCTTGGCTTTCTCCAGCTTGTCGGCCTTTTCTTTTTCCAGCTTTTCAGCCTTGTCTTTTTCTTTCTGCTTCTGTTTTTCCAGTTCGCGCTTTTCTTCCTCGCGTTCCTTCAATTCCTGCTTGCGGCGTTCTTCCGCTGCCGCTTTGTCTTTTTCTTCTTTCAGCTTGGCCTTCTTGCGTTCGAGGGCGATCTCCGCCTCGCGCAGGTCGACCTTCGGCTCGGGCGCGGCCACGGGCGGCGGTGGCGGCGGGGCCGGCTGTTCCACTTGCGGTTCCGGCGGCGGCGCCGGTGTCGGTTCCGGTTCCGTCGCCACTTCGGGCGGCGGCGCGGCCGTCTGCACTTTCAGGTCCCATACTTCCGCTTCGACGGCGACAGGTTCCGTATTTTGCCAGTGTACGCCCACCCACAGGAAAAACAGCAGGCCAAGGTGCATCGCCAGCGCCAGGCCCAGCGAGGGCCAGCGGCTGCGTTCGCGCGGCACGCTGTAGGGCTTGCCGAGTACATGGTCGATTTGTTTGGTCTGCAAAGTCTAGTCTATCTAAAAACGGTCAAGTCTGGAAACAGGGTGCTGCGCTTACTTGGTGGCCAGGCCGACGCGGGTAATGCCCATTTTTTTTGCTTCCGAAATGAGCTGGATCACATCGTCGTACTTGCTTTCCTTGTCGCCCGCGATCATCACGGGATAGTCGGGATTGCTTTCGTGCAAACCGCGCAGCTTGCGCAGCAGGGCGTCGCGGTTCGGTTCCGTTTCCGGCGACAGCTGTTCCTTGCCGATGACGCCGATCGACAGCGAACCATTCGGTTTCAGTACGATCTGAATATAGTCATCGGGCGGTTTCGCCGACTTTTCCGCGTTGGGTAAGTTCACCACGCTGGGATTGTTCGACGACGGCATCACCATGAAAATGATCAGCAGCACCAGCATCACGTCGATATACGGCACGACGTTGATCTCGGACTTGAACTTGCGGCCACGGCCACCGCGCATGCCGCCACTATTAAAGGAGGAACCCATGGACCTTGCTCCCTCTTAGCGCGACTGGCGCTGCAAGATGTTGGAGAATTCCTCGACGAAGCTCTCGAAGCGGATCGCCAGGCGGTCGATGTCATGCGAAAAACGGTTGTAGGCGACGACGGCGGGAATGGCCGCGAACAGGCCGATGGCGGTGGCGATCAGCGCTTCGGCAATGCCGGGCGCGACGGCGGCCAGGGTGGCTTGCTGCACGTTGGCCAGGCCGCGGAAGGCGTTCATGATGCCCCAGACGGTACCGAGCAGGCCGATGTACGGCGAGACGGAGCCGACGGACGCGAGGAAGGCCAGGTGCGATTCGAGCACGTCCATTTCACGCTGGAAGGCGGCGCGCATGGCGCGGCGTGCGCCGTCGAGCACGGCGCCGACGTCCAGCGCTTCGCGCGAACCGTAGGAAGCCTTGCCCTTGATGAATTCGCCCATGCCGGCGTCGAAGATGCGGGCCAGCGCGCCGCTCTGGTCGCGGTTGCCGCTGGCGTTCTGGTGCAGCGCATGCAGGTTGCCGCCGGCCCAGAAGCTGCGTTCGAATTCGATGGTTTGCTTGCGCGCCTGGCGCACGGCAAACATCTTGCGGAAAATGTAGGTCCAGCTGGTCAGGGAAATCAGCAGCAGCAGGGCCATGATCAGTTGCACGATCAAATGGGCATTGGAGATGAGCGCGAGGAAAGAAAGATCTTGTGTAACGTTCATTGGCTGGCAGTCTGTTGGGTGAATTGTCCGGAGGTGGCGGGTAGGGCTCAGGCGGCGCGCATGCGGGCCGCTACTGCATCAGGCACGGCGCGCGGGCGCAGTGCCGAATCGACGCAGCCGATCTTGACGCGGGCCGTGTTGAGCAGGCGGTCGCCGCACCAGGCTTGTTGCAGGAAAACGATGGAGGCACGCCCCATTTTTTCTATGCTTAAGGTTAATCTTACCGTGTCATCGAGCCTGGCTGGCGCATGATAGTCGGCGTTGACGCTTTTGACAACGAACATCGCGTCATGCTGTTCCAGCAATTCCTGCTGGCCCACGTCGATGGCGCGCAGCCATTCGGTGCGCGCGCGCTCGAAGAATTTCAGGTAGTTAGCGTAATAGACGATGCCGCCGGCGTCGGTGTCTTCATAGTAGACACGTACGTTCCAGGTAAAGACTGAAGGCATGTTTATTGCGCCAGTAGTGAGATTGAGCAACATTTTACGCGATTTTTCTTCTTGTGACTGTGGGCGCTTGCTGGAAAGCCATGCAAAAGCTGCATATAAGTTGCACCGCAGCATTGTAAATCCGGCGTGTGCAATGGCAAGCTTCGTAACATACGCTTACATGCCATGGCCAGGTTTAAGCCCAGCTTAAAAGCCGCGGCCATCCCCGGGGCGGCCTGTGGCCGCGCCCGGGCGGCGATGGCGCGCGGCGATTATAGCCGCACGGTTGCATTCCTTGCTCAATTTGGGTACTTAACTTACAATTTGACTTCCATTACGTCTCACGTGACTGGCGAAAAGTCGGGCGATCTCCATGAATGGCGGTCGGCAAACCGGCGAAAGGTGGGCACCCACCGGGAAACGTGAGATTTTTCATCAGCCGTTCGCCTGGGTAGCCACTATGGAAAAGCACGAAGAGGCTGCCTGTCCAATGTTGTTATTCACTTAACGCCGGCTCCCCTCATTCGATCCAACCTGCCAGTACAAGCACCCTCATACTTGGAGTTTTTACATGTTTGCAAAAGATCACAACCTCGCCAACGTCGATCCTGAATTGTTCGCCGTCATTCAAAAAGAGAACACGCGCCAGCACGACCACATCGAACTGATCGCGTCGGAAAACTACACGTCGCCAGCCGTAATGGAAGCGCAAGGCTCGCAGCTGACGAACAAGTACGCCGAAGGCTACCCGGGCAAGCGTTACTACGGCGGCTGCGAATACGTCGACGTGGCCGAGCAACTGGCCATCGACCGCGTGAAACAGCTGTTTGGCGCCGAATGCGCGAACGTGCAGCCGAACTCCGGCTCGCAGGCGAACCAGGGCGTGTTCTTCGCCATGTTGAAACCAGGCGACCTGATCATGGGTATGTCGCTGGCCGAAGGCGGTCACCTGACCCACGGCATGCCGCTGAACATGTCCGGCAAATGGTTTGACGTCGTTTCCTACGGCTTGACGGCGGAAGAAGACATCGACTACGAGGCAATGGAGCGCCTGGCCCGCGAACGCAAGCCCAAGCTGATCATCGCCGGCGCGTCGGCATTCTCGAAAAAGATCGACTTCGAACGCTTCAGCAAGATCGCCAAGGAAGTGGGCGCCTACTTCATGGTCGACATGGCCCACTACGCCGGCCTGATCGCCGCCGGCCTGTACCCGAATCCGGTGCCGTTCGCCGACTTCGTCACCTCGACCACGCACAAATCGTTGCGCGGCCCGCGCGGCGGCATCATCCTGATGAAGGCCGAACACGAAAAAGCCATCAACTCGGCCATCTTCCCAGGTATCCAGGGCGGCCCGCTGATGCACGTCATCGCCGGCAAGGCCGTCGCCTTCAAGGAAGCGCTGAGCCCTGAATTCGTCGAATACCAGAAGCAAGTGATCAAGAACGCCGACGTGCTGGCGAAAACCCTGATCAAGCGCGGCTTGCGCATCGTTTCCGGCGGCACCGAATCGCACGTCATGCTGGTCGACCTGCGCGCCAAGAACCTGACGGGCAAGGAAGCCGAAGCCATCCTCGGTTCCGCGCACATCACCTGCAACAAGAACGGCATCCCGAACGACCCGCAAAAACCCTTCGTCACCTCGGGCATCCGCCTGGGCAGCCCGGCGATGACGACGCGCGGTTTCAAGGAAGCGCAAGCGGAAGAAGTGGGCAACCTGATCGCCGACGTGCTGGACAATCCGCATGACGCCGCCACCATCGAGCGCGTGAAAGCGGCCGTGAAAGTACTGGCCGACGCGCACCCAGTGTACGCAGCATAATTATTTGTCCAGAATGTGTCATACGGAGTAAGATTCTGTATGACACATTCCAGTCGTGCCCAAGGGCGCCCGGAGTGATTCGGGCGCCCTTTGTACAAGGGCGGCGATTTCCCGTAATTATTACTATAAAGTTGTAGCCAGCCCATGAAATGTCCATTTTGCCAGCACGGCGACACCCAGGTTCTCGATACGCGCGTATCGGAGGAAGGGGATGCCATTCGGCGCCGCCGCCGCTGCGGCAAATGCGACAAGCGTTTTACCACGTACGAACGCATTGAACTTATCATGCCGGCCGTCGTCAAAAAGAATGGCAGCCGGACGGAGTTCGCTGCGGATAAGTTGCGCGGCAGTTTGATGCTGGCCTTGCGTAAGCGTCCCGTCGCGGCCGCCTCTGTGGATACGGCCATCGCGTCCATCCAGGAAAAGCTGCTCACCAGCGGCTTGCGCGAAGTCGAATCCGGCTATATCGGCGAACTCGTCATGCAGGAACTCAAGCGCCTGGACAAGATCGCCTACATCCGCTTTGCCTCCGTCTACAAGAATTTCGAAGACCTGGCCGAGTTCCAGGACGCGATCGCCGAAGTGGGCCAGGCGCGCAAGCCCTGACGCTCACCTGGATATTCACTTTGCCGGCAACGGGGCCGCTCATGCGCCCCGTGTTCACCATGCCAGCGCTTGCCTGGCAAGCGGTCTGATCAATCCCACCGCCGTTCTTCTCGACTTATCATCGTCCTGTTTGCGCTAGCGCAGACGCGGTTTTTTGCGCGCGCCTATCTTGTAGCTGGGCCGCCTGTTCCTGCGGCTCTTTCTGCGGAAGGGAGTAGCGCATGCGCAAGGACGGTCGCACTATGTTTCCTGCGGGTGGCAGCAGCCTCGTGGAAGTGCTGGTGTCGCTGCTGCTGTTGGCGCTGGGCCTGCTGGGCGCCAGCGTCCTGCAATTGAACGCCCTGCGCGCGCGCCACGAGTCGGCGCTGTTGTCGGCGGGCGTGCAACTGGCCGCCGGCATGGCCGAGCGCATGCGCGCGAACAACGTGCTCATGAATGGCCCCGATGCGGGCAATCCCTACCTGAACGTGGCCTACGCGGCGGCGGACGGCGCCGAAGCTGGCGGTGGCGCGCCGGACTGTCTTGGCGCTGCCGCCTGCAGCGCGGCCGAGCTGGCGCAATTCGACGTCGCCGAATGGAAGCAAGGGCTGCATGCGGCCTTGCCCGGCGCGCGCCTGCGCATCTGCCGCGACCTTGCCGCGTGGGACGCCGCCGCCCAGGGCTTGCAGTGGGCGTGCAGCGGCGGCAAGGGGGCGCCCATCGTTATCAAGCTGGGCTGGCGCGGCCGCCTGCCCGATGGCTCGCCCGCCGTGAATGCGGCAGGCGAGTCGCTGCCCAGGCTGGCATTCCAGCTGGGCGGGGGCGGCGCATGAACGGCGGGCATCGTGGCATGAGCCTGGTCGAATTGCTGGTGGCCCTGTCGCTCGGTGCGCTGTTGATGCTGGCCGCCAGTAGCGTGCTGCTGGCGGCCAGCGGCAGCTATGGCGACCAGTCCGCCAGCGCGCGCCTGGATGACAACGCCCGCTATGCGCTCGACGCCATCGCCCGCGCCGTGCGCCAGACGGCGTATGTGAATTGGGACAGCAGCGCCGCGCCAGTCGCCCATGCGGATTACGACAGCGCGAATATCGCCGGGCTCGACGCGCGCAGCCTGGGCAAGAACAGCGACGGCATCAGCGGCGCGCTGCCCGGCGCCCTGCATGGCAGCGACGTGCTGGCCCTGCGCTATTACGGCGTCGGCAAGGAAGAGGGCGGCGACGGTTCCGTGCTCAATTGCGCCGGCTTTGGCGTGGGCGCCGCGCAAACGGAGGCGCAGCGGGGCTGGAGCATTTTCTACGTGGCGCAGGGCGCCGATGGCGAAGGCGAGCTGCGCTGCAAGTACCGCGGCGCGAACGGCTGGGGCGCGGACGCCGTCATCCGTGGCGTCGATGTTTTCCAGGTGCTGTATGGCCTCGACACGGATACGCCGCCTGACGGCGTGGCGAACCGCTATGTCAACGCCAGCGCGCTCGACGCCTACGATGCGGCGCTGCTGCTGGAAGGGGCGGACGCGGCCGCGCGCCAGCGCGATTTTCACCGACGCACGCACTGGAAACGCGTGGCCAGCGTGCGCGTGGCGCTGTTGCTGCATGGCGAGGCGGAACAGGCCGACAAGATGGCGGAACTGGGGCCGGCGCAGTTCGACCTGTTCGGCAAGGCGTATGCCGAGGCGCATGGCGCCGGCGACACTGGCGTGCGCATTGCGCGCGCATCCTTGCCTGCCGCGACGCGTTCGCGGCTGCGGCAACTGGTGCAGACGAGCATCATGCTGCGCAACGGGCCGGCCTAGGCGGGCGGCGCGATGGCTGGCGCGGGCGTCCGCTGTTGCGTGCCTTGGCGCCCACCTCGTGCGCGATGCGGCGGCGCCACCCTCGTGTATGTGCTCTGGTGATCATCTTGTTGCTGGGCATATCGGCGGCGCAGATGGCCTTGCAGGGAGAAAAGGCGGCGCGCGGCGAGCGCGACCGGCAGATCGCGTTTCAGGCTGCGGAGGAGGCACTGGTGGATGCGCAAAACGATATCGAAGGCTTGCCCGGCGCGCCGGGACGCAGCAGCCTCTTCGCGCCAGGCAGTGCGGCCGGGTTCGCGGAGGGTTGTGGTGAGGGCGGCGCGCTGGGCCTGTGCCTGCCCGCGGCCCCGGAGGCGCCGGCCCTCTGGCTGAGTACGGACCTCGATGGCGCCGAAGCCAGCAGCCGCACCGTGCCATACGGCCAGTTTACGGGCGCCGTCATGCAGACGGGGCAGGGATTCCTGCCGTCGCGCCGGCCCCGCTACCTTATCGAACTGCTGCCGTTTCACCCGCCCGGCGCGCAGGCCACGGCAGCGGCCGGTGGTCTGGCCACGGAAAGCTATGTGTACCGCATCACGGCCATCGGTTTTGGCGCGCAGGAAAGCACGCAAGTCGTGCTGCAAAGCTATTACCGCAAACAGGCGGCGGGAGCGGGGCCATGAGGGCGCCGCGGTTCATCTTGCCACCCACTTTGCCGTCCACTTTGTGGCCTGCTTTGCGGTCTGCCCGGCGGCATGCCGGCTGCGTCTGGCTGATGCTGTTGGCCTGTCTGGCCAGCCTCTGTTGCGGCGGCGCCCTTGCCGCCGCCGTCCCGCCGGTGACGCTGGCGCGGGCCGACGCGGGCTTGCACGGCGCCAGGGTGCCGCCGAATCTGCTGCTCAACCTGTCCCTCACGCATGCGGCGGCCGCTGCCGCATATGGCGGCGAGTATGCGCCGCAGCGCGAGTACGCAGGGTATTTTCATGCGCGCATGTGCTACAGCTATCCGTATCGCAGCAAGGATGGCGTCATGCTGCCGGACTTGCGCGTAGCGACCGCTTACTTCTCCGTGCTGAAACCGGCCGATGCGCTGCACGGTTGCGGCGGCGATAGTTTCAGCGGCAACTTTCTCAACTGGGCCAGCACCAGCATGCTCGACCTCGTCCGCTATGCGCTGACGGGCGGCGACCGCGTCATCGACGAAGTGCGCAAGACGGTGCTGCAGCGCGCCCACCTGCCTGACGCCGACAGCCCCATCGACTTTTTTGCCCACCCCGTCTTTTTCCCGCGCAAGGTCTTGCAGGCCGGCGTGGTGGCGGCGACGCCATTTGCGCTGGCGCAACTGGCCATCGTGTCCTGCCGCAACCGCCTGCTGTTCGGCGACGCCAGCCTTGGCCAGTCTGCGGGCGGCACTTGCGATGCGCCTAGCCTTGCTGCTACGCACGGGGTGTTCCTCGCGCGCGTGCGCGTGTGCGACGCTGATGAGGGACCGCTGCGCGACGACTTGTGCCTGGCGTATGGCAAGAACTACAAGCCGGTGGGCGCCGTGCAGCGCCATGGCGGCAGGGTGCGCGTGGGCGTGTTTGGTCATTTGAACGGCATGCCCGCCAGCGCCGGCCCCGCGTATGGCGGCGTGCTGCGCGCGCCGCTGGCCCACGTGGGCAGGCAGCGCTGGACGGCGCCCGACTATTTGCCGCAAGACAATGCCGGCGCCGAGTGGAATCCCGCCACCGGCGTGTATCTGGCCGAAGCTGCGGCCCAGGGCGCGGGCCTTGGCGGCGGGGTGACCGCTTACATCAATGGCCTGGGCCGCGGCAATGCGGGGCATCCTGGCGCGTACGCCAGGGCGGCGCCGCTGGCCGAATTGCTGTACGAATCGCTGCGCTACCTGCAGGGACGGCAAGCGAGCGCCCCGGTGCCGCCTGCCACGGCCCCGCCTGCCATCGACGACGGCTTGCCGGTCGTGACCCAATGGAGCGACCCGCAAACGGCCAGTTGCCAGCGCCACATCGTCGTCAGCCTCGGCGATGCGGGCATGGCGGGCGACCGTTACGTGCCCGGCAATGTCCCGGTCCCTCCTGCCGCATCCGGCGACCGCGCCCGCGCGCCGGACAGTTTTGCGCCGCCGCCGTTCGATGCGATGGCCTGGACGCATGCGGTGGGCAGCCTGGAAAGCGGTGGTACGCCCGGCAATCCCGCGCCGCGGCCGGAACTGGCGGCGCTGGAATGGCTGGCCGACGGAGCGGGCGGCGCCAGCTACCATGCGGCGGGCCTGGCCTACTGGTCGCACGTGCAGGCCTTGCGTCCCGGCGGCAAGAACGACGGCGGTGCAAAGGTCGAGCACTATGCGGGCGACTTGCGCCAGGGCGACCCGGCCGGCGAATCTGCCGCCACTCCCGCCTCTACACCCTTGCTGCTGGCGTCCAAGTATGGCGGCTTTCTCGATGCGAATGGCGACGCCAACCCCTTCAAGAGCGCGACGGGCGGCGCGCTGGATGAATGGAGCCTGGATGGCCGCTGGCCCGGTCATTACTTGCCCGGCAGCGATCCGGCCGCCCTGATCGCGGGACTGCGCGCAGCCTTCGCAGCAGCCGATAAGGGCACCTTGCCGGCGGCGCTCGCAGGGCCGGCCCTGATGGCGCTGGCCACCGGCACGGAAGAGGCATACTGGTTCCAGACGCAGCTGCGCCTGGCCGACGGCGGCATGACCTTGTCGCGCACCGCGTTTGCCGTGGGAGCCGATGGCGCATTGCTTCCCGGCAAGCCATGGTGGATTGCCGGTGGACAGGACAAGCCCGTGCCGGATGGCGCGCCTGCGTCCTTGCGTCCCGTCTACACGCTCGACGCCCAGGGCAGCCTGATGCCGCTGGCCTGGAACCGCCTCGACGCAGCGCAGCGCGGCGCATTCGACAGTGGCGATGGCCGGGGCGAGGCGCGCCTGGCGTACCTGCTGGGCCAGCGCACGCACGAGGTGGGCCAGCCAGGCGGTTTCCTGCGGCGCAGGTCAGGCAGCCTGGGCGCAGCACCCTATGGCAATCTCGTGTACGTGGGCGCGCCCGGGCTGGGCATGCCGGGTACCGGCTATGGCTTGCACCGCCAGGCGCTGCTGCAGCGGCGCAAAATGCTGTACCTGGGCGCCAGCGACGGCTTGCTGCATGCCTTCGATGCGCGCACGGGCAGCGAATTGTTTGCCTATCTGCCGCAAGCGCTGCTGCACCTTGCGCCAGCCGCTGCAAGCACTCACTACAGCTCCGGCCCGCTGCTCGACGGTGCGGCGGCCACGGCGGAAGTGCTGGCGCTGGGACATTGGAAGACGGTGCTGGTGTCGGGCATGGGCGGCGGGGCGCAGGGTGTGTTTGCGCTCGACATCACCGACCCGGCGCGCTTCGGGCAAGACGGGGCGCTGTGGGAATTTACGGACCGCGACGACAGGCTGATGGGCAATGTGCGCGCGCCGCCCGCCTTCGCCCGCATCAATATGGGCGGCAAGGAGGCCGCGCCGGCCTACCGCGACTTTGCCATCGTCGCCAGCGGCTACAACAATCATGTGAACGATGGCAAGGACACGACGGCGCCCGCATCGGCCGCCGCCATCTTCCTGCTGGCGCTGGACAAGGCGCCCGGCACGCCATGGGTGTTGGGAAGTAATTACTTCCGCCTCAAGGTGCCCGTGGCCAGCGGTGGTGGGGGCGGCCATGACGCTGATGCGGACGCGAACGTTGATGCGGATGTGGACGCCATGCCCCGGGCGCTGGGTCCGCCCGCCGTGGTGCCGGGCAGCGACGGCGCGCTGGCGTATATGTATGCAGGCGATTTGCAGGGCAATATCTGGCGCCTCGACATGGCTGGCGGGCCGCCGTGGAAGGAGGGGCAGGGACGCAAGCTCGTCTTTGTCGCGCGCGATGCGCAGGGCCGGCGCCAGCCCGTGACGCAGCAACTGAGCGTGGCCTACGCGCCCGGAGGCGGCTATGTGCTGCTGTTCGGCACGGGCAAGCTGGTCGAAGCGGCCGATACCTGGCCTTCCGCCTTCCTGTCGCAATCGTTTTATGCCGTGCACGACGATGTGCGGGAATCATCTTCCACGCGCAGCCGGGCCGACCTGGAGCAGCGCAGCCTGGGCGAGGCGGCGGGCGGCGTGCGCGTCGACGGCGCCGAATTGCGCTACACGGGCAGCGACGCCATGCGCGGCTGGTACCTCGATTTCCTCAATACCGGGCAAACGGGCGAACGCAGCGTCAGCAGTCCCGTATTGGCCGCCGGCAAGGTGATCTTCAACACCGTCTTGCCGGGGCGCGACCCTTGCGCCAAGCCGGCCACGCGCCTGTACGTGCTCGATGTGCTGAGCGGTTTTGCCGCCGATGGCGCCGGTGTCGTGCAGGCGGGCGCGCAGACGGGGCGTTTGTTCGATGGCCTGGCGCGCGCGCCGCCGCTGGCGCTCGAACTGAACAGCACGGTGGGCGCCCCGACGGCGGCAGGGCGGGCCGAGGGGCGCAAGGAACTGGCCGTGCTGCAACCGGGCTTGCCCGGCGCAGGCAGCGGGGCGGCGCTCAAGGTCGTCAGCGCATCGCTGCCGGCACGGCGCCTCAGCTGGCGTGAAGTGGCGAACTGGCGCGAATTGCACGAGGCGGCCAAGAAAAAATAGGCGTGGGCAAGGCCGGCGCAGCGTATCGGCTGGCGCTTTTTGGAAAGGGGGAAATCGCATGGGGACGTTGGCAAGGCGGAACTGGTGCACTGCAAACGGAGGCGCTCCTGCTGCCAACCCGCCGGGCTTCAGCCTGATCGAACTGCTGGCCGTGCTGGCGATCGTGAGCCTGTTGCTGGCGCTGGCCGCGCCCGCTTACCACGGCCATGTCGTGCGCGCCAAGCGGGTGCAGGGGCAGGCGGCCCTGCTGCGCCTGATGCAGCAGCAGGAGCGCTATTATTCGCAAAACAATCACTATCTGGCCTTTTCCTCGGCGTCGCCCGCGCTGCAGGCGCAGCAGTTTCCCTGGTGGTCCGGCGAAGGACCGGCTGCCGGCAGCGCGTATGAAATCGAGGCGCTGGCCTGCCCCGGCGCGACTATCGGGCAATGCGTGCTGTTGCGGGCCATGCCGGGCACGGCCAAGGTCGATGCGCAATTCCAGGATGCCGATTGCGGCGTCCTGTCCTTGAACAGCACGGGCCAGCGCGGCAGCAGCGGTCCCGCCAGCCATTGCTGGCCCTAGGCCATGGTTGCGCTGGCGCGGGCACGAGGCAGGGGGGATTTACTGTCATGCCGCCTTTCGCCTTCCTGCGGCCGGCCCTGGTTTGTCCGTTCGCGCAAGCAGCCACGCCGGGCGGGGCATACCTTGCTCGAATTGCTGGCCGTGCTGGCGATTGCCGCGCTGCTGGCGGCCGCCGCCATGCCCAGTCTGCAGCAGGTGCTGGCGCGCCAGCAGGTGCGGGCGGCGGCCACGGACTTGTTCTCGGCCATCGAATTGACGCGGGCGCAGGCGATGGCGCGGGGGCAGCGCGTGCTGCTGATGCCGGCCGGGCCCGGTGGCGTGGATTGGCGCACGGGCTGGCTGGCATTCATCGACCGCAATGCCAACCTGGCGTTCGATGGCGATGACGAATTGCTGTTCCGCCAGGGGCCGCTGCCGGAGGGCATCACGGCCCAGTTCGCGTTTTCGTCGGCCACGGCGCCGTTTTATATCGCCTACAATGGCGCAGGCCGTAGTTGCAGCGCGACCAATAGCCTGGCGGCGCGCTGGGGTACCCTGTCCCTGGCTTTGGGAAAGCAGGTGCGCCATATTAAAATCAATATGCTGGGCAGGGTGCGCGTGTGCGACCCGCA
This sequence comes from Janthinobacterium sp. SUN206, assembly GCF_030587305.1. Lineage (NCBI taxonomy): Bacteria > Pseudomonadati > Pseudomonadota > Betaproteobacteria > Burkholderiales > Oxalobacteraceae > Janthinobacterium > Janthinobacterium sp. SUN206. The sequence continues at coordinate 792,220 of NZ_JAPWIB010000002.1, read as the reverse complement.
GCAGCAAGCGGCCAATTGCAGCGGCGTGGCCGACAGTTCGTAATCCGACTCATCTAATCCGACTCATTTATCACTCACTATCAAAGAAGCCCGTGGAAATACTCAACGATATCGATGGCATGCGCCTGGCGCTGGAATGGGCGGCGCGCGGTTTGTACACGACCTCGCCCAATCCCCGCATCGGCTGCGTGATCGTCAAGGATGGCCAGGTGATCGGCGCCGGCGTGACGCAGGCGGCCGGGCAGGATCATGCCGAGGTGCAAGCCTTGGCCAATGCGGCGGCGCGCGGCAACGACGTGCGCGGCGCCACGGCCTATGTCACCCTGGAGCCGTGCAACCACCATGGCCGCACGCCGCCATGCTCCGATGCGCTCGTGCGCGCGGGGCTGGGCCGAGTCGTGGCCGCCATGACGGATCCGAATCCGCTGGTGGCAGGGCAGGGGCTGGCCAAGCTGGAAGCGGCCGGCATTGCCGTCACGACGGATGTGCTGGCCGACGAGGCGCATGAAATGAATATCGGTTTCTTTTCGCGCATGCAGCGCGGCAAGCCGTGGGTGCGCTTGAAAACGGCGGCCAGCCTGGACGGCATGACGGCCTTGCACAATGGCCAGAGCCAGTGGATCACGGGGCCGGCAGCGCGCGCCGACGGCCACGCCTGGCGCGCGCGCGCCTGCGCCATCCTGACGGGCATCGGCACGGTCAAGGCGGACGACCCGCAACTGAACGTGCGCGCCGTCGAGACGCCGCGCCAGCCGCGCCGCATCGTCGTCGACAGCCGGCTCGACATCAGCCTCGACGCGCGCATCCTGCAGGGCGGCGGCACGTGGATCGTGGCGGCCGTCGCCAACCCGGAGAAACAGGCGCAACTGCAGGCGCTGGGTGCCGAAGTCATCCTGTTGCCGAACGCGGCCGGCAAGGTCGACCTGGCCGCGCTGATGCTGGAACTGGGACGCCGGCAATGCAATGAAGTCCACGTCGAGGCAGGCGCCAAACTGAACGGTTCGCTGATCCGCGAAGGTTGCGTCGACGAGTTGCTGGTCTACCTGGCGCCCACCTTGCTGGGCGATGCGCAAGGCATGTTTACCTTGCCCGCCTTGACGGATATCAAGCAGCAGCGCACTTTGCAATTTCACCAGGTTCAGCAAGTGGGCGAAGATGTGCGTATCCTTGCAAGATTCGCCCAGCGTACTTAATAGATTTACACTTTTTATAAGGTTAGCTCCATGTTTACAGGAATTGTTGCCGCCATCGGCAAGATTGAAACCGTGCAACCGCTCGACGGCGGCCTCGATGCAGGCGTGCGCCTGAATATTCACGCGGGCGGTTTGCCGCTGGCCGACGTGGCCCTGGGCGATTCGATCGCCATCAATGGCGCCTGCATGACGGTGGTGGAAAAGTCGGACACGGGTTTTGCCGTCGATGTCTCGCGTGAAAGCCTCAATTGCACCGTGGGCCTCGATACCACCACGGAAGTGAACCTGGAAAAAGCCCTGACCCTGGCCGAGCGCCTGGGCGGCCATCTGGTGTCTGGCCACGTCGACGGCCTGGGCATCGTGCGCAAGTTCGAAGCCGTGGGCGAATCGTGGGAACTGGTGATCGAAGCGCCGCACGAACTGGCGAAATACCTGGCCTTCAAGGGTTCCGTCGTCGTCAATGGCGTGTCGCTGACCGTCAACCGCGTGGAGGACCTGGGCGCGGGCGCCGTCAACGGCTGCCGCTTCTCGATCAACCTGATCCCGCACACGATCGCCATGACGACCTTGAAACATTTGACGGTGGATGGCAAGGTCAACCTGGAAATCGACCTGATCGCCCGCTATGTCGAGCGCATGCTGTCGCTGGACAAGGCCGCCGCCTGATATAAGAACTGAACACGGCAACACAGCCGCCTTGCCAGGCGTGTGTTGCTTTTCTTGCAGACGCGCATACTATGAAGCTTTCCGCAGTGGAGGCTAGCCATGGACCCGATTTCGCGCGCAACCGTGCCCAACACCATCCCGGCCACGTCCCGCGTGGGCGCAACGGCAGCTCTGGCGCCGGCGCAGCCCGTGCCGGCATCCGGCGCGGCGGCTGCCCTTGCAATACTTTCCTCGACGCAGGTAGACATCTCCCCGCTGGGCCAGTTCCTGTCCGGCGTGGCCTTATCGCGCCGGCAACTGCTGGCCTTGCAGGGCGCCACGGAAGAGGCCAGGGCGGCCAATACCACCGTGAATGTCAATGACGACTTGCTGGCGCTGGCGCGGCAACTGACGGAATCGTTCGCCCAGCTGCAAACGAGCGGCATCGACGCCAGCCAGCTGGCCACGGCCGGCGACACGCCGGGCAGCCTGGCGCAGCGCTACGATTTATTGTCGGGCGACGGCACGACGGATGCAGCCACGGCGCTGGCGCAGGACGGCAGCTTGCTTACGCAAGCACAACTGGCCCGCATCGGCATCGACTTGCGCAATGAAGATGTCGATGCGGCAACGTTGCAAGCAGCGTATGCGGCCGACAGCAATGCCACCCTGGACGCATTGCAACAGGGAACGGAGGTGCTGGCGCAAGTGGGCGCCGTGCTGGCCCGGCAGCAGGGCGCACCGCTGGCGGCCGGTGTCGAAGCGGATTTGACGGGAGAAACACTGCCGTCCGGCGCCGTACAGGCGTCGCAGGCCGCGCTGCAGCCCGTCGACGCGGCGCCGCCGCAGACGGCCGCCATTGCGCAGCGGCAACTGGAACTGCAGCGGCAACTGGAAGCGGAAGAACTGAACCTGGACTTGCAGGAGCTGCGGCCCCAGCCGCCAGCGCAACAGGCCGACAATGCCGCGGACTTGCTGCAGACGCAGCGCACGGACAACCTGCGCATCGATGCCCAGCGCCTGGATGCCGAACGCATGAATACAGATCAGCAGGCGCAGCAACAGGACGCTGCGCGCGTGGATGAGCTGCGCCAGGGGCAAGTACGGCAGCAGGGCTTGCAGCAGCAGGCGCAAGCGGCGGCGGACGATGCGGTACGGGCGCAGCTGGCCGCCAGCGACGCGCAGATGGCGGCCCAGGCGGCATCCGACCGGGCCCAGTCGCTGGCGCGCGCAGCGCAGGGACAAGCCGATGCGGGCCTGGCGACGGCGCAAGCCCAGCTGGCCCAGCAAAATGCGCAGGCGCAAGAGCTGGCCGCGCAAAACGCGGGCATGGCCGTGCCGCCGCCTTCCTCGCAAGACCCGTCCGTGGCGGCGGCCATCGCCGCGTATAACCTGAACAATGCAGCCCTGAATCCCGGCTTGATGAACCGGCCACTGCCGGCCAGCGACTCGCGCCTGCCGCTGGTGGCGCCCGTCGCTGCCGTGGAGCCCGTCAAGCCCGTAACGAAAATCTAGGGCAGCAGGGTGGCGTCCAGCGTGATATTGGCTTTCAGTAGCTTCGACACGGGGCAGCCGGCCTTGGCCTTGGCCGTCAATTCCTCGAATTGAGCCTGGCTGGCGCCGGGGATTTTCGCTTTCAGGATCAAATGGACGGCCGTGATGGCAAAGCCGTCGTCCACCTTGTCGAGGGTCACTTCGGCCGTCGTTTCCATCTTTTCCGCCGTCAGGCCCGCTTCGCCGAGGATCAGCGACAGGGCCATGGTGAAGCAACCCGCGTGGGCGGCGCCGATCAGTTCCTCGGGATTCGTGCCCGGCTTGCCTTCGAAGCGGCTGGCAAAGCCATAGGGGTATTCCTGCAAGGCGCCGCTGCGCGTGCTGATGGCGCCCTTGCCATCCTTGATGCCGCCTGACCAGATGGCCGATCCGTTGGTTTTCATAGTGCCGCTCCTGTGTGGGGTGTCGCTGCGAATGGGGCGTCAGCGCCGTGGCGGTGACGGGTTGATCTTATGCTCTTTGCAAGGCCGGCGGCGCGCGTCTTGCCGCCGCCGTGTGCGCTGGATCAGGGAATTGGCGCTTTGCGGGGCAGGCGGTGGCATCCGTGCCGCAAAGCTGTCTTATTTCAGGTCTGCAAGCGCTAAATCCTTTAAAATAGCAGGTTATAAGAAAATTCCCGGAAATTCCCGGAAATTCGCGGAATTTTCGCGCTCGATATTTCAGTTTTTAGTTTCATTAACAACGCCAGGCAAAACCGTCGCGAGCGGAAGGAAGAGGTGGCTGAGAAGCGCAACCGTACGAAGGTACGGTGAGCATCGCAAGCCGCCTATACCGACGCGCAGCAGGTTTTGCCAGGTGTCTTCAGAGGATGAATAATGTCAATATCCAGCACCGAAGAGATCGTCGCTGAATTGCGCGCCGGCCGCATGGTGATACTGGTCGATGAAGAAGACCGGGAAAATGAAGGCGATCTGGTGCTTGCCGCCGATTTCGTGACGCCTGAAGCCATCAATTTCATGATCACGCATGCGCGTGGCCTGGTCTGCCTGACCCTGACGGAAGAGCGTTGCGACGAGCTGAACCTGTCGATGATGACATCGCGCAACGGCACCGCCTACGGCACCAATTTTACCGTGTCCATCGAAGCGGCCGAAGGCGTGACGACGGGCATTTCCGCCGCCGACCGCGCCAAGACCATCCAGGTCGCGGTTGCCAAGGGCACGCAGCCTAGCGATATCGTCCAGCCTGGCCATATCTTCCCGCTGAAAGCGCAAAAAGGCGGCGTGCTGATGCGCGCAGGCCATACGGAAGCCGGTTGCGACCTGACGGCCATGGCCGGCTTGACGCCCGCGTCCGTGATTTGCGAAATCATGAAGGACGACGGCACCATGGCGCGCTTGCCGGACTTGCTGTTGTTTGCCGAGCAACATGGCTTGAAAATCGGCACGATTGCCGACCTGATCCATTACCGCAGCCAGACGGAGTCCCTGGTCGAGCGCGTTGCCGAGCGCACCCTGCATACGGCGCATGGCGAATTCCGTTTGATCGCCTTCCGCGACAAGCCGAGCGCGTCGGCCCATTTGGCCCTCGTGCATGGCGACCTGGCCCCCGGCCTGGAAGCGCTGGTGCGCGTTCACCAGCCCGTTTCCCTGCTGGACGTGCTGGAAAGCGAAGCGACTACCCACTCGTGGACGGTGGCCGCCTCGATGGCCGCCATCAAGCAGGCCGAGCGGGGCGTGATGGTCTTGCTGAACTGCGGCGAGACGTCGGGCGAGCTGTTTGCCCAGTTCGCTGCGCTCGATACGCCGCAAGCCAAGCCGAAAGGCCGCGCCGCCAGCATGGACTTGCGCAGCTACGGCATCGGCGCGCAAATCCTGCGCGACCTGGGCGTGAGCAAGATGCAATTGCTGGCCAGCCCACGCAAGATGCCGTCGATGGTCGGTTTCGACCTGGAAGTAACAGGTTTTCAGTGCCACCCAGGCCAGGACACCTGACTAAATCTACTGCGCGTCGCGATTTGCGGCCTGTGATGCTCACTGTACCTTCGTACAGTTGCGCTTCTCGACCACAACTCGCTGCCGCTCGCTACGATTTTGTCAGGCGTCGATGTAGAGTAAACGATGGCGACATGTGCATGTCGCCCTGAACCACCAGATTAAAGAGGCATATGATGACCGTAGGAGCATACGAAACTAATTTTGCCGGCGAAGGTTTGCGCGTCGGTATCGTCCAGGCACGATTCAATGAAATCGTCGGTGGTGGCTTGCTGTCGGCATGCCTGGAAGAGTTGAGCAAGCTGGGCGTGGCCGATGAAGATATCCTGCACGTGACCGTGCCGGGCGCCCTGGAAATCCCACTGATTCTGCAAAAAATGGCGGAAACCGAGCAATTCGATGCCCTGATCGCACTGGGCGCCGTGATTCGCGGTGAAACCTACCACTTCGAGCTGGTATCGAACGAATCGGGCGCGGGCATCACGCGCGTCGGTCTCGATTACGGCATCCCCATCGCCAACGCAGTGTTGACGACTGAAAACGACGAGCAAGCGGAAGTACGCATGCTGGTCAAGGGAGCAGAAGCGGCACGCGTGGCAGTGGAAATGGCTAATCTGGCGCAAGCGCTGGAAGAGTTGCAGGACACCGACGAAGACTAAGCGCGTGTGATAAGAATGCCATGGCTGCGTTGCAAGGCCTCGCCGTACTTTCGTACTGTCTTCGGCCTCGCGCCTGGCCCTGACATCCTTCTCACGCACGCTTGAGCCGCGGCTGCGCTGCCTAAAAGCGCACTGCGGTGTCTCGCCGGAATTTGTAGTGAACACGTATTTAAGAACAGGTAACAATCATGACTGAGAAAAATTTGCTCGCCAATCCCAGCAAAAACCGCACGCCGCGTCACCGCGCGCGCGAGTTTGCGCTGCAGGGCTTGTACCAGTGGCTGCTGAACAATGAAGACGCGACTACCGTCGTGAACAATATTCGCGCCGCGCATGGTTTCGACAAGGCCGATGGCGATCATTTCACGGTGTTGCTGTACGGCGCCATCAAGGATTCGCTGGCGCTGCGCGAAAGCATGGCACCCTTGATCGACCGCAATATCGCGGAACTGTCGCCCATCGAACACGGCATCCTGCTGATCGGCGCTTTCGAGCTGAAGAACAACATGGAAATCCCGTACCGCGTCGTCATCAACGAAGCGGTCGAGCTGGCCAAGTCGTTTGGCGGTATCGATGGCCACAAGTATGTGAACGGCGTGCTGGATAAATTGGCAGTGAAATTCCGCGAGGAAGAAGTGGGCGCCAACAAGCGCAAGTAATATAGAGAGCAGTTCCTGCGGCCAGTGCCGCAGGGCAATAAAAAAGCCACCGGCACTTGCGTGCGGTGGCTTTTTTACTGGGTGCTGCTTTTTGGATGCCCCTGTGAGGGCTTTTAAAGGGTCACAGGCCGGCGATCTCGTTGTGGGGCAGTACTTTGATGGTGATGCCGCTTTCCGCTGCCGGCGCCTTGGCTGGCGCTGGCGTGTTCGATGCCATCACCGGCGTCGTCGTCGGCACACGCTGGCCGGCCGACACTTGTTTCAGGCGGCGGTATTCGGCCAGCACGCGCGAGCCGTAGCCCGAGTCGGTGGCGAAGTTGGCGGCGCCCACGTAGGTTTTGAGGCCCGCTTCGACGGAACCGCCACGCGTGACGTAATCCTTCAGGATCAGCGAACCGACGCGGATATTGGCGACCGGGTTCAGCGCTGCTTGCACGCCGCCCATTTCCTGGAAGCGCTCGTGGTGCACTTTCGACATGACTTGCATCAAGCCTTGCGCGCCGACGGGGCTTTCCGCGAACGGGTTCAAGCCCGATTCGATGGCCATCACGGCCAGGATCAGCAGCGGGTCCAGCTTGATTTCGCGGGCCGTCAGGTAAGCCGTCGAGACGAGCATATTGGTCGCGTCGTTGGCCACGCGGTAGCGCTTGGAGAGCCAGTTGGTAACCCATTGCTGCTGCTTTTGCGTGCCCAGCAAGGCTTTTTCTTCCTTGGTCAGCGGGGTATCGCTGGCGGCGGCCGTTTGCACGGAAGCAGGCGCTTCCATCAGTGCGGACAGGGCCGGTGCTTCAACGGCTTGCGCCTCTGCCATCGGCAGCGGGAACAGGCTGTGCGTCAGTTGCTTGCCCAGGTCAGGGCGGAACATCAGCAGGGCGATCAGTGCCAGGGCGGAAATGCCGAAGACTGTCAGTGTGTGTTGTGCCGTGGTCAAAACGCCACGTGCCGAAATGGCCTGTGCGCGGGCGCGCAAGCGCGCCAACGCTGGCTGGCCAGCCACGGTTGAAGCAGGCAATGCTGCTTCAGTGCTACGATGAGTCATAGAGTTCCCCGAAATGTCGCGTCAACAGGCAGTCCCTCCGCGGTCTCGCGGTGTTGTGGGTACTGCCAATGCCGTGCATCAGAAATATCATCGTTTCCGCCGCGTATGGATGCGTGCGAGAAACGCCGTCATTGCTTGCTTGAGCTGATCGGTCCCGTTTTTGGTATTGGATCAGTCGCAATACAACTTTTACCGGGGGTAAGGCAGACGCCTTTTGAAAACACTCCTTAAAATGTCATGTGGAGCCCCGACTCCGTGAATGAAAGAGAAACGCTAAAATCAAGCTCTGGGCCGGCGTGCTCTTTCAAGTTGGGCGAATTGTAGAAGCCGTTTTATATCAAGTCAATACTAACGAATCGTTTCTTTATTACTTTTATGTCTTACTTTTTGACTTGCATTGTGCCAAAAGCCAATAAAATCAATTACTTGGCATAGATCCTTCAGCAACGGCGTCCGACGTCAAAAAAAATTAAAAACACATGAAATATTCAGATTTGCGAGATTTTATTTCTCAACTGCAACAAATGGGTGAACTTAAGCTCATTTCGACCCCCATTTCACCGATTTTGGAGATGACGGAAGTTTGCGACCGCACCTTGCGCGCAGGCGGACCGGCCTTGCTGTTCAATAACCCGACGGGATACGACATGCCGGTGCTGGGCAATCTGTTCGGCACCACGCGTCGCGTGGCGCTGGGCATGGGCGCGGAAGATGTCAGTGAACTGCGCAAGATCGGCCATGTGCTGGCGCGGCTGAAGGAGCCGGAGCCGCCGAAGGATTTCAAGGACTTGCTGGGCCTCGGTTCCCTGGTGAAATCCGTGTGGGACATGTCGCCGAAGGAGTTGCGCGGCGCGAAGTGCCAGGAAATCGTCTGGGAAGGCAGCGACGTCGACCTGGCGCGCCTGCCGATCCAGCATTGCTGGCCCGGCGACGTCGCTCCCCTGATCACGTGGGGCCTGGTGATCACCAAGGGCCCGAACAAGAAGCGGCAAAACCTGGGCATTTACCGCCAGCAAGTGCTGGGGCGTAATAAAGTCATCATGCGCTGGCTGGCGCACCGGGGCGGGGCGCTGGACTTCCGCGAGCACGCGATCCAGAGCAAGGGCAAGCCGTATCCGATCGCCGTCGCGCTGGGCGCCGATCCCGCTACTATATTAGGGGCCGTCACGCCGGTGCCGGACAGCCTGTCCGAATACCAGTTCGCCGGCTTGCTGCGCGGCAGCCGCACGGAGCTGGTGAAAGCCATCGGCAGCGAGCTGCGCGTGCCCGCGTCCGCCGAAATCGTGCTCGAAGGCCATATCTATCCGGATGAAAACCATCCGAGCGGCTACGAGCACGCGCTGGAAGGGCCGTATGGCGACCACACGGGCTACTATAATGAGCAGGACAGTTTCCCTGTGTTTACCATCGACCGCATCACCATGCGCCGCGACCCGATCTACCACTCCACGTATACAGGCAAACCGCCGGACGAACCGGCCGTGCTGGGTCTGGCCCTGAATGAAGTGTTCGTGCCCCTGCTGCAAAAGCAGTTCAGCGAAATCACCGACTTCTATCTGCCGCCCGAAGGCTGCAGCTACCGCATGGCCGTGGTGCAGATCAAGAAACAGTACGCGGGCCACGCCAAGCGCGTGATGTTCGGCGTGTGGAGCTTCCTGCGCCAGTTCATGTATACCAAGTTCATCGTGGTGGTCGACGAAGACGTGAATATCCGCGACTGGAAAGAGGTCATCTGGGCCATCACGACGCGGGTCGACCCCATCCGCGACACGACCCTGGTCGACAACACGCCCATCGATTACCTGGACTTCGCCTCGCCGGTCAGCGGCCTGGGCAGCAAGATGGGCATCGATGCGACGAATAAATGGCCGGGCGAAACGACGCGCGAATGGGGCACGACGATCGCCATGACGCCGGAAGTGAAGGCGAAGGTGGATGGCATCTGGCAAGAGCTGGGGCTGTAGAACGGCTGGGGTCAGACCCTCAACACCGCTGACGCAATGGTCATTGCCAACTTGACCGGGGGGCTGACCCCGGATTTCAGCTTGCTTCCCCAATCGGGCGCAGGTCGGTTATAATTGTCCCCGGCGGGCCCCTGCGCATCGTGGCATGGCTAACCTGGTCAGGTCGGGAACGAAGCAGCCACGGCTATTAACCATGAGTGCCGCAGATCAGGCTCGCCTCCTTCGGGAATGTTTTATCAGGATCGACAATCAAGCTGCCATGGGCAGCTTTTTTGCTTTTACGGCGCCATTTTCTTGCCGGCCCGCAGCATTGCCGGGCTTGCCGTGTTTTCCATATTTCCAGCTGGCCATGTTATACAATTGCTGCTTTGCCGCGTTTGCCATTTTGAATGGCCCGGCCATGAGGCTTGCGCCCGCCGCGCAGGATCACCCGCAAAATCGCATGGTAAAATCTCAGCATGTCCTATCAAGTCCTCGCCCGTAAATACCGCCCCAAGAATTTCGAGACGCTCGTCGGCCAGGAGCACGTCGTGCGCGCGCTCACGCATGCCTTGCACAGCGGCCGATTGCATCACGCCTACCTGTTCACGGGCACGCGCGGCGTCGGCAAGACGACCCTGTCGCGCATCTTGGCCAAGTCGCTCAATTGCATCGGCCCCGATGGCACGGGCGGCATCACGGCCCAGCCGTGCGGCGTGTGCGAAGCGTGCACGGCGATCGACGCGGGACGCTTTGTCGACTATATAGAGATGGATGCGGCGTCGAACCGCGGCGTCGATGAAATGGCGCAGTTGCTGGAACAAGCCGTGTATGCGCCGAGCAATGCCCGCTTCAAGGTCTATATGATCGATGAGGTGCACATGCTGACGAACCACGCGTTCAATTCCATGCTGAAAACGCTGGAAGAGCCGCCCGAGCACGTCAAATTCATCCTGGCCACGACGGACCCGCAAAAGATACCCGTGACCGTGCTGTCGCGCTGCTTGCAGTTCAATCTCAAGCAGATGCCGCCCGGCCACATCATCAGCCACCTGGACAATATCCTGGGACAGGAAGGCATCGCCTTCGAACAGCCGGCCTTGCGCCTGCTGGCCCAGGGCGCCCACGGTTCCATGCGCGACGCGCTGTCGCTGACGGACCAGGCCATCGCGTATGCGGCCGGCGAAGTCACGTTAGATGCCGTGCAGGGCATGCTGGGCGCGCTCGACCAGTCGTACCTGGTGCGCCTGCTCGACGCGCTGGCGCAGCAGGATGGCGCCGATTTGCTGGCCGTGGCCGACGAAATGGCCTCGCGCAGCCTGTCCTACAACGGCGCCCTGCAGGATCTGGGCACTTTATTGCACCGCATTGCGCTGGCGCAAACCGTGCCGGCCGCCTTGCCGCAAGATTTGCCTGAATACGCGGATATCGTGCGCCTGGCTGGCGCGTTTGACGCGGAAGAAGTGCAGCTGTTTTACCAGATCGCCGTGCATGGCCGCAATGAACTGGGCCTGGCGCCCGATGAGTATGCGGGCTTTACCATGACCCTGCTGCGCATGCTGGCCTTTCGGCCCGGCATAGGCGGCGCCGATGGCGTGCCGGCGGCTCCTGCCGCGGCCACGGGCAACCGTCCCGCCGCCGTGGCCGCCGCGCGCGCCGCGGCAGGCGCATCTGCCCCGGCGGCCCGCGCCGCCACGAACAGCGTGGCCAGCCATGCCGCCGTGACCCCGCCCGCCGTCGTGGCCGCCGCTGCCGCCAGCATGGCGCGCAGCGAAGCGCCGCCGCCGCGCGCGGCTGCTCCGGCACCGGCGCCTGTCGCCGCCCCGGCACCGCCACCAGCGGCGCCGCCGGCGGCTGCTCCGGCCGCAGCTGCCCCGGCCGCATCGGGCGCCCCGATCAGTTCCGCCCGCGCCGCCATCAATGCGGCGCTGGAAGCGGCCCGCGCCGCCTCGAAAGGCCGTCCCGGCAGCGCGCCGTCGGCGCCATCGTCGGCGCCCAAGCCGGCTGCACCCGCACCGGAGCCGGTCGCCGCGGCGCCAGCCCCGGCCGCACCCGTCCAGGCCGCGCCACCGCCGCCGCCCGCCGCCGCGAAAGCGCCTGCGCCGTGGGACGATGCGCCCCCAGTTGCCGTGATGGAAGCACCGGCGGCCGCTGCGGCGCCCGTGCAGCAGGCGCGTCCTGCCGCGCCGCCGCCAGCGCAGCCGGATGACGACTTGCCGCCGTGGGTCACCGAATTTTCCGACGACAGCGCGTCCGCCGCCGTGTCGGCGCCCGCCGCGCCAAGCAGCGAGCAGCCGGCCGTCGTCATGCCGCAGCGCGCCGCCAAGCAAGCCGCGCCCAGCGGGCCGTATGTGATCACGCCCGTGCCGGGCCTGGATTGGGACGGCAACTGGCCGGCCGTGGCCGCCGTGCTGCCCTTGCGCGGCGTGGCCCAGCAGCTGGCCGTGCAGGCCGAGCTGATCGAATGCCTGCACGACGGCCACAGCACCACGTTCCGCCTGCGCGTGCCCATCGACACGTGGCGCAGTCCCGCCAACGTGGAAAAACTGGCGGCCGCACTCACCGAACGCTTCGGCCGCAAGGTCGCGGTCGACACGGAACTGGGCGCCGTCTGGTACACGGCCAGCGCGGAAGCGCAGGCTCACCGCGAGGCGTGCCAGCTGCAAGCGGAAGCAACCATCGCCAGCGATCCCTTCGTGCTCGACATGAAGCGTGTATTCGACGCTTTTGTTGTGCCGGGAACGATTACCCCTGCACCGGCCGGCTCCGCCGCGCCGACCCTGCATTGATGATTAACACACTCACAAACTGAATTGAACGGAGCATTCTCATGATGAAAAATCAACTGGCTGGCCTGATGAAGCAGGCGCAAGCAATGCAAGACAACATGAAAAAGGCCCAGGAACAACTGGCGCTGGTGGAAGTGGAAGGCCAGTCCGGCGCCGGCCTCGTGAAAATCGTCATGACGTGCAAGAACGACGTCAAGCGCGTGTCCATCGACCCGTCGCTGCTGGCTGACGACAAGGACATGCTGGAAGACCTGGTGGCCGCCGCCTTCAACGACGCCGTGCGCAAGGCGGAAGCGACGTCCGCGGAAAAAATGGCAGGCTTGACTGGCGGCATGAACTTGCCAGCCGGCTTCAAAATGCCATTCTGATGCACTGCCGCATGCGCTCGATCTATGGCACGGGGCAAGGTTGATCCATGTCCAAGTCGCTTGAATTCCTGACCGAGGCGCTGCGGCGCCTGCCCGGCGTCGGCCCCAAGTCGGCGCAGCGGATGGCATTTCATTTGTTGCAGCACGATAGGGAAGGCGCGGCCATGCTGTCGCGCGCCCTGTTCCAGGCCGTCGATGCCGTGCATCACTGCGGCCTGTGCAACACCTTTACCGAACACGAAGTGTGCGAGACCTGTCTCGACGAAGAGCGCGACAAGCGCTTGCTGTGCGTGGTGGAAACGCCTGCCGACCAGCTGATGATCGAGCAGACGCTCACCTACAAGGGCCTGTATTTCGTCCTCATGGGGAGATTGTCTCCGCTGGACGGCATCGGCCCGAAAGACATCCACCTGGAAAAATTGCTGAACCGCGCCAACGATGGCGTGGTCGGCGAAGTAGTGCTGGCCACCAATTTCACGAATGAAGGCGAAGCGACGGCCCACTACATCAGCGAAATGCTGAAGGCGCGGGGCTTGCGCGTGAGCCGTCTGGCCCGCGGCGTGCCCGTGGGCGGCGAACTGGAATACGTCGACGCGGGCACGATTGCCCGCGCGATGCTCGACCGCAGGGCAACCTGACTACAACATGACAGACGCTTCCGCATCTTCCGGCCCCCTCCAGGGCATCAAAGTCCTGGAACTGGGCACCCTGATCGCGGGGCCGTTCTGCGCCCGCATGCTGGCCGAATTCGGCGCCGACGTGATCAAGATCGAGTCGCCCGATGGCGGCGACCCCATCCGTACCTGGAGAGTGCTGAAAGACGGCACCTCGCTGTGGTGGTCGGTGCAGGCGCGCAACAAGAAAAGTTTAACGCTGAACCTGAAAACGCCCGAGGGCCGGGCCATCGCGCGCCAGCTGGCCCTGGAAGCGGACATCATCATCGAGAATTACCGCCCCGGCGTGCTGGAAAAGTGGGATCTCGGCTACGAGCAGCTCAAGCAGGTCAAACCGTCCCTCGTCATGGTGCGCCTGTCCGGCTTTGGTCAGACGGGACCGATGAAGGACTTGCCCGGCTTCGGCGCCATCGGCGAATCCATGGGCGGCTTGCGCTATGTGTCCGGCTTTGCCGACCGTCCGCCCGTGCGCGTGGGCGTGTCCATCGGCGACTCCGTGGCGGCCCTGCACGGCGTGATCGGCGCCATGATGGCGCTGCGCCACCGCGACGTGACGGGTGGCCGGGATGGCGGCGAAGGGCAGATGGTCGACGTGGCCCTGTACGAATCCGTGTTCAACCTGATGGAGTCGCTGGTGCCCGAATACGACCAGGCGGGCGTGGTGCGCGAGCGCACGGGCGGTTCCTTGCCCGGCATCGTGCCCTCGAATACCTACACGACGGGCGACGGCGAAAACATCGTCATCGCGGGCAACGGCGACGCCATCTTCAAGCGGCTGATGCTGGCCATGGGCCGCATCGACATGGCGGGCGACCTGCAGCTGGCGCGCAACGACGGCCGGGTGGCGCGCACACAGGAAATCGACGACGCCATCGGCGCCTGGTGCGCCACGCACACGATCGACAGCGCGCTGGCCGTGTTGAAGGCGGCAGACGTACCGGCCGGCAAAATCTACTCGGTGCGCGACATGCTGAGCGACCCGCAATTCCTCGCCCGCGACATGTTCGAACAGCACCATTTCGCCGACGGCACGCCCGTCAAATTGCCCGCCATCAGCCCGAAACTGTCCGCCACGCCGGGCAAGACGCAGTGGCTGGGGCCCACCCTGGGCCAGCACAACGACGAGGTGCTGGCGTCGCTCGGCTATGATGCGGCCGCCATCGCGCGGCTGAAGACCGATGGCGTGGTGTAATTCGCTATTAACCCACAGAATTAAAGCTGGGGTCAGACCCGGCGGGTCTGACCCCGGAAATTGCTTCCCGACTTATTTGATACCGATCATGCCTCCATTGTTCCGTACCGCGCTTGCCCTGGCGTCCGCCGCCATCCTCCTCTCCGCCTGCGCCAGCTTCTCTTACGACGCACCGATCGCGGGCTTGCGCCTGATCGGCGAACAGCGCATCGCCTTGAAATACCCGTTCGAGGGCACGACGGTGGGCGGCCTGTCCGGCATCGATTACGATGCGGCCAATAACAGCTGGGTGATGGAAAGCGATGACCGCTCGGAAATCAATCCGGCCCGCTTCTACCGCGCCGCGCTCGACTACGACAGCCGCGCATTTGCCGGCGTGACCTTCAACAGCGTGCATTTCTTCACGCAGCCCGATGGCAGCCGCTATCCGAACCTGGCCCATGCCAGGCTGGAGCAGGGCGACCAGGTGGCCGACATCGAAACCATCCGCGTCGATCCGCAGGATGGCAGCCTGTGGTACGGCAGCGAAGGCAACCGCAAGGTGGGTTTGCACCCGTTCGTGCGCCACGCCGATAGCGGCGGCCACTACCTGGCCACCTTGCCCACGCCCGCCATGTTCAAGGTGGCGAAGGATGAAACGGGATCGCGCAACAACATGAGCTTTGAAGCGCTGTCGTTTGCCAGCGATGGCAAGAGCTTGTGGCTGGGCATGGAAGCGGCCCTGTACCAGGATGGCCCGCTGGCCACGCCCGATAACGGCTCGGTGGTGCGCATCACGCGCCTGGACCGCGCGGGCACCGTGCTGGGCCAGTACGCGTATCCGATCGAGCCGGTGGCCTCGCGGCCCGCGCCGGGGAAGGAAGCGGACAATGGCGTGTCGGAAATCCTCGCCGTCAACGATCACCAGGTGCTGGTGGTGGAGCGGGCCGGCGTGGAACACGCCGACGGCATCTACACGAATCACGTGCGCATCTACGAAATGGATACGCAGGGCGCCACCGATATCCAGGCCATCCCGGCCCTGGCGGGTGCAAGCTACGTGCCGGCGCGCAAGCGCCTGCTGCTGGACCTGGAAAAGATCGGTTTGCCGCGGGTCGACAATATCGAAGGCATCAGCTGGGGCCCGCGCCTGGAAAACGGCCGCCGCAGCCTGGTGATGATTTCCGACGATAATTTCAACGCCCAGCAAGTCACGCAAATCCTTGCCTTCGAAGTGCTCTAGTTTCCACGCTGGCCAGCTGGCCCCGTTGCCTGGCCAGCATGGCCGTGATCGTGTCGTGCGGCGACGGGTGGCCTAAAAAATATCCCTGCGCCATGTCGCAGCCGTATTCTTCCAGCATCAGCAGCTGCTCGTCCGTTTCCACGCCCTCGGCCACCACCACCATTTTCAAGCCATGCGCCATGGCGATGATGGCGCGTGTGATGGCCGCGTTTTCCGTATCCTGCGGCAAGCCGGCGATAAAGCTCTTGTCGATTTTCAAGGCCCGCACGTCGAAGCGTTTCAGGTAATTCATGGACGAATAGCCCGTGCCGAAGTCGTCGATGGACAGGTACACGCCGATGCCGCGCAATTGCTCCAGGGTCACCATGGTGGCGCGCGCATCGTCCATCAGGGTTCCCTCCGTCAATTCCAGCTCCAGCAGGCGCGCATCGAGGCCCGTGTCGGCCAGGACCGACAGCACGATCTGCATCAGGTTTTCATCCTTGAATTGCTTGGCCGACAGGTTGACGGCCATGCGGATGGCGCGCCCGCCGTCGCTTTGCCACGCCTTGGCCTGGTTGCACGCCGTGCGCAGCACCCATTCGCCGATGGGCACGATCAACCCCGTCTCTTCGGCCAGCGGGATGAATTCCGTGGGCGAGATGATGCCCCGTTCGGGATGGCGCCAGCGCACCAGCGCTTCCACGCCGACGATCTGCGTGCTGGGCACGTCGATCTGCGGCTGGTACAGCAGGTACAGCTCGTTGTTTTGCAAGGCCTTGCGCAGCCCCACTTCCATCTTGACGTGGCTCATGATTTCCATCGTCAGCGAAGAGCTGTACAGCTTGGCGTTGTTCTTGCCGCAGTTCTTCGCGTGGTACATGGCCGTGTCCGCATATTTCAATAGCGAGTTGCAATCCTCGCCATCTTCCGGATACAGCGAGATGCCGATGCTGGCCGTGACGAAAATCTCGTGTCCTTCGATCATGAAGGGCCGGCGCATGGCTTCCTTGACGCGGTGCGCCACGTTGAGCGCGTCTTCTACCCGCTCCAGGTCGGGAATCAGGATCGTGAATTCATCGCCGCCCAGGCGCGCCAGGTTGCTGCCGCCGAAGGTGGTTTCAAACTCGTGTTCGGCGCGCAGCACCAGGTCGCTGGGGCGGATGGTTTCGCGCAGGCGCTCGGACACCACCTTGAGCAAATGGTCGCCCACGTCGTGGCCCAGGGTGTCGTTGATGCGCTTGAAGGCGTCCAGGTCCATGAACAGCACGGCGAATTTCTTGTCGTGCTCTTTCGAGCGCAGCAGTTCGCGCTCCAGGGTTTCCAGGAACGCTTGCCGGTTGGGGATGCCCGTCAGGCTGTCGCAATAGGCGAGGCGGCGGATCTGTTCTTCCGTGCGCTTGCGTTCGCTGATGTCGCGCACCAGGCCCAGCACCTCGTCGGCCCCCGTCGCCACCAGGCGCGCCTCGAAATGGCGCGTGCTGTCTTCGTGCGTGAGCGTGTAGTCGACCGAGCCGATATGCTGCGTGGCCAGCACGGCGTGCGCCTTGTCGAGCAGGCGCGCGGCGATTTCGGGCGGCAGCACGTCGCGGATATGGCTGCCCACGCAGTCGCTGAGGGAAAATCCCGCGCTGGCGTCGTGGCCCTGTTCATAGTCGAGATAAAAGCCTTCGCGGTTCAGGCGAAAGAAGGTGTCGGGGATGGCGGCCAGCACGGCGCGGTTGTGCGCGTCGGCGATGCGCAGGCGGGCGATGGCGTCGCTGGCGCGCAGCACGTACAGCACGCGGTGGCCGAGGATGGGCCAGTTGATGGGCTTGGAAATGAAGTCGGTGGCGCCTACCTCGTAGGCGCGCGTGACGGCTTCCAGCTCGTCGCCGCCCGTGACCATGATGATGGGCACCGTGCCGCCCACTTCCTGGTGGCGGATTTCGCGGCACACGGCAAAGCCGTCCATGGCGGGCATGTCGACGTCGAGCATGACCAGGTCCGGCCCGCTGTGCTTGTAGCTGGCCAGCGCCTGCACGCCGTCCTCGGCCTCGATCACGTCCAGGCCCACCTGCGTGAGCATTTGCCGCATCAGCAAGCGCATCACGGGATCGTCGTCGGCCACCAGCACCAGGCCGCGGGGAGGGGAGAGGGGCGCTGTCATGTCAGTGTTCCTTCACGAGGATGGCGTTCAGCGATTCGCGTACGGCCAGGAAGGCTTGCTGCATCTGCTGCAGCAGGGGAGCCGCGCCCTCGGTGCTGCCGGCGCGGCCCAGTTTTTCCATTTCCTTGCACAGCTGCGCCAGGCCGTCGGCGCCCACGTTGGCGCTGCCCGACTTGAGGCTGTGCGCCACCTTGCGCAGCGCTTCCGCATCCGTTTTCGCGATGGCTTCGCGCATGGCGCCCAGCTGGCGCGGCGTCTCGCCGGTGAACGCGAGGATGACCCGCTCGAGCAGCGCATCGCCATCCGTGCCGGACAGCGCGCGGATGTTTTCCAGCGCCTGCCGGTTCAGCGGCGGGGCCGATGCCGGGGATGCAGGCGCCGGCGGCGTCGCCACGGGCGGCGGCTCGGCAGGCGCCTCCTGCGGCGCTTCGCTGTGGTGCACGGTGGCCGCGCGCGGCAGGGTGATCCAGCGGGCAATCGTGTGGCCCAGGTCTTGCTGCGTAAAAGGTTTACTCAGGTAATCGTCCATGCCGGCCGCCAGGCACGCTTCGCGGTCGCCCTGCAGCGCATTGGCCGTGATGGCGACGATGGGCAGCACGCGCGCGTGGCCGCAGTGCTGTTCATGGCGGCGGATTTCCGCCGTGGCGGCAAAGCCATCCATCACGGGCATCTGGCAATCCATCAGGATCAGGTCGAAATCCTCGGCTTGCGCCGCCTGCAAGGCTTCTTCGCCGTTGCGCGCGCAGACGACATCGAGGCCCAGGCTGTCGAGCATGGCCAGCGCCACTTCCACGTTGACGGGATTGTCCTCGGCCAGCAGCACGCGGCGGCGCTGGCGCCGGCCCACCTGGCGCGCCGTGTGCGGCGGATGGATGCGCAGGCTGTCGCTGGCGCGCGGCGGCGTGACGATGCAGTCGAACAGGTCGCATTCGCGGGCCGGCTTGATCAGCTGGTAGGCCACGCCCGCCTCGCGCCGCTGCACGGGGTCGGCCGCCGCCTGTTCCGTGCTCAGCAGCAAAAGCTTGAGGTCGGCCAGCAGCGGGTCGCTCTTGATGTTGGCGGCCAGGGCCAGGCCGCTGGTGCGCGGCAATTCCATGTCGAGCAGGGCCACGGCATACGGCGTGCCCGCCTGGGCGGCCGCGCGCAGCTTGCCCAGGCAATCGCTGGCCGTGCCGGCGCTGTCGCTGACGATGTGCCAGCTGGCCAGTTGCCGCTCCAGCACGGCGCGCGTGGCGGGTGTGTGGTCGACGATCAAGGCGCGTAACCCTCGCGTGGTTTTCAGGTTGAAGGACGGGTCGTCGCTGTCGACCCGCCGCTTATCGAAATTTACTTCGAACCAGAAGATCGAGCCTTGCGTTAAAGCATTATCAACGCCGATAGTGCCGCCCATCAGCTCCACCAGCTGTTTCGAGATCGTCAGCCCCAGGCCCGTGCCGCCGTGCTTGCGCGTGGTCGAGCCGTCCGCCTGCGAGAACGATTCGAAGATACGCGTCTGCGCCTCGTTCGACACGCCGATGCCCGTGTCGTGCACCTCGAAGCGCAAGCCCACGCTGGGCGCGTCTTCGCTGCACACGGTCACTTTCACCGTGACCTTGCCCGTTTCCGTGAACTTGATGGCGTTGCCCAGCAGATTGACGATGATCTGGCGCAAACGGTTCGGGTCGCCGCAGATGGCGATCGGGATGTCGTAGGCGATGTCGAATTCCAGGCTGATGTTTTTCGCTTCCGCCTGCGGCGCGAACACGTGTTCTATATCGTCGAGCAATTCGCGGAAATTGAAGCG
Organism: Janthinobacterium sp. SUN206; assembly: GCF_030587305.1. Taxonomy (NCBI): domain Bacteria; kingdom Pseudomonadati; phylum Pseudomonadota; class Betaproteobacteria; order Burkholderiales; family Oxalobacteraceae; genus Janthinobacterium; species Janthinobacterium sp. SUN206. Next base: position 772,438 of record NZ_JAPWIB010000002.1, on the reverse strand, counting down.
GATGTATTCGACGCTCAGCTTGCCCGCCTCGATCTTGGAAAAGTCGAGGATGTCGTTGATGATCACCAGCAAATTCTGTCCCGAGCGCTGCACCATGCTCGTGTAGTGGCGCTGCTGCGGGCTCAAAGGGCTGGCCAGCAGCAGTTCCGTCATGCCCAGCACGCCATTCATCGGCGTGCGGATTTCATGGCTCATGGTGGCGAGGAAGGCGCTCTTCGCCTGGCTGGCCGCCTCGGCCGCATCCTTGGCCTTTTCCAGCTGCGCCGTGCGCACGCCCACCTGGCGCTCCAGCTGGTCGCGGTAATTGGCCAGGGTGCTGTCGCGGCTGTCGATCTGCGCCAGCATGTCGTTGAAACTGTCGATCAGCACGCCCAGCTCGTCGCTGCGCTGGTGCGCGATGCGGTGGCTGTAGGTCTGGCTGCTCGACACTTTCTGCGCCGTATCGATCAGCTTGGTGATCGGTTCGGCGATCACGCTCTTGAAGCGCCGCGCGAGGAATACGGCGACCAGGAAGGACAGCACGGTGGCGCCGCCGATGGCGCTCACGTGGCGGCCGATGTCGCGCCACATGTGGTTCAGGTCCGCCTCGATCAGCACGGCGCCGATGATCTGTTGCGGCTCGCCCGGCCGGTAGACGGGGCGGTACAGGCGCATGGCGGGCGCCAGGGTCGTGCCCGAACCTTGCGTGACGGGCTGCACGGCCATGTCGGCCAGCAAGGCCGGGTCCATGTCTTCCGGCGCCGGCAGGCCGTCCGCATGCTGCGGCGCGCGGTACAGGGCGAACAGGCGCCCGCCCTTGTCGAACAGGGCTGCCTGGGCCACCTCGTTGCGCGCGGACAAGGCCGCCAGCACCTGTTCCGCCTGCCCCTGCGCCGATTTTCCCGCCAGCAAAGGCACCGCGCCAGCCGCGCCGATCACGCCCGCCAGCGACAGCAGTTGCTTGCCTTCATCATTTTTGTGGCTGAGCACGGACGTCAGCGCAAACGCCACGAACACCAGCAGCAGCGCGCAGCCCGACGACAGTACCGAGATCATGGTCAGCTTCTGGCTGATGCTGGAGCGTTGGAAATTGAACATGCGTCGCTGCTTCCCCGGTCGCCCGTTGACTGTTATTTAATTCCTATTGGAAAAATATAGACGCGAAGACACACCCTGATATTGATGTGGGTCTAATGGACGAAAGGGGAGGGGAACTTATAAGAGGGGAAATGAAAAGGGCGGTCTCACAAGACCGCCCTCAAATTATTGCTGAGCAACAACACCTGACTTAGCCGTAGCGAGCGGAAGGGAGAGGTGGCCGAGAAGCGCAACCGTACTTTGTACGGGGCCGCCGAGGCGGTGAGCATCGCAAGCCGCCTAGCCTATACCGACGCGCAGTAGGCTGGGTCAGGTGTCCGCTAACAGCAACCGCCACGCTTGCCGGCGCCGCCGTAACGCGCTTCCTGCCGTTCGCGGAAAAACTCTTCATACGTCATCATCGGCTCGCCGGGATGGGTCACTTCCCGGTGCGCCACGTAGGTGTCGTACTCGGGCAAGCCGCACATCAGCCGCATGCTTTGCCCCAGATACCGTCCAGCCTTGATGATTTCTTCTATCATCATTGCACCGTGGGCATGGCCTGGAACGGCGTTTCCTTGGTGCTCGGGCGGCTGTCGGCGCGCGCCTTCAGAATCGTGCGGATACCGAAGAACAGCACGCTGACGACGACGATGACGAAGAAGGCGGCCAGGCCGGCGTCCAGGTAGTCGTTGAAGATGATCTGTTGCATCTGCGCCACCGACTTGGCCGGTGCCAGCAGGGTGCCTTCATCCAGGGCCGCCGAGTATTTCCTGGCGTGCGCGAGGAAGCCGACGCGCGGGTTGGCGTCGAAAATCTTTTGCCAGCCCGCCGTCAGGGTGCACAGCAGCAGCCAGATGGTCGGCGTGATCGTCACCCATGCATATTGGCCACGTTTCATCTTGAACAGCACGCAGGTGCCGAGGATCAGCGCGATGGCCGCCAGCATCTGGTTGGCGATGCCGAACAGCGGCCACAGGGTGTTGATGCCGCCCAATGGATCGACCACGCCCTGGTACAGGAAGTAGCCCCAGGCCGCCACGCACAAGCCCGTGGCCAGCAGGTTGGCGATGACGTTTTCCGTCTTTTTCAGGCTAGGCACGAAGCTGCCCAGCAAGTCTTGCAGCATGAAGCGGCCGGCACGCGTGCCCGCATCGACGGCCGTCAGGATGAACAGCGCTTCGAACAGGATGGCGAAGTGGTACCAGAAGGCCATCATGGCCTTGCCGCCGATGGCGCCGGACAGAATCTGCGCCATGCCGACGGCCAGGGTTGGTGCGCCGCCGGCGCGCGAGATGATGCTGTGCTCGCCAACGTCCTTGGCCGTCTGCGTCAGCATGTCCGGCGTGACATAGAAGCCCCATTGCGAGATCGCCTGTGCGGCGGATTCTGCCGTGGTGCCGATCAGGGCGGCCGGGCTGTTCATGGCGAAATAGATGCCTGGCTCGATGGTCGAGGCGGCCACCAGGGCCATGATGGCGACGAACGATTCCATCAGCATGGCGCCATAGCCGATGAAGCGGGCGTGGCTTTCGTTTTCAATCATCTTCGGCGTGGTGCCCGAGGAAATCAGGGCGTGGAAGCCGGACACGGCGCCGCAGGCGATGGTGATGAACAGGAAGGGGAACAGATTGCCCGACCAGACGGGGCCGGAGCCGTCGATGAACTTGGTCATGGCCGGCATTTTCAGGTAAGGCGCGACGACGATGATGCCGATGGCCAGGCCGAGAATCGTGCCGATTTTCAGGAAAGTCGACAGGTAGTCGCGCGGCGCCAGCAGCAGCCACACGGGCAGCACGGAAGCGATGAAGCCGTAGCCGATCAGCATCCATGTCAGTTCCGTGCCCGTGAACGTGAACATCGGACCGAGCACCGCGTGTTCCTGCACGTACTGGCCGCCGATGATGGCCAGCATCAGCAGCACGAAGCCGATGATGGAAATCTCGCCGATGCGGCCCACGCGGATGAAGCGCGAATACACGCCCATGAACAGGGCGATGGGAATCGTCGCCATCACGGTGAAGCTGCCCCATGGGGAACCCGTCAGCGCCTTGACGACGATCAATGCCAGTACGGCCAGGATGATGACCATGATCATGAAGCAGCCCAGGAGCGCAATCATGCCGGGAATTTCGCCCAGTTCAGCCTTGATCAGGTCGCCCAGGGAGCGGCCGTCGCGGCGCATGGAAATGAACAGCACGATGAAATCCTGCACGGCGCCCGCAAACACGACGCCGGCCAGTATCCACAGCATGCCGGGCAGATAGCCCATCTGCGCGGCCAGCACGGGGCCGACCAGCGGACCGGCGCCGGCGATCGCCGCGAAATGGTGGCCGAACAGCACATATTTATTCGTCGGCACATGGTCGAGGCCATCGTTGTGCTTGAAGGCGGGCGTCATGCGGCGCGCGTCCAGGCCCAGCACCTTGTCGGCGATGAACAGGCTGTAGAAACGGTAGGCGATCAGGTAGACGCAGACGGCGGCGATGACGATCCAGATTGCGCTGATCGGTTCGCCGCGTTGCAGGGCGACGACGCCCAGGGACCCGGCGCCTGCCAGCGCAAGCGCTGCCCAGCCGAGCTGTTTGAAAATGCGGTTCATGCTTCCTCCAGAGATTGACGGGCGCTGTGCCGTGCGATGATGTGTGCTGCCGAGCCTGGTCGTTGCCAGTTTGGTATGAATTGGTGTATCTGCAGCTTATGGCGAGTATTCAGGAATCGTATAATTGCCGCAAGCGCACGACTACGCAGTAACGCTCAGTATTACTACGCAGACCGATCGCGCCGCCGCGACGTAAAATCACGCATTCCCACCAGCATCGACGCCGCCGGAGCGCCAGGCCATGAAACTCAGACAGAAAGTCATCTTCCTGGCCCTCACGCCGCTGATCCTCGCCCTGTGCGCCATCGCATTTGCCGTGCGGCACCAGGCCATCACCCTGGCCGAGCAGCAGCGCGCCACCATCCAGCAGGCGTACCTGGCCAGCAAGGAAGCCGAACTCAAGCATTACGTGACCCTGGCCAGCCATTCCATCGCTTCCCTGTACCAGTCGGGGCGCAAGGATGCCGCCACGCAAGAGGAAGCCAAGCGCATCTTGTCCGCCCTCAGCTATGGCGACGATGGCTATTTCTTCATCTATGATTTGCAGGGCAAGTCGCTGATGCATCCGCGCCAGCCCGAACTGGTGGGGCAGAATCTGTGGCAGTTGCGCGACGCCGAGGGCAATCTGACCATCCAGCGCCTGATGCAGCGGGCGAAGGGCGGCGGCGGTTTCGAGCGCTACAACTGGATCAAGCCGTCGAGCAACAAGTCCGCGCCCAAGCTCGGTTATGTGATCCTGATGCCGGAATGGGGCTGGATGATGGGTACCGGTATTTATATGGATGACGTGGACCAGGCGCTGGCCAAGGTCGATGCCCAGCAGTCGCGCAATATCCGCTCGACCATGGAATTGATCGCCGCCATCGCCATCCTCGGCTCCCTGCTGGTGGCCGCCTGCGGCCTGGTGCTGAATTTGCGCGAATTGCGGGTGGCCGACGCCAAGCTGAAAGTGCTGGCGCAGCGCGTGGTCGAGTCGCAGGAAGAGGAGCGGGCGCGGCTGTCGCGCGACTTGCATGACGGCATCAGCCAGTGGCTGGTGTCGATCAAACTGCAGATCGAGGCGGGCATCGCGCGCCTGGCCGGCAATGCCGAACAGAAAGACAAGGCGCCCGCCACGTTCGAGCGGGCCGCCGAGCAGCTGAACAAGGTGCTGGGCGAGGTGCGGCGCATTTCGCACAACCTGCGCCCGGCCATCCTCGACGACCTGGGCCTGGCCGCCGCGCTCGACCACCTGGTGCATGAATTTAACGACAGCAGCAGCGCGCAAGCCAGTTTCACGGCCAGCCCGGCGGCGGCGGGCGAGGGCTTGCCCGACATGGTCAATACCGTGTTGTTCCGCATCGCCCAGGAAGCGCTGACCAATTGCGAGCGCCATGCGCACGCCAGCGGCGTGGAAGTGAGCCTGCACGAGGCGGGCAAGGCGGTGGAATTGCGCATCCAGGATAATGGCGGCGGCTTCGATTTCGACGGCATCGCCCTGCATCCGCAGCGCGGCATCGGCTTGCGCAACATGACGGAGCGCATGGAAGCCATCGGCGGCAGCCTGCACATCACCTCGTCTCCGGCCGGCACCCTGGTGCTGGCGCGGCTCGGCCTTCCATCCACACACTAAATAGATACGCAACCATGACCGAGAAGATCAACATCCTGCTGGTGGACGACCACCCCCTCGTGCGCGACGGCTTGCGCGCGCGCCTGGAAGCGGTGGCGCATTTCGACGTGGTGGCCGAGGCGGGCGGCGCCGACGAGGCGTTGAGCCAGGCGCGCGCACACCAGGTGGACCTCGTGTTGATGGATATCAATATGCGCGGCACGAATGGCATCGAGGCGACGGCGCTGTTCAAGCAGGCGTTTCCGCAGATTGCCGTGCTGATCCTGTCCATGCACGACAAGCTCGAATACGTGTCGCAAGCGATCGCCGCCGGCGCGCGCGGCTATGTGCTCAAAGATGCCCCTGGGAAAGATATCGTCTTCGCCATCGAGACGGTGATGTCCGGCGGCATTTATTACAGCGCCGCGCTGGCGCGGCAGCTGTCGCGTCCGCAAGTGCATGATTCCTTCCTCACCACGCGCGAGCAGCAAGTGCTGCAGCATATCGCGGCGGGCCAGTCGAACAAGCAGATCGCCCGCGACCTCGACCTGAGCGTGCGCACGGTGGAGACGCACCGGCTGAACATCAAGCGCAAGCTCGGTATCGAAGGGCAGGCCGAATTGATCAAATATGCGGTCGAGCACGCGCATGGCGGCAGCGCCTGAGCAGGCGTGCGCGGTGCCGTGGTTTTGTCAAACCCGCATGACAGGCGGGTCTCCCGGTGGAATGTTTTTTTTGAATATTTATTGCCAAAATTAAACTGTTTCGTGGGTGAGATTCGGATAGAATGATTCTCGCTGTCGAAATGGCATCCCTGTCGGGCCAGGGTTGCCAATGCTGGTCAGTTTATTTACTATGGCGCCCTACCCACACTGAGATACCGATGTCAGCGTCTGAATCAAACCTGTTTCCGTTGGTGGGATTACAAGCAGTTGCCAATGCTCATAACGAGTGGGTCGCTGTCACCTTGCATGTACCGCAGGCCTCGACGGCGCCGCTGCTGGCAGCGCTGGCCGCCGCCGATGCGTATGCCTTCCTGGCGCCGCTCGACTGCATCATTCCCCTGGCCGACCCGCATGACGTGGACGAGGCCGTGCTGGCGCAACTGGCGCCGCAACGCACCATCTTCCGTTTGCCGGCCCATCTTGCCGGCGACAAGCACATCCAGAAAAAATGCCAGCAATGGCGCGATGCCGGCTATCGCCTCATTCTCGATGGCGCCGAAGCCGGTCCCGTGACGGCGGCGCAAGTCGACGCGCGCGCGCTGAGCTTTGACGCGTCCGGCGCCCGTCCGGCCCTGCACCAGTTGCTGCCCCTGGCGGGGCCGCACCTGGCCTACAACATCGCCGACGCGGGGCAGTTTGCCGCCTTGCAAGAACTTGGCGTCAGCTGGTTTGCCGGCGATTACGCGCTGCACCATGCGCGCCAGCAAAGCGAGCCGGAAGACGCCACGTCGCGGCGCCGTTTGCTGGCGCTGCTGGGCTTGCTGGCCCGCGATGCCGACGCGCACGAGCTGGAAGTGCCGCTCAAGCAAGATCCATCGCTCAGCTATCATTTATTAAAACTGGTCAATTCAGCCGCCTTCGGTTTCACGGCGCCGATTACCAGCTTCAGCCAGGCCATCACGTTGCTGGGCCGGCGCCAGCTGCAGCGCTGGCTGCAACTGCTGCTGTATGCGCGGCAACAGGACGATGGCAAGATCCACGCGCTGCTGCCGCTGGCGGCCGTGCGCGCGGCGCAGATGGAAGCGCTGTGCCAGCTGCGCGGCGGCGACCGCGACGCGCAAGACCTGGCCTTCATGGCGGGCGTGTTCTCGCTGCTCGACGTCCTGCTGGGCATGCCGATGGAAGAGATCATCGCCACCCTGAACCTGGCGCCGGAAGTGAGCGCCGCCTTGCTCGAACGCAAGGGCGAGCTGGGCACCTTGCTGGCGCTGGTCGAAAGCGCCACGCCGCCGCCCGAGGGCTTGCGCCGCGCCGGCATCGATGGAGAAACCTATTGGCGCAGCCTGCTGCAGGCCTACCAATGGGCCATCCAGGTCAGCCGGAACCTCTAGCATGACCCTGTTTCCGGTGTCGGATTTCCTCGGTGACAGCGCCGCCCTGTGCGACGCCGTCGTGCGCTTGCGCGGCCCCGCACTGGTGGCAGAGCTGGGCCGCATCGCCAGCGCCGTGATGGCCAGCCCGCACGGCCAGTTCCTGCCCGCGGCCAGCCTGGACGCCGCTGCGCCGCCCGCGCCGTTTCCCCGCGATACGCCCGCCTTGCTGCAGGAAATCAGTTTTGATGGCCACTGTTTCGGCCATTACAGCGTGGCCGGACGCAGCCTGTACAGCGACGCCGACCGCCGCCACCTGGCCAGCCTGGCATCCTTGACGGCGGGCGTCTTGCAAGTGCATTCGCTGGCGCAACGTTCCACGCACGCCTATGCGCAAGTCGAAGCCTTGCTGGCGCAGCAGACGCAAATCCTCGACCAGTTGCACGAATCCGTGCTGACGATGGACTTGACGGGCTACATCACCAGCTGGAACAAGGGCGCCGAGCGCCTGTTCGGCTACACCTCGGTGGAAGCCGTGGGGCGCAACATCCTGTTCCTGTACGACGATGAAGACACGGGTTTCCACGACGCCTTCCTGGAGCAGGGAGGACGCCTGATGGAGGTGCGTCGCCGAAAGAAGTCAGGCGAGATCTTCTGGGCCAGCCTGTCCTTGTCGCCGCTGCAAGACCTGGACGACAAGCCCATCGGACTCATCGCCTACCTGACGGACATCACGGAGCGCAAGCTGGCCGAAGAGCGCTTGCACCACCTGGCGTATTACGACCCGCTGACCAGCCTGCCCAACCGCACCTTGCTGGCCAAGCTGGTCGACCAGGCCCTCTCCGTGGCGCAGCGCAGCAAGATGCTCGGCTGCGTGCTGTTCATCGACCTGAACCGCTTTAAACTGATCAACGACACCCTGGGCCGGCGCATCGGCGACGAACTGCTGCGGCAAGTCTCGCTGCGTTTCCGCCATGCCTTGCGCGACCAGGACCTGGTGGCGCGCTTGGGCGGCGACGAGTTCGCCGTCGGCCTGTTCGACATCGGCCAGCATTTCGAGGCCAGCATGGTGGCGCAAAAGCTGTTGGGCTCGCTGGTGGAACCGTTCCTGATCGAAGGCCACGACCTGCGCGTGGGCGCCAGCATCGGCATCAGCGTGTATCCGCAGGACGGGCAGGATGCGGAAACCCTGCTGCGCCTGGCCGATATCGCCATGTACCGCGCCAAGCAGGACAGCGGCGGAGAAGGGGAAAGCGTGGCTTTCTACAGCCAGGACATGAACCTGGGCATGCAGGCGCGCATGCGCCTGGAAACAGGCTTGCGCCAGGCTTTGTCCGAGCAGCAACTGCTGCTGCACTACCAGCCGAAATACGCGCTGGGCAGCGGCCGCATCATCGGCGCCGAAGCCCTGGTGCGCTGGCACCACCCGCAGCATGGCATGATCCCGCCGGCCGAATTCATCCCCCTGGCCGAATCGACGGGCCTGGTCGTGCAAGTGGGTGAATGGGTGCTGGAAGCGGCCTGCGCCCAGGCGCAGGCATGGAAACTGGCCGGCCTGCCGCCGATCCGCCTGGCCGTGAACGTCTCCGCCCGCGAATTCACGGCAGCCTTGCCCGCAAGGGTGGCGGCGACCCTGGCCCGCTATGGCCTGGAAGCGGCCTGGCTGGAGCTGGAAATCACGGAAAGCACCCTGATGCACAACATCGAGCGCGTGATCGGCATCATGGACCGCATCACGGCCCTGGGCGTGGCCCTGTCGCTGGACGACTTCGGCACCGGCTATTCAAGCTTGTCCTATTTGAAACGCTTCCCCATCGACACCCTGAAGATCGACCGGTCTTTTACCACCGGCATCCCCACCGACGCAAGCGACTGCGCCATCGCCAGCACCATCATCAGCATCGCCCAGCAGTTGCACCACAAGGTGATCGCGGAAGGCGTGGAAACGACGGAACAGCTGGCTTTCCTGAAGAGTTCTGGCTGCGACGAGGTGCAGGGCTACCTGTTCTCGCGCCCGCTGCCGGCAGCGGAGTTCGAGAAGGCGCTGCGGGAAAACTGGGGCGTGTAGGCATTCCGTTGGCGTACCGGCGCAGCTCACTGACCCCAGAGGCCGCTTTGGGGCTTAAATGCGCCCCACCGACTACTCGCCATTGGTAAGCCACGGACCTTTATGTATAATGCTGCCATCTGGAAGCGTGGCCGAGTGGTTGAAGGCACCAGTCTTGAAAACTGGCGACGGGTTAAACTGTTCGTGAGTTCGAATCTCACCGCTTCCGCCAGGAAATAAAGAAACCGCCTTCGGGCGGTTTTTTATTGCCTGACGGAAACGAGCAGGGCGCCTGCGCGCCCTGCGTGTGAGATTCGAAGGGCTGGGCCTACCGGCCCAGCCCGCCCCGAATCCTCCACCTGCTGCCGCTGCGCGGCAGCTCCGCGCGCCGAGGGCGCGCGTTTGTGGTTCTAATTAGGTCTTCAACTGAGCCAGCTTCCCCAGCACCCAATGCATCAGTCCGTGTTCGAATAGCCGACCTGACCCTCTTGCCTCGACGACCAACTGGCCGCGCACCGCGCACCGTGCGCCGCAGCAGCTCATGGGCATCCTGCCGAACAATGCCGGCGGCTTCGGCGCCGTGGAACCGGCCGCGCGCGTCTTCGCGCGCAATGAACTGGTGCCGCTGCAGGCGCAGTTCGAAGCGATCAACGAGTGGGCTGGCGTGGAAGTGGTGCGCTTCGCCCCGTATGGCCTGGGCCTGGGCAAGGAGGGCGCAGCATGAGCGACCACATCGACAAGATCATCTTTGCCGAAGTGGCGCGCGTCCTGGCCGCTGTATGCGGCCGGCCCTCCCTGGTGACGCACGGCTGCTGCCATTACTGCGACGAGCCGCTGGCGCCCGCGCTGCTATTCTGCGATGCGGACTGCCGCGACGACTACGATAAGGAGCAGGCGGCCAAGGCACGCGCCGGCCGCCCAGGATGAGCGCTACGCCGCGATAGCTGGCGGGGCAGGGCCGCGACAGCCCAGCCGCGCCGGAGAGTCCTAGCCACTCCACAGGCCGCCCATGAGGCGGCTTTTTCACGTTCCGACGAAAGATGTTGCGCCAGAAGCAAGACCCCCCCCCCGTTTCGGCCCGGCGCGCGCAGTTGTCCCCCCTCCACACCTGCCCGCTAGTTAGGGGGCTTTTGACTCAAATGTGCGCCATGGCCGAAGGCGCATGAGGACTGGCGTGGCGGGGCGAAGAGGGGGAGTGCGATTTGACGCACTTTGAGCAGTTTTTCGTGCGGTGCGGCGTTCGAGTAGATATCGGCTTTAACGCGCTGAATCATTGAGCTTCGATTCGCGAGCCAGTTCTATGAGTTTTGAATCGTGCTTATCAGGCATATTTAAAAAGTATGCTATAAATGCAACTTATCGCGTGGCGGCATCCCATACAGGAGCATCATTTGAACAGACCCCTCATCGTCTTGGGCGACAAGACCAGTCACGGCGGCACAGTCATCAGCGCCGATCTCACCGTCGATATCAACGGCAAGTATGTCGCGCGCGTGGGTGACATGACAGTGTGTCCCAAGTGTAAGGGGGCTTTCGCCATCAAGTCAGGTCCGAGCGACCTGGTGGATGGCAGCGGCAACGGCTATGCGCGTCACATGGATATGACCGCTTGCGGTGCGAAACTGATTTCCGGCCAAATAACCACGAGCTGGTCGGACGAATCGTCAATGGGCGACCCGGCAGCCGAAGACAAGATCGCAGCTCTGGAGGCCACGCCTCAGATCGCGGCCGTCACATCGTCGGGCATCTGTCTTGATTGCCTGCTCAAGGCTGCCCACGTTGGCAGTCCCGTGGTGATCCGCGAATGACGATGCTTGACGTCAGAATTCGGTGGGAACAGCGACGCGACGCGATGCCCGAGCTACACTTATACGCCTTGGTGGATGGTGCTCAGTACCAAACCCAACGCAACAAGCGGCTACTGGCCGGCACCGGACTTTTTCCCCTATTCAGAGGCACCCCGGACGCTGCGCTCAGGCATGCCGGGCCTTGGCTGGTCGATGTGGCCAGCGTGGCGGAGTCTTTTGTCGAAGAGCTGACTGCGCTTGAGCGCGATACTCCTTCTCTGTCTTGGCTGATCTCGCCACAAGACTTGGATGGACTCGCGCAACTGTTGCAACTGAGGCTGGAGGTGCGCCTGCCGGATGGTCGTAGCGCCTTGCTGCGTTTTTGGGACCCACGCGTCTTGGCCAACCTTGCTCAGACGCTCGATGCCGGGCAGCGGGAGGAATTTTTCAGCCATATTTACGAGTGGCACCTGCTGCACAACGGGCAGCGTGTTTGGGTCGGGAGGCAACATGCTGACGCTCACTGAGGAACAGTGGCAGGCCCTGCAGCAAGGCGAAGCCCGCCAGTTCGTCTCAATGGTATGCGATGAGTTCCTTGCTAACCGGCCTGACATGCTTGTACAGCCCGGCCGGGAGGCCGTTCTGGCACGTATGCAGAATGCGCATGACTATGCTGCCCGTGTGGGTTTCACCAGTACACCGCACATTATGCGATTGATGTACCTGTCTGCTGATGCCGTACGCATTCATGATGACCCGTTGGTCAATGACTATCTATGTAAACGCGGCGCGACTCCGGAGCAGCGCCTAGATGAAATCGATGCAATTATGCGCAACAAATTACAGGGAATGAACTGATGCCAGCAATTTTCATTCCTGTCGTCATTCCTGTCGTTGAGGCCGTTGCAGTGCGTGTACTGGCTGCACTCGGTGTCGGCCTCGCCGCCGGCGCTGCGGGCGAAGCGGCGCTTGAGCAGGCACGCAAACGCCAGGAAGAGGCCGATAAGGCTAAATCAGGCGCGATTGCGCGCACGGAGGCCACAACGAAAGAAAAAGAAAAGTGCAAAGAGTGCCCGCCGGACCGTGGTGCTCTTATGCCTGTCAATCACCACATGTCGCAAAACTCGATGGAGTATCAGGCCAGAATAACGGGATTTCCTACAGGCATGGAATGGTTATTTGAAGGAAAAGACTTCGACGGCTTTAAATCTGGCATGTGCTTGTTGCAAGAGGCAAAAGCAGAATACGATCAGTTTTTTAATAGAGAAGGTGAGTTTCTATACCCCTTTCAAGAAAAAATTTTCGTTGACATGGGGAAACAGGCCCTGGCCCAATCAATAATCGTAGGCAGAAACAAACCGGCCGCATTAACGTATTACTTCCAAACCGCGATGGCTTGCAGATATATGAAGCCAAAGTTACTCAGTTTGGGAATATCCGTCCTTCACATTCCATAATATTATGACCATAATAAAAGCCGCATTCAAAAAACTGACACCCGGCACATCGTTAGCCTTCCGGTCCAATGTCGAACAGATTGGGCCTATCGTCCGATTTCTGCAAAAAACTGATCCCCTGGGAAAACAGTGGTTCCTGATGGGGGATACCGAAGAGGAGTCGCTTCGATACCCAGCTTTCGACGCCCTGGGAGAACTCACCCCTGCAGCCGAGGCGGTACTCGAAACAGAGTTTAAAGGCGACAATATTCGTTATTTTGCTGCATGGAATGGAGAACTTAAGCAAGGCGATGGAGCGACTATTACTTTTCAGTTTCACGATGAGGACTGGCCTGCCTGGAGCCTTGAGATTAATTATCAAGGCGAAGGTATTCAACGTCTTGGGGGGCTTGATGGCGTGATAGAGCTTCTCTCAATGATTGCCGGTAGTCTTCAACCTAGCATCATCAATGTCGCACGCTATCAGTATTTTGAGAAGCAGGTATTCCAGGATCGGCCTGGCGTAGGCTGGATGCTCTACCTTCCGCGCGTGCTGGCGGTCCAGCAAGTGCCAGAGGCCCGCGCGCTTGTGCCTGTGATGATCACGGACGAGAAGGATAACGATAAACAAATCGGCACCATCATTGTCAGTGTCACCGACGTGCCGTTCTCGGACGAGAACCCTGAGCACGTCAAGATAGCCAACGCCATCGAAATCCGTTTGGTCGATCAAGACTTACTACCTCCTTTCGCGGACCACTAAGCGCTGGCTGTACAGACCACACTTGCACAAAAAAACGTTTCCGCATCGTCCGTGTGGGGCGGTGAAAACAGTGCGTTGCAAGGTGGTGGAAAAACATTGCGTGCGGAACAAAATTACGCGTAAGCATTTGAACTGTATGAAGTATTTTGAAGACTTGAAAACTAGCGGCGGATTAAACTGTTCGTGAGTTCGAATCTCACCGCTTCCGCCAGGAAATAAAGAAACCGCCTTCGGGCGGTTTTTTATTGTCTGGCGGAAACGAGCAGGGCGGCGCCCTGCGTGTGAGATTCGAAGGGCTGGGCCTACCTGCCCAGCCCGCCCCGAATCCTCCCCCCTGTTTTTGTGACCCTAATGCACACTCTTCATCAACACCAGCACAATGAACACGCAAAACACGATGTTGGCCACTACCAGCAGCATGCAGGTGCGCCACAGCGCGCCCCATTTGCCCAGGTTGTAGGTGCCGCGTAGCTGCAGAAACATGTGCAGGGGCGGCGCCAGGCATACCAGCAATCCGATCAGCCAGCCCTGGTTGAGTATCGATAGCGGTATCAGCACGGTCAACAGCAAGGACATGAAGCACAGCGAGTACAGCACGAAGACCGCATGCTCGTACATGGTCACGCCAGGCTTCCAGAAAAACATCAGCCACATGAAGGGCAGCGAGATCGGGATCAGCAGGAACGAGAACTTGTAGATCGTGTTTTTGAGCTTGTAAAACGCCAACTCGGGATTCTCTGCGGCGTGATGAAAGCTTTTTTCCAGCTCCGGAAAAGTGGCGTCGGGATTGGGCGGGCTGGACGCGATCCTGGAGACAGTCTTGTCGAACCAACCGGGCTCTCTCAGCTCAACTGCCTCCTCACTGTTCACTTTTTCGGGTGATGCGACGTACAGCAGGCGTTGCTCGGCTTCGTGTTGCAGCTTGCGCGAAACGGCCAGCGCCTTCTCGACACCGGCGACCCCGGTATTGGCCTTGCGGGCCTCCTCCAGCGCCTGCTCATTGCGCTCGACGCGGAGCTTGGCGGACGCGGCGTGGTTGGTCAGCGAGGCGATATTGGCGTCGCGGCTGAGAAGCTGGCCGCTGCCGAACGAGGTGACGAAGAAGGTCAGGAAGACCATGAACAGGAACAGCGCCAGCGGCGAAACATAGTTCTTGCGCTGGCCGTCGATGTAGCGGCGCGTCAGACGGCCCGGAAAGGCCACCAGCAGCGGGAGCGTCTTCCAAGCTTTGGCGTCGAAGTGCAGGATGCCGTGCACGACTTCTTCGGCCAGGTGCAGCAGCGAATGGTGGATGTGGGCCGGCTGGCCGCAGGCCTGGCAAAATGCGCCGCCCAGCGGCGCCTGGCAGTTGGCGCAGTTCGCCAAGTGCGCGGCACTGGCCGGCTGCGGCGTTTGATCGCCCGCGATCTCGCTGGCCGTCACATCTGCCATCGGCAGGGCGCCGGCCGCTTTCTGCTCACTCATCGTGCATCTCCCACCAGGAAAATGGCTGATTGTGCAACAAGGCGCCTGTATGTTCAAGTAAATACTGGCAAAAACGGCTATCCGTTCGACCAGCCCGGTGCGTGCTAAAAAAACGACGTTTTTCTTCCGCTTGTCCGCCGAAAACGCAATTCGTCGCAAGCCGCTGGTTCTTTGCCGTCATCCTCTTTATCTTCCTTACTGAGCTGGCGCGAACGGTCGCGCTGCCGAGCCACTTTCAACGGGATATCCATATGTCGAAACTTTACTCGCGTCGCCTCGCCTCACCGCTGCTGCTGACACTGCTTTTGGTGCTGCAAGCTCCCGCCAGCCATGCTGACTCCGCCTCCACCACCGCTCCTGCAAGCGTCACTGGGGCCAGCGAAGAAGTGGCGCTGGCCGCACGTATCGACAGCGAGATCGCGCCCCTGTTCAAGGCAAACGAGCCTGGCGCCACCGTCATTGTCACGCAGGCCGGCCTTACCGTGTTTCGCAAGGCGTATGGCATGGCCGATGTGGCCAAGGGCCTGCCCATGACCCCGGACACCGTGATGCGCATCGCTTCAATCAGCAAACAGTTCACCGCCACCGGCATCCTGATGCTGGCGGATGAAGGCAAGCTGGCTTTGGACGACGACATCCAGAAGTTCCTTCCCGACTACCCCAGCGGTGGCAAGCGCATTACGATCGAGCATCTGCTGACGCATACCTCGGGCATCGCAAACTTTACCAACAAGCCGACCTTTGAGGCGGGAATGAATACGGATCAGACGGTGAGTCAGATGATAGACAGCTTCAAGAACGATGCGCTCCAGTTCGAGCCAGGCACGCGCTATGCGTACAGTAATTCGGGTTACTTCTTGCTGGGTGCAATTATCGAAAAGGTCTCAGGCCTGTCGTATGCCAAATTCGTCGAGCAGCGCATCTTCGTGCCGCTCGGTATGCACAACAGCGCGTACGAAGGCCATGAGCGTGGCAGTGCGATGCGCGCCAGGGGCTATACGCGCAGCAGTACCGGCTCCGCCTTCGAGCCAGGCAAGGCGGTCAGCATGACGCTGCCGTACGCGGCCGGAGCGCTCGTGTCCACGGTGGACGACCTGGCGCGCTGGGATGCCGCCGTCAGCGCCGGCACACTGCTTAAGCCTTCCAGCCAGCAGAAAGCGTTTACCGCCCATGTCCTGGCCGACGGCAAAAGTGTTCCCTATGGCTATGGATGGAGCGTGCGCAAGATGCGCGGCATGCCAATGCAGTCACATGGCGGCGGCATTCCCGGCTTTTCCACCTACGCATTGCGTCTGCCCGAGAAACAGCTGTATGTGGCGGTGCTGACCAATGCTGACAGGGGCCTCCCCGGGGCCGAAATGATTGCGGTGAAGGCGGCGACTATTGCAGTTGGCAATGGTTTTCCCGAGTAATTCGAGGGGGACGCACACGTGCCGCCAACCGGCGCTGCAGAGGCAGGCGGTCACCCGGTGTCAGCGATCCTGCTGCCACCGCCGCCTGCAACGCCTCCGCAACCCGCAAAAAAACGCGGCCCATTATTCCCGGCCAGGCGCGGCAAGCAGATGGTCAGGTTTCAATCTTGTATGGTTTGCAACTGGGACATTTTGTCTCAATGTATGGATATTGTTTTAAAGTAGTATGTGTCAGAACCTGCAGCAACACCATCCTTGCATGGCCGTCGCTGACGTTTTCACCTCGCTCATCCGCATTCGGCAAATCACGGCGCTCGGTGCTCTTGATATTTCATAGCTGGCTATAATGAAAGAGTCGCGCAGGATGCC
This sequence comes from Janthinobacterium sp. SUN206, assembly GCF_030587305.1. NCBI lineage: Bacteria > Pseudomonadati > Pseudomonadota > Betaproteobacteria > Burkholderiales > Oxalobacteraceae > Janthinobacterium > Janthinobacterium sp. SUN206. The sequence continues at coordinate 755,876 of NZ_JAPWIB010000002.1, read as the reverse complement.
CTGGGGGATGGTTTGAACCGTAGTTGCGGAAGCGGCGTTTTGGGGATGTGCTCCTCACGATAGACAGTATCAAGTAATAACACCTGGAAATACTCAAAATGATGGATTGGACCCCTATAGTCTTCGTTACGTTCAAGGCTCTCGTGCTTTGCACGGGCATGTTCTTCGCCATCAAGTGGCATTACGATCAAGGGAAGAAGGGGAAAGAGCAAGAGGCGCGCGCGGTGCTGCGCGCGGGCGGCAAGGTGGCCGCACTCTTCGTGCTCACGCTCCTGGGCCTGGGGCTCGTCACCTTTTTCGTCGTCAAGATGGTCGGTCTGGAGATGATCTGGCCCTGATGGCCAAGAATAGTCTGCCGGTATCCGGTGATGCGGCAGCAATGCCCCGCTGCGCGGCAGCCCCGCGCGCGGTGTTTTCTGAATCATGTGTGCCTTGTCTGTTTGGAAATACTGTGTAAAAATACAGTGTCAACTTTCAAAAAGGACTCCTCATGATCAAAGGCAGTTGCTGCTGTGGCTCGGTAAAGTTTGAATTGGCATCCCCCCCGGGCATGATGGGCATGTGCCACTGTTCCCGTTGTCGGAAGGCCGGAGCGAACACCCTGGCCTTCGTTGATAAAAATTCATTTACCTTGCTGGCGGGACGGGAATTCATTCAACGCTATGAGCCGGAGCCTCCGTTTACATATGCAAGAACTTTTTGCAAAAAATGCGGAACTTCTTTAGGGGAAATTGGCTCAGAGAATGATTCATTTCCCATCTCAGTCAATTGCCTGGATGATGACCCTGAGGCAAGAATACAATTCCATGTGCATGTTGGCTCCAAGCCTGCATGGTATGAGATTTGTGATAGTGCAAAACAGTTTCAGGAAAGTCCGACATAATAAGAAAAGCCAGTCATTTGACTGGCTTTTTTATCGCATGTTGTCAGGTCCGGTGCGGGAGGATTGCTTTTATTTGCCCATGGCCCTGTTGCCTTGATATCTATTTCGTGGCTTGCGTTTCAATTGAGCCGGCATCGACGACGTCCAACGCCTTTGTCCATGCGCCAATGGCGGAACTGGCCCTCGCGCCCATTCGACCTTGGCTTGCCAAGCGATCATTTATGCGCGATGCCCCCTTTATCGGCTAACTGGCACGAACACTTCCCATTTATGCTGTATCGCGGGATTGACGGTCTTGGCGCAACTCACGGCAACATTCGGCCCAGACAGGCCGTGGCTTTGCGGAACCCATTTCACGCTCAAAGCTGCCGCGCATTTTGTCACCAGAATCTTCCGGTTCGGCTCCAGGACTTGCCAACTTGTGCCATTTTTGGAGTTTTCTGCTGTAATGAACTGTACTGCGGCCTCCCTGATTTCAAACAAGCCATGGATGTCGCCGCGTGTCCGGTCTTCGTCAAGCGTGGCCGCGAGTGCCGATGAGACGCCAGCAATAAGAAAAACGGCGACGACCAAGGAAGCGTACATGCATCTATTCAAACGTAACGGTGCCAACATATTTACATTCCTTGCCAAGTCTGTTCGATATCAGATAGAGATATGAAAGGTTTTGCATTCTACAGTCTGCAATCCCGGATCCGCCGTTTTTGTTCTCCGTTGGCGAGTACGTACTTTTCGTGGCACGATGATAAGTTCATCGGCTTTTCATTCAACTGACTGAACGCACATGGCTTTTACTTTTCACCCGTTTTCCGATATTCCCCACGAAGAATGGCTCCTTCTGTTGAATCACCCGGACGTCATCCGCCATATGCCACTGGCCACCGAACGTTGGACGGATGGCGCTATTGCGGAATGGGCGAAAGGCAAGGACGCGCAGTGGCAAGCGAATGGCTATGGACCGTGGGCTATCCGGGTGGATGGCGCGTTTGCCGGCTGGGGCGGTTTTCAGAATGAAGGGGACGAAGCAGACCTGGCACTGGTATTGCTCCCCGGGTTCTGGGGACATGGGCCGGCGCTGGCGCGCCATTTCATGCACCGCCGGCTGGAACTGGGCATTGGCCCGGTCAGCATCCTGCTGCCGCCCAGCCGCACTCGCGTCAAGGGGCTGGCAAGAATCGGCTTCCTATTTGATCGCGAGGTGGAGTATGAAGGCCAACGCTTTTTGAAGTTCCGGACATCGGAATGAGCGTCACAGGCGCGGTGGGGACGGGAACAGCCTTTCTCTCCCGCAACTGGCATACTATTCAATGCATATGCGAATCTGAGTAAAGTTTGCAGAAACAAGCTATTCCCATGCGCGATCACTTTCCACTTTTGAATCCATGAAAAACAGCACTGTCGAATATCGCCATAACTTCCCCCTCGATCCGCTCGATGTCGTCCGTGTCTTCGATCAATCCGGCATCAAGCGCCCGACCGCCAATCTCCCGAGAATCGCGCGCATGTTCGCCGCGCCTTGCCTCTCGCTGTCGGCCTGGGTGGATAATGAGCTGGTGGGATTGGCCCGCTCGCTGACCGATTATGCGTATTGCTGCTATCTGTCGGACCTGGCCGTCGACCAGCGGTACCAGGGCCTGGGTATCGGCAAGGAACTTGTCAAGCGCACCCAGGCCATCATCGGCGACGACGTGTCTTTGATACTGCTCTCCGCCCCGGACGCCATGTCCTACTATCCGACGCTCGGTTTCGAGCCTGCCGGCAACGCTTACGTCATCCGGCGCAAACATTGAGCGACTGTTTTTAACAATTCCCGCAGCTGATGAAACCCGTCTATACCCTCGCTGAAGCCCTGGCAAAAGATCCCGGCCGCGTCGCCAAAACCCAGGCCCTCACCCTCGACAGTGCCAGGCCCCACATGGGCCTGAAAGGCAGGCATGGCTTGTTCGCTTCCGTAGCCTGGTGGGAAAGCATCGAGGCCCAGCGCCTCCCGACGCAAACCTTGACGGGCATCATCGAACGCACGTATTTCGCGGGCCAGGACAGCCGCCGTGGCGATCAGGTCAACAGCTTCACCTTGCGCCTGGCGAATGGCTCGACAGTGGACGAAAGCATCTACATAAACCACAAGCAAGACATCAGCCTGTTCGTGCCTGGCGCCATGGTGACGATGGTCTACGCGCAAGATGAGCTGAAGGCACAGCCGGCCGCCGACGGCGGTGTCAATGTGGCGCGTATCGTGCTGGAAGTGGCCATATCCGTCAGAAAAGATAAAGAGTAGGGGACGGGGCCATGCCGATGCTCCACGATCTGCACAAGCTTGATATTGGACAAGTTTCTAGCTGAAATTGGTTTGACCTCCCCCCGCGCCAGGTCTAGAGTCGACAAGGAACCCTCAACGGACCACGATCGCCTCCCATGGCCAAGCCCTTTCCCTTAAACCCGAAGAACCCCGAACGCATCTGCTGGGGTTGCGACAAGTATTGTCCGCCGGATGCCATGCGCTGCGGCAATGGTTCCGAACGCACGCAGCATCCGATCGAGCTGTTTGGCGAAGGCTGGAATGACTGGGGGCTGGCGGCGGCCGACAAGGCCGACAAGGACGAGAACCCGCCTTGACGGCAAGCGCAGCATGCGGCGCGCCGCTACAATCTCTTCATCGCGTCCGCGCTGAGGAGCCTCCATGCAAGAAACCCTGTCCCGCTGGCTGGCAAGCAGCGCCGGCGATGTCCGGTTCGTCGAGCACCCGCTGCGCAACACGGCCACGGTGGCGCTGCCGTATGCCACCCTGGTCCGTTTCCTCGCGCAGACGGGACACGTGCCCCTCATCATGAGTGTCCCTGCGGCTCCCTGATGCTCAATGCCCGGCCACGGGCGCGCCGCCGCTGCGCCGTCCCGGCCGGAAACCATGCGCGCGGGCAGACCAGGCGATGGCAAAGGCCAGCACCAGCAAGCTGACCATGGCCCATGGGAAGGCGCCCGCGCCCCAGGTTTCCAGCAAGGCGCCGCCTGCCACGCCCGCTGCCGCGATGGCCCCATTCCACGCCACTACATTCATCGACAAGGCCACGTCGGCGCCGCTGCCGGCCGTGTCGGCCAGCGCCGTCTGCAACAGCGTTGCCGCGCCGCCAAAAGACAAGCCCCAGACGGCCATGCCCAGGTAAATGACAATGGGAAACTGTGACGCGATGCCCAGCACGAGGGCCGTCGCGGCGAACACGGCCAGGCTGGCCAGCACGGTGGCGCGCAGGTGGCGCTCGACCAGCTTGCCCGTGATCCAGATGCCGGCCATGGCGGCGGCGCCGAAGACGAGCAAGACCAGGTCCACCCGTTCCCTCAATCCGGCCGGCGCCACGAACGGGGCGATGTAGGTATAGAGAATGTTGTGCGCCAGCATCCAGGCGATGACGACAGCGAGCACGGGGCGCACGCCCGGCGTCGTGAAGACGCGGCGCAGGGGCAGGCGTTCATGGACGGACTGGCCCGGGTAGTCCGGCACCTTCGCCAGCACCCAGGCGATCAGGATCAATGTCAGGGCGGAAATGATCCAGAACGCGGCGCGCCAGCCGACGAGCGAACCGAGCAAGGTGCCCAGCGGCACGCCCAGGGACAGGGCGACGGGCGCGCCCACCATGGCCAGCGCCAGGGCGCGGCCTTGCTGATGCGGCGCCACCATGCGCCGTGCGTAGCCCGCCAGCAAGCTCCACGCCAGTCCGGCCGCCATGCCGGCAAAGAAACGGGCCGCCAGGGTCAGCCAGTAGTGGGACGACAGCGCCGTGACGGTATTAAACACGAGAAAGCCGATGATGGTCAGCAACAGCACGTTGCGGCGGCGCCAGCCGCGCGTGGCGATGGTGAGCGGAATGGCTGCCAGCAGGGAGCCGAGGGCATAGGCCGTGACCATTTGTCCGGCCAGCGCGGCGCTGATGCCGAGTCCCGTACTGATCTGCGGCAACAAGCCGGCGGGCAAGGTTTCCGTGACGATGCAGATAAAACCCGTCATGGCCAGGGCCAGCAAGCCGGCGACGGGGAGGCGGTCGGCCAGCGCAGGGCTGGCTCCTGTGGTGAGCGTAGCGTGATTCAAAGCGAAATTTCCTTGGAAGTGTGACGAGTGGGCCGGGCGCAGGAGTGCCCCTGAGCGTCGTTGCGGTACATATGTATCGATCGGTACAAATATAGGCGATGGCGTGCCGCGTTGTCAACGACTTCTGTATCGAGTAGTATGTAAGTAGCATACGGGTAGATGAAAAGGAACGATGGATGGCGCAAATGGGACGGCCGCGCACGTTCGACCGGCAAGCGGCGGTCGAGCAGGCCATGTTTTTATTCTGGCAACAGGGATATGAATCGACGTCCTTGAGTCAGCTCAAGGCGAGCCTGGGCGGCGGCATTTCCGCGCCCAGCTTTTATGCGGCGTTCGGCTCGAAGGAAGCGTTGTTCCGCGAAGCGGCGCAATGCTATCTGGACACGTTTGCGCGCGTGACGGAATGCCTGTGGGACGATGGCTTGGCGCCGCGCGCGGCCATCGAGCTGGCCTTGCGCCAGTCGGCCAGCATGCAGTCCGATGCGGGCCACCCGCCCGGCTGCATGGTGGCGCTCGGTTGCATGAGCGCGCCGACGGCCGAGCATGCGGCCGTGGCCGCGCCCCTCACGCAATCGCGCGCCCGCACGCGTGCCGGCTTCGTGCACTGCGTCGAGCGGGGCATGGCTGGCGGCGAATTGCCTGGTGATATGGATGCCGTGGCGCTGGCGTCCGTCTTCGACAGCTTTCTGTCGGGCGTGGCTATCCAGACCCGCGATGGCGTGGGCTACGCCGTGCTGGATGGCGCCATCACGCAGATGCTGCGCGTGTGGGATGCCAGCCGCGTGCCAGGCTAGACGCTAGGCCTGGGCCGCAAAGCGAAACTCCAGCACGTCGTCGCCATATTTGTCCGTCTCGCCCGTCGAGGTCCAGCCCAGGTAGCGGTAAAAGCCGTAGGAACGCGAAGCGGGGTCGTCGGAGCAGCCGAGGAACAGTCGTTGATGACCGTGCGCGCGCAGTTCCGTCATCACCAGTTCCAGCAAGGTCTTGCCGATGCCGAGCCCCTCGAATTCCGGCAGCAGCGCCAGGACGATGATTTCGCCCGTGTCGCGCTCGCCAAAGCAGTAGCCAGCCAGCTGGCCGTCATGATGGCAGACGTGGCCAGGCAGGCTGCCCGAATGCATCATTTCCGCCCAGGTGTCGGCCGTGATGCCCACTTCCGCCAGGCGTTCCGCGGACACGGCGTTTTGCCGCGTCCTGCCCCGCAAGTCGATAAAGGCCGGAGTGTCTTCCGCCTTGGCGGGATGGAAGGTAATGGAAGCTGGATGTGTCGTCATGTCATTACTCGCTGGTGTCGTGTCTGTGGCGAAAATGAGGCTGGATAAACCTCATTCCCAGGGTTTGCGCATGGTTTGCGCATGGCGCTGCCAGTCAAAGATTTTCGTATTCTCGATTGCCTGCTGGCCGGGATTGCCGCTATCGATGATTTCATCCTTGACGATAATCAAATGGTTTTTGTCATTCAAGCGGTATTCCCGATAGCGTTCGCAATCCTGTGCGCGCCGGGCGATGGCGATTAATGTGTTGCCCCGCCACGCATAGCTGTCTTCATAAAAGCATTGCGCCGCGCAGCCGCAATTGGGAATGCCCCCTTCGATTCTTTGCTCGGCCATGTTGATGTTCAGATTCGGAATGGCTGACAAGGGTTGATTGAAACGGTATTGCTGCGCTGGCGCATCCCATAACCATACATCGGAACAGCGGATGCGTCCCTGGCTATCCGTGTATCCGGTGACCCACAGGTCGGCATGGCCGTCGAAATTCATGTCCAGCAGCAGCGCGTGCAAATTGCCCGTGCCGCTGCTGCTGCAACTGCCATTCATCCACTGCTTTCCGATTTTCAGCCGATACGTCTGTTTTTCATCGTGATTCGCATAGCGGATATCTGCGGCTTGCCGCACTTTGCCTGTCGCGGCTTTATCCAGATGCAAGGTACCAGCATAGACCGAGGTGGAAATCAGGGATAAAAGCAGAGCGATCAGTTTCATGGCGATATTTATGGTCGGGCACGAGTGCACAATGCGTGGATTACATCAGGCGGAGAATGATCATACTGCATGAATCCGGCAATGCGCCACACGATTTCCTATCGTGCATTCTGCGCGGAACAGTGCTGTGTACAATGCCAAAAAATCCCCGAATAAGGAATCTTTATGAGCCCCTCTCCTGAATCTTTGAATGAAGCGGGCATCCTCGCTTATAACGACGGTCATTATGCCGAGGCCTTCAAGCAATTCGATGCGGCGGCGCGCACGGGCGACCCGGCCGGCCAGCATTTATTGGCCAGCCTGTATTACCAGGGCCATGGCGTGACGCAGGATTTGCCGAAAGCGGTGGAATTGTTCACGGCGGCCGCGCAAGCGGGGTTCCCGCCATCGCTGGCGAATCTGGCCCTGATGTATGCGGGCGGCGATGGCGTCGCGCAAGACATGGCGCAATCGCTCGCGTATGGCCGCCAGGCGGCCGAGGCGGGCGATGGCCAGTCGCAATTCAACCTGGCGCAGGCTTACCGCAAGGGAATTGATGTACCGCAAGACTATGCCGAGGCGGCGTTCTGGTACAAGCAGGCGGCCGAAGCCGGTTCCCTGTCGGCGCAGAATGAATACGGCTTGCTGTACGCGCAGGGGCAGGGCGTGGAACTCGATTACGTGCAGGCGTATGCGTGGATCGCCATGCCGGCCGAGGCGGGCAGCGCGCAATCGATCAAGAACCGCGACCAGTTGCTGGAAATTCTCACGCCGTCACAGCAGCAGGCGGCGCGCGCGCTGGCCGCGGAGTATGCGGCGCAGTATGGCGTCAATCCCCACTGAGCGACGATTTTGCCGGCAGCTTGGTCAGCACGCCGGCCGCGTCGAGTTCATAGCTGTCGAAGTCGCGCGCGAGGAATAGTTCGCCCGAGTAATGCAGCCGCGCTTCCGTTTCCAGCTCGGCCATGCCTTCCGCATGGTGATAGCGGGCGCTGAAGTGGGTGAGGATCAGGTTCGGCAAGCGGACCGCTTCGGCGAACTGCGCCACGCGCTGCACGGAACTGTGCGTGGGGCCGGGCCCCACTTTCTGCAGCATGGCTTCCGTGTAGGTGGCTTCATGCACGAGCAGTTGCGCATCTGCGCAAGCGTCGGCCAGCAAGGCCGGCGTGTCGTTGTCGCCGCCGACCACCACCGTGGCGCGCTGCGTTTCCGTCTGGCGGAAAGCGACGGCGCGCAAGACCGTGCCATCGTCGAGCAGCGCATCCTGGCCAGCCTGCAAGAGTCCCCAGGCGGGACCGGGCGGCACGCCGGCCGCTTGCAGGGCCGCCTTGTCCAGCTTCCACCTGCTCGTTTCCAGCGCGAAACGGTAGCCGACGCTCGGTGCGCGGTGCGACAGCGCGTGGCGCGAGACGGTCAAGCCGGCTTCTTCGTGCACCACTGGCGCGCTGTCCACGTCGATGTGGATCAGCGGATACGTCAGGAACAGTTCCGTGTGCAGCAAGGTCGCGTCGATCCAGGCCTTGATGGCGGCCGGGGCGATCAGCAGCAAGGGCTTCTTGCGCCCAGTCATCGAGGCGCTGGCCAGCAAGCCCGGCAGCCCATAACTGTGGTCGCCGTGCACGTGGGTGATGCAAATGCCCACCAGGTCGTGCACGGACAGGGGCAGGCGCTGCAGCCGGTGCTGCGTGGCTTCGCCGCAATCGATCATCCACCAGTCGCGGTTGTGCGTGGTTTGCAGGGCCAGCGAGGTGACGTTGCGGTAGCGCGTGGGCACGCCGGAAGACGTGCCGAGAAAAGTCAGTTTGAACATGCGCGCATTATGCGGCAAGCCAACGCCGTTGCCAACGCGCCAGTCTTCAGCTTGCCAATGGCGCGCGCAATTTGTCCTTGTAGATGCGCCCGTTCTTCATGATCAGCAGCAGGTTTTCTTCCGGCTGGGCGAGGAAATCGAGGTTTTTCGCAGGGTCGCCATCGGCCACCAGCAAGTCGGCCAGCGCGCCCGCGGCCAGCTTGCCCAGGGTGCCCGGGTAGGGCGAGCGCTGGCCGGACAGGGCCAGCAGTTCGCCATTTTGCCCCGTCGCCTGCGCCAGCAAGGTCAAGGGGTCGTAAAAGCGCGTGAGTTTCGCCAGCTGGCGGCCTTGCGTGGGCGTGTTTTTCGCGTTGAACAGGATATCCGTGCCCCAGCCCGTCTTGATGCCGTACTTTTGCGCCAGCGCATACGCCCTCACCGTGCCTTCTGATACGATCCTCTGGCTGGCCTTGCGCGCCGCATCGGGATACACATTTGCATCCGCGTCTTGCAGGAACGGTTGCAGGCTCCACCACGTGCCCGTGTCGCGCATCAGGCGCGCGGAGTCGTCGTCCGCCAGCTGGCCGTGCTCGATGCTGCGCACGCCTGCGCGGATGGCCCGCTGTATGCCTTTCGGCGTGTAGACGTGGGTCATCACATACGTGCCCCAGTCGGCCGCCGCTTCCACGCCGGCGCGCAGTTCGCGCTCCGAATACTGCGTGCTGTCGAGCGGGTCGTACATGGAGGCGACGCCGCCGCCCGCCATCATCTTGATTTGCGTCGCGCCCAGCATCAATTGCTCGCGCACGCGGCGCAGCACTTCCGCTTCGCCATCGGCGATCATGGCCATGCCCGCCGTTTCCGCCATGCCCAGCGGCGCATTCGCCGCGCGGGGGATGTCGGAGCGCAAACGGAAGTCGCCATGGCCAGAGGTTTGCGAAATCATGGCGCCCGATGGAAAGATGCGGGGGCCGTCGACGATGCCTTCATCGATGGCGCGCTGTAATGCAAACGCGGGGCCGCCCGGATCGCGCACGGACGTAAAGCCCCGCAGCAAGGTGCGCTGCGCTTCCTGCGCCGCCACCAGGTACAGATAGCCGATATCTGACGTCATGGCCGTCACCTGGTTGATGGCGGCCAGCATGGTGTGCCAGTGGGCGTCGATCAGGCCCGGCATCACCAGCTTGCCCTGGCAATCGATCACTTGCGCGCCGTCCACCTTTTCGCCGGCCGGCAACAGGGCGGTAATGGTCGGGCCCGTCACCAGCACGTGGATGCCGGAACGGGGCGCCTTGCCCGTGCCGTCGAACAGGCGCAGATTGGTCAGCAGCAGGGGACGCTGGGGCGTTTGCGGCTGCTGGGCGATGGCGTTGCTGGTGGATAATCCGATGAAGGGCGCCAGAATGGCGGCCGCGCCGCCGAGAAATTGCCGGCGCCGCATGTCCGCCATCACCCGCTGGTGCAGGATGGTGAAGACGGTGCCGCCGCAGTCGCAGGCGCGCGGCTTCAAGCCGCCCGTTTGCCAAGTGTCCGCCAGATGCTGCTCCTGTGCCAGGGCCATCGCGTCTTCCTTTCATCGCTGCCGCGCCGTGTGCTGGCACGCGGACAAAGTTAATTAATGGAAACAATGACCATTGAAAGCCCGCAGCGATGGCAAGTCAAGCGTGCACTTGCTTTACAGCAAAGAATGCAGCATTTGCCGTTCAAGGTGCATGCTAAGGTGCATGCTGGCCGCTATCTTCGCCCGCCGTGTAATCGACAAAGCCGTCGCGCCGGCAAAAGCTGGCCAGCTGCATGCCGGCCTGGCGCGCGATGCGGATGGCCAGCGAGGTGGGCGCCGAGATGGTGGCGACGAGTCCGATATGCATGCGTGCCGACTTGCGCACCAGTTCATAGCTGGCGCGGCTGGACAGGAAGACGAAGCCGTCGTGCATGGCGATGCGGTGCAGGGCCAGGTAGCCGATAAGCTTGTCGAGGCCGTTATGCCGGCCCACGTCCTCGAACACTTTCACGATGGCGCCCTCGGCCGTGCACCAGGCGGCCGCATGCACGCCGCCCGTCTTGTGCATCAGCTCCTGGTAGGGCAGCAGTTCGCGCGCGGCGCGGCCGAGGATGGCGCTGCTGGCCACCAGCGGCGGCAGGGGACGCGTGATCTTTTCCGGCACCAGGTCCAGCAGGGCCAGGCTTTCGATGCCGCACACGCCGCAGCCCGTGCGCCCGGTCAGCGCGCGGCGGCGGGCCTTGAGCTTGATCAAATCTGGCTGCGCGATGGTCAGCCGCACTTCCGCGCTATCCTCGCCGCAGCACACGTCGAGGTCGTAGATGTCGCGCACGCTGCCGACGATGCCTTCGGTCAAGGTAAAGCCGACGGCGAATTCCTCGAGGTCGCGCGGCGTGGCCATCATCACGGCGTGGGCGATGCCGTTGTAGACGAGGGCCACGGGATACTCCTCGGCCACCATGTCGCGGCCCGCCGTGGCCACGCCCCCCTGGTGGCGCACCATGGGAACGTCCAGGTAGCCGTCGCGCTCGATGGTGGTGATGTCGATATCGCATTCCATGATTTTTTCCTCCTATACCTAACCAAACCTACTGCGCGTCGCGATTTGCGGCCTGCGATGCTCACTGTGCATTCGCACAGCTACGCTTCTCAGCCACAACTCACATCCGCTCGCTACGGTTTTGTTAGGCATATAAATTAGTTGATCTGATAGCGCGGGCAGGGCCGTATCGACGGCGGCAGCGGGTCGCCATGCAATTCCAGCAGCGAGCGTTCCGTTTCCCGCGTCATGGCGTTCAGGGCCAGGCAGTTGGGCGCCAGGCCGAACGGTTCGGCGATCTGCTGCGCGATGGCTTCCAGCGCAAACAGGGTGTAGGCGACGAAGACGGAAATGAGGGGCGTGGCCACACCGATGGCGTCCACCAGGCCCAGCGGCAACAGGAAGCAATACATGTAGACGGTGCGGTGCACCAGCACGCCGTACGGATACGGTATCGGCGTGTTCTTGATGCGCTCGCAGCCGGCCACGGTGGCGGCCAGGTCGTTGAGCTGGGTGTCGAGCATCCACAGCAGCTGCGTCTGGCCCGGCTGGCGCTGCACGGCGTCGTGCAGCATGGCGCGCACCGCATGCAGTATGGCGACGGGCTTGAAGTTGACGCCCTGCAAGCGCTGCACGTCCTCGGCCGGCAGGTAGCGCAGCAGGTCTTCCTGCGGGTCCGTCTGGCGCAACTGGTGCTTGAGCGCGTAGACGAAGGCGACCAGGCGACGCAGCAGCAACTCGTGGTCCAGGCCGCTCGTTTCCTGCGGCAGATACGTGAGCGCCTGCGAAGCGAGGGCCCGCGCGGCGATCAGCAATTGCCCCCAGATATGCCGCGCCTCGACGAAGCGCGCATAGCTGGCGTTGTTGCGAAAGCCGAGAAAGATCGCCAGGCTGATGCCGACCATGGGAAACGGCGCCGTATCGAGCGGAATCTTGACGCCGAAGATACGGCCATCCGTCAGCAAGGCCAGCGAACTGACGACCAGCATCAGCAGCAATTGCGGGATGATGGCTTGCAGCACCGAGCCATCCCAGACAAACAGCATGCGGAACCAGTTGGTGGTGGGGCGAATGATCATGATGGAAGACGCATGCTGTGATGTGAATCAATGTTTCCGGGGCACGACTTTGCCCTCGAAGACGTAATATTGGAACAGGTTGTAGCCGATCATGATCGGCAGCATCGTGCCCATGCCGATCAGCATGAAGATCAGGGTCGGTTCATCGGACGCGGCCGCCGCGATGCTCAGCTTGCCCGGCACCAGATCCGGGAAAAAGCTGATGGCCAGGCCCGCGAACGACGCCAGGAACAGCACGATGGCGCCGCGGAAGGGGCCGCGCACGCCGTTCACGTGCACGGCCCACAGGATGTAGATGAAGGCGCTGGCGGCGATGGCGGCCAGGGCCAGCAGCACGCCGAACACGCCCGGCTGCGCCCAGCGGTCGTGGCCGATGGCGCTGAAGACCATGGTGCCGGCCGACAGCACGATGGCGGCCGCGACCGTCGCCAGCACGCTGGTGGTCGCGTAGCGGCGCGCCGCCGCTTCCAGCAGGCCGCCCGTCTTCTTGATCAGATACGTGCTGCCCAGCAAGCAATAGCCGGCCACCACGCCCAGCGCCGTGCAGGCCGTGAAGACCGCACTCAGCGGGCCCGGCTGCAAGCCCGTGATGACCTCGCCCAGCACCACGCCCTGCGCCACGGCGGCCAGCAGGCTGCCCACGCCGAAGACCACGTCCCACAGGCGCTTGTTGCCGGCCGCATGGCGGAACTCGATCGAGGCGCCGCGCATGATCAGGCTGGCGATCAGCAGCATGATGGGAATGTACAGCTGTTCCAGCAAGGTGGCGTAAGCGCTGGGAAAGGCGCCGAACAGGGCGCCGCCCACCACCACCAGCCAGGTTTCGTTGGCGTCCCACACGTGGGCGATCGATTGGAAGATCAGGTTGCGTTCCTGCTCGCGGCGGGTGAACAGGCTGAGGATGCCCACGCCCAGGTCGAAGCCGTCCGTGACGACGTAAAAGATCAGCATCAGGCCGATCAAGCCGAACCAGGCATTGCCCAGCATGGCATGCGAATTCATATCCATTACATACTCCTAGTCAGATGGCGGCGCATTTCAATACCCCACGGCATGGGCGGCGTCCGGCAGCGGCAGCGCCACGTCCGGGCCTTGTTGCAGCCATTTCTTGGCGAACACAAAGAAGGTGAGGAACAGCACGACGTAAAACACGGCAAACATCAGCATGCTGCCGGCCACGGCGTGGGCCGCCACGTCGGAGACTGCGTCGCGCGTGCGCAGCAAGCCGTACACGACCCACGGCTGGCGTCCCACTTCGCGCACGATCCAGCCGCACTCGACGGCGATGTAGGGCAGCGGAATCGTCAGCACCCAGGCCAGCAGCAGCTTGCGGTTGCGCACGAACTCCTGCACCCGTCCGCCCACCTTGCGCCAGGCCACGAAGGTCCAGAACGACAGCAGCACGAACCACATGCCGATGCCGGCCATGGCGCGGAAGGCGTAGTACAGCAGCGGCAGCATGGGCGGCTGGTCTGCGCGGGCGATGTCGGCCAGGCCCGTGATCTTGCCCGTGGCGCTATGCGTGGCGATCACGCTGAGCATGCCGGGCACTTCGACGGACCAGTCATTCTTTTGCTCCGCCTGGTTGGGCCAGGCCAGCAAGGACCAGGCGGCCCCTTCGCCATCGCGGTTCGTGTGCCAGTGGCCTTCGATGGCCGCGCCCTTGGCGGGCTGGGTCTTGAAGACGTCGACGCCGCTGGAATCGCCGAGCCACACTTGCAACGGTGCGATGACCAGCAGCAACATCAGCGCCAGCTTGAACGAGCGGGCGAAGAAGGCCGGTTCGCGGCGCTTGAACATATACCAGGCGGAAATGCCGGCGATGACGAACAAGCCCGTTTCCACGGCGGCCACCCACATGTGGCCCACGGCCCAGGCCATGTCGGGATTGAAGATGGCGGCCACGTAATCGGTGACGATGATCTTGCCGTCCGCCACGCGCACGCCGGCCGGCGTCTGCATCCAGGAATTGGCGACCATGATCCAGAACGAGGAAATGCTGGACCCCAGCGCCACCATGCCGGTGGCAAACAGGTGCACGCCCTTCGGTACACGGCCCCAGCCGAACATCATGACGCCGATGAAGCCCGCTTCCAGCATGAAGGCCATGGCGCCTTCGAAGCCGAGGATGTTGCCGATGAACTGGCCGGAATGGTGCGAAAACGGCGCCCAGTTGGTGCCGAACTGGAATTCCAGGGGAATCCCGCTGACGACGCCGACGGCGAAGTTGAGCACCAGCAACTTGCTCCAGAAGCGTGCGTGGCGGTAGTAGACGGGGTCGCTGGTGCGCAGCCACAGCGCCTCGACGACGAACAGGAACAGCGACAGGCTGATCGTCAAGATGGGCCACAGGATGTGGAAGATGGCCGTCATCGCAAATTGCGCGCGCGACAGGTCCAGGGTATCGAAACCGAACATGGCGTTCTCCTGTTCAGCTGACTGCGGCCGAAGGCGACAGCAGCACGGGGATGGATTTGAAGGTCGGCGTGCGCGAACCGTAGCCGACGCTGTCGAGCGGCACCAGCGGATTGGTTTCCGGATAGTAGGCGCCGATGCAGCCGCGCGGGATGTCGTACTCGACCAGCAGGAAACGGTCGGCGCGGCGTGCTATGCCGTCGTGCCACACGCCGATCAGGTCGACCCAGTCGCCGGCCGCAAAGCCCAGCATGGCCAGGTCGTCCTTGTTGATGAAGACGACGCGGCGCTGGCCGAAGACGCCACGGTAGCGGTCGTCCATGGCGTAGATGGTCGTGTTGTACTGGTCGTGCGAACGTGTTGTCATCAGCACCATCAGGCGCTCGCCATATTGCTGGCGTGCACGGTGGATCGGCGTGTCCAGTTCCACTGCGTTGACGAGGAATTGCGCCTTGCCGCTTTCCGTCTTCCATACCCGTTCGCGCGAGGCGATTTCCAGGTGAAAACCACCCGGCTTGGCCACGCGCAAGTTGTAGTCGAAAAAGTCATCGAACACTTGCTCGATGGAATCGCGCAGCAAGGCATAGTTGCCGGAATAGCGCAGCCAGTCGATCTTCTCGCTGCCCAGGGTCGCTTGCGCCATGCCGGCCACGATGGCGATTTCCGAACGCAGATTGGGCGAGGCGGGCTGGTTCATGCCGAACGAGATATGCACCATGCTCATCGAGTCTTCCACCGTCACGCCTTGCGCCACGCCCGACTGCACGTCGATTTCCGTGCGTCCCAGGGTGGGCAGGATCAGCGCATCCTTGCCGTGCACGAGGTGGCTGCGGTTGAGCTTGGTGGCGATGTGCACGGTCAGGTCGCAGGAGCGCAGCGCGTCCCAGGTGCGCGGCGTGTCCGGCGTGGCCATGGAGAAATTGCCGCCCAGGGCGACGAACACTTTCACCTTCTTCTCCAGCATCGCTTCGATGGTGCCGACGGCGTCGTAGCCGTGGTGGCGCGGCGGCTCGAAGTTGAAGACGAGGCCCAGGCGGTCGAGGAATTCCTTGGTCGGCTGTTCCTCGATGCCCATGGTGCGGTCGCCCTGCACGTTCGAATGGCCGCGCACGGGGCACAGTCCCGCGCCCCGCTTGCCGATATTGCCGCGCATCATCATCAAGTTCGACAGGATTTGCACGGTGGCCAGCGAATTCTTGTGCTGCGTCACGCCCATGCCCCAGGTCGAAATGACGGCCTTGCCCTTGACATAGATCTGCGTCAATTCTTCGATCTTGTCGCGCGCCACGCCCGATTCGGCCAGCAGCAAGTCCCAGCTTTCCGCGCGCAGGTCGGCGGCGAAGGCGTCGAAGCCGCTCGTGTGTTCGGCGATGAAATCGCAGTCGAGCACGCGCTCCTGGCCATGGGCGATGGCTTCATCATCGAGTTCGACGACGCGCTTGGCCATGGCCTTGATCAGCGCGAAGTCGCCGCCCAGGGTGGGGCAGATGAACAGCGAGCAGATGTTCGTGCTGCCGCCCGTCAGCATTTCCAGCGGATGCTGGGGGCTGGTGAAGCGCTCCAGGCCCCGCTCGTGCA
This sequence comes from Janthinobacterium sp. SUN206, assembly GCF_030587305.1. NCBI lineage: Bacteria > Pseudomonadati > Pseudomonadota > Betaproteobacteria > Burkholderiales > Oxalobacteraceae > Janthinobacterium > Janthinobacterium sp. SUN206. Next base: position 739,547 of record NZ_JAPWIB010000002.1, on the reverse strand, counting down.
GCGGATTGATGGAAACGATGGTGGCGCCGCGGCGCGACGCTTCGCGCAATTCGCCCAGCATGCGCGGGTGGTTGGTGGCCGGGTTCTGGCCGAACAGCAGCAGGGTGTCCGCATGCTCGAAGTCGTCCAGCAGCACCGTGCCCTTGCCGATGCCGACCGTTTCCGGCAAGCCGCGGCTCGTCGCTTCGTGGCACAGGTTGGAACAGTCGGGGAAGTTGTTCGTGCCGTAGGCGCGCACGAACAGTTGATACAGGAAAGCCGCTTCGTTGCTGGCGCGGCCCGACGTGTAGAAGGCGGCCTGGTTCGGGTCGTCCAGCGCGTGCAGGTGGTGCGCCACGAGGGCGAAGGCGTTGTCCCAGGAAATGGCCTGGTATTTGTCGCTGGCCGCGTCGTACACCATGGGGTCCGTCAGGCGGCCATGTTGTTCCAGATCATAGTCCGACTGTTCCATCAATGCGGTGACCGTGTGCTCTTCAAAAAACTCGGGGCGCACGCGCTTGCTCGTCGATTCGGCGGCCACGGCCTTGACGCCGTTTTCGCAGAATTCGAACGTGGACGCGTGTTCGCGGTCGGGCCAGGCGCAGCCGGGACAGTCGAAGCCGTCGGGCTGGTTTTGCTCGAACAGCGAACGGTAATTGCCCGCGCTGACTTTTTCCTTGAACAGGTTGATGGCCACGTACTTGAGGGCACCCCAACCGGCCGCGGCATGGGTGTAGGGCGCGATGCGCGCGTCGGACTTTGGCTTGCTCATGATGACTCTCCTGGTGATATGCGATGGGACAATCACATGGTAGGGGCGGCGGCTTGCCCCGTAGGCGCACAGTTCCGGACAAAAAAACAGAGTACAGATGGCAAGATGACGATGCCGGTCGCGCCGGCGCCGGCCGTGATCTATGATGTGGACAAGGAGAAAAAACATGCACAAGGAAGACAAGGAAGACGGCATCGACGCGGCCCTGATAGCGCTGCTGGCGCTGCTGTGGGAAGCGCGGCAGGAGGCGCCGGAGAAGCCGTGGTCGCTGGCCAAGCTGGCCAAGCGGGCGGGGGTACAGATGAGCACTTTGTTGCGCCAGCTCAATGCGTTGTCCAGCGCGGGACTGGTGAGCGTGACGACGGCGGAGAGCGGCGGCGGCAGCGCGCTGCTCAGCGCGGCGGGCGCGGAACTGTGCGCCAGCGTCTTTGCTCCACCGCAAGAGGAGTAGCGGCGCGTCTGTACTCTATCGGCCGGAGCCGGACTGTACCTCTTTGCCTGCCCCCATTCGTCCTATGCTACTTCCAGACGAATGCCTATCGAGGGGAAGCACCATGAACACCATCCTGTATCCGCAGCCGGCGCTCCGGCAGCCAAGCCATATCGAACCGTGCGTGGATATGCTGGGCCGCCCCCTGACGGATTTGCGCATTTCCGTGATCGACCAGTGCAACTTCCGTTGCACCTATTGCATGCCGGCCGAGCTGTACCCCAGCGACTACCCGTTTCTTCCATCGAGCGAACGCCTGTCCTTCGCGCAGATCGAGACGATGGCGCGCGCCTTCGTGCGCCTCGGCGTCGACAAGATACGCATCACGGGCGGCGAGCCGCTGCTGCGCAAGAACCTGGAACAGCTGATCGAAGCGCTGGCGAAACTGACCACGCCGGACGGGCGCGCCGTGAGCATCGCGCTGACGACGAATGGCAGCTTGCTGGCGGCCAAGGCGCGTTCGCTCAAGGATGCGGGCCTGGAGCGGGTCACCGTGAGTCTCGACAGCCTCGATAACGGCATTTTCCAGCGCATGAATGGCGTCGACTTTCCCGTCGAAAAAGTGCTGCACGGCATTGAGGTGGCGCAAGCCGTGGGCTTGACTCCCGTGAAGGTCAACATGGTGGTGCAGAAAGGCGTCAACGACAGCCAGATCGTGCCGCTGGCGCGCCATTTCCGCCACACGGGCGTGGTGCTGCGCCTGATCGAATTCATGGACGTGGGCGGCATCGGCGCCTGGTCGCGCACGCATGTCGTCACGTCCGAGGCGGCGCGCGCGCTGATCGCCGCCGAGTTCCCCCTCGTGTCGCTGGGCGAAGGCAAGCCTGTCTCGCACGAAACGGCCAGCCGCTACCGTTATCTGGATGGCGGCGGCGAAGTGGGCTTCATTTCCAGCGTGTCGCAGCCGTTCTGCGGCGACTGCAGCCGCGTGCGCGTGTCGTCGGACGGCAAGCTGTTTACGTGCTTGTTCGCCCAGGACGGCCTCGACCTGCGGCCCCGGCTTGATTCCGCGCAAGGTCTGGAAAGCCTGCTGCGCCAGCACTGGCAGCGCCGCGGCGACCGCTATTCGGAAGTGCGCGGCGCACTGGCCCAGCTTGGCGGGCGCAAGCAGTATCCCACCGTGCGCATGTCGCTGGTGGGCGGGTGACGGGACTGCGTGAAATGCCTACAGGAATTCGGTGATGAGTTTGCCGAGAAGAATAATGGCTTGTTCCACGCCCACGCTCCACGGATAGCTGTAGTTGAGGCGGATGCAATGTTTGTAAGCCTGGCTGACGGAAAACATGCGCCCCGGACCCACGGTGATCTTGCATTCCAGCGCGCGCCGGTACAGCTGCATGGAGTCTATGTCGCCAGGCAATTCCACCCACAGCACGTAGCCGCCCTGCGGGTGCGAGATTTTCGTGCCAGCAGGAAAGAAACGCTGCACGGCGGCCGCCATGATGCGCGCCTGCTGGGCATACGCCTTGCGGGTGCGGCGCAGATGCTGTTCGTAGCCATCGTTTTGCAGGTATTCGGCGATGGCCAGCTGGGGAAACGAGGACGTGGCCAGGGTGTTGAGGAATTTGAGTTCCTCCACCTTGCCCCGGTAGCGTCCGGCCAGGGCCCAGCCCACGCGCTGCGCGGAACTGAGGCTCTTGGAAAACGAGGAGCAATGCAGCACCAGGCCCTTGCGGTCGTAGGACTTGAGCGAGGTTGGGTGGGCGTCGCCGTAATACAGCTCGTTGTAGACGCCGTTTTCGATGGCCGGCACGTCGTGCTGCTCCAGCAACTGGTACAAGGCCCGCTTGCGCTGGTCGGACATCTGGAATCCCAGCGGATTCTGGAAGTTCGGCATCACCATGACGGCGGCGATCGGCTGCCGGGCCATGATGTCGGCCAGCGCTTCGATGCTGATGCCTTCATACGGGTCGGTGGACACTTCCACCACCTTCATGCCCAGCCGTTCGACGGCCATCAGCATGGCGTAGAAGGTGGGCGACTCGACGGCGATGGTGTCGCCCGGCTTGGCCACCGCTTGCAGGCACAGGTTGATCGCTTCCGTGGCGCCCACGGTGACGATGATTTCGTCGGGATCGACGGCCAGGCCGTTTTCCATGTAGCGGCGGGCGATTTCGCGGATCAGTTGCGGGTTGCCCGGCGGCAGGTCGTCCGTCACGTTCCAGGCGCGGTTGCGGCGCGCCACCGCGCCCGCATACTGGTTGATGCGTTCCCAGGGAAACAGCGATGGGTCGGGGTAGGGCGAGCCCAGCGGGATGGCGTCATGCAAGCCGATCGAGCGCAGGGTCGACAGCACCAGGCGGCTCACGTGCACTTCCGCCGGCACGGGGCTGGGGTGCGATGCCTGCATGCAGATGGACGGCGCGGCGGTGTCGCCGGCCCGCTGGCGCACGAAGTAGCCGGACTGGGGCCGGCTTTCGATCACGCCCATGCCCTCCAGCTTGACGTAGGCGCGCAGCACCGTGGTGATGCTCAGCTTGTGCTGCTGGCTGGTCTGGCGCACGGACGGAATGCGTTCGCCGGGCAAGAGCACGCCCTTGGCCACCAGTTGCTCGATGTCGCTGACGAGCTTTTCATACAATTTCATGCAATGGTATCCATTCTTATTCTTGCTCTACGTCATTGCATTATCGTCCAATTCATGACTACCTATAGTTACAGTTATCGCATGTTGCCAAAATGAAACTGCCATCCGGCACTTCTGGTTTAAGATCCACATAGAAACGAAAAAGAGGAACCTCTGTCATGGCAATTCCACAAAGCATGCTGTCTGTCGTCGCGCGCGACGAAGTGCATTTGCAGTTCAAGGTGAAGGCCGGCGTCGACATGCGGCAGCTGTTCCAGCGGCTGGGCAAGCTGTGGGAATCCGACGTCACGGGCATCCTGGACCCCACCCTGAACCGCCACCATCAGTTGACGGGCGGCACGGCCAATGTGGTGCTGGGATTTAAGCCCGAACTGTGGCGCGCCGCGTGCCCAGGCTGCGTGCCGGACAATATGGCATCGTTCGCGCACGACCTGGTGGGCGCCAACGGCAAGACGGCGCCGGCCACCCAGCACGATTTCTGGGTCTGGATCACGCAGTCGAACGCGGCCACCCTGTACGACAGCATGCGCACGACGCTCACCTTGCTGAGTCCCTTCGCCGAGCTGGCCAGCGAACAGGTGTGTTTTCCGTATCACAACAATGTGACGTTTGACGGCTTTGCCGACGGCGTCGCCAACCCGAATCCATTCCGCGCCAACGGCGTGGCCATCATTCCGGACGGTGAAGCGGGCGCGGGCGGTTCCACCGTGTTGCTGCAGAAATGGCGCATGGACGTGGAGCGCCTGCGCGCCTTGCCCGTGCACGCGGCGGAGCAGGTGTGGGGCCGCACCAAGGCCGGCAGCCATGAATTGTCGCCGCTGCCCGTCGATTCCCACGTGGGCCGCAACCAGTTCATCCGCGATGGCGAGGAAGTCGATATCGTGCGCCGCAACGCCAATTACGCCAATGCAACCGAGGCGGGCGTCATGTTTGTCGGTTTTTGCAAGGACATCACCGTGACCATGGGCATGCTGCGGCAAATGTACGGCGTAGGCTATGATGGCGTCACCAAGACGGACCGGCTGCTGGATTTTTCCACGGCGCTGTCGTCGGCGATCTATTTCGTGCCCAGCATCGATGCCTTGCTGGCCGCGGGCATTTCGCCGGCGGACCCCGGCTGAGGGCCGCCCCGGCGGTCCCTATTTCTACTTTAAAGGAGTTTTCCATGCGTATACGTCCCGCCACACTGCTGTCCGCCCTGATCTTCGGCAGCGTCGTCTTCAGCGCTTCCGCTTCCGCCGTCGGCCTGGGTTTCCTGGCCGATACGCCGATGGCTTACCTGAACAAGAACGACAAGCCCGTCTTCGTCAAGGCCGTCACCGACGTGCTCAATGACAAGAAAGATGGCGAAACCGTGCAATGGAGCAATGAAGGCTTGCGCAATTCCGTGCGCATCGCCGCCGACATCACGGCCAGCGACACGCAAAAGACGGATGAGCAAACCTGCCGCAAGGTACAGGTGGGCTTGAGCGCCAAGGGCCAGGAACAGACCCTCAAGCTGACGGTCTGCAAGGCCGGCACGGCCGCCTGGAAAGTGAAAAAACAATAAGCACCGGCCGCCGCCCTGCCTTGCCGGGAGGACGGCGTCGCGATGACTGCCCGCAGCGTGCGCTGCGGCTGCCTAGTCGTGGTTGATGGCTGCCACCTGGTGCAAGCATGCCTCGTCGGTGAGCAAGGTGACCACCGCATTGGTTCTGGCATGGACGCGCACGCCCTTGAGCCAGTCCGGCAGGGCAAGGACGGCGCCTGCCACGATGGGCAGGATGACCTGGATCACGGACTCGCTGCCCCTGGGCGGCGTCGCCCCGAAGTCCAGGTCCTGGATGCCGTCCTGCGGCGGCTTGAGGTAGACGCGCGGTGCGAGGGGGATCGCCTGCCAGCCGCCGGAGCTGACTTCGCCGATCGCGCTCACATGCAAATGCGGGGGAAGGCTCTTGTCGATGGCGAGGTGCACGGCCTTTACTTTGTAGATGGGAACGCTCATGGTATCTCCAGGAAGGATGGGGTGCGCCGCCAGGCCCGCGGCGTGTAGGGCCAGTCCCGATGTCTCGGCATCGTTAAGCTAGCTCAGCAAGTGTAGGTCGTATTTTCACCATCACCATCTCCAATTGTCACCATGGCCAGGCGCGCAAGCCATGCTGCTCTACTTTCTTGGGGGAAAGCCACCCGCAACGGTTAGAATCACGTTTTACCTTCTTTTTCCCATCTGCATGCAGCAAAGTCGCCTCCTGTTCTTCCGCCTGGCCGGCCAGTTTCGCCGCTATGGCGCCATCGTTGCCGCCACCTTGCTGGCCGTGGGCGTGGCGTCCGCCACCGATGTGTTATTAATCAGGCAACTGCAAAACGTCGTCGACGCCATGCGCGCGACGGCCAGCACGCAGGCCGCGCCCGCGTCCGGCGTGATGGGCATGCTGCAGGGCTGGGTCGACCGTTTCTTGCCGGCACAGGCAGGGCAGGTGGACTTGTGGGTGATTCCCGCCACCATCCTGGGCCTGGCCGTGTTGCGCATGGTGTCGAGCTTTGCCGGCGATTACGGTTCCGTCTGGTTATCGAGCCGGGTGCAGGCGGATTTGCGCGAAAAGATGTTCGCCACCATCATGCGCCTGCCCAGCCGCTTTTTCGACACCACCACCACCAGCCTGACGCAGTCGCGCGTGGCCTTCGACGCCAGCCAGGTGTCGCAGGCGGGCTTGAACGTGCTCAACGTGATGGTGCGCGATTCCGTCGCCACCGTCGGCTACCTGATTTTATTGTTCAGCATCGACGTGAAACTGGCCCTGTTCTGCATGGCGTCGATGCCCATCGTGGCCATCGTCGTGACCCTGGCGGGCCGCCGCATGCGCCACCTGAGCAAGAGTTCGCAGCAAGCCGTGGGCGAGCTGACGTCCGTGCTGGACGAAAGCATCGGCGGCCAGCGCGTGGTGAAAATCTTCGGCGGCCAGGATTATGAACAGGCGCGCTTCGTCAACGTCGTCAAGCGCAACCGCCAGCTGGCCGTCAAGCATGCCGCCACCTCGGCCATGAATTCCGGCTTCATCATGATGCTCGTCGGCATTACCCTGTCGTCCGTGATCTATTTCGCCATGCTGCGCGCGCAAAGCGGCGCCATCACGCCGGGCGCCTTCGTCGCCTTCATGGGCGCGCTGATGGCGATGCAGTCGCCGATCAAGAATTTGACGAAGATCAACGAGCCGCTGCAGCGGGGCCTGGCGGCGGCCGAGTCCGTCTTCGGCTTGATCGACACGCCGCTGGAACCGGACCCGGGCACCATCGCGCCGGTCACGGTGCAGGGCAATCTGTCCTTGCAGAACGTCAACTTCCGCTACAACAGCGACGATCCCGATGCGCCCACGGCCTTGAGCGATATCACGCTCGACATCCGCGCCGGCGAAACGGTGGCCCTGGTGGGCGGCTCCGGCGGCGGCAAGACGACCTTGCTGGGCTTGCTGCCGCGCTTTTACGACGTCAGCGGCGGCCAGATCCTGCTCGATGGCGTGGACCTGCGCGATTACGCCTTGCTGGCCCTGCGGCGCCAGTTCGCCCTCGTCAGCCAGGATGTGATTTTGTTCAACGACACGATGGCGGCGAATATCGCGTATGGCGACCCGGCCCCGGACCAGGCCCGCATCGAAGCGTCGGCGCGCGCCGCGTATGCGCACGATTTCATCATGCAGTTGCCGCAAGGCTACGAAACCCAGGCGGGGCAGAACGGTTCGCGCCTGTCGGGCGGGCAACGCCAGCGCCTGGCCATCGCGCGCGCCCTGTACAAGGACGCGCCGATTCTCTTGCTGGACGAAGCGACCAGCGCGCTGGACACGGAGTCGGAACGTTCCGTGCAGGCGGCGCTGGAAGTGCTGATGCGCAACCGCACCACCATCGTCATCGCCCACCGCCTGTCGACCATCGAAAGCGCCGACCGCATCGTCGTCATGCAGGGCGGGCGCCTGGTGGAATCGGGCAGCCACGCCACCTTGCTGCAGCAGGGCGGCGCGTATGCGCGCCTGCATGCGAGCCAGTTGTCGCCCGTCAAGGATGGCGCGGCCTAGAACCTCAGAACACGTGAATTTCCTGTAATACCAGCATGGCGCCAGCCGCCGTGCCTTCCACGCGGAAGGTGGCGGTCAGGTCCGACCAGGCGCCGTTCAGTGGCAGGGCGTGGCGCGCTTCGGCGATCGCCACGCCGCCATCCTCGCTTGCCGGGCGCTCGACGCAGCGTTCGTGCGGCGCGCCGCTGGCCAGCGCCGCTGGCGTGACGCGATACACGCTGCCATCCGCATACGGCTGCGGCGAACCATAACCCTCGATCACGGCGCGCAGCAGCGCCGGCGTCCAGCCGTAATACGCGTCGTGCGCCGTGCGCGCATGGGCGCACGCGTAATCGCCGCGCGCCAGGTCGGCGATCCAGGCGTCGATGATGTCCAGTATCTGTGTGTCGCTGGGGGCGGAGGGCAAGTGCATGGATTTCTTTCGTGACGGGGAAAAACGTTGCTTTCCATTATGATGGCCGCCGCACGATAACATTGCAACGGAACACAATGCACACACGACAGAAGACACGCGTGGCCCTGGCCGCCTTGCTGGGCATGGTCCTGGCCTTGCCGCTGGCGGCACAGGCACAGCCCGCAGGGCAAACGCCGACGCCAACGCTACAGGAGGAAGACCGGACCATGTATTTGGATGAAAATTTCATGCCCAGCAATCAGCGTGGCGCCGTGTATGCGCTGCGCACGCCGCCCGTGCGCGACGAGGCGCTGGGCGCCTGGCATGTGCGGCTGGAATTTCCCGACACGCCGGGCGTGCCGGCCTTTGAAACCTATGCCACGGACCTGGACTTGAGCCAGGTCAAGTTCGTGAAGTTTCGCAAGTATTACCATGAAAATGGCCAGCTGCTGCGCGAAACCTACTTCGATGCCCAGGGCGAGGAACTGCTCGGCGGCAGCGTGTACTTCGAGAATGGCCAGGTCCAGCAGCGGGTGACCGCGTTGCCGAACGGGCGCGACAGCATCTCGGAAACGTATCACCAGAATGGCCAGCTGATGAGCCGCACGCTGTATCACGGCGACGAGATGGCCGATGGCGAGCAAGTGTCGTATGGCGCGAATGGGGCCGTCAGCAACCGCTCGTATCGACGCCATGGCCAGATGGATGGCGTGGAGGAATCGTTTTATGCGGATGGCAAGCTGTTCCGGAAGGGGCGCTACGTCGATGGCCAGCGCGAGGGCGAGTTCGTCATGTACGCGCAGGATGGCAAGGTGCTGGCCAGCACCGTGTGGGTGCACGGCCAGCCCGACGGCTGGTCGTTTGAAAGCCATGGCAATGGCGTCGTGTCGAACAAGACCCTGTACCAGAAGGGTGCCGTGCTCAGCTTGCAAACGTGGGCCCCGAATGGCCGGCCCAATTTTGCATGGCAGAAAGACGCGCAGGGGCGTGACCACGGCGACACGACGGATTGGCATGCCAACGGCGCGCGCGCCAGCGTGACCCCGTTTGTCGAAGGCCAGCGCCACGGCTTGCTGCAGGCCTGGTACGACGACGGCAGCCTGCGGCAGATCGTGCCGTACGAACACGGCAAGAAGCACGGCATCGAGCGCCACTGGGACCAGGCCGGCAAGCTGGTGCTGGAGCAGGCGTGGCAAGCCGGAGAGCCAGTTTCCATGCGCTAGGAGTCGTCCGCCTTTGCAGGTATCATGCAGGGATTCCGGCCCGCCAGCAGGCGCGAAGCCGGCAGGATAACTGGAGGCAATGGTGGTGGAAGCGGAAGTTTCGGCGATGGCCAGGGCGCAAGGCATGGCCTTGCAAAACATGCGCGTCGTCATGCGCGCGGCGCAGCGCCACTCGGCGCAAATCGAAAAGCAATGCGGCGTGTCGGGCGCGCAATTGTGGGTGATGCAGGAATTGCTGGAACGGCCGGGCTTGCGCATGGGTGAGCTGGCCAGCAAGATGTCGATCCACCAGACGACGGCCAGCAACCTGGTCGAGGCGCTGGTCAAAAAAACCTATGTGCGCAAGGCGCGCGACCAGCCAGACCAGCGCGTGGTCACCCTGACCCTGACGGCGGAAGGGCAAGCCGTCATCGCCGGTGCGCCGCAGCCGGCGCGCGGCTTGCTGCCCAGTGCGCTGGCCCAGCTGGACCCCGACAGCCTGGCGCACCTGAACCAGGGCTTGAACGCCTTGCTGGCCGTCGTCGCTCCCGATGACCGGCAGGCGGGTATGCAGCCGTTTCCGTTCACCATGTAGTCACGCGCAAGCGTGTGGCGCACCGCCCCGCTTGCCCGTATCATCGGCGCCGTCGCACCGTTGATGAAAGCATGCATTGAAGATATACACTTCCGTTTTGCTGGCCGCTGTCCTGGCCGGTTCCCCGCCCGTTTCCATGGCCAACGCCCTGGACAATGCCCCGGCCACCCCGGCCGTGGCTGCCGAACCGTCGCCGGCGTCCCTATATTTTGACGGGGATTACCAGCCTGTGGCGCCCGCCGCGGCCGTGTATGAGCAGCGCGCACCGCTGCGCCACGATGCGGCCCGCCAGGCCTGGCATTGGCAGCTGCATTTCGCGCAGCCGTCGGGCAAGCTGCACATGGATGCCTGGCTGCTGGGCACCGACGTGGCGTCGCCGCGCTACACCGGCCAGCGCAGCGTGTATTTTGCCGATGGCCAGCTGGGCCTGCAGGAAGAGCGCAACGGGGAGGGCGATTTCAATGGCGTGAACGTGGAATACTATGCAGACGGGACGGTGAAGAGCCGCAAGGCGTACCGCGACGGCGAGTACGACGGCTTGCACAGCCACTTTCATGCGAATGGCCAGCTGAGGCATGCCTTGCTGTACCAGGCGGGCCAGCCCGCCGATGGCGAATTCCTGAGCTTTGACGAGCATGGCCAGGTCAGCAACCGCGCGCATTTCGCCGATGGCGTGCTGACCGGTGAAGTGACGGCGTTTCATGCGGATGGCCGGCTGGCCGAGCGGGGACCGTATCTGGACGGCCAGCGCAACGGCTTGCACCAGGCCTGGTGGCCGGACGGCCGAGAAATGTCGCGCCTCAATTTCCTGCATGGCAAGCCGCAGGGCTGGTCGCTGCTGTATTTCGCGAATGGCCAGCTGGACCAGAAAAACCTGTTCGACGATGGCGTCATGCTGAGCACGCAAAGCTGGCGCGACGATGGCACGCCGCTGCGCCAGCGCCGGCAGGATGCGCAGGGCCGCGCGCAGGGCGAGGACAGGCAATGGCATGCGAACGGCACGCTGGCCCGGCTCGCTTCCTACCGCGATGGCGAGCCGCATGGCGCGTGGCGCGAATGGCATGCGGACGGCTCGCCCCGCCACGCCGTGGACTATGCGCGCGGGCGCAAGCAGGGCCTGGAGCGGGCCTGGGCCGGCGACGGCACGCGCACCATCTGCGAGTGGCAGGATGGCCGCCTGTTGCGCGCCTGCCGCAATTTCTAGTGCGGTGGCGCGGGCAGCCGTTGCAGCTGCAACTGCGCCAGCGCCCCGTACAGCGGTTCGCTGAGCACGCGCGACACCGTGCTGGCGACGACGGCGCAAGCCATCAGGCTGAGCACCATGCCGTGGCCGTCGACCATTTCCATGACAATGATAAACGCCGTCAGCGGCGCCTGCGTGGCGGCGGCCAGGAAGCCCACCATGCCCAGCGCGATCAGGGCGGGCGCGTGCGGGTAGTGCAGCAATTGCGCAATGTCATGCCCGATGCCGGCGCCGATGGCCAGGGAGGGCGCGAAGATGCCGGCCGGCACGCCCGACCACACGGTCAGCCACGTCGCCACATATTTGAAGGCAACGAAGGCGGGCGCCACGTCGGACGAACCTTCCAGCATGGCGCGCGTGGCCACGGTGCCGCTGCCGAACGTGGCGCCATGGCTGGCGATGCCGATGGCCGCCACCAGCACACCGCAGACGGCGGCGAACAGCACGGGCCGGCCTTTTCTCCACGCGGATAATTTCCCCAGCGGATTGCCCCGGGCGGACGCCAAGAGCAGCCGGGCGAACAGGCCGCCGGCCACGCCCGCGACCAGGGTCACCAGCAAACCCGGCAAGGCCAGCGCCAGGCCGATGGGGCCGGGGTGGATGATGCCGAAGTGGGTGGCGTTGCCGTGGATGGACACGGCCATCATGCCGGCCAGCACGATGCCGGCCACGATGAGGCCGCTGTTGCGCTGCTCGGGCGAGCGCGACAGTTCCTCGATGGCAAACATGACGCCCGCCAGCGGCGTATTGAAGGCGGCCGCGATGCCGGCCGCGCCGCCCGCCACCAGCAGGGAATGGGCGCTCACCTGCGAGTGGCGGGGCAGCCAGCGGCGCGCGGCCAGCATCACGCCGGCGGCGATTTGCACGGACGGGCCTTCGCGTCCCAGCGAGAGTCCCCCCAGCAAGCCGCCCGCCGTCAGGCCGATCTTCGCGGCGCTCAGTTTCAACGAGACAAACAGCGAGCGCTGTTCGGGCGCCACGGCCGGGTCCAGTGTCGCCATCACTTGCGGGATGCCGGAGCCAGCCGCGCCCATGGCGTAGCGGCGCGTCAGCCACACGAGCAGGGCGGCGCAGACGGGCGTCCACAGCAGGGCGAACCACCAGGCCTTGCCGTTAAAAAACAGGAACAGGTCCAGCGCTTCCTCGGCCAGCCACGTAAAGCCCACGACGACGAGACCGGCGATGGCGGCCATGCCGACGACGACGGCGCGCGACCACCACAGGCGCGGGTTGGCAAATTCATGCTTGAAGGCAGAGGGAATATCGTGCAAGTGCTTCATTGCGGCAAGTCCAGGAAGGGGCGCGCAGGGCGTCGGGAAGACTTGCCATTATAAAGATATATTTGTCCGAATGTTTTTCCTCTGCCTTATTTGTGGGCAATTGACGACAACAGCTGCGCCTCGGCCAGGAAATCGACGAGCGCCCGCACTTTTGGCGCCAGGTGCGGCCCGGACGGCCACAGCAGCCAGCAACCGTGGGCAGGATGGTCGTTGATGGCGTAATCCTTCAGCACCTCGATGAGGCTGCCGTCAGCGAGTGCCGGGCGCACATGAAAGTCGGGCAGCCAGGCGATGCCCAGGCCTTGCCGGGCAAAGTGCAGCCGCGCTTCCACATTGTTGCAGATCATGGATTGCGGCAAGTCCGGCGCAGCCTCGCCTTCGTCCTGGCGCAAGCGCCACTGCTCCACCTTGCCGCTGTGGCGGAAGCGGTAGTGCAGGCAAGCATGTTGTTGCAGCTCAAGGGGATGCTGCGGCGTGCCGTGGCGCGCCAGATAGGCGGGGGAAGCCACGAGGCAGGAGCGGAACTGGCCCAGCTTGCGCGCGGCCAGGCGCGAATCGCGCGGTGCGCCGATGCGGATGACGGCGTCGAAGCCGTCGCCGACGACGTCGGCCAGCGCGTCGGAAAAGTCCAGCTCCAGCGCGATGGCGGGGTGCTGCGCGGCAAAATCGGCCAGCGCGGGCAGGAATGCGCCGCCCAGTTCCGGCAAGCCCAGGTGCAGGCGTCCCCGCGGCGCGCGCGCTCCCGCCAGCTCTTCCTGCGCCGCCTGCATTTCCGCCAGGATGCGTTCACTGCGCGTCAAAAACAGCTGGCCTTCCGCTGTCAGGCTCAGCTGGCGCGTGCTGCGCTGGAACAGGCGCGCGCCCAGCCGCTGCTCCAGCCGGGCCAGGCTCTTGCTGACGGCCGACGGCGAAATGCCGGCCTGGCGCGCGGCGGCGACAAAGCTGCCCGCCTGGGCCAGTTGCACGAACAGGGCCACGCCGGAGAGATTATCTGTTTCCTGGTTTTGCATGATTCATGACAGTTTTGTCAGCAGTGAAACGCATTGAAGCATATTTTTCTTTGTTGCATGGCTGCTTACCATGGGCTTTTATCTACAGGGGGTGGCAATGAAGACGATCGGTTTCAACAAGGGCAGCGGCGTGGGCGACGAACATGGCTTGTTCGACGTGGAGGGGGCGATGCCCGTGCCCGGCCCGCGCGACGTGCTGGTGCGGGTGCGGGCAATGGGCGTCAACCCGCTCGACACCAAGGTGCGCGCCGGGCGGGTCACAGTGCCGGACAATGTTGTCAGCCTGGGCTGGGATGCGGCCGGCACCGTGCATGCGGTGGGCAGCGAAGTCACCCTGTTTGCGCCGGGTCAAGCCGTGTATTACGCGGGGTCGTTCGACCGCGCGGGCGCCAATGCGCAATACCATCTGGTCGATGAGCGCATCGCGGGGGCCATGCCGGCGTCGCTGGACTTTGCGCAGGCGGCCAGCGTGCCATTGGCGGCGCTGACGGCGTGGCAATTGCTGTTCGAGCGCTTTGCCATCACGCCCGGCGACATGCAGCCGCGGGGCAGCTTGCTGGTGCTGGGCGGCGCGGGCGGCGTCGGTTCCATGCTGATCCAGTTGGCGCGCCAGCTGACGGGTTTTACGGTGATCGCCACGTCGCCGCCCTGTCGCACACGGCGCAGCATGTCGCGGCGCTGGTGGAGCTGATCGCGCCGCACGGCAAGCTGGCCGTCATCGATGACCACGATGTTTTCGACGCGGCGCCGCTGAAGGGCAAGAGCATCTCGCTGCACTGGGAAATGGTGTTTACGCGGCCGTTGTTTGCCACCGACGATATGCTGGAGCAGCACCGCATTTTGCAGCGCGTGGCGCGGCTGCTGGACGACGGCGTGCTGCGCCACACGGTGCGGCAGCGCCTGTCGCCCATGGATGCGGCCACCTTGCGGCGCGCCCACGCGCTGCTGGAGCGGGGCGGGCAGCCGGGCAAGATCGTCGTAGGCGACTGAACCGGCTTGCACGGCACGCTTACACGAACAGCTCGCGCCGCGCGCTCTGGCTGATGGCGATGGTGGCCGGGTGGCTCAGGCGCCGTTCCGTGGTGATCGCATACACTTGCTCGACGAGGCTGTCGACCCGGCCCAGCGCCACCACGGCGTATTGTTCGCAGACTTGGGGCGCGATGACGGTGGGCGCGAAGAACAGGCCGGCGCCGGACTGACCGAAGGCTTTCATCATGGCGCTGTCGTCGAACTCGCCGACGATGCGCGGGTGCAGCTTGTTGTCGCCCAGCCACTGCAGCAAGCGTCCGTAGATGGCGAAGTCTTCGCCGGGCAGCAGCAGCGGCGCGCCATCGAGGCATTGCGGGAAGCTCCCCGTCAGGGTGGCGGCCAGCGCTGGCGTGCCGAACAGGGTCATGCCGCTTTCGCCCAGCAAATGGTTAAAGCCGCGCACGCTCAAGTGGGCCGGCATGGGACGGTCAGCCATGATCAGGTCGAGCCGGTGCACGGCCAGGTCCGCCAGCAGGCTGGCCAGCCGGCCTTCGCGGCAAATGATGCGCAGCGGTTCGGCCAGTCCCAGCGCCGGCGCGACGAGGCGGCAGGCGATCAGTTTTGAGACGGAATCGGCGCAACCGACGCGGAAGGTCGTCGTCGTCGTACGCGACTGGTCGCGCACGATTTCCAGCAATTCATCGCCCGTGCTGAAAATGCTTTCGGCATGGCTGAGGATGCGCCTGCCCGTGTCCGTCAATTCCAGCTGGCGCCCGCTGCGGCGGAACAGTTCCACACCCAGGGTGTCGGCAAATTCGCTGAGCTGGCCGGAAATCGATTGCGGCGTCAGGTGCAGCTGCTCGGCCGCGCGGGCGATGCTGCCCGTCTTGGCCACCATCCAGAAATAGCGCAAGTGCTTGAAGTTGAGTGTGGACATGGTGTTTCCCGGAAAATAAATACATCGAATTTTTCGATGTATTCTTAAATTATATTCGATTTGTTCGATGTTTATAAGAAGGCTATGATGGCTGCTCAATTCATGCAAGGAGAGTGCCATGGACTTCAGAATACAAACAGAGCATTGCGGAGGCCGCCGATGAACGGCCTGGAAAGTATTGCAACGGCACCCATGTGGGCCGGTTTCATCGCCTTCGTCCTGGTGATGCTGGCGCTGGACTTGTTCGTCTTCGGCGGCAACAAGGCGCACAAGGTGGGCGTCAAGGAAGCGGCGACGTGGTCGCTCGTGTGGGTCAGCCTGGCCCTGCTGTTCAACGGCGGACTGTGGTGGTATCTGAACGGCACGGCCGGTCCCGAGATCGCCAACCAGAAGGCCTTGGAATTTTTCTCCGGCTACCTGATCGAAAAAGCCTTGTCGGTCGATAACGTGTTCGTCTTTCTGCTGATCTTCAGCGCCTTCCAGGTGCCGATCCAGTACCAGCGCCGCGTGCTGATCTATGGCGTGCTGGGCGCGATCGTCATGCGCGCCGTGATGATCATGGCCGGTGCGTGGGTGGTGAGCGAGTTCAGCTGGGTGCTGTACCTGTTCGGCGCCTTCCTGCTGGTGACGGGCATGCGCATGCTGGTGGCGGCCGATGCGGAGCCGGACGTGGCGAACAACCCGGTGCTGCGCTTTGCCCGCCGCCACTTGCGGGTGGCCGATGGCGACCATGGCGAACGTTTCTTCGTGGCAAAGGGCGGTTTGCGCTATGTCACGCCGCTGTTCCTCGTGCTGATCCTGATCGAGGTGACGGACCTGGTGTTCGCGGTCGATTCGATCCCGGCGATCTTCGCCATCACGACGGACCCGTTCATCGTCTTCACGTCGAACCTGTTCGCCATCATGGGCTTGCGGGCACTGTATTTCTTGCTGGTGGATGTGGCGGACCGCTTCCACATGCTCAAGTATGGCCTGGCGATGGTGCTGGTGTTCATCGGCGCCAAGATGCTGATCATGCCGTGGTACCACGTGCCGGTGGAAGCGTCCTTGCTGGTGGTGGCGGTACTGATCGTGTCGAGCTGCGTAGCCAGCGTGTTCATCACCCGCAGCGACAAGAAGTAAATGCTGTACGGCGCGCCCCGCCTGGCGGTGGCGTGCCTTTTAATTGACTAATAGAAAGAGTAGAAAATCATGCGTACCTATGAAGCGAACAGTCCCCAGGCAGCGGGACGTATCCTGGCCCTGATGATGGTGGTCGACGGCAACCTGGCCAGCGCCGAGCTGCAAGCCATGCATCGCAGCAAGATCCTCGAGCATATCGACCTGGAGCCGGCCGCCTTCCAGCAACTGCTGCAAGACTTGTGCGACGACATGCTGACGTCGACCGTGCATGGCGCCGTGCAACTGGCCCATGGCGTGATCGACAGCCTGCTCGATGAAATCACGGACCCGGACTTGCGCCGCAAGCTGCTGCAAGCCATGTGGAAGATCGCCGATGCGGACGACTGGCTGGCCGATGGCGAAGCCGTCCTGCTGGCCCGCGCCAGCGCGGCATGGTCGGCGGAAACAAACTTCCGCGCGCATGCCGCTTGAGGAAAATCAAGCCGCTTTGTGCCCCATGGCAATGACGGCGGCGCCGGCCAGGGCCAGGCCCACGCCGGCGATGTCGGTCCAGGCGGGCGTGACGCCGTCCACCAGCCACAGCCATCCCAAGGCCGTGGCGATATAGATGGCGCCATACGTGGCATACACCCGGCCGCTGGCGGCCGGATGCAGGGTCAGCAGCCAGACGAAGATCAGCAGGCTGACGGCGGCCGGCAACAGCAGCCAGGCGCTGCCCTTGTTGCTCAGCCATAGCATGGGCAGGTAGCAACCCAGCAGTTCGGCCACGGCCGTGACGGTAAACAGCCCGAAAGTGCGGGCAAGGCTGGTCCATTCGAAGGCGTCGTTCATGCTATTCCTGTTGTGCGGTCAGCCGCCATTGTAGACGGGCCTGCGTCAATTCAGTTGCAGGGCGACATACAGCAGCAGGCGGTCATCCGTGTCGTCCAGGTCCAGCCCCGTCAGTTCGGCGATCTTTTGCAGCCGGTAATCGAGCGTGTTGCGGTGGATGTGCAGGGCCCTGGCCGTGGCCATCGGGTGGCTGTGGTGGCGGAACCAGGCGGCCAGGGTGCGCATCAGGGTGCCGGACTTGCGGTCGTGCGCCTGCAGGCGCGCCAGGGTCTGGCGCAATTGCTCCGCCTGCCAACCGGCTTGCAGGCCGGACAGCAGCACGGGCAGGCTCAGTTCCAGGTAGGAAAAAGTGGTTTGCGCGCCATCGCGGGCGCGCCCCACGCGCGCCGTCTGCTTCGCCGATTCATACGACGCCGTCGCGCCATCGAGGCCCGGCAAGGCCACGCCCATGGACAGGGTGGCGGGCGGCGTGAGCGCCTGCTGCGCCACCTGGTGCAGTTCGAGCAGGCGCTGCCTTGCCTGCGCCGCGCGCGCCTGCTGCGGGCCGCTGGCGGGAAAGGCGTCGAGCAGCACCAGTTCGCCCGGCGAGACGACGGCCATCAGCAGGGCGGGCCAGCGCGCCGACAGGTCGGACTGCACTTGCTGCAGCTGCGTCAGCACCTGGTCCAGCCGCTCGCCCGGACCTTCTCCCGCATCGGGTATTTCCAGCACGAACATGGCGCGCGGCACGCGCAAGTCCAGCGCCAGGCGCGCCGCCCACGCTTGCATGCTGGCATCGGAAATGCCCGTGCGATACACGAGCTGGAACACGAATTCCTCGCGGTAGCGCTTTTCATGCTGCAACTCGCTGACCAGCCGCGCCTGCTCCAGCATCATTTCCGCCATGGCCCGCACCAGTTCGCCGAACTGGCGCACGGCGTCCGGCTCGCCCGTCAGGCCCAGCACGCCGCAAATCTCGCCGCGCACCGTCAGGGGCAGGTTGATGCCGGCCCGCGTGCCCGGCAGCCTGGCCATGTCGGCCGCGCCGATTTCCACGCTGGCGTGCCGGGCCAGCGCCAGTTGCGCGCCCGGATGCAGGTCGCCCACGCGCTGCGGGTCGCCGCTGGCCAGGATCACGCCGCGCGCATCGATCACGTTGACGCTGAAGGGAATGATGTGCATGGTGCGCCGGACGATGTCCTGCGCCAATGGGGGATCGATGCTCGGCATGGTGTTCACCTTCTGGTTTTGTGCATTTGCATGGAATCATCGGATTCAACAATATGTTTCTTCATGCATCCGCACGATGACTGTTTCTGTGGGCAATTGTACGATGGGCTGGTCGCATCCCATAAAAAAATAGTCAGGAGACACCCATGACCACCCATCCAGGCGCCAGCCTGTCCGCCGGCGCGTCCGCGCAGGACCGCGTGCGCGAAGGCGCCTACCGCAAGGTCACCTTGCATCTGATCCCCTTCATCTTCATCTGCTACCTGTTCAATTACCTGGACCGGGTGAATGTCGGCTTTGCCAAGCTGCAAATGCTCGATGCGCTGCAGTGGAGCGAAAGCGTGTACGGCCTGGGCGCCGGCATTTTCTTCATCGGCTACGTGGCCAGCGGCGTGCCCAGCAATCTGCTGCTGCACCGCCTGGGCGCGCGCAAGGTCATCGGCACCCTGATGATCGCCTGGGGCATCGCCTCGGCCTGCCTGATGTTCGTCACCACGCCGGCCGCGTTTTACTCGCTGCGCTTCATCACGGGCGTGTTCGAGGCGGGTTTCTTCCCCGGCATCGTGCTGTACTTTACGAACTGGTATCCCGCTTCGCGCCGGGGCCGCATCATGGGCTTGTTCATGTCGGCCATTCCCATTTCCGGCTTGCTGGGCAGCCCCCTGTCGGGCTGGATGATGCAATCGTTCGCCGGCCACGGCGGCCTGGCCGGCTGGCAATGGATGTTCTTGCTGCAAGGCATCCCCACCGTGCTGCTGGGCTTTCTCGTGTATGTGCTGCTGAACGACGGCATCGCCCAGGCGAAGTGGCTGAATGCGGAAGAAAAGCAGCTGCTGCGCGCCGACCTCGACGAGGACGAACGCCAGCGCCGCAACAGCGCGAATACGGCCGACACCTTCGCCAGCGTGCTGCGCAACAAGCACGTGTGGATGCTGGGCCTCGTGTATTTCTGCATCCAGATGGGCGTGTACGCGATCAATTTCTGGCTGCCCACCATCGTCAAGTCGCTGGGTTTCGCCAGCCCCGTGGCTGTGGGCTGGGTCAGCGCCATTCCCTACCTGTGCGCCAGCATCTTCATGATCTGGGTGGGCCGTTCGGCCGACAAGCACAAGGAACGCCGCTGGCATTTGAGCGGCCCCCTGCTGATGGCGCTGTGCGGCTTGCTGCTGGCCACCCAGGCACACGGCAACGTGGTCGTCGCCCTCATCGGCCTGTCGCTGGCGACCATGGGCGCGCTGTCCGGCCTGCCCATGTTCTGGCCCTTGCCGACGGCGTTTCTCGGCAGCGCGGCGGCGGCCGGCGGCCTGGCGCTGATCAATTCGCTGGGTCAGGTAGCGGGCTTCGTCAGCCCCTTCCTCGTCGGCTGGATCAAGGATGCGACGGGCGGCACCGACGTGGCCCTGTATATTCTTTCCGCAGTCATGCTGCTGGGCGCCATACTGGTGCTGCGCGTTCCCGCGCGCATCGTGAACCGTTGAACGAAGCTGCCATCGAACCGGAGGAATTGACAATGACGACTACCCCGGCGCCGCGCGCCTTGCTGCAAGCCATGTTCCAGGCCGCCATCGAAGCGGCCCAGCCATCGCACTGCATACCGCCCCATCTGCCGCCAGCGCTCAAGGGCCGTTTGATCGTCATCGGCGCCGGCAAGGCGTCGGCCGCCATGGCGCACGCCGTGGAACGGCACTGGCCGGGGCCGCTGTCCGGGCTGGTCGTCACGCGCTACGGCTATGCCGTGCCCTGCGAACGCATCGAGATCGTGGAAGCGTCGCACCCCGTGCCGGACCAGGCCGGCATGGATGCGGCGCGCCGCATGCTGGAACTGGTCGGCAACCTGCAGGCGGACGATACGGTGCTGTGCCTGATTTCGGGCGGCGGCTCGTCCCTGCTGGCCTTGCCGCTCGATGGCATCACTTTGGCCGACAAGCAAGCCTTGAACCGCGCGCTGCTGGCGTCCGGCGCCACCATCGGCGAAATGAATTGCGTGCGCCGCCATTTGTCCGCCATCAAGGGCGGGCGCCTGGCAGCCGCCTGCCATCCGGCGCAGGTCATCACTTTGGCGATTTCCGACGTGCCCGGCGACAAGCTGGGCGACATCGCGTCCGGCCCCACGGTGGGCGACGCGACGACATGCGAGGATGCGCTGGCCATCGTGCGCCGCTATGGCATGGACTTGCCTGACAGCATACGCGCCACCTTGGAAAGCGGGCGCGGCGAATCCGTGAAACCCGATGATCCCCGCCTGGCGCGCACGCGCACGACCCTGATCGCCACGCCGCAGATGGCGCTGGAAGCGGCGGCGCAGGTGGCGCGCGCGGCCGGCGTCACGCCGTATATATTGGGCGACAGCCTGGAAGGCGAGGCGAGGGACGTGGGCAAGGTGATGGCCGGCATCGCGCTGCAAACGGCGCAGCGGGGCCAGCCGTTTCCCGCACCGTGCGTGCTGCTGTCGGGCGGCGAAACGACGGTCACCGTGCGCGGCAACGGGCGCGGCGGGCGTAACGTGGAATTCCTGCTGGCGCTGGGCATCGCGCTCGATGGCCACGCGGGCATCCACGCGCTGGCCGGCGACACGGATGGCGTCGACGGCCAGGAAGACATCGCCGGCGCGGTCCTGGCGCCGGACACCCTGCAACGGGCCTGGGCGCTGGGCATCAAGCCCCGCGACAGCCTGGACAACAACGATGGCCACGGCTTCTTCCAGGCGCTGGGAGACAGCGTGGTCACGGGCCCGACATTGACGAATGTCAATGATTTCCGGGCCATCCTGATTACCTGAATTTAGAACCCTTCCAGCACGATCTTCCCTTTTGCCGTATTGCTTTCCAACAGGGCATGCGCGCGTTTCAGGTTTTGCGCGTTGATCGTGCCGAAGCGCTCTGCCAGGGTCGTCCTGATGACGCCGGCGTCCACCAGCTGCGCCAGCTCTTCCAGTAGTTCATGCTGTTTGACCATGTCTGGCGTCTGGAACAGCGAACGGGTAAACATCAGTTCCCAGTGCAGCGACACGCTCTTGCCCTTGAACTTGCGCACGTCGATGTGCTCGGGGTCGTCGATCAGGGCGAACTTGCCTTGCGGCGCGATCAATTCCACGATCTGGTCGAAATGCCGGTCGGTCTGGTTCAGGCTGATCACATAGTCGACGGGCGGCAAACCCAGGCGCGTGATTTCCCCCGCCAGCGGCAGGCTGTGATCGATCACGTGGTGCGCGCCCAATCCCTTCACCCAGTCCGCCGTTTCCGCGCGCGAGGCCGTGCCGATGATGGTGACACCCGTCAATTGCCGCGCCAGCTGCACCAGCACGGAGCCGACGCCGCCGGCCGCGCCGATCACCAGCAGCGACTTGCCCGTCAAACTCTTGTCGCGGCTGAGCTGCAGGCGGTCGAACAGCAATTCCCAGGCCGTAATGGCCGTCAGCGGCAGGGCGGCGGCCGGAGCGAAATCGAGGCTGGCTGGCATGTGGCCGACGATGCGCTCGTCGACCAGCTGGAATTCGCTGTTGCTGCCGGGGCGGTTGATGGCGCCCGCGTACCAGACCCTGTCGCCCACATGGAACAGGGTGGCGTCGGGGCCGGCGGCCGTGACGATGCCGGCCGCATCCCAGCCCAGCACTTCCGGCTGGCCCTCTTTCGGTGCGCGGTTCTTGCGCACCTTGGTGTCGACGGGATTGACGGAAATGGCCTTGACGGCGACGAGCAGGTCGCGCCCCGTGGCGACGGGCACGGGCAGCTCGATGTCGAGCAGGGCGTCGGCGTCCGTGATGGGCAGGCTGTGGTGGTAGGCGATGGCTTTCATGTGCTTCCTCGTTGAGTGGATACCGTATGATGGTGGCAATGCCGCCCTGGAAACAGGGGGCGCGTACCGAAACACTTTCAAAGGAATGTTGAAAATTGCTGCGACTCGATGACTTGCAGGTATTTGTGCGCACGGCCGACCGGGGCAGTTTGTCGGCGGCCGCGCGCGAGATCGGCATCTCGCCCGCGCTGGCCAGCGCCGCCGTCAAGCGCCTGGAAGGCGTGTTGGGCTTGCGCCTGCTGGCCCGCACGACGCGCTCGCTGAGCCTGACGCCGGAAGGCACGCAATACCTGGAACATGCGCGGGAAGCCTTGCGCCTGCTGCGCGCAGGCCACGATGCACTGTTGGCCGGCAAGGACAGTTTCGGCGGAACCTTGAAAATTGCCATGCCCTCCGACCTGGGCCGCAACCTGATGCTGGGCTGGCTGGACGAATTTCAGCTGCGCCATCCGACACTGCATTACCAGCTCAGCGTCAGCGACCGGGTGGCCGACATGGTGCGCCAGCAAGTCGACGTGGCCATCCGCTATGGCCAGCAAGACGATTCGAGCCTGATCGCCATGCCGATCGCACCCGCCAACGACCGGGTGCTGGTGGCGTCGCCCGCCTACCTGCGCGAATACGGCCCCCTGCTGGCGCTGGAAGAGTTGTCGCAGCGCAATTGCCTGCGCTTCGCGCTGGAAGACGGCTTGCACGACCGCTGGACTTTTTACCGCCTGCCCCAGCGCGAGCAAGTGACGGTGTCCGTGAGCGGCAACCGCAGCGCCGACGACGCCGACCTGGTGCGGCGCTGGGCCGTGGCGGGACTGGGCATCGCCTATAAGTCGCGGCTCGACGTGGCGGGCGACCTGGACGCCGGCCGCCTGCAAGCGCTGTTGCCCGACGTGGCGGGCGAGGCCACGCCCTTGCACCTGGTCTGCACGCACCGGGCGCAGGTGACGCCGCTGGTGCTGCAGTTGCGCGATTTCCTGCGCGATAAATGTGCGCAGTTATTAAAACAGCATGACTGACCGGCGATCGTTCATTCGCGACGTGGCCGCCGCTTATTTCCCTGTCATCGATTTTTTAAAATCACATCGCTCATGTATTGATTCAAATCGCGAAAATCCTTTACCCGCCAGGCATATGGCGCAATCTTGACGCCATTCTCTTTCAAGGTCTTGGGAATCAGATCGCCATTCGGACGAAGGATGACCGACGATACGATCACGCCCGGATAATCCTTCAGGCGTTTTTTGAATGCGGCGGTGGTCAGGTCGGGCGTGGGCGGATTGCTTTTATTCGCCAATGGCCCCGTTCCCTTGATCTCCGCGCCATGACACACGGCACAGCGCTGTACATACAGGGTTTTTCCATTCAGATTCTCCGCCAAGGCTGACGGCGCTTGAATCAGCGATAACGTTCCTAATGCAGCGATAAATAATATTTTCATTTCTTTTTAATGTGGATGTATTGTATGGATAATGTCTGGTTCGGGAGAAAATACGCAGCTGCCATTGCAATACGCCATTCTCCCGATAACATTTTATCCGAGATGATTCATCATAATGTGCTCATGCCGGCGAGAGATTGGCTGGCAAACCATCGTGCTTGATTACAACTCGTTGCAAATGGCAATCATGCGCGGGTCAACCTGGGCGTACCCTCAAGCATTCTGCATGAAACCGCTTGAAGGACCGCCATGACCCCGCACCGACTATTGCCGACGACCTTGATTTCCCTGCTCTTGCTGGCCGGCTGCGCCGCCACCGGACCAGGACCGGCCGCCCAGGCCGATCATCGCGCGCAGAGCAGTCCCGCGCAAGACATCGCCATGCTGGAGCGGGTCAGCTGGGGCGTGAACGGGGGCAGCGTGCGCCAGGTGCAGGACAAAGGCTGGAGCGCCTGGCTGCGGACGCAGTTGCATCCAGGAAAAGCGGCCTTGCCGCCAGCCATCGCCGCGCAAATCGACGCCATGACCATCAGCCAGGTGCCGCTGGAGCAATTGGTGATTTCTATGGAGCAAAAGCGCAAGGAGTCGGCCGGCGTCATGGACGACATGGCGAAGCAGCAGGCGCAAAAGGATTACCAGCAAGAACTTAACCGCCTGGCGCGCGAAGCGGCCACGCGCTCCTTGTTGCTGGACGTGTATTCGCCGAACCAGTTGCAGCAGCAGCTGAGCTGGTTTTGGCTCAACCATTTCAGCGTGCACCAAGGCAAGCACAACTTGCGCGCCATGGTGGGCGATTACGAGGCGAACGCCATCGCGCCACACGCGCTGGGGAAATTCCGTGACTTGCTGGGCGCCACCGTCCACCATCCAGCCATGCTGCGCTACCTGGACAATGAAGCCAACGCCGCCAAGCGCATCAATGAAAACTATGCGCGCGAGCTGATGGAACTGCATACGCTGGGCGTGAACGGCGGCTATAGCCAGATGGACGTGCAGGAACTGGCGCGCATCCTGACGGGCGTGGGCGTGAACCTGGGAGCGGACACGCCGAAGGTGAAACCGGCGCTGCAGTCGCAATACGTGCGCCGGGGCTTGTTCGAGTTCAATCCCAACCGCCACGATTACGGCGACAAGCAATTCCTCGGGCAAACGGTGAAGGGCAGGGGCCTGGCGGAACTCGACGAAGCGCTGGACCGCCTGAGCCGCAGTCCCGCCACCGCGCACTTTATCAGTGGCAAGCTGGCCCAGTATTTCGTCGGCGACAACCCGCCCGCACCGCTGGTGGCGCGCATGGCGGCCACCTTCCAGCGCAGTGACGGCTTGATCGCCGACGTGCTGCAAACCATGTTCGACAGCCCCGAATTCAAGCAGTCGCTGGGCAAGAAATTCAAGGATCCCATGCATTATGTCGTATCGGCCGTGCGCCTCAGCTATGACGACAAGCCCATCCTGAATGCGGGACCCATGCTGAACTGGCTTTCGCGCATGGGCCAGCCCCTGTACGGACGCCAGACGCCCGATGGCTATCCGCTGACGGACGCTTCCTGGGCCAGTCCGGGGCAAATGACGACGCGCTTCGACATCGCCCGCACCATCGGTTCGGGCAGCGCCGGCCTGTTCAAGACGGATGGCCCGCAGCCGCAGGAAAAAGTAGCGTTCCCGCAACTGGCCAGCGCCCTGTATTACCAGTCGCTGCAGCCAGGCTTGAGCCCGGCCACGCGCCAGGCACTGGATCAGGCCGCTTCGCCGCAGGAGTGGAATACTTTTCTTCTTTCCTCGCCGGAAATGATGCACCGCTAAGTTGAAATCGGAGGATTGCCATGAATCGTCGTGACCTGTTGAAAGCCCTGGCCGCCGCACCCTTGTTCACTCACGCGGGCAGCCTGCTGGCCGCACCCGCCACGGATGCGAAGCTGCTGTTCGTCTTCCTGCGCGGCGGCTATGACGCGAATAACTTGCTGGTGCCGGTCGGCAGCGATTTTTACTACGCGGCGCGGCCGAATATCGCCATCGCGAAACCGGGCGAGGAAAACGGCGCGCTGGCCTTGAACGCCGACTGGGCCTTGCATCCGGCCTTGCGCGAGAGCATTTATCCCATGTTCACGGGCGGCGAGGCGGCCTTCATCCCGTTCGCGGGCACGACGGATTTGACGCGCAGCCATTTCGAGACGCAGGATACCATCGAGCTGGGGCAAGAGATCAACACGCGGCGCGACTTCCGTTCGGGTTTCCTGAACCGCCTCGTGCAGACCTTGAATGGCAGCAAGGCCGGCCCCGCCATCGCTTTCACCGACCAGCTGCCGCTGATCTTCCAGGGCGGCGTGCAAG
Source organism: Janthinobacterium sp. SUN206 (assembly GCF_030587305.1). Taxonomy (NCBI): domain Bacteria; kingdom Pseudomonadati; phylum Pseudomonadota; class Betaproteobacteria; order Burkholderiales; family Oxalobacteraceae; genus Janthinobacterium; species Janthinobacterium sp. SUN206. The sequence continues at coordinate 713,323 of NZ_JAPWIB010000002.1, read as the reverse complement.
TGCCGAACATGGCGCTGCGCTCCGTGGGCAAGTCCGGCATTGATGCGCGTCAAAGCCAGATCATCGCCGCCATGTACCGGGGCACGCCCCTGCAGCAACCCGTCAGCGCGGGCTTTGTCGTGCGCGACGACGTGACGAAGGAATTGACGGGGGAAATGCAGGCGGCCAACCGCAACGCCATCAGTACCAAGGGTTTTGAGCTGGAAGCGCAGCGCATCGCCCGCTTGATGAAGGACAAGTACAACCTCGGCTTCGTCGACGTGGGCGGCTGGGATACGCACGTGGGGCAGGGCGGCGCCAGCGGCTACCTGGCGGGGCGCTTCGATGAACTGGGACGGGGACTGGCCGCGTTTTCGCAGGAAATGGGCAGCGCCTGGCGCAATACCGTCGTCGTTGTCGTCAGCGAATTTGGCCGCACCTTCCGCGAAAACGGCAACCGCGGCACGGATCACGGCCACGGCAGCGTGTTCTGGGTGCTGGGTGGCGGGATCAAGGGCAAGCAGGTGGCGGGCGAGCAAGTGGCGATGTCGCAGGCAAACCTGTTCCAGAACCGCGACATGCCCGTGCTGAATGAATACCGGGCCGTACTGGGCGGCTTGCTGCGCCGTACCTTCGGCTTGACGCCGGCGCAACTCGACCACGTGTTTGCCGGCGTGAAACCGGCGGAACTGGGCCTCGTGTAAATCGGCGAATCTCCGTGTTACGCTACGCCTGCGCATGTGGCGCATAGCGAATACTGGCGGCCCATGGCGCCGGGCACGAATGGAGCAGCATGAACGATACCCAGCGCGACATTGTCAGCGCAGGCTTTTCCCTGGCCCTGATCGCCGTGACGGCCTTCGTCATGCAGCGTTTCTTTTTGCCGCTCGTGTGGGCCGGCATCCTGTGCGTGGCCACCTGGCCTTTGTATGTGCGCGTGCGCGCGGCGCTGGGCCAGCGCACCATCGTCGCGGCAGCCGTGCTGACCCTGGCGTTTGCCTGCATCTTCATCATTCCCGTGCTGTTCGGCGTGGCGCAGGCGGCGCGTGAAGTGCCCGTGCTGGCCAATTTCGTCGTGCATGCGAATGCCGACGGCTTGCCCGTGCCGGACTGGGTGGCGCATGTCCCGCTGGCCGGCAGCGCCATCGGCGACTGGTGGCAAGCCACCCTGAGCCAGCCGCATGGCCTGGGCCACTTCTTTGCGGGCAGCGCCGTGGGCGGCTTTCATTCCGCGCGCGACATGCTCAAGGTGCTGGGCGCGGACGTGTTTCACCGCCTGGTCGACTTCGGCCTGGCGTTTTTATGCCTGTTTTTCTTTTACAAGGATGGCGAAGCGCTGACGCGCCAGATCACGGCCGTCGGCAGCCATTTTTTGCGTCCCGAACGGTGGGGCCGCTATGCGCAAAAGATCCCTACGGCCATCCGCGCCACCGTCAACGGCCTGGTGCTGGTGGGCCTGGCCGAAGGCGTGCTGATCGGCATCGCCTATGCCATCGCCGGCTTGCCGTCACCGGCCCTGTGGGCGTTTGCCACGGGCATCCTGGCCATCATCCCGTTTGGTGCGCCGCTCGCGTATGGATGCGCGGCCGCCTTGCTGGTGTTTCAGGGCAATGTGGGCGCCGCCATCGGCGTGGGCGCCTGGGGCACCGTGGTGCTGTTTGTCGCCGACCACTTCGTGCGCCCTGGCATGATCGGCAACGCCACCCGCTTGCCCTTCCTGGCCGTGCTGTTCGGCATCCTGGGGGGCGTGGAAACCCTGGGCCTCGTGGGCTTGTTCATCGGCCCTGTCGTGATGGTGCTGTTTGTTACCTTGTGGTACGAAGCGAATGCGACTGACCGCGTACCGCCGGCCACCATGCCTTCCAGCACAGCTGCCGATGCAGGTGCCGACGCACTTGCCGGTACAGTTGCCGGCACTGCTGCCGAAACACCTGCCAGCCCGGCCGCGCCGGAACGCACACAGTAGTGAGGGGTCGGTCAGCGTGCTGCTGGCCGGTACTGAGGCGTTCCCGGCGTGGCCGGACGGAGCTGACTTGATAACAGGGTGCGAACACCTTGTTTTAAAGTCATTCTTAATGTGCCTTGGATAGAATAAGCAACCAACGGCGCATCAGCAGCACTTCAACATAGCCCGGCTCGATGCCCGTACCGCACTCGATCAAGGGATTGACGGTGTAGTAGCGCTTGCGGAAGTCGCGGCAGACGAGGATTTCGCGCTTGCCCATGCGGACGAGGAAAGAGCTTGGGGCGTATTCCAGGCCGAACCGTGAGCCAAAACCGCTATTCAATGTTGCCATGACAATTCCTTTGAGGGAGATGTGTTGAACGAGTCATCAGAATAGCATAACTACTGTATGAATACACAGCTACTGTATGAATAAACAGTATTTTTTTACTGGTGTGGTTTTTTTGATCAGTACCGGGAACATGAAAGAGAGATGAGTTTGCAAGAGAAAAATGACATGGGCATGACTACGGGCTGGACCACGAGACTGCGCCGCTTCGTCGAGGCGCGCCTGTCGCCCGAAGGCGAGCTGGGCCTGCATATGACGGTGGGCGTGGCCCTGATGCTCGTCGCCATCGTGGTCTTCCACGAGATCGCCGAAGCCGTCATGGGCATGCAGCAAATTACCGTGATCGACTTGCAGGTGGCGCAGTGGTTCAACCAGCATGCCGTGCCGTGGATCACCAGTTGCCTGCTGGTCGTCACGCACATGCATGGCGTGATCGGCGCCATCACCCTGGCCGTCTTGCTGGGCTGGTATCTGCACCGCAAGGGCGCCAGCTACTGGCTGTTTACCCTGGTCATTACCATGCCGGGCGTCATGTTTTTGAACCTGCTGCTAAAGTACATTTTTGTGCGCGCGCGGCCCAGCTTTGACGAGCCCATCCTGCAGACGGCCCTGAGCACGTACAGCTTTCCCAGCGGTCATACGGCCACCTCGACGGCCCTGTACGGCTTGCTGGCCGCCTACCTGATTTGCCAGACGGCGCCGGGCGCGTGGGGCAAGCGCATCGCCATCGCGCTGGGCGCCTTCCTGATGGCCTCACTCGTGGGTTTCAGCCGCATTTACCTGGGCGCGCATTACCTGAGCGATGTGCTGGCGGCCATGGCGGAAAGCTATGGCTGGCTGGCCATCTGCATCGCCGGCGTGTCGACCCTGCGCCGCCGCCGGCATATCCGGCAAACCAGATAAGGGGAAACCATCCTGAGCAAGATTGCAGTCATCATCAATGCGGGCGCCGGTTGCGGCTATGCGCCCGACTGGGCGCAGCAGCTCGAAGCGAAATTCGCCGCCGTGGGGCTCGACGCCGCCATCACCCTGGCCGCCAGCGGCGCCGACATGATCGCCACGGCCGGGCAAGCGCTGCGCGATGGCGCGCCCATCGTCGTGGCCGGTGGCGGGGACGGCACCATCAATGCTGTCGCGTCCGTCGTCGTCGGCAGCGGCACGCCGTTTGGCGTCTTGCCGCTGGGTACCCTGAACCATTTCGCCAAGGATTTGAACATTCCGCTCGAACTCGATGCGGCGATTGCCAACGTGGCGCAGGGCGTGCCGCACCAGGTCGACGTGGGTGAAGTCAATGGCCGCATCTTCCTGAACAATTCCAGCCTGGGCTTGTATCCCGACATCGTGCGCGACCGCGAAAAGCAGCAGCGCCGGCTGGGACGGGGCAAGTGGCTGGCGTTCAGCTGGGCGCTGGTGGCGGCCTTGCGCCGCTATCCCTTCCTCAGCGTGCAATTGAAACTGAAGGACGCCGTGCATGCGCGGCGCACGCCGTTTGTCTTTATCGGTAACAATGAATACCTGATGGAAGGCTTGAATATCGGCGAGCGCGAACGGCTCGATGGCGGCCAGCTGAGCCTGTACGTGGCGCAGCGTCCGGGCCGTCTGGGATTGCTGAAGCTGGCCTTGCACGCGCTGTTCGGCAAGTTGTCGCAGGCCAAGGATTTCGACGTGCTGACGGCGACCGACCTGGAAATCGCCACGAAGCACCGGCGCCTGCGCGTGGCCACGGATGGCGAAGTGACCGTCATGAATACGCCGCTGCAGTACCGCATCCGCCCCGCCGCGCTGACGGTGCTGGTGCCTGCGCCGGCACCTTCCGGGGAGTAAGGCCATGCGTACCATCGTGCATTTGTCCGACTTGCATTTTGGCAAGGTCGACGCGGACTTGCTGGCGCCCTTGCGCGCGCTCGTCGAACGCCTGGAACCGGACGTGGTGGTGGTGTCGGGCGATTTGACGCAACGGGCCCGCAGCGCCCAGTTCCAGCAAGCGCGGCAGTTTCTCGACAGCTTGCCGGGGCCGCAGATCGTGGTGCCGGGCAACCATGACGTGCCTCTGTATAACGTCGTTTCCCGCTTCCTGACGCCGCTGGTGAAATACCGGCGCCATGTGACGGACGATTTGTCGCCCGAATATGTGGACGAGGAAATCGCCGTGCTGGGCATTAATACGGCCCGCTCGCTGACCTTCAAGGATGGCCGCATCAGCCACGAGCAGATCGATTTCCTGCGCGAACGCCTGGGCCGTTTGCCGCCCGGTTTGACGCGCATCATCGTCACGCATCATCCATTTGACTTGCCCGAGCACTTCGACGACGATGATCTGGTCGACCGTGCGCCGCTGGCGCTGCAAATGTTTTCCGAATGCGGCGTGGATCTATTGCTGGCCGGGCACTTGCATGCGAGCGTGGCGGGCAACACGGCCGAGCGCTACAAGATCGCCGGCTACGCTGCCCTGATGGTGCAGGCGGGCACGGCCACGTCCACGCGGGGCAGGGGCGAATCGAATTCCTTCAACGTGCTGCGCGTGGAAAACAGTTGTATTCGCGTCGAGCGCTACAGCTGGAATGACGACAGCGCCGACTTTGAAAAAGTCAGCACGGAAGCGTTCGCGCGCCAGGGCGGCGTGTGGGCCAGCTTGCGGCCGCTGTAGCCAGAATTAATGGGGTAGGCGGCAACCGGCATCAGGAGTGGCCGGCAAAATGGCCAGGGCTAGGCGCGTTGCCGAAGACAGTACGAATAGTACGGCGAGGCAATGCAACAACGCCCTGGACTTTTTGATGGCTACTCCGCTACAGCCAGTAATTCATGAAGCGGGCCGCCCACTCCTTCATGCGGTCGGCAATCGGCCGGGTTTCCCATTTCGCCCTGGTGATCTCTTCCGAGTCGCGCAAGTCTTCCTGGAAGGCGTTTTCCATTTCGCGGCCGAAACTGTCGCCCAGCACGATCACGTTCAGTTCGCTGTTGTGCAGGAAGCTGCGCATGTCGATGTTGGTCGAGCCGACCGTCGACCAGGCGCCGTCGATGACGGCCGTCTTGGCGTGCAGCACGGCCAGTTTCAAGTGGAAGATGCGGATGCCGCCGGCCAGCAGTTGGTCGTACAGCGCATGTCCCGCATGGAATACGAGACCGCTGTCGGACACGCCCGGCAGCACCACGGTGACGTCCACGCCCCGTTTCGCGGCGGCCACCAGCGCGTCGACCGTCTGCTGGTCGGGCACGAAATAGGCGGACGTGATGTGGATGGTTTTTTTTGCTTCCTGGATGGCCAGGATATACGCCTTGTAGATTTCGAAGCCGCCGTCCGGCTCGCTGGCCACGACGCGCACCAGCTTGTCGCCCACTTCTGACAAGGTGGGAAAATAATTCGCGTCCGGCAAGTCGGCCTGGTCTTGCTGGGCCCAGGTGCGGATGAATAGCCACTGGAAGGCGGCCACGGCTGGGCCTTCCACTTTCACGTGGGTATCGCGCCAGCCCACGTCGCTCTTGTCGGCGGACTTGTTCTTGGAGCGGAACAGCGAGCTTTTCGCATAGGTGTCGCTGATGTTGACGCCGCCCGTAAATGCCGTCTTGCCATCGACGATCAGCACCTTGCGGTGGTCGCGGTTGTTGATCTTCCAGTCGTCGCCCTTGAGCTTGGCGGGATTGACGGGGTTGAAGGCCACCAGGTGCACGCCGGCCGCGCGCATGCGCTCGAAGAACGCCTGCGGCACGCCGAGGGTGCCCACGCTGTCGTAGATGACGTTGACCGTCACGCCCGCCTGCTGCTTTTCGATGAGCATGTCGGCAAACTTCAGGCCCAGCGGGTCCTGGTCGAAGATATACGTTTCCAGGTTGATGCTGTTCTTCGCTTCGCTGATGGCCTGGAACATGGCTTCCATCGTTTGCGGGCCGTCAAACAGCAGCGTCACCTTGTTGCCCTTGATCAAAGGTACGCCCGTGGCCGCCTCTTCCAGCGCGGCCTGGGCTTTCAAGTCCATGCCGGACTTCGCCCAGCGCTTGTTGAGCAGGGCGGCGCGGCTGTTGACGTTCAGCACGGCGCCCTTGCCCGTGATGACCTTGGGCTTGGCCACCGGTTCCAGGGTGGTGTTGAGATTCTTGACGTTGGGCAGCGAGGCGCATGCAGCCAGGGTCCAGCACAGCAGTAGGGCGGTGAGGCAGGGTTGCATGCGCCTGGCGGTCATTTTTGAGCCTTGGTCGTGGGTGACAGGTTTGCCGTATCATCGGCCAGTGCCAAAGGTGGCGGGTTTTTCGAGCCGAAGAAGAAGACGATGGGCGAGCGCAGGAAGCGCTTGCCCAGGATCTTCAGCAATTGCATGCCGTGCTTGAAGCGCACCTGGCGCGAACGCAGGGCCACCCACAGGGCCAGACCGAAGCTCACCAGCAGGTTGGCCGTGCCGATGGCGAAGATGCCCGACAGCGACTTGACGGCCAGTTGCCAGCTCATGTTGTGGTCCAGGCCCACCAGCGCCGTGGCGAAGTTGGCGGCCGAGAAGGTGATGTGGCGGATATCGATCGGCAAGCCGATCAGGAAACCCAGGGTGCCGATGGAACCGAGCAGGATACCGAAATAGAAGTTACCCATCAGGCCGCCCAGGTTGTTTTCCAGGTACAAACCCAGGCGCTGCAGGCGTTCCTGGCCGATGACGCGGCCCAGGCCGCGCAATTGCGCGATGCGCTGCGCCCAGCGCGTGTACAGGGCCTGGTTGTCGTAGTAGCCGGAAATCAGGCCGGCCACGAACAGGCACACGCCGGCGATCATGGCGTAAAAGATGGCGGGGCTGCCGATGGGGTCGATATCGTGCAGCAAGCGCATGGCTTTCTCGGGCGTCACCAGGTTGTGCCCGGTGATCGCCTTGTAGCCGAGCGCGATCAGCCAGGCCGTGGGGATGGCCGTGGCCAGGTTGCCCAGCACGGCCATGTTTTGCGTGCGGAACACTTTATTGATCAATTCCGCCATGCTGTCGAGGTCGATATTCCGCCCATCCTTGCTGTGCAGGCCGGCGGCGATGCGCGACGCCGTCATGGCCGGCTGCTTGGTGGCCACCGTGAAATGCAGCAAGTGGATGAACATGAAGCCGATCGAGTAATTCATGCTGAACATGAACGCTTCGACCAGCGGCGCCGAGCGCAGGTAGGACATCAATATCTTGAACAGGGCCATGAAGCCGATGATCACGCCCGCGCCCGCGGACGAGAGGAACATGGCGCCCATCTCGCGGCGGTTTTCCGCGATGTAATGCTCGCCCGTGCGGCTGGCGTTTTCCGTCACATTGCGCGCCAGCAAGTTGATATTGTCGGAAAACAGGTCGCTGACCTTGTATTTGTTGTTGTGCGCCTGAATCAGTTCCAGCGCCAGCCCGACGGCGCCCGCGCGGCGGCGGCTGACGGGTTGCGGGTGCAGCAAGTCTTGCGTGGCGTCCACCGTGATGGCGGCGATGTCCACGTTGTTCGAGGCCGGCAATTCGCCGCTCGTGTCGACGAGGAACAGCAGCTTGCGCAGGCGCTCGATGCTTTGCGCCAGCGCCACCAATAAATACGTAAGGGGGATGCTGGTGCCCTGGTACAGCGCCTTCTTGCGGATCTTGGCGATGACGGCGTCGCACTGGTCCAGCATCACCAGCAAATGGCGCGCATCCTCGATGTGCTCGAGATCGCCGTGCAGCAGATTCGTGTAGGCGTCCAGGTAGGCGTTCACTTCCGTGTTTTGCACCATGAACGGCGACTGGAACACTTCAATTTCGCTATGGAAACGCGTCAATTCCGGTTCCAGGCCCATGGCGCAGACGCGGTAGGACAGGGTGCGGATGGCGTCGAGCATGCCTGGCAGCATGATATTACCGTCGCCGACGGCCAGTTCGATGTCGTCGCTGGTGAGCACGTCGAACAGTTCCAGCCAGTCCGTGGCGGGCACGTTGCTGATCCACAAATAATCGGTCTTCAGGTACAGCACCTGGTCGAGCGCGTCGTTCAGGTATTCGTCGCCGAGGGCGGGCGGCAGCATGCGGTAGGCGATGCGGCGTTTCAATTCCGTGAAAAAGCCGCTGTTCGACAGCACGCCGATATCGGTGTACAGGCTGGCGTGGCGGCGCGCGGCCAGCACGCGCAGCACGTATTCGTGCAGGGCGCGCGCTTGCGCGGGGTTACCTTTGAGAAGCTGGCGCAGGGTGCGCACGTTGGCAATCGCGGTAGCGCTGTCGTGGGGGCGCTTGGGACGCAGTGAGTTGAATAGTTCCACCAGCAAGTTGATATTGCTGGAGTTGGGGTCAATGCGTTCGAGGATAGCTAGCATGCAGAAAAAACGGGCGAGCCGCTGTCGGTAAAACCAGTAGTGTACCGCCTGCGTCAATTCTCGCAACGTTCGCCACCGAACATTGCTTTACGGCAGGGCCTGCATTTAACGCCATTTTGCCGCAAATTGGCATAATCATGCTCACTCTTGCGTGTTGTCAGTACGCGACGTGGTTTCATGGCCTAAGCTGAAGTTTCTGTTGTACAACGCACGGATGGCTGGACAAAAAGCGAGGATAAGGTAACACTGAGATCAGACACACAGCGCATGTCCTGATCAATACCGGGAAGTTTCAATTCACGTTACCGAGATATTTATCATGCAGACCTCGTATTTTGCGCTTGCTGTGATAGGGATGGGGCCGTGGATGCTTTTTGCACCGGCCCAGGCTGCCGATGGCGCAGGCAGTGCCGCATCCACTAACGTTGCCGTGTACGGCGTGCTTGACGCGGGCATCGTGGCCGAGCGGGGCTGCGCCGCCAATTGCGCCAACACCAAGGTATCCGGCGGTGTCGCGTCCGGTTCGCGCCTGGGCGTGCAGGGCCGCGAAGCGCTGGGTAATGACGTGTCCGCCGTATTTACCCTGGAAGCGGGCGTGCAGAACGACACGGGCCAGTCGGAAGAGGGCCGTCTGTTCGGCCGCCAGGCCTACGTGGGCCTCGACAGCCGCCTGGGCGCGCTGACCCTGGGGCGCCAGTACAACCCGCACTACCTGGCCCTGACCGACGTGGCCGACCCGTTCAAGGGCGGCATGGCCGGCAGCGCCGGCAACCTGGCCGGCTACAGCGTGAAACGCTACGACAATACCGTCAAGTACGTGACGCCCGCCTTGCGCGGCGTGACTGCCAGCGCCATCTACAGCTTTGGCGAGTCGCCGTACAGCAACGCCAGCAACCGCGCGTATGGCGCCACCCTCGGCTATTCGGCCGGCGCCGTGAATGTCAGCGTGTCGCACCAGCGCAAGAATAACCTCATTCTCGCATCCGGCACCTTGCCCGCCATCGACATGTCGGCCCGCAATACCCTGATCGCGGCGAATGTCGACCTGAAAGTGGCCACCGTCTTTGCCGCCGTGGGCGTGAACAAGGGCTATGGCAGCTCGCCGTGGGACCCGAACAACGCCTACAGCGCGCTGGCCCTGTCGATGTCGTCGTCGGACAGCCGCGACACCTTGCTGGGCGTGTCCGTGCCCGTGGGCGGCTTCAAGCTGCTGGCGTCCTGGGTGCGCAAGGATGACCGCGACCTGGCCAACCGCGACGCCAGCCAGATGGCCGTCGGCCTCACGTATTCCCTGTCAAAGCGCAGCGATTTCTACGCGTCCTACGCGAAGATCCACAACAAGAACGGCGCCCGCTACACGGTGGGCAATGCCAGCGACAGCGGCCGCGGCGATGCTGCCTTCAACCTGGGCTTCCGTCACGGTTTCTGAATTGATGCCGCGGCAGGGGCCGGGGCAGGGCAGCTGGCGCCCAGCCACTTGCCGCTGCTCGTCACATTCACCTGTTCCGGCGCGCCGCGCGCGCTGGTCGTCACGGCCAGCTGCATGTTGAAAGCCTGGTCGCCCGTAAACATGACCTTGCCTTCGCCGCTCGATTTCGGGTTGGCGCAAGTGAACGATACCTGCATGCCGCCCGCGATGTCCGTGTTTTTCGACTTGCAATCGCCGGGCTGGCCCGTGGGAATCTGCTTGCGCGCCGCCATGTCCGGCGTCACGCACGCCGTCACGCGCACGGCGCCGTCGGCGCCCACGGTGGGCATGGCCATGCCGCGGCTGGCCGCCATGCTTTCCAGCTGCTTGCGTTGATCGGGAGGAAGGCTGCCCAGTTGTTGCAGCACCATGGACATGGCGTTGTCGGTGGCGGCGTCCGGCGACGCCATCTTGCTGTCGACTTGCCACAGGCCCGGCTTGATGGTGGGCGATGGCGCGGCGGCCTGGGCGCCGGCGTGGCTGCCTAAGGCGGCGCAAGCCAGCAGGGTCAGGCGTAGCAGGGATTTTTTCATCGTGGGGTCTCCGGTATGGGCAGACCCCAGCATACGGCATGGCAAGCGGGGCACGCTTGCCATTGTGTTACAAACTGTGATCGGGCTCGATGCGGCGCACGTCCACGCAGGCGATGCGGCGCTCGTCGGCCTCGATGATTTCATAGCGTAAATCATCGAGTTCCAGCACTTCGCCCACGGCCGGCATGTTCTCGAAATGCGCCAGCAGGAAGCCGGCCAGCGAGTTGTATTCGCCATCTTCGCTGACCAGGGTTTCCGTCTCGAACACTTGCTCCAGGTAATGCAGATCCGTCGCGCCATCGATGCGCCAGTGGCCGGGGCCCAGCACTTCCACGTCCGGCTGCTCGTCCTCGTCGGGGAATTCGCCGGCGATGGCTTCCAGGATGTCGATGGGTGTGAGCACACCCTGCACGGTGCCGAACTCGTCGACCACCAGCACCAGCTGGCCGCGCGAGCGCTTTAACGTTTCCATGGCTTTCAGCACGCCGGCCGCTTCCGGCACGACGACGGCTTCGCGCATGCTGTCCGGGTCGATCTTGCCGCGCGACACCAGGTCCTCGATCAGGTCCTTGCTGCGCGCGATGCCGACCACGTTGTCCAGGTCGTCATTGCAGACAGGAATCATACTGTGCGGCGTTTCGCGCAGTAATTGCAGCATCTTTTCGCTGCTGTCGTTCAGGTTGACCCACGACACGTCGCCGCGCGGCGTCATGACGGAGCGGATCGAGCGTTCGGCCAGGGTCAGCACGCCGCTGACCATGTTGCGCTCTTCCACGCCGAAGGCGGAAACGTCGGGCAGTTCCTTGACTTCGTGCTCTTCCACGGCTTCGCGGCCCTTGCGTCCGCCCAGCAGGCTCAACACGGCTTGCGCCGTGCGGTCGCGCAGCGGGGCGTTCGACTGCAGCTTGAGGAAGTTGCGGCGCGCCAGCTGATTGAAGAATTCGATGACAATCGAGAAACCGATAGCGGCGTACAAATACCCTTTCGGAATGTGGAAGCCCAGGCCTTCGGCCACCAGCGACAGGCCGATCATCAGCAGGAAGCTCAGGCACAGCACGACGACGGTGGGGTGGGCGTTGACGAAGCGCGTCAGCACTTTCGACGCGAGCATCATGACGACGATGGAAATGACGACGGCCGCCATCATCACGTACAGGTTTTCCACCATGCCGACGGCCGTGATGACGGCGTCGAGCGAAAAGACGGCGTCGAGCACGACGATCTGCGCCACCACGAGGCCGAAGCCGGCGTAGACTTTCGGGCCCGTCTGGGCGTGCGTGACCCCTTCGAGGCGCTCGTGCAGCTCGCTGGTGGCCTTGAACAGCAGGAACAGGCCGCCGACGAGCAGGATCAGGTCGCGTCCCGAAAACGAGAATGTCAGTATGGAAAACAATGGCGTGGTCAGGGTGACCAGCCAGGAAATCAGCGAGAGCAGGCCCAGGCGCATGACGAGGGCCAGGGTCAGGCCCAGCACCCTGGCCTTGTCGCGCTGGTGCGGCGGCAATTTCTCGGCCAGGATGGCGATGAAAATCAGGTTGTCGATCCCCAGTACGATTTCCAGTACGACCAGCGTCAGCAGGCCGACCCAGATTGTCGGGTCAAATAACCATTCCATGTGTATAACCTTGTAAAGTCGATCAGTGTAAAGCGTGCCTGGTGGCTAAAGCCCCGGGCGCGTGGGTGCTGCATGCATGTCTTCAGGGGCGGACGCGCGGCGGCCGGGTGGCCAGCCGCACGTCCGCTTCGGCAAGTGCGCCCGGTCCCGCTTGCCAAATGATGGCGCAAAACGGCGCCCCCTGGCGCGAGCTCGGGTACAGCGTGATGGGGTCGTTGTCGCATTCTTCGGTATCGCAGCTGTCGCCAGGCAGGCCTGCATGGAGGCTGGCGTCGGCACAATCGATGCCGAAGGCGGGCGTGGCGGCAGCGCCGGCCGCGATTGCATGCTGGAATGGGGAAGGACTGGCGTAGGCCATGCTGGCGAACGCCTGGGGTAACGCGATGAAAACAAAAAGGCAGAGCAGGACGAGAGCTCGTCTCATATACAGGCAGATAGTTCTGGAACCAGGGAGTATAACACGGGCACATAACAGCTCGATGACAGGACTTGCGTAAGTGATAAGTATGCCGTAAATTGCGAGAGCAATGATTTCCCTGGGCGGCGAAGACGCAGCGCGGGTCCATGGCAATTCTTGCGTTTGCATTCCATGGCGCCGCTTGTGCGCTTGTCTAAAACGTAGTGTTACCAGGACTCTGCCTTGAAACCCATTACCGCCCTCCTGCTTGCCGCCGGCATCCTCTCGCCTTCGTTCATCCTTGCCGCCACCCCGGTGGAAGCGGCGCCGACCCAGAAAGCCGGCAAGGCTGCGCCCAGCCGCGCCGCCGTCAAAGTCACGTCCGTCGAAGGCATCACGGAATACCGCCTGGCCAACGGCTTGCGCGTGCTGCTGTTCCCCGACGCCAGCAAGCCCACTTTGACCACCAACATCGTCTACCTGGTCGGTTCGCGCCATGAAAACTATGGCGAAACGGGCATGGCCCACTTGCTCGAGCACTTGCTGTTCAAGCCCAGCGCCAATTTCGGCGTCAAGAAGGGCACGAAAACCCCGGTCGAGATCCTGAACTCGACGGGCGCCCAGTTCAACGGCACCACCTGGTACGACCGCACCAATTACTACGCCACCTTCCCCGCCAACGACGACAACCTGCGCCAGATGCTGGCCATGGAAGCGGACCGCATGGTGAACGCGGCCATCGACCAGAACGACCTGTGGAATCCGAAGACGCAGAAGGGCGAAATGACCGTCGTGCGCAACGAGTTCGAGATGGGCGAAAGCGACCCGATCGGCGTGACGAGCGAACGCATCCAGGCCGTCGCCTACGACTGGCACAACTATGGCAAATCGACCATCGGCGCCCGTTCCGACATCGAACAGGTGAATATTCCCCGCCTGCGCGCGTTTTACCATAAATATTATCAGCCGGATAACGCCGTGCTGATGGTGGCAGGCCGCTTCGACGAAGCCAAGGTCTTGAAGCAGATCAATGAGCTGTTCGGCAAGATCCCGAAACCGACGCGCGTGATCGAGCCGACCTACACGGCCGAACCCGTGCAGGATGGCGAGCGCGCCGTGACGGTGCGCCGCAGCGGCGGCACGCAGTTCGTCGGCGCCGGCTACCACGTGGCGCCGTCCGGCAACCCGGACGCCGTCGCCATCGAGGTGCTGGGCCACGTGCTGACGGACGCGCCGGCCGGCCGCCTGCACAAGGCGCTGGTGGAAACCAAGCTGGCCAGCAAGATCGAATACAACTCCGTGAGCAACCTGGAGCCCGGCTACAACCTGTTCGGCGCGCTGGTGCCCGTCGATGGCAACCTTGATGCGGCGCAAGCTGCCATGCTGAAAGTGCTGGAAGACTTGAAATCGCAGCCGGTCACGGACGCGGAAGTGGCGCGCGTGAAACAGCAGCTGAACAAGCAGATCGAACTGGCCACCTCGAACACGGCGAGCCTGACGATCGCCCTGACGGAATCGCTGGCGGCCGGCGACTGGCGTTTGTTCTTCCTGCAGCGCGACCAGCTCGACAAGCTGACGACGGCGCAAGTGCAGGCGGCGGCCGAGAAATACCTGAAGAGCTCGAACCGCACCCTGGGCCGCTTCATCCCGACCGATGCGCCGGACCGCACCGTCGTGCCGGCCTACGCCGACGTGGCGCCGCAACTGGCCGGTTACACGGGCCGCGCCGTCGTGGCGCAGGGCGAAGCGTTCGACCCCAGCCCCGACAATATCGAAGCGCGCACCACGCGCTTCACCTTGCCGAACGGCTTGAAGGGCGCCTTGCTGCCGAAGAAAACCAAGGGCAGCACGGTCAGCGTCGTGTTGAAACTGCGGATCGGCAGCGAAGAGAGCTTGCGCGGCAAGGGGCAAGTGGGCAGCTACACGGCGAATCTGTTGTCGCGCGGCACGGACAAACTGTCGCGCCAGGAAGTGAAGGACAAGTTCGACCAGCTGGGCATGCAGGTCGCCATCACGGGCGGCGCCGAGGGCGTCACCGCCATGCTGACAGGCAAGCGCGAAAACTTGCCTGCTGCCATGGACTTGCTGGCGCAAGTGCTGCAAAAGCCGGCCTTGAACGAAACGGAATTTCTGGAATTGCAGCGCGAGCGCGTCGGCCGCGCGGAGCAGGAATTGCCTGAACCGCAACCGCTGGCCGTGAACGCCTTCCGCCGCCTGCTCGACGCCACGCCGGAAGGCCATGTGCGCCATGTGGCCACCTTGCCGGCCGAGCTGGCGCAATGGAAAGCCATCCAGGTGGCCGACGTGAAAGCCTTCCATGGCGCCTTTTATGGCGCGTCGAACGCGACTTTCGCTGCCGTGGGCGACTTCGACCCGGCCGCGCTGAAGGCGCAAGTGGCCAGCCTGTACGGCAGCTGGAAGGCGCTGCAGCCGTATGTGCGCATTCTTGACACCGTCAAGCCCGTCAGCGGCGAGAAAGTCAAATTGGAAACGCCGGACAAGGCGAACAGCGTGCTGTTCGCCATCCAGCCTATCCCCCTCAAGGATGATGCCGCCAGCTATCCCGCCTTGCTGATCGCCAATCACATGCTCGGCGGCGGCGCCTTGCGCAGCCGCCTGGCCGACCGCATCCGCCAGAAGGAAGGCCTGTCGTACGGCGTCGGCTCGCAAGTGAGCATTCCGTCGCGCGAACCGGCCGGTTACTGGATGGCGTATGCCATCAGCGCGCCGCAAAACACGGTCAAGGTGGAAGCGGCCCTGCGCGAGGAAATCGCCAAGGTGCTGGCCGACGGTTTCACGCAAGACGAATTGACGGAAGCGAAAAAGGGCTGGCTGCAATCGGAAGAAGTGGAGCGCACGCAGGATGCGGGCCTGGCGCGCGAACTGGCCGGCTATCTGGCGCAAGACCGCACCATGGCGTACAACAAGGACCTGGAAGCCAAAGTGGCCGCCTTGACCCTGGCGCAGGTGAACCAGGGCTTGCGCGACTACCTGAAGCCTTCGGCCGTGTCGATCGTGACGGCGGGCGACTTCGCCAAGGTGGCGAAAGAGGGTGAAAGCGGCGCCAAGGCAACGACGTCGAAATAAGCTGCTTCAAAATAAGCTGCTTTAAATGGAAAAAAACCGTTGGCAAGTGACCTTGCCAGCGGGTTTTTTTACGATCTTGATTTTGATGTCAACATCCCGACACCGAACAAAACCGTAGCGAGCGGAAGGGAGAGGTGGCCGAGAAGCGCAACCGTACTAAAGTACGGTGAGCATCGCAAGCCGCCTATACCGACGCGCAGTAGGTTTGGTTCGGTGTTACCCCCGTGGAGCCATTTCGGCTACGTAGATTTCCACGCGGCGATTGCGTGCGCGTCCCGAGGCATCCGCATTCGAAGCGATCGGCTCGCGGGCGCCGCGGCCTTCCGTGACGACGCGGGTCGGCGAAACGCCGCGCATGGACAGGTAGTCGCGCGTGTGGGCCGCGCGTTCCACCGACAGCGGTTCATTGATGGAATCGCTGCCCGTGCTGTCCGTATGGCCGATGATGCTGACCGTCGTGTTCGGGTTTTCATTCAGGGTGGCGGCAAAGCGGTCGAGAATCGGGCGGAAGTTGCCCTTGATGTCGGCGCGGTTGGTGTCGAAGGAAATGTCGCTTGGAATTTCCATTTTCAGGCGGTTATCGGCCGTCTGCGACACTTGCACACCAGTACCCTGTGTCGCCTGTTCCATCGCGCGCTTCTGGTTTTCCATGCGGTTCGACCAGATATTGCCGACCACGGCGCCAGCTGCCGCACCCAGCAGGGCGCCGCCGGCCGTGCGGCCGCTGCTGCCGCCACCGGTGGTGCCGCCGATCAAGGCGCCCAGGCCCGCGCCGATGCCGGCGCCCGTGGCCGTGCCACGTTGCGTCGAGGACATGTCCGCGCAGCCGGTGGCGGCCAATGCGATCACCAGCATGCCGATCAGGGATTTGGCGCCAGGGCCTTTTTTGAATGTTTCTTTCATGGATTTTCTCCTTGTTTTGTTATGGGGACATACCCAGGACTACCCGTACACGTTACTGCAAAACGACGCCGCTTGCCAGTGCGCGCACACCGTGCGAAAAATACGGCAAAAGGCGACGCCCGTTTGCACGCGCGCCGCTCTTGTCAGACCTGGCTAAGGGCCTGGGCTATAAACCGCGCCCGCTGATCAGGCGCAGCAGCACCATGATCACGGCGACCACCAGCAGGATGTGAATGAAGCCGCCAATGGTATAGGAAGTTACCAGGCCCAGCAGCCAAAGAATGATGAGTACGACGGCGATTGTATACAGCATGATGTGTCCTCCGAGAGTAATGTGTGGATGACGGCGACTGCCGTGGCCTTGCAGGCGCTGGCGCGTGGTGCCGTCATCGGTTCTTGTCATTGCGCGGCGACCGGGTCGCTGAACGCTGATGCCATGACTAAGTGTCTACTTTGTTTCCCTTGCGTTCTGTACGCTGTCGTACACAAGGCTCAACTATCGGGGGCGGTCCGCGTGTTCATCGGCCATGCCCGGCACCCACGCCAGCATGCCGGCCATGCCGACTGCGCCAGCCAGGCAGCTGACCATGCCGCCCGTGAGCAGCAGCATGACGCCGAATACGGGGCTGCCCGCCGGCGGCGCCAGGTCCAGCGCGCAAAAGCCCAGTGCGGTGGCCAGCAGGCCGCCGCCAATAAAGCCCAGCCAGATCCTGTTGCTGCCTGTCTTGTCGTCTTCCATGGCGTCTCCTTTGACATTCCGTTGAACTTTCCTGAATGCATCATCTCGCGGGACTGCAAGCTCATCTGTACGCCAGCGAACATTGCTAAAAAGAAAACGCCCGGACAAGCCGGGCGTGTGTTTAATTTACAACTAATCGCGGCAGCGGCGCCGCCGCGGTTCGCTTAGCCCATGGCGCGCAAGCCGCCGTTGACGACGCGCACGCGGTCGCCCTGGCGCCAGTTCGGCGCGGCGCTCTGGTGCACGGTGCGCGTCTTGCCGTTATCGAGGCGCACGACGATGTTGTAGCTGCGCGTGGCGCGCACGCTGCCTTCGATCTGGTTGCCGGCCACGGCGCCGCCGACGGCGCCCAGCACGGTGGCCAATTGCCTGCCGTGGCCGCCGCCCACCTGGTTGCCCAGCAAGCCGCCGACGACGGCGCCGCCGGCCGCACCCACGCCGCTGCCTTCGGCGCGCGTATTGACTTCATGGATGGCTTCGATCACGCCGCAATTGGCGCATACCTGCGGCGCCGGGGCAGCCGCGTATTGCGGCTGTGGCTGCGGCTGGCGCACGGGTTGCTGCTGTGGTTGCTGTGGCTGCTGCTGCGGTGGCAGGGCGGCCAGCGGCAAGGCGCCGGCAGGCTGCAGGTTCGCTGGCGGCTGGTTCGCCTGCAGGTTGGCCATTTGCTCGGCCGAGGTGCTGGCCGCCAGCGGCTGGGTGTCGCCCTGGGAGGAGGGCAGCCAGCCCATCAGGGCAGCCGTGCCCACGCCGCAAAACAGCAGGACGGCGACGGCGGCGGCAAGCACCAGCGGATGGAGGGATTTGGTGGTGGTAGTCATGGAAGGCTCCTTGGTTTTTTTAAAATAGTAAAAAGGGTAGTGCGTGTTTTGCGTGTTATGTGCGTCTGTTGCCAGTGTGCTGTGCCGCTTGCTCCGCTTCCGTGCGTCACCGTACATACAGGGCCGGTACTGCACCGTAGGCTAGGTAAAAATTATGTCGAGTTGTAACGACACCGAGGAAAAGCAATGCCACCAACGACTGCCAGCATGACCCTGCCCCGCGATGCAGGCCGATCCGGCCTGGGTTCGCCCGTGGGTGCGCCAGACGCCGGCAACCGCTTGCTGGCCAGCCTGCCCGAGCACGACTTGCGGCACCTGACGGCGCTGTTCGACACCGTCACGGTCGAGGTGGGCGAGGTGTTGTACGAACCGGGCCAGCCTATCGGTCACATCTATTTCCCCGGCGATTGCCTGATCTCGCTGCTGGCCGTGGCGGAAGGGCGGATGACCTTGGAAGTGGGCTCCGTCGGCCGCGAAGGCGTGCTGGGCGCGTCCGTCGCGCTCGGTCATGACCTGGCGCAAGTACGTGCCGTGGTGCAACGTTCCGGTACGGCCAGCCGCATCGCGCGCGCGGAGTTCTGCGCCGAGTTCGCCCAGCTCGAATCCCTGCAGCGTTTGCTGTACCGCTACACGGACACCTTGCTGGCGCAAGCCATCCAGATTGCCGTGTGCAGCCGCTTCCACGTGCTCGAGGCGCGCCTGGCCCGTTCGCTGCTGATCACGCGCGACCGCCTGCAGTCGGAAAAATTTCACCTTACGCATGAATTCCTTGCCCACACCCTGGGCGTGCGGCGGGTCGGCGTGACCAAGGCGGCCAGCGCGCTGCAACAGCAAAAACTCATCACCTACAGCCGCGGCAATATCGAGATCCTCGATTCGGCGGGCCTGGAAGCCGTTTCCTGCCGCTGCTACGAGCTGGTCAAGGATAGCGGCGCCATCGGCATGGCCAACGTCTTCGTCTAATTTCCTCAGAATAACTTTTCAATTTCGTCAACGGAAGCCGGACGCAAAAAAGCGGGGCGGGCGCCTGGGCACCCACCCCGCTTTTTTGATCAACGATTACTTCGGCTTGACCTGGTTGCCGATCACGCCGCCGACGGCGGCGCCGCCGACTGCGCCGACAGCGCTGCCGCCCGTCAGCACGGAGCCGGCAACGGCGCCGATGCCGGCGCCGATGGCCGTGTTCTTATCCTGGCCGGACATGTTGGCGCAAGCCGTCAGGCTCAGCAGCAGGGCGGCAACGGAAGTGGTGGCGGCGATTTTTTTAATGATTTGCATGATAGTTCTCCTATGAATTCGGACCTCGTGGCGCCGGCATGGTATGGGCCGGTGGGACTTCGTATCGCCACGTCTTGGGTGTTTCAGGCACGATCACAGAATAGATTTGCGGCAAGGCAGGGTCTGTTCGGCAACGCACATAGGGGTGTAACAATTGTAAAAGCACACACGCCGCGCTTAACGTGCCTTGCGCACGGGCTTGCCCGGCTTGGGCGCCACCGGTTTCACGCGCGCCTGGGCCAGCAAGGCCGCGCATTCGCTATCCTCGACGGGGCCGGTGTTGACCAGCGGCAGCAGCGCCGCCACGGGCGCCACCACGGCCAGCGCCAGTGCGCCGCCGGCGCGCAGGGCCAGCACGCCCTTGTCGACGCTCACGTCGGGTTTGCTGAAGGTGCCATGCACATACAGGGGCGAGCGCAGCGAAAAGATGCGCAAGCCCTTGCTGTCCGGCCGCAGGGTGAGGTCCAGCCGTTCATCGGCCAGGTTCACCGTGCCATCGATATGCAGGATGGCGTCATCCGTGTCGACGATGAACTGGCGCGTGCGCATCAGCCCCTTGGTGACGGCGAAGTCGGCCGCCATGCAGTTCAGCTTGACCTGCTTGTCGCCTGCCAGCTTGGCCAGCACGACGCTGCCGATATTCAAGCCCATTTCTTCCAATAACAGCTTGCTGATGCTGCCCCGGTTGATCAGCGCGCGCACTTCGCCGTTCGAGCTGCCCAGCAGGGTGGCGACGGAATTGCCCGTGGCCGACAGCGACGCATCGCCATTGATTTCGCCCACGCTCGCTTGCAGGGCCGGCAGGCGGGGGAACAGTTGCTGGATGTGCAGATGGCGGGCGCTGGCCTTGAGTTCGGCCGCGATGCCGTTGGCGATGACCTTGCCGCTGCCGTCGAGCTTGATCTGCGACGTCAGGGTGCCGCCGGCCACGTTGAAGTTGAGCGGCGTCAAGGACAGCACGCCGTCCGTCAGCACCACATGCGTGTCGAGCTTGCTGATTGGCAATTCGGCATCGCGCGTGATCTTCTCGGCCGTGTAGCGCACGTCGGCGTCCAGGCTGGTCCAGCGCTCCGTCTTGAAGGTTTCCACCGGCAAGACCCGGCCGGCCGGCTGCGTCGACGGCACGCCCCGTTCCTTCTTGCTGGCGCTGGAATCGGCGCCCACCAGCGGACCCAGGTCGGAAAATTGCAGCAGGCGCGAGTGGACTTCGCCCGTCAGGCGCTTGCGCGGCGTGCTGGCGGAAAAGGCCAGCTTGCCGTTGATGTCGCTGGACCCCACCTTGCCGCTGAACTGGTCGTACACCCATTCGCCGCCGCGCGGCGCCAGGGTGCCCGTCAAATGGCCTTCCGTGCTGAAGTGCGGCGTTTCCGGCAGCAGCACGCCCGTCAACGGATACAGGCGCGCCATGCTGGGTCCGGATAGCTTCAGGCGCACGTCGAGCGCGGCCAAGTCCGTCGGGCGGGTCAGTGTGCCTTCGATGGCCACGCTGCTGCCGCTGGCGCGCATGTCGGCCTGGATGGGGAAGGGCGTGCCTTGCCGCTGCAGCGACAGCACGCCGCCCGCCTTGCCGCCGCCCTTGACGGTTTCGCCGCGGTAGGTGCCGGACAGTGTCCAGGCGATGCCGTAGCGCGCATCGTCCGCGATGGTGTCGACATCGGCGCGCATCGCCGTCTTGCTGACGCCATCGTCCAGGGTCACGCTGCCCTTGCTGAAGACCACGCTTTGCAATTCCAGCTGCCATGGCGATGGCTGGTCCTGCTTGTCGAAGGTCCAGTTGTTCTTGCCATCCTTGCTGCGCAGCAAGCGCACCTGCGGCGTGTCGAAGCGCAATTGCGGGATGATGATTTTCTTGTCCAGCAGGGCCAGCGGATTGAGCGAGAACGCCAGCTGGCTCACGGTGGCCAGTTGCCTCTGCTCACCCGTGTCCGCCATGGCGCTCGGGTTGCCCAGGCGCACGTCCTTTGCCTGCAGGTGCGGCCAGGGCAGATAGTCGCGCCAGGTTTTTGGCCCCGCAGTGGCTGGCTGCTGCCACGTCAGCACCAGGTCGCCCTCGATGGCAAACGGCCGCCCCAGCGCATCGCTGGCGCGCGCATTGAGCCAGGGCTTGGCGCGGTTCCAATCCATGTTCAGCAGGACGACGGCGGCCGTGACGGGCAGGGCGATCAGCACGGCGGTACTGGCGAGGGCGATTTTTTGACGGCGGGAGAGCGGCATGAGCTGATTCTTTCTGGACAAGTAGTCACGATGCTACAGGAATCGCTCCAAAGCCGGGCCTGTTTCAGGTTTTGCTGGCGGACACGTGCGCTGGCGCACGTTGCCCATGCAAGTATTGTCGATTTCCTACCCTATGTGCGGCACCGAACGGATATGCGGGGATGCGGGGCCTATAACGTCATACATCAAACGCAGTTCCTGATTCGTTCCATGTATGACTTATATCGTTACCTCACTCTCCAGGAGAAGAAAAATGACAAACCGAGATTCCATCAAAACCCCCTTGACCGCCCTTGCTGCCTGCATCAGCGCCGTCGTCCTGATGACGGGCTGTTCCAGCCTGAAAACGCCCGCCACGGCCGATGTCGCCGTGTCGCGCGCCGCCGTCGATAACGCCGCCAGCGCCGGCGCCGCCGACCTGGCTCCCGATGAAATGCGTTCGGCCCGCGAAAAAATGCGCATGGCTAACCAGGCCTTGAAAGACCGCGACTACAAGACGGCGCGCGACCTGGCCGACCAGGCGCAAGCGGACGCCAAGCTGGCGCAAAGCAAGGCCAACTCGGCCAAGGCGACATCGGCCGCCGATGAAATCAACGAAAACATCCGCGTCATGCGCGAAGAGCTCGACCGTGCCAATCAGCAAGCCCCAAAACAATAAGCAACAACAATAACAGGACTCCATCATGAAAAAAGCCACCTACACCACCATTCCCGGCCTGCTGGCCATGGCCGCCCTGGTTGCCGCCTGCAGCTCCGCACCGACCACCACCAGCCTGCTCGACCAGACGCGCGGCGACTACATGGCGGCGCAATCGAATCCGATCGTGTCGACCTATGCGCCACGCGAATTCCGTGAAGCGAGCGCAGCCCTGGAAGCGGCAAACGCGGCCGCCACGCGCCAGGAAGATAGCGAAAAGGTCGACAAGCTGGCTTACCTGGCCAAGCAAAAGATAGCCACGGCGCAAGAAGTTGCCAAGCAAAAGGCGGCGGAAGCCGATATCGCCAACGCCGGTAAGCAGCGCGACCAGTTGCGCCTCGATGCGCGCACGCAGCAGGCTGACCAGGCCACGGCCCGCGCCCAGTCGGCGCAAGCGGATGCGGAAGCGGCCAAGGCCCAGGCGCAAGCGGCCGAAGCATCGGCCCGCGATGCGCAAGCGCGCGCCGCCGGTCTGGAAGCGCAGCTGGCCGACCTGGCCGCCAAGAAAACCGAGCGCGGCATGGTCATCACCCTGGGCGACGTGCTGTTTGGCACGGACAAGGCGAACCTGACGGCCGATGGCGCGAATACGGCGCGCAAGCTGGCCGACGTGCTGAAAAACAACCCGCAGCGCACCGTGCTGATCGAAGGCTTTACGGATAGCACGGGCGGTTCCGCGCACAACCTGGAATTGTCGCAACGCCGCGCCGAGTCCGTGCGCAATGCGCTGCTGGAGCAAGGCATCAGCCGCGACCGCATCGCCACGAAAGGCTATGGCGCCGCTTACCCGGCCGCCGGCAACGATACGGCGGCGAACCGCCAGCTGAATCGCCGGGTGGAAATTGTCCTGTCTGAGGACAACACGGCCATTCCCGCCCGCCGTTAAGCCGCGCTGACTGGCGCGGCAATAAAAAGGCAGCACCGGCCGAATGTTGGCCGGTGGATACCCATGCAAGACTTGAAAGGAAACATCATGACCCAAACATCTGTTGAGATTCCAGCTGGCATCGATACGGCCGCCATCCGCGCCGCCGCGAAAAACCTGGACGACGGCGCCGTGACGGCCGGCTACCAGGGCGACCGCCAGGAGTTGATCACCCTGTTGAATGGGGCGCTGGCCACCGAATTGGTGTGTATTGCGCGCTATAAACGCCATTACTACACCGTGAGCGGACGCGACAACGGCACCATCAAGGCCGAGTTCCTGGAACATGCGCAGCAGGAACAGGAACACGCCGACTGGCTGGCCGAGCGCATCGTGCAATTGAATGGCAAGCCAGATTTTAATCCTGCAACATTGCTTGCGCGTAGCCATGCCGAGTATGATGACTCCGAAGACGTGCAAAGCATGGTGCGTGCCAATCTGATCGCGGAACGGGTGGCGATCGAGTCGTATCGCCAGATGATCGTGAAAATCGGCGACAAAGACCCGACCACACGCCATTTGTTGATCAAAATCATGGCTGTCGAGGAAGAGCACGCCGATGATATGCGCGATCTAATGGAATAGTGTTTTTGAGTAAAGTAGGTATAGTAACTACATTCATCCACAGCTAAGGAGCTAAACCATGTTGGAAAACAATATCACCACCGTCAATAACGATGTCAAAACCCTGGTCAAGGATGCCCAGGCCCTGTTCAGCGCTGCTGCCGCCCTGACCGGCGAAAAAGCCGACGAAGTGCGCGTCAAGGGCATGAAAACCCTGGATGCCGCGCTGGCCAAGGCGCATGAAGCGCAAGCATCGGCCATCGTTGCCACCAAGCAGATGGCTGCCCAGGCAGACGGTTATGTCAAGGAAAACCCATGGCGTACCGTGGCCGTCGCCGCTGGCGTCGGCGTGCTGGTTGGCTTCATCCTGGGCCGCAAGTAATCCACTGTCAGGAGCGATATGGACAAGTCTGCTTCGTCTCACCAGGGGCCGGGATTGATCGGCTCGGTCGCCGGCCTGGCCAAAAACGCCGTCGGACTGATGTTGTCGCGGCTGGAACTGGCCACCATCGAACTGTCGGAAGTGCGCAATCACATGCTGCAGCTGATTGTCATTTTCGCGTTGGCGACCGTGGCGGGCTTGTTTGCCATTGCTTACGGCAGCGTGCTGATCGTCTTCCTGGCCTGGGATAGCCTGGGCTGGAAGATCCTGGCGATCATGACGGTCGTGTTCGTACTGCTGGCGATCGCCCTGGTCATGTATGCGCGCGCCATGTTGCGTCAAGGAAAGCTGTCCATGCCGGCCACCATGGCGGAATTGAAGGCCGACCGCGACATGCTGATGTAAGCGGCCTTACGAGGAGAATTCATGTCGGAAAACGACAAACTGGCGGCGCAAGCCGCCCGCAAGCGCCTGCTGATCGCCCAGGGTGAAATGTACCGCGTGGGCATCGTGCATGCGCGCGCCAACGTGGGCTACGCATTGCGTCCCGAATCGATGCTGCAGGGCGTGGTCGAAACGGCCGTCGGCTTTGCCGGCCACCGCGTCGAGTCCCTGCTGGCGCCGGGCGGCATGCGTTTGCAAGGCGCCATGCCTTACGTGCTGACGGCGCTGTCCTTTATCGGACGCAAGAAGCTGGTCAAGCCGGCCCTGGTCCTCGTGGCCGTGGCCGCCGTTGCCGCCAGCTGGCTGCGCCGCAAGCGCTGAACGCCAGCCGTGTTGCACAGGAACGCCGTCATCGACGGCGTTTTTTTTGGCTCTGTCCTCGGCAAGTAGGGGAAATGCCGGAATCTTCCGTTGGCTGCGCTGTCTGACTCTGCATATTCACCACGCAGGGAGCAGATCATGCAGCCAGCCGACTGGATCAGCTTTATCGCACAGTTTGCTTACCTGAACCGGCGCCAGCGGCAGGCAGGCATAACCTTGCTGCGTGGCAACGCGCCACATGACGCGACCGTCGCGCTGCTGGAAAGCGTGGCGCAGCCGCGCTTGGCCTGTCCCGCCTGCCACTCGCATCAGCTGCACCGGCATGGCCATGCGCATGGCTTGCAGCGCTACCGTTGTGTACCGTGCGGGCGCACTTTCAATGCCTTGACGGGCACGCCGCTGTCCCGCTTGCGCCATAAATCGTTGTGGATCGCCTATGCCGATTGCCTGCTCGATTCCAGGTCGGTACGCCAGGCCGCTCAGCAGTTGGGACTGCACCGCAACACCACGTTTCGCTGGCGCCACCGTTTTCTCCGCGTCGCCAGGACGGATCGGCCGCATGGCCTGCATGGCATTGCCGAGGCAGACGAGTTATATGTGCTGGAATCGGAAAAAGGATCCAGGCAGATGACGCGTCCGGCCCGCCGCCGGGGCGGCCATGCCCGCCAGCGCGGTATTTCCGGTGAGCAGGTCTGTATCCTGGTGGCGCGCGACCGTACAGGCCAGACCCTCGATTTCGTCACAGGCAAAGGGGCGTTGACGAAGGCACAGCTGCACCGCTGTTTGTTGCCCGTCATCGATAAGGATGTCCTGCTGGTAACGGATGGCCATGCCGCCTACCGGGCGTTTGCCAGGGAAGCGGGCATCAGCCACCAGGCCGTCAACTTGCGCGCCGGCATCCGTGTGCAGGGCGCCGCGCATGTGCAGAACGTCAATGCGTATCACAGCCGTCTGCGGGACTGGCTGCGGCCCTTTCGCGGCGTGGCGACGCGCTACCTGCCGAATTACCTGGGCTGGCGCTGGATACTCGACGCCAGGCGCATCCGCTCACCAGAAACGTTATTGAAAGCAACGCTGGGAGCATTCCCACATTTGACGGTGACATAGCCTTTTTTTTGCCCGTACCCAACGTCCGGCACGTGCCGGCGCAATCCCTTACAATGATTCACGCCGCACCCGCGCGGCGGACAGAGGGCCATCTCGATGACGAATTCAAAGACACCGATCAATCAGTTAAATCCCTCGCGCCTGCGCATCGTGCTGGTGCTGCAAGGCGGCGGCGCACTGGGCGCCTACCAGGCTGGCGTCTACCACGCGCTGCACGAACATGGCCTGGCGCCCGACTGGGTGGTGGGCACCTCGATCGGCGCCATCAATGCCGCCATTCTTGCCGGCAACAAGCACGAAGACCGGCTCGTGCGCTTGAAACAGTTCTGGCAGCGCGTGGCGCACCGCGACAGCATCGACATGAACCTGGTATCGGACCAGCAGCGCCGCTCGAACATCTGGCTGGCCACGCTCGATACGGTGCTGCGGGGCGTGCCCGGCTTCTTCAAGCCGCGTTCGTTCAGCATGTTTCCGGCAGGAATCGCCGTCAAGCCGGAAGAGGCCAGCTTCTATGACACCAGCGAACTGGCCAGCACCCTCGAGGATCTGGTCGATTTCGATTACCTGAACCAGCCCGGCGGCATGCGCCTGACGGTCAACGCCCTGCGGGTCAAATGCGGCAGCCTCACCAGTTTCGACAGCCAGCAGCAGCCCCTGACGGCGGACCATATCCGCGCCAGCGGCGCCTTGCCGCCCGGCTTTGCCGGCGTGCGCGTCGATGGCGACTTATATTGGGATGGCGGCCTGTACTCGAACACGCCGCTGGAAACCGTGCTCGACGACACGCCCCACGTGGACACCCTCGTCTTCATGGTCGACCTGTGGAGCTCGGAAGGACCGGAACCGACCACCCTCGACGAAGTGCAGACGCGGCAAAAGGATGTCACCTTCGCGTCGCGCTCGAAGCGGCATATCGCCGATTATGTCAATACGCATACCTTGCAGCGCAAATTGCGCGAACTGTACGCCGGGTTGCCCGACACCAAGCACAACCGCCAGCAGACGGAAGAGCTGGTCGCGCTGGGCTGCGACAGCACCATGCACATCGTGCGCCTGCCGTACGCGGGGCGCGACTGGCACATGGCGGCCAAGGACATCAATTTTTCCAAGGGCTCCATCGAGTGGCGCTGGGAGCAGGGCTACCAGGATGGCTTGCGCGCGATCAAGGCGGCCGGCTGGCTCGCCTTTGTCACGGAAGATACGCCGCTCGTGGTGCACGAACTGCCGCCCTACGAGCGCGACGCCGCCTGATCAGGCCGAGTCGCAAGAGTACGCTTCACTACTGCGGATGGGCCGCTTCGCGCAGTTTTTCCGCGTTCGCCATGTCTTGCCGGTAAGTGTCTTGCGCCTCCTTCAGGCAGGTGGCGCGCGCGGCGGACGGTTCCGAGCGGCAGGCTTTCTTGGCTTCGGCCAGGGCGGCGGCGATTTCCTTGCGCAGGGTGCGCAGCTGGGCTTGCGCCGTGCTGTCTTCCTGGTACCAGCGTTGCGGGTCGCCCGGCTGCGGCGCGGCTGTCTGGGCCAGTGCCAGCGGTGTCAGGCTGCAGGCGAACAGGGTAGCCAACAGTGTGTTGTGGATAGTCATGATATTTCCTCCTTGAAATAAAAAAGGCGCCGTAGCGCCTTTTTTTACAACCTGCCCGTCAGTAATAGCAGGATCAGTATCACTACGACGAGGCCGGCGATGCCGCTGGGGCCGTAACCCCAGTTGCGGCTATGCGGCCAGGTAGGCAGGACGCCGACCAGGGCCAGGATCAAGATGATCAGAATGATGGTGCCCATGGTATCTCCTAGTTGGTGCATGGTCCGGCGCAGGCTTGCGGGCAAGCCTGGCCAGCGGATTAATAGCGGTAGACGCGGCCGTCAACGATGCGCACGCGATTGCCTGGGCGCAAGTCATTCGCGTTGTCCTGCACCACGGTGCGGTATTCGCCGTTATCGAGGCGCACGCTGATCTGGTAGCCCTGCGCTTGCTGCCTGCGGCCTTCCACCTGGTTGCCCACGACGCCGCCGGCGACGGCGCCCGCCACGGTGGCGGCCGTGCGTCCGCCGCCCGAGCCGATGGTGTTGCCCAGCAGGGCGCCCGCGATGCCGCCCACGACGGCGCCGGCGCCGCTGGTCTGTCCGCCGCCCTGCACGAGCTGGATGGAATCGACGGTGCCGTACATGGCGGACTCAGGCTGGTTGGCTGGATAGTATGGTTGTTGTGACTGGTAAGACGGGCCGGTGGCGCAACCGCTCAGTACGGCGGTGGCGGCGAGCATCAGTGCAGCCATGGTGGCGTTGGTTTTCATTTTATTCTCCTGACGAGGTGAGGGTGTAGTGCCATCTTAGTCATGCCCCCGTCCCCGGTCTGTACGCTGCCGCACGTACTTATTTCGTGTCGAAATGGTATTTTTTACCACGGCGATCCCGCAAAACGTTGTTATTTCTCCCTGTCTGCCTCCCGCTTTCAAAATAAATTACTTGTGTACGGCAGCGTACAGAAGAGAGGCGGCGATCCACGTAAAACGGTAGTCATGCCAGGCAGACATGCTTGCTACCACCAGGGAGAAATAGATGAACAAGAATAAGCTTTTCACCGCCATCGTCGTCAGCCTGGCGTGCGCCGCCTGGGGCGGCCAGGCAGTGGCTGCCACGCCGGAAGCGAAAGCAGCGTACAAGGCGGCCAACGAGCAGGCGGGCCTCAATTACAAGCTGGCGCATGCGGAATGCGAAAAAATCACGGGCAACCCGAAGGATGTCTGCATCGCCGAAGCGAAGGCCGTGCGCGCCTACGATGAAGCCGTGGCCCAGGCGCAATACACGAATACCCTGCGTGCCTACACCAAGGCGCGCATCAAGATTGCCGATGCCAACTACGACGTCGACCTGGCGCGCTGCAATGCGCTGACGGGCAACGACAAGGATGTCTGCGTCAAGCTGGCCAAGTCCACCAAGGTGGCGGCCCTGGCCGACGCCAAGGCGGACAAGAAAGTGATCGAAGCGCGCAGCGATGCGCGCGAAGCAAAAAGAAAAGCCGAGTACAAGGTCGCGACAGAAAAATGCGATGCATTAGCCGGCGCAGCCAAGGATGACTGTATCAAGGCTGCAAAAACCCAGTTCGGCTACTGAGCTCCCTCCGGCGCGCAGTCACCAGACTGGTATAAGAAGCTCATTGTGAGCACATTGATTGACCACTCCTAAGGAAACCACCATGAAATTCACTAAATCTATCGCTACTGGCCTTTTCGTCGCTTCCCTGTTCGCCGTTGCAGGCTGCGCTTCGACCCCGACCAAGGAAGGCACGGGCGAGTACATCGACGACGCGGCCATCACCACCAAGGTGAAAGCCAGCATCTTCAACGAGCCTACCCTGAAATCGACGGAAATCAACGTTGAAACCTTCAAGGGCGTGGTTCAGCTGAGCGGCTTCGTGGCCCAGCCGTCGGATGCCGCCAAAGCAGGCGAAGTCGCCCGCGGCGTCAAGGGCGTGAAGTCGGTGAAAAACGACATCCGCGTCAAGTAATGGCCTGACCTGCCGCAGCGGCCCGCCCCACGGCTGGCCCTGCGGCCCACCACCGACCGTCGTGGGAATCGCATGCATATCCAGCCTACAGATACCCCGCCCGAGCCGGTGGCGGCCGCCTCCACCGAGCCTGCCGGGCCACCTCCCGGCGCGCCCGTGGAGAATCCGGACGCATCCCTGCGTTTGCCGCTGCATGTCAATGCGCGCGGCATGGCGCTGGGCATCATCGCCACCGTCAGCTTCATTTATGCGCTGCAGTGGGCACAGAAATTCCTCATTCCCGTCATTTTCGGCATTTTCATTGCCTATACCCTCAATCCCGTCGTCGCCTGGCTGGAAAAGCTGCGCCTGCCGCGCGCCATCGCCGCCACCGCCGTGACGGCCCTGATCCTGTTCGGCTCCATCGTCGTCGTCGAGCGCGTGCAGGGCGAATTCGAATCCATCGTGGAAGAGTTGCCGGCCGCCACGCATAAACTGTCGCGTCTGATCGCCGCCAATACGGGCGGCAAGAACAGCACCTTCCAGAAGATGCAGGCCGTGGCCAATGAAATCGAGCAAGTGGCCGCCGGCGCCGAGGCGCGCCGCAACAACCGCCGCGCCGCCGCGGCCGAGGCGCCCAACTTCAAGATCATGGACTGGGTCTGGGCCGGCTCGCTGGGCCTGGTGGGCTTCCTCAGCCAGGCCACCATGGTCATCTTCCTCGTGTTTTTCCTGCTGCTGTCGGGCGATACCTTCAAGCGCAAGCTCGTCAAGCTGACGGGGCCGTCGCTGAGCCGCAAGAAAGTCACCGTGCACATCCTGGAAGACATCAATACCTCGATCCAGAACTATATGTTCATGCTGCTCGTCACGAATGGCTTGCTGGCCGTCCTGATGTGGATCGCCCTGCGCGTGATCGGCCTGGAAAACGCGGGCGCCTGGGCCATCGTGGCCGGCTTGCTGCACATCATGCCGTATTTCGGCCCCTTGCTCATCACCATCGCCACGGGCCTGGTGGCCTTTTTGCAGTTCGAATCGCTGGAAATGGTCTTGCTGGTAACGGGCACGTCGATGGCGATTGCCACCCTGGTGGGCACCTTTGTCACTACCTGGATGACGGGGCGCATCGCCCGCATGAATCCCACGGCTGTGTTCATCAGCCTGCTGTTCTGGGGCTGGCTGTGGGGCGTCTGGGGCCTGCTGCTGGGCGTGCCCATCATCGTCATCGTGAAGGTCGTGGCCGAGCGCGTGCAGGGCATGGAAGTGGTGGCCGAGCTGCTGGGCGAATAGCTTGCGGTAACTCAAGAAAAACGGCGCCCGCGGGCGCCGTTTTGACTTGCCGCAGCCGGCTCAGGATTGGTGGCGTTTCAATATCTTGACTTGCACGTCGCCATCGTCCGTCTTCGGCATATCCTTCATGCTGCCCAGCTGCAGGGCGAACTGGCGCGTGAATTCGGCACCCAGGAAGAAGATTTGCGCCGAGTAATACACCCACAACAGCAGGGCCACGAGCGAACCGGCCGCGCCATAGCTGCTGGCCACGCCGCTATTGCCGATATACACGCCAATTGCATATTTCCCCAAGGAAAACATGAAAGCCGTGCCCACGGCGCCGATCACCACGTCGCGCCAGGACAGGCGCACGCGCGGCAGCATTTTATAGATGACGGCAAACAGGCTGGCGATGACGGCAAAGCCGATCAGGTTCGACAGGATGGTAAACAGCACGGCCGTGTCTTTCCACACGCCTTCCCAGAAATTGGCGAGGATGGCCATGGCTGCATTGACCACCAGCGACACCATCAGCAGGAAGGCCAGCACCAGCACCAGGCCGAAGGACAGCAGGCGCGTGCGCAGCATGTCCCAGGCGCCCGCTTCCTTCAGCGGCGGCACTTGCCAGATTTCATCCAGGCTGGCTTTCAGTTCGGCAAACACGCTGGTGGCGCCAAACAGCAGCAGGGCGCTGGCGATGAGGGTGGCGATGCGGCCCTGCTCATGATTCTTCGCGCCGGCCAGCACCAGCTGGATGGCTTCGGCGCCCTGCGTGCCCAGTAAGCCCTGCAATTGCCCCATCAGCTCGCCGCGCGCGGCGGCCGGACCATAGAAAAAGCCGGCGATGGCGATCACCAGCACGAGGATGGGGGCGATGGAAAACAGGGTGTAATAGGCGAGGGCGGCGCCCTTGCTCGAGGCGCGGTGTTCCAGCCATTCGGTGACGGAACAGACGATGACGCTGCGCATCTGCTTGCTGAGCGGCGCCAGGCCGGCCAGTCTGGGATAGCGGGGGGAAATATTCATGATGGCTTTCAATGCAAAAAAGGGGCGCGAGCCCCTTTTTCTATTCACGAGTGGCGTACCACTGTTGAGCTTACTGCACGCGGCGTTCGATGGTGATCTGTTCCACTTCAACGCGGCGGTTTGGTTCCAGGCACTTGATCAGGTCGGCACGTTTCTTGTTATCGCAGGTGACGACAGGATTGGTGGAGCCCTTGCCTTCGGCCGTCAGGCGGTTGGCGGCGACACCGTGAGCGACCAGGTATTCCTTGACTGCATCAGCGCGCTGCTGCGACAGTTTCAGGTTGTACTTGGGCGAACCGATGCGGTCGGCATAACCGCTGATGACGACGTTGTTGACGTCCGGCGCTGCGTTCAGCACGCGGGCGATTTCGTCGAGCTTGGTCTGTGTCGGACCCAGCTTGGCGCTGTCGAACGCGAACAGTTCCGTTGCCGCCATCGTCACTTTTTCAAAGCGTGGCGGCGGTGGTGGCGGCGGTGGCGGCACGACCACGACGACTTCTTCACGCACTGGCGGCGGTGGCGGTGGTGGCGGCGGTGCAGGCGGTTTGTCGAACGCGTAGTTCAGGCCCACGGTGACATAGTAATTGTTGGACTTGCTGCTCGGGTCGAAGGTGTTGCCGCGCAGGAAGCCGTGCACATTGCGCACGTCAGCCTGGACGGACAACTGATCCGTGATGCTGGACTGGAAACCCAGACCCACGCTGGCGTATGGCGAGCTCTTGCTGCGTTCACCGAAGGCGGAGCTGGTGTCCTTGTCGCGCTGCATGCCGGCACCGACCAGCAGGAAGGGACGGAAGGCTTTGCGCGAGAACATGTACAGGCCGTCTACGCCCAGCGTATTTTGCTGGTAGCGCTGACCGCCATCCTTGGAGCGGGCATACGTGGTGCCCAGCTGGATATCCCAGTCCGGCGAAACGGGTTTACCGAAACGCAAGCCCGCGCCATAGCCGGTTTTATCCGTGGCGAAGTCGGAATCTGGTTTGAGTGCGTTGATGCTAGGTTGAATGTACCAGGAGGGATTGATTTCCTGGGCCTGTGCGCCGAGGGCGGAGCACAGTACTGCGGCGGCGACGGCGATTTTTTTTAGATTATTCACAAGTAACTCCCAACGTTGATAAGAGATTTTCTCTACTGCATCAATGCGACAACTGCCAGACATGCTATTGCTAGAGGTAGACAACAATTCCAGGTGCGCTTTCTTGCGATAAATGCACTGCTGTTGGACTAGAGAATACGGTTGCAGGTTCAAGTGGTCGGTGCGTTGGCGCACAAAGCATTGTTGTATATCAATGGTGTTGCAGATTCACGACAAAGACTTCGGTGTTGAAAAAAACTAATTCGCCTCGGGAAACTTTTGCAATCACGGCCACTTCCTGGCGCCGCGACCAGAGGCAATCGTACGACTTGTTACCAGCGTGCCACTGTATATTAGCAACAATGATGAGCTTGATAACTAATATTACATTGATGTTGTATTCCTGCCGCGTTCTGTTGCCTTGCCGGGCTTCTTTCAGGCAACTTTTACGCGCCGCAGCCAGCTCCGCCACTTTTCATCAAGGAGTCACCCGTGCCTGATCACCCCCGTGTTGTTTCTTCCCCGCTGTCTGGCAAACTGGGTCCGCTATGTCTGCTGGGTCTGCTGCTGTCGCCGGGTCTGGCCATGCCGGCCTGGGCCGATAGCGGCGTGTCCCTGTTTTCGCCCAGCGGCACGGTCAAGGCCGTGCGCCAGGTGCGGGCCCAGTTCGCCACGCCGATGGTGCCGTTCGGCGACATGGGCTTGCCCGCGCCGTTCGCCATCGATTGCGGCAAGGCCGAGCCTGCCGTCGTGGCGGGCGCGGGACGCTGGGCCGACGAGCGCAACTGGAACTACGATTTCGAGCGCGACTTGCCGGCCGGCGTGGCGTGCAGCTTCACCTTGAAAGCGGGGTTGAAGGACGTGGCGGGCCAGGCCTTGCAGGGCACTGGCGCTTACCGCTTTTCCACGGGCGGGCCGGCCATCGTCGAGGCCGTACCATATGACGGCCAGCCGTATATCGATGAAAACCAGGTCTTCGTGCTGGGCCTGGACGCCGCGCCGAACGAGGCCAGCGTGGCCGCCAACGCGTATTGCCGCGCCGATGGCATCAATGAAAAGATTCCCGTGCGCTTGCTCAAAGGCAAGGAACTGGAGCAGGTATTGACCCTGCGCAAGAGTTTTCTCGACCGTTACCTGACCGTGTACTTCAAGAAGCGGGGCACGCTGTGGAAGGTGGGCATGCCCGTCGCCAGCAAGGGCGCGCCGCCGCTGCCCGTCACCGTGCTGCAATGCAAGCGCAGCTTCCCCGCCAACACCAAGGTGTCGCTCGTGTGGGGCGAGGGCATTGCCAGCGCCAGCGGCATCGCCACGGACAAGGCGCAAACCCTGCAGTTCAAGACGCGGCCCGACTTCACGGCCAAGTTCAGCTGCGAGCGCAGCAATCCGAAGGAGCAGTGCATTCCCTTCCTGCCCATGCGCGTGCAGTTTTCCGCGCCCGTGAGCGCGGCGCAGGTGCGCGCCATGACCCTGAAGGGCGGCGGCAAGACGTATGCGCCGACGATTTCAAAAGACGAGGAAAAGGCGGAATTCCTGTACGGCGCCACCTTCAACGGTCCGTTTCCCGTGCAAGCCAGCTTCGTGCTGAATTTGCCGCCGAAATTGACGGATGACGCGGGCCGCGCCTTGCTCAACCGCGCGCGCTTCCCCATGACGGTGCGCACGGGCGAACAGCCGCCGCTGCTCAAATTCCCGGCCCCGTTCGGCATCATCGAAGCGAAGGGCGACGGCTTGCTGCCCGTGACGGTGCGCAATATCGAGCCCGTGCTGTCTGGCAAGGAAATCGCCCAGCCAGCCGCCGCCACGGGCGCCACCTTGCGCGTGCCCGACAATGACGACAAGTTCATCATCGAGTGGATGCAGCGCCTAGCCGGCAATGGCGACGGGGGCGAATACTGGCAGCCGTACGCCCAATATGCGGGCAACATGAGCAAATCCGTGTTGGCGGACGCGGCCGGTACGCGCCCCATCAGCCTGCCGCGCCCCGATGGCAAGAAAACCTTTGAAGTGATCGGCATCCCGTTGCAGAAGCCGGGCTTTTACGTGGTGGAGCTGGCCAGCCCCATCCTGGGCAAAGTGCTGCTGGGCAAACCGACGACGGCCTACATCCGCACGGCCGCGCTGGTGACCAACCTGGCGGCCCACTTCAAGCATGGCGCGCAATCGTCGCTCGTGTGGGTGACGTCGCTGGACAAGGGCGCGCCTGTTGCTAAAGCGCAAGTGGCCGTGCGCGACTGCGCCGGCAAGCTGCTGTGGCAAGGCGCCACGGGTGCGGACGGCGTGGCGCACATCCCCGGCGAGCTGGCCAATTCCAGCTGCAAGAACAATGGCCGCTACTTTATCAGTGCGCGCAGCGGCGGCGACATGACGTTCACCCTGTCGGACTGGGTGGGCGGCATCGAAGCCTGGCGCTTCAATTTGCCCACGGACGACACGCGCGCCGACAACACCCTGCTGGCCACGGTATTCGACCGCACCTTGCTGCGCGCCGGCGAAACCGTGCACATGAAGCATTTCATCCGCAAGCACACGGGCGAAGGCATGAGCCTGGTCGACAAGAACAATGGCCCCGGCAGCGCGACGTCCATCGTCATCACGCACCAGGGCAGCGACCAGAACTACCAGTTGCCCCTGCGCTGGTCTGCCGGCGGCACGGCGGAAAGCGACTGGCTCATTCCCGCCGACGCCAAGCAGGGCGAGTACAGCGTGACGATGGCGGGCCGTCCTTCCGGCAGTTTCCGCGTAGAAGCGTTCCGCGTGCCGACCATGAAAGCCGTGCTGCAGGGACCGAAAGCCCCCGCCGTGCAGGCGAAGCAGCTGGCCCTGGATGCGCAAATCACGTATCTGGCCGGCGGCGCCGCCACGAATGCGCCCGTCAAGCTGCGCACGGTGCTGCAAGACAAGAGCGTGACGTTTGCCGACTATCCCGATTACAGCTTCAGCAATGGCGACGTGAAGGAAGGCCTGGTGAAACAGGGCACGGGCTACGACGACGATGAGGGCGAATGGCAGGACGAAGGCCATGGCGCAGCCGGCGCCGGCGCGGCGGCCGCGCGCACGCAAAGCTTGACCCTGGACAAGGCGGGCGGCGCGCGCATCGTCATCGACCAGCTGCCGCAGCTGTCCACGCCGCGCGACCTGGTGGCGGAAATGGCCTTCCAGGATGCGAATGGCGAGACGGCCTCGGTGGCTGCGCGGGTGCCGCTGTGGCCGTCCAACTATGTGATCGGTATCAAGCCCGACGCCTGGGCCCTGAGCAAGGATGCGTTCAAGTTCACGGTGGCCGTGCTGGGCACCAATGGCAAGCCCGTGGCGAACGCCCCGGTCGCCGTGGACTTCTTCCAGCGCAACAGCTATTCGCACCGCCGGCGCCTGATCGGCGGCTTCTACGCGTATGAAAACAGCAGCGAAGTGGTCAAGCTGGGCCCCGCGTGCTCGGGCAAGACGGACAGCAAAGGTTTGCTGATCTGTGACGTGAAGGCACCCGCCAGCGGCAATCTGATACTGCGCGCCCGCACGCAGGACAGTGCCGGCAATGCGGCCGTCGCCAACCGCGAAACCTGGGTGGCCGGCAGCGGCGACTGGTGGTTCAACGCCAGCGACAATGACCGCATCGATGTGTTGCCTGAAAAGAAACGCTATGAGCCGGGCCAGGAAGCGAGCTTGCAGGTACGCATGCCCTTCCGCTCGGGCACGGCCCTGATCACGGTCGAGCGCGAAGGTATCCTCGACACCTATGTGCGCCAGCTCAATGGCCGGGAACCGGTGGTGGCTATCCCGGTCAAACCGAACTACGCGCCGAATGTGTATGTATCCGTGTTTGTCGTGCGGGGCAGGGTCGACGGCGTGCAGCCGACGGCCCTGGTCGACCTGGGCAAG
Organism: Janthinobacterium sp. SUN206; assembly: GCF_030587305.1. NCBI lineage: Bacteria > Pseudomonadati > Pseudomonadota > Betaproteobacteria > Burkholderiales > Oxalobacteraceae > Janthinobacterium > Janthinobacterium sp. SUN206. The sequence goes on along the minus strand of NZ_JAPWIB010000002.1, from coordinate 676,536 downwards.
CCGGCTTACAAGATGGGCATCGCACCGCTGAACGTGGGGTGGCAGGCGCATGAACTGAACGTGATGGTGGTGTCCGACAAGGAGGTGTACAAGACGCGCGACAAGGCGGAGGTGTCCGTGCGCGTGCGCCGCGCCGACGGTAAAGCCTTGCCGGCCGGCGCGGAAGTGGCGCTGGCGGCCGTCGACACGGGGCTGCTGGAATTGATGCCCAACGATAGCTGGAAGTTGCTCGATACCATGATGGCGCAGCGCAGCTTGCAGGTGGAAACGGCGACGGCGCAGATGCAGGTGATTGGCAAGCGCCACTTCGGCCGCAAGGCCTTCCCGGCCGGCGGTGGTGGCGGCAAGGGCGCCAGCCGCGAATTGTTCGACACCCTGCTGTTCTGGAAGGGCACCGTCAAGCTCGACGCCAAGGGCGAAGCGACGGTACAAGTGCCGCTCAACGATTCGCTGACGGGCTTCCGCATCGTCGCCATCGCCAGTGCCGGCAAGGAATTGTTTGGCACGGGCAGCACGGACATCCGCAGCTCGCAAGACTTGATCCTGCTGTCGGGCTTGCCGACCCTCGTGCGCGAAGGCGACCAGTTGCGCGCCGGCTTTACGGTGCGCAACACTTCGGCCGCATCCTTGAGCGTGGACCTCAACGCCACGGCGGCCGGCAAGGCCTTGCCGCGCCAGAGTGTGACCCTGGCGGCGGGCGAGGCGCGCGAAGTGGGCTGGGATTATCAGGTGCCGCTCGGTGCGCAAACGGTCGTGTGGGAGATCGGCGCGAAGGCGGGTAGCCATACGGATAAACTGAAAATCACGCAAAAAGTGGGCCAGGCCACGCCCGTGCGCACCTATCAAGCCACCTTGCAGCAGATCGACAAGCCCGTCAATATGTCCGTGCAAATGCCGGCCGGCGCCTTGCCGGGCCGGGGCGGCATCCAGACGAGCTTTGTCGCCAAACTGGGCGGCGAGCTGCCCGGCGTGCGCGAGTACATGGCAGCGTATCCGTACACCTGCTTCGAGCAAAACACGTCGAAAGCCATCGCCCTGCAAGACCAGGAGGCGTGGAACAAGCTGGCCGCCAGCCTGCCTGCCTACCTGGACAGTGATGGCATGCTGAAATATTTCCCCATCATGGAGCAGGGCAGCGACAGCTTGACGGCGTATGTACTGTCGGCAACGAGGGAGGCGGGCTATGCGATTCCCGAACAGACGAAGAACCGCATGGAAGAAGCCTTGACGGCCTTCGTGCAGGGCCGCATCGTGCGCCGTTCCGCGCTGGACACGACCGACCTGGCCGTGCGCAAGCTGGCCGCGCTGGAAGCGCTGTCGCGTTCCAACAAGGTGCCGCCCGACGCCCTGGAGAGCATCAGCATCAACCCGAACCTGTGGCCGACGTCCGCCGTCATCGACTGGAGCTTGTTGCTGCAACGCACGCCAAGCCTGGCGCGCCGCGATGCATTGCTGGCCGAGGCGCAGCAGATCCTGCGTTCGCGCCTGAACTTCCAGGGCACGACCATGGGCTTTTCCACCGAGCGCAAGGATAACTGGTGGTGGCTGATGGTGTCCGGCGACGTCAATGCCAACCGCCTGCTGCTGGCCGTGCTGGACAATCCCGCGTGGAAAGACGACATCGGCCGCCTCGTGCGCGGCAGCATGGGACGCCAGAAGAAGGGTCGCTGGGATACGACGGTGGCCAACGCCTGGGGCACCCTGGCGATTGCCAAGTTCTCGGCCAAATTCGAATCCACCCCCGTGACGGGCGCCAGCGCCGTCAAGCTGGGCGGCGATACGCAAGCGCTCGTGTGGAATGGCGCGGCGAAAGTGGGCCCCGTGCTGCAAGCGTGGCCGAAGGGTACGGACACCCTGGGCCTGGCGCACAGCGGCACGGGCAAGCCGTGGGCCACCGTGCAAAGCCTGGCCGCCATCCCGCTCAAGGCGCCCGTGTCCAGCGGCTACACGATCAAGAAAACCATTACGCCAGTGGAACAGAAGACAGCGGGCGCCTGGTCGCGCGGCGATGTCTACCGCGTGCGCCTGGATCTGTCCGCGCAGGCGGACATGAGCTGGGTGGTGGTCGACGACCCGATCCCCGCCAGCGCCACGGTGCTGGGCAATGGCCTGGGCCGCGATTCGCAGCTGCTGACGGCCGGCGAAAAATCCACGGGCTGGGTCTGGCCCACGTTCGAGGAGCGGGCCTTCGACGCCTTCCGCGCCTATTACGCCTTCGTGCCGAAGGGTAACTGGAGCGTGGAATACACGGTGCGCCTGAACAATGCCGGGGATTTCAGCCTGCCCGCCACGCGCATCGAAGCGATGTATTCGCCGGAAATGTTTGGCGAGTCGCCGAACGCGAATGTGAAGGTGGGACAGTGAAGAGTTTGATTTTTTTCACGGGCTGCCTGCTGGCCGGCCAGGTTTTCGCCGAGGTGGTCCTGACGCCGGCCCAGGTGCAGGCCGCCTACCGCAGTTCGGAAGCGCAATTGCTGGACCGCAGCGGCGCGCCCCTGCAATCCTTGCGCGTGGACATGAAGGTGCGGCGTTTGCCGTGGGTGCCGCTGGCCGACATCTCTCCCGCCGTGCAGCAAGCCGTGCTGCTGGCGGAAGACCAGCGCTTCATGCGCCACGGCGGCGTGGATGTGTCCGCGCTGGCCACGGCCGCCTGGGACAATCTGTTTTCCAAGAAACCCCGGGGCGCTTCCACCATCACCATGCAGCTGGCGGGCCAGCTGGATGCGGACTTGCAGGCGTCCTCGGGCGGACGCAGCCTGCGCCAGAAGTGGGACCAGATGCGCGCGGCCCAGGCGATCGAGGATAGCTGGAGCAAGGCGCAGATTTTCGAAGCGTATTTGAACCTCGTGTCGTTCCGCGGCGAATTGCAGGGCATCGCGTCCGCCTCGTACAGCTTGTTCGGCAAGGCGCCGTCGGGCCTGAACCAGACGGATGGCATCATTTTGGCCAGCCTCGTGCGGGCGCCGAACGCGCCGCCGGCCACCGTCACGCGCCGCGCCTGCGCGCTGGCGAAGGAATGGCGCATGGACAGCAGTTGCCAGCTGATCGGCCAGCGCGTGCAGACGGCCTTGCAGCGCAACGCGCTGTACGCGGACCTGGCGCCGGCGCCGCAAGTGGCGCAGCAACTGTTGAAACAGCCGGGCGCGCAAGTGGCCAGCACGCTCGACGGTCCCTTGCAGCGTTTCGCGCAGGAAAACCTGCGCCAGCAACTGGCATCCTTGCGCGAGCGCAATGTCAACGATGGCGCCATCATCGTGCTCGACAACCGCAGCGGAGACATTCTCGCCTATGTCGGCAATGCGGGCGGCAGTCATGTCGATGGCGTGGCGGCCTTGCGCCAGGCTGGTTCCACCTTGAAACCATTCCTGTATGAACTGGCCATCGAGCGCCGGCTGATGACGGCCGCGTCCGTCATGGACGACTCGCCGCTCGACGTCGCCACGGCGTCCGGCATGTATGCGCCGCAAAACTATGACCGCAATTTCAAAGGGTATGTCAGCGCCCGCACCAGCCTGGCCAGTTCGCTCAATATTCCCGCCGTGCGCACGGTATTGCTGACGGGGCAGGACGGCTTCTACAACCGCCTGAAGGACGTGGGCCTGTCCAGCCTGACGGAACCGGCCGAATACTACGGCCCTTCGCTGGCGCTGGGTTCGTCCGAAGTGACCTTGCTGGAACTGGCCAACGCCTACCGCGCGCTGGCGAATGGCGGGCTGTACAGCACGGCCAGCCTGCAGCCGGGCCAGGCGGGCAAGGACAAACGCCGCGTCATGGAAGCGGGCGCCGCCTTCATCGTGGGCGACATCCTGGCCGACCGCGCCGCGCGCAGCATGACCTTTGGCTTGCGCAACGAACTGGGGACGAATTTCTGGAGCGCCGTCAAGACGGGCACGAGCAAGGATATGCGCGACAACTGGTGCATGGGCTATTCGGCGCGCTACACGGTGGGCGTGTGGGTGGGCAACTTCGACGGCAAGCCCATGTGGGACGTGTCGGGCGTGACGGGCGCCGCGCCCGTGTGGCGCGACGTGATGGATTATCTGCACAGGAACGTGCCCAGCCATGCGCCGAAAGCGCCGCCCGGCGTGCTGCAGCAAATGGTGGCGTACCAACCCGCGCTGGAAGCGCCGCGCCGCGAATGGTTTATTGCCGGCACGGAAAGCCCCGTCATCGCCGTCGTGGGCGACACCGTGAAGCCGCCCGCCATCGTGTATCCGGCCGACGACAGCATCCTCGCCATCGATCCCGACATCCCGCCCGCCCTGCAGCGCGTGTTCTTCCAGGCCCAGGGCAGCCGCGACTTGCGCTGGGTGCTCGACGGCAAGGACATGGGCGGCGCGGCGGAGAGCATCAGCTGGCGCCCCGTGCCCGGCAAGCACGCGCTGGCCCTCGTCGACGACGCCGGCAAGACGGTGGCGCAGGTGGCGTTCCAAGTGCGGGGGAATGCGCTGGCGCAGCTTGCCGCACAGGGTAAGTAATCAGTTCGATGGATAGTTCGCTGGGTCGATGGCTGGCGTGACGTAATGCCGCAATACATCGCCGCCGTGCGGGTGTTTTTGCGTGCGGCGTCTTTCGTCCGATGGCGGACTGACCAGCACGATGGTCGCTTCTTCCGGATTACGCAGATTCACCACGGCGCTGACGCCGCCGTCGCGGTAGCTGCCCATCACGCCGACGGCCATTTGCACGAACAGAGTGGCCGCGCCCGTGTTGCCCAGGCGCTGGTCCGTATCGATCCACTGCTGCGGCTTGCCGCTGTCGAGTTCCGTGCCGCCATCTTCCGCATGCTTGAGCAAGGTCTTGTGCAACGCCACCAGCTGTGCCTGATTGCCGCCCGTGGCGGCGACCAGGCGCGCCGGCGCGGCGGGACGTTCGCTTTCCGGCAAGCTGTGCAGGGCCTCCTGCCAGCCCGCCTGCAAGGCCTGTTCGCGCTGGTCGCGGCGCGTGAGCGGCTTGCCGTGTTCATCCGTCATCCTGACGAACGTGGGCCTGTGGATGAAGCCGAAGGTCGGCAGGCGGTCCAGTTGCGCCAACTGTTCCTTGTTGAAGGGCACAGGAAACCAGGGCGTGGGCTGCCACTCTTTCGGCGGGTGATAGGTCTTGTGCTGGAGCTTGTCGAGCATGCTGAAGCTGCCCGTGCCACGGATGTCGGGACGCCGGGCGAATTGTGCGGCGACGGGCAGCCATTCGGCGATTGAGGGCTGGCGCCGGGTGGTGGCTGCCGGGTCGCTTTCCAGACGTTCCTGGGGCACGGTGCCCATCAAGTCATAGTAGGCCAGATACAGGCGCCGCGCCACGCCGTAGGTATTCAAGTCATCGACGCTATCCTCGGGCGGTGCATCGTCGTAGGCGAACTTTCGCACGGCATCGATGCGTTCGCGCCGGGCCAGCACGAACAGGGCGGAGGCGTCGGGCATTTCGGGAATGTAGCGGCCGTCATGTGTGAGCGGCGGAGAGTTGTCCGGGCTGTACAGGTTGCGCGTGGGCATGCTGTCTTCGGAATTGAGCACGATGTAAGGCACGTCGGGATGGGCATCGAAAAAGGCGAACACGTCTTCCAGGATGCGGTCCGGATGTTCGCTCAGGCGGCGTGGACCACTGGCGAACAGATGCCAGTGCAGACCGGATGACGCGGCGCCACCGGCCAGGCCTATGGCTGGCGAGTCGGGGCTGTCCAGCATGCGCGAATTAAAGATTGGTGGCTCAGCATTGAAAACGGGGACGCCAAAATACATGGGAGTATCCCTCGCCCCATTCTCCAGTGTGTCGCCACCGCGGCCACCTGCTATTCCAGCTCTTTGCATGGCATCCCAGGTGTACTTTTCCTTGTCCTGTTCGCGGATGCTGGCATAGGCGTTTCCCTGCTGCAGCGCTTCCCACAGTTTTCCCTGCCGGTATTTGTCCAGGGTGACGCCGAGACCGATCACTTCCAGCACATATTCCCGCTTGTCCTGTTCGCTAGGCGCCGCCTGCTGCACTTGCGGCTTTGCGACGGCCACGGGCTTGGGCGAATGCAGCCAGCGAGAGCCGAGCAATGTAGCTGCCACGATGGGGGGGATCAGCAAGAACCATCGCAGGTGCTTCCATATTTTTCTGCTCATTGTGAACTCCAGCAAGAAAGGGGATGGAATGAACAGTAGTAGCAGTGCCAACACGATGGCAGCTGCACCAATCGAATACTGCCAGCGTGGGAATAAATTTTTCATCTTGGAATATCGTCGCTTGATTTATGGACGACCGGAGTGATGAGCGACTCAGTGCACCTACCGTTGACTATTTCACAAATGACGGTAGACGGCAGGCCTGCTTGCAATGCGGGCACAAAGGCTGGTAACTCTCCCGAACTGTAATAATGGGCATTACCTTCAATGATTTGCTTGCGTTGTAGAGGTTCTGCAGCCCAATAGGCTGCAAATTTTTTCATGAAATCCTCCCATCTCAGGATGGATTGTCTTATAGGATTTTTTTTGTCGTTTTGCAGCCGCCAATCCGCCACCGCACACAAATACCGGTAAAACCTCGGATCGCTGCTGGCCTTGCCCCCGCCGATGGCCACGTCATACGCCGTCACGTTGCGGTGGTTTTCTGCGTTACCGATGATGGCGCCGTGGAAGGATTTGGGGCTGACCTCGTTCTGCCAGCGCTGGCGCGCCTCGTTCGGGGTTTCTTCGCGGTCCACGCGCAGCCTGTCGCCGCCGCCCGGGTGGCGCGAGACGCGGTCGAGCTTGCATTGGTCGCCCGCTTCCTTGCCCAGGTTCAGGGCCTTTTCCACTTGCTCGCGCTCGCCCGCGCCGAACATGCCGGCGCCGTACTCGGGAATGCGATGCTTGAGCGGCCGCGGATCGGCGATGATTTCCTGCTTGCGGATGCGCAAACCTTTCTTGCTGGTCACCGCGATGGCCGCGTCGATCGGGTCGACTTCCTCGCACGGTCCTTGCTGGTCGCGCGGCAGCCTGGCCTGGTCGGAATCCTTCGGGAATTGCCCAGGGCGGATCTCGCCGCCGTCCAACACGGCCTTCGTGGGTACGCGCAGCGCTTCGCCATTGATCGTGCGCAAGCCTTCGCGCCTTCCCGCTGCCGTGGAAAAGACATTCCATTTGCTGGGCTTGACGGGCGGCCAGGGCGCTTCGTCATGGCTGGCGCGGTGACCCCGGTTGGCGCCCGCCACGTGGGCATGGTCATCCTCGCCTTCCACGCGCAGGGCGAAGTCGTGCGGCGGCAGGCCCACCGGCACCGGCCCGCGGTTCTTGCCGGCCGCATCGGGGCGTTGTTTGTTGGTAAATACGCGCTGGTGAAACCCTTTGCCCAGTTCCGCCAGCGGCTGGCGGCGCTGGAATTCCTTTTCCCAGTAGGTGGGGCCGTCGCCCCAGATGCTTTTGTTCGTCTTGCCCTTGGTTTTGGACAGGCCATGGCCATCGATGTGGTCGGGTATGCCTTGCCAGCCTATGCCCTGCATATTATCCAGCGCCACAGTCATGTCTTCGGGGCAAAAGTACAGGTAAACCTTGCCCCGGTTGTCGCGGTCCGCTTCCGCGCGCCATGCGGCGCCCGCCATGCCATGGCAGATAGTGTGATCCTTGATGTGCGCAAAGGCGGGCGTGGCGTGCTTTTTTGCCACCACGCCCTGCACGATCTGTACGAGGGTTTGCAGGCGTGCATGCAGGGTCTGGCGGTTGTCGATGGCGTCGTACTGGCTTTCCATCGCCGCATCGCGGCCGCCGCCGAAGATGCGGCTCGCCTCCGCCGCGCCGAAAAACATCGTCGTGTCTTCCACCAGGCTGTAGGGAGGATGCGTGAGGATCAGGGTGTCGGCGGGGCGCTTGCCCTCATCGAGCAGGAAGGCTTGCGCCAGCAGCGAGATCAGACAGCCCTGGCTGTGCGCGACGATGGATACCACGTCGTTGCTGTCGTAGTCGCGGATCATGGCGATCAGCGCGGCCAGGCGCTTGGCCGCCAGCACCATGTACATGCGGCCTGGCGCCGTCATCAGTGGACGCACGGGGTCGCCGCCCACATCGTAGGGTGAAAACAGCCCCTTGTTCCACATGTCGGGCAGGGTGTTGGTGGCATTGCCGAACGGACCGCCGTTCTTCGACATGTCCTTGTCCAGGCGGTTGCCGTAGCGGTCAGTGTTTTGGCCGTTGACCACTTTGCTGGCGTTGCCGCGTTCGCGAAAGCCCCAGTAAAACGGAATGATGGGGCTGTACGTCGCCTCATCAGGCTTGCGCTTGAAATACACATCGTCCGGGTCGGCGATGGTTTTACGCTTGTCGGCCTCTTGCGGCAGGCGGTAGGCGGCTGGGGTGAAAACGTGGCCGCCGCCGTACATGCGCGCGTCGAGTCCCTGGCACAGCCCCTTTTCCACGGCACTGAAACTCGTGCCCACGTCATTGACGCCATGGATGACGATGACGTTGCCCGGCAGTTCGGGGCGGATGCGCACGATGGCTTCCTGCATGCGGTCGCAGTGCAGCAGGGCGGTGCTCTTGCCGCTGATATACGGAAGTTTGGGATACGCCATCGCCGCTCCAGGCTGACCAGACAGGTCAGTGTAGAGGGGCGGGATGACTGATTAATTGCGTTTCCGCAAGCATTGCGGAAAAGAAGGCGTCCTTACGGCGCGCTGATGATCTTCGTCAGCGCGATGCGGTACGCGGGCTGCACGTCGCCATCCTTGTCCAGCTTGTCCATCATGATCGCGCCATAACCTTGCGCGTACCATACGTATTCACCGCTTTTACCACGGCTCTTGCCGCCGACGTCGCGCAGTTCGAACTTGCAGGCGTCGGGGAAGCGGCGGCCGCCCAGTTCCAGGCGTTCCCAGCCGAGGAAGGTGATCGAGAAATCGCGTTTATCCGTGCGCGTGGAGGTGGTGATCTTGTCCGACAGGCCCGCCAGCGGGTAGTGGGTGTCCGTTCGCGTGTCCGTGAATTGCACGCGCACTTCCTGGCCGGGGCGCATGTTGGCGGGGATGGCGGACTGCGGCGTGTAGACGTTCTTGCTGCGCACGGTGCCGTCTTCGTTGTAATGGATGGCGCCCGTCAGGAAGACCTGACCGTCGCGGATATCCTGGTAGGACGTGGCCAGCAGCACGCCGCCGTCGAGGATCAGCTGCGTGCCCTTTTGTTTCTTGCCCTCGAACATCTCCTCGACGTTGACTTGCGCGTCGCCATTGTTCTTGCTGAATTTGATGCCTGTCGTCAATTCCATGCATTCGCCCACCGTGGGCGCCGCCTGTACGCTCGCGGCCGCGAATATGCTGGCCGCCGCCATTCCACACCATGCTGCTTTCATTGTCATCCTGGATATATTGCAAAGGCGCGATGATAACGTGCCTTGGAGCAATGTGGCGCAGCGCTGGAGGCAGACTTAGCGGGCCGGCGCGACTGGCGTCGCTGGCGGCGCGGTGGCCGGTCCGCTGGCGGCCGGGGTGCCCGGCGTGGCCACGGGCTTGCCGCGCCGCGTGCGCTTGTCCGTGCGCGTCTTGGCGGGCTTGGCGTCGTGGATCGGCTTGCCCTTGTTATCGAGCTTGTCGGACTGGTCCGATTGCTGGCCCGGGTCCCTGGCATTGTTGGTGTGATTGCCCGTCTGGTTCACATTCGTCGTCGACTGGGCTTGCACCCAGGCGCCGCCGACGGTCATCAGGGTGGCTGCCAGCAAGAGAGCGGCGGTTTTCATGGCGGTATCCTGTGAGAAATGAGGTTGAGCCTGCATTCTCACACAGGAGTCCGCCCGCACGGGTAGGACGCCGCCTCATGGCCGTGTCGGCTATTTGCTTCAGATCAACGGAACTGTTCCGTCGAGATATCGAAGCGCTTGAGCTTGTCATACAGGGTTTTCTTCGGGATATTCAGGCTGGCGGCCGCGTCGATGACGTTGCCGTTGTGGCGGCGCAAGGCTTCCTCGATGATGGAAATTTCGAAGGTGTCCACTTGTTCGGCCAAGGATGCTTCGCGGCAGCCGGCCGGGCTCAGGGTGTCGTCGAGCAGGCCCAGCACGAAGCGGTCGGCCACATTGTGCAGCTCGCGCACATTGCCGGCCCAGCGCTGCGCCATCAGCGAGGCGATCAGTTCGCCGCTGACGAGGGCGGCCGGCTGGCCGTAGCGCAAGGCTGCTTGCAGCACGAAGAATTCGAACAGCAGCGGGATATCCTCGCGCCGGTTGCGCAGCGCGGGCAGGGTCAGGCTGGCCACGTTCAGGCGGTAATACAGGTCGGGCCGGAATTTCCCTTGTTCGGCCAGCACATTCAAGTCTTCCTTGGCGGCGGCGATGACACGGAAATTGACGGAAATCAATTTGTTGGAACCAAGCCGTTCCACTTGGCGTTCCTGCAGCACGCGCAGCAGTTTCACTTGCAGGGCCAGCGGCATGCTTTCGATTTCATCGAGGAACAAGGTGCCGCCGTTCGCGTACTCGATCTTGCCGATGCGCTGGCGCTGCGCGCCCGTGAATGCCCCTTCTTCGTGGCCGAACAGTTCCGATTCGAAGATCGATTCGGGCAGGGCGCCGCAATTGATGGCCACGAACGGGTGGTCGCGCCGCTCGCTGAAATCGTGCAGGCAGCGGGCGATGAGTTCCTTGCCGGTCCCCGTTTCGCCGAGGATGATGATGTCGGCCGATTTCGGCGCCAGGTTCAGCACCAGCTGGCGCACCTTGGCCATGGCCGCGCTGCGCCCGACGATGCGCGCCTCGATGCCGACCCGCTGTTCGAGCTGGCGGCGCAAGTTCATGTTTTCCAGCACCAAATGGCGTTTATCCAGGGCGCGGCGGCACACTTCCACCAGCAAGTCGGCGGAAAACGGTTTTTCGATGAAATCGTAGGCGCCACGGCGCATGGCGCCCACGGCCATCGACACGTCGCCGTGGCCCGTGACGAGGATGACGGGCAGGCTGGCATCCTGCGCCACGGCGATATCGAGCAGTTTCAAGCCATCCATGCCGGGCAGCTTGATATCGCTCAATAAAATGCCCGCAAATTCCGGCACTAGGTAGGGCAGCGCTTCTTCGGCCGTGGCGACGGCGGTCACTTGCAAGCCCGCCAGTTCCAGCGATTGCCGCGCGCCCTTGCGCACGACCGCGTCGTCTTCCACCAGCAGCACTTGCATGCCTTCAAAATTATTCTCGTGCATCGGGTGTTTCCTCTGTCTCTTTATTCTTTTCCCCCGGGGCGCAGCTCAGGGTGATGGTAAATTGCGCGCCGCCCCCTTCCTGCGCGCTGCGGTTGCGCACGGCCAATGCGCTGCCGGCCGCGCGCAGTATGCCAGCGCTGATCGACAATCCCAAGCCCAGCCCGTGTTCCTTGGTGGTATAGAAGGGGTCGAAAATCTTGTCCAGCGAAGCGAGCGGGATGCCGGGGCCATTATCGGTGATATGCAGCACGGCGAGGTCGCCTTCGCGGCGCACCTGGAACCAGATTTGCACGGGCTCGTTTTCCGGCACGGCATCCATGGCGTTCGTGATCAGATTGGTAAACACCTGTTCCAGGCCGATGGCGTTGCACAGGACGATGATGTCGTCCTCCAGCCAGCTTTCATGCAGGGTCAGGCGTTGCGAATGCTTGCGGGTGCGGATTTGCAGCATGGTTTGCGCAAACGCCTGGCGCACGCTGACGGGTTTGCGGGCATCGTCGCTGCGCCGGGCAAAGCCTTTTAGTTGTGACGTCACGTAGCCGAGACGCTTGACGAGGTCGGAAATGGTCGACAGGTTGTCGAGCGCATCGTCGATGCGCCCGCGCGCCAGGAAGACCTTGGCATTGTCGGAAAACGTCTGCAGGGCGGCCAGCGGCTGGTTCAGCTCGTGCGTGACGCCGGCCGCCATCTGGCCGATGGCGGCCAGCTTGCCGCTTTGCACCAATTCCGCCTGGGCATAGCGCAGGGTCTGCTCGGCCCGCTCGCGCTCGGCCACTTCCGCCTGCAGGCGGCCATTCGCGTGCACGAGGTCGGCCGTGCGCTGCTCGACCTTGATTTCCAGCTGTTCATAGGCGCGTGCCAGCGTCTGTTGCGCATTGAGCTTGTCGGCGATGCGGCGCCGGCGCTGACGCGCATACATCAGGGCCAGCAACAGTAAGGCCCAGCCCAGCGCGGCGGCGATGGCCGCGTTGCGCGCCGCCTCGTCGACCTGGTCGAGCTCGGCCAGCACGGTGATCTGCCATTGCAGCGGGCCCAGAGCGCGGTTCACGGCCAGATAGTCGGCGCTGCCGGACAGGGCGGGCGTATCGCCCGTCTGCGGACGTTCCAGCGTCATCACGCTGGCGCCGTCGGCAAACTGGCGCCGCAACCGGTGCGGCAAGATGGGCAGATTTTCCTGCAGGAACTGGCGCTGCGCGCTGATATCGTTCTTCGCGGCCGGCGACAGGGGCGCCAGGGTCTTGAACTTGAAGGCGGGCGTGGTAGCCAGGATCAGCACGCCATTTGCATCCTTGACCCAGATCTGTTCGCCGGCGCCGGGCGTGCGCCACGATTGCTCGATCCAGTCCAGGTTGACCTTGGCGGCGACGATGCCGATGATGCGCCCGTTGCGCTGCACGGGCTGCGAAATGAAATAGCCGGCCTCGAAGGTGGAGGCGCCGATGCCGTAGAAGCGGCCGATGCCGCCCGCGATCGCATCCTTGAAGTAGGGCCGGAAACCGTAGTTGACGCCCACGTACGAGCTGCGGTCTTGCCAGTTGCTGGACGCCAGGGTCGTGCCCTTGTCGTCGAGCACGTAGACGGCAAAGGCGCCCGCGCGGCGGTTCATGTCGACCAGGTAGGCGTTGATCTGCGTGACCTTGTCGGCGCTGGGCTGTTCCAGTAGTTGCGCCACGGCATCGCTCTGGGCCACGGCCAGGGGCAGGAATTCGTACTTGTTGAGGGCGCCGCCGATGGACGCCGCATACAGTTCCGCGCGCGAATCGAGGGTGCGGTGCAATTCATCGAGCTGGCGCTGCTTGACCCAGGCATACGACGCCCACGTCAGCACGACCAGCGATCCCACGGCCAGCAGGGGGCCGAGCGCGGGTCTCAGGGTCCATTTGCCGAATGCCATGGTGCTCCGTGTGTCGGGTTAAGCTTGCGTGTGCCGCAAAGAAGGAATGGTAGTGTACGGCGGGATTCACCCGAATGGGTGAATCCTGATTTACGACTGACATGCAAAGTTGCAGTGTCTGACAAAACCGTAGCGAGCGGAAGGGAGAGGTGGCCGAGAAGCGGAACCGTACTCTAGTACGGTGAGCATCGCAGGCCGCCTATACCGACGCGCAGTAGGTTTGGTCAGACACCACTAATCAGCGGTGCTGGCCATGGTCTCGGCGTTGTGATGGCGCTGTTGCTCTTCCATCACCATCTCGCCCAGCATGCGCTTGAGGCGGTTGAACTCCGGGTCGCTCGGGTCGCGTGGGCGGGGCAGTTCGATGGCCACGTCGCGCTTGATGGTGCCGGGACGGTAGGTCATGACGATGGTGCGGTCGGCCAGGTAGATCGATTCCTCGATCGAGTGCGTGACGAACACGATGGTGGTGCCGAAGACTTTCCAGATTTTCAGCAATTCATCTTGCAGGTTGCGCCGCGTCAAGGCGTCCAGCGCGCCGAACGGTTCATCCATCAGCATGATGGGCGAATCGAGGGCCAGCACGCGGGCAATCGCCACGCGCTGGCGCATGCCGCCCGACAAGTCTTTCGGGTAGCGGGCACGGAATTCCGTCAAGCCCAGCATGCTCAGCAGCATGTCGACCCGTTCCTTGATTTCGGCCGGCGTCTTGCCGGCGATTTCCAGGCCGAAAGCAATATTGCTCTCGATGGTCATCCACGGGAACAGCGCATATTCCTGGAACACCATGCCGCGGTCGGGACCGGGTTCGGTGATCAGCTTGCCGCCGGCCAGGATCTGGCCGGACGTCGGCTGCGAAAAGCCGGCGATGGCGTTGAGCAGGGTCGACTTGCCGCAGCCGGACGGTCCCAGCAGGCAGATGAATTCGCCGCTGGCGATTTCCAGGTTGATATCCTTCAGGGCGATGACGTCCGCGCCGCCCGTGGTGAAGATTTTATTGACTGCATTGATATTGATCGTGGTCATGGCCGTTCCTCTCAGTGTTCCAGGCCGCGGTGCCACTGCAGCAAATGATTATTCAGGGCATTCATGGCCATGTCGATGGCCAGGCCGAACAGGCCGATGGTGAACATGCCGGCGATAATCTTGTCAGACCAGAAATATTCGCGCGCTTCCAGGATGCGGAAACCGAGGCCGCTATTGACGGCGATCATTTCCGCCACGATCACGACGATGAAGGCCGTGCCCATGCCGATGCGCGCGCCCGCCAGGATGTAGGGCGTGGCGGCCGGCAGGATGACGCGGCGGAACATGGTCATCTGGCTGGCGCCCAGGTTGCGCGCGGCGCGGATATAGATGCCGTCGACCTGGCGCACGCCGGCGATGGTATTCATCAGCACGGGGAAGAAGGAACCGATGCTGATCAGGAAGAAGGCGGGCGGGTTGCCCAGGCCGAACCACAAAATGGCCAGCGGAATGTAGGCGATCGGCGGAATCGGGCGCAGCACCTGCACCAGCGGGTCGAACAGTTTATAGATGGTCTTGTTGGTGCCCATTAGCAAGCCCAGCGGCAAGGCCAGGCCGGCGCCGATGGCGAAGCCGCCCAGCACGCGCGACAGGCTGGCCCAGGCGTCGTGCGGCAGTTCGCCGGAGAACATCCACACCAGGTAATTGCCCGTTTCGGGCGTGTAGGCTTCCATCGGCACCAGGTATTCATACCATTTCACCAGCACGGCCACGGGCGAGGGCAGGATTTGCGGGTTGATCCAGCCGAACGTCGACATGGCTTGCCACAGCAGCAGCACGGCCACGGGCACGGCGGCACCGTGCGCGAAGCGTTTCATCATTTGAATATTCATCGTGATACTTTCAGATTAGCGTGGTTAGCGTGGTGCGTAGGATTTCTTGGCTTTTTCCAGCAGGTCCAGCTTGACCCAATCCTGTGCCGCAGGCGGTTTGGCCATGCGGCCCACGCCGAATTTCACCATGTAATCGGTGGTCAGCTGCACGTGGCTTTGCGTGATGTCTTCCGTGAAGATGGCGTTGTCGATGGCGTCGCGGTAATCCTCGGTCGTGATCTGGTTCTTGAACATCGATTCGCGCACGTATTTTTCCGCCAGTTTCGGGTCGGCCAGGAAGGCGCGCGTGGCGGCGACGAAGCAATCCATGAAGCGCTGGGCCACGGCAGGTTTCTCTTTGTACATCTTTTCCGTCATCACGAGGGCGCGCACGGGTTCGCCCAGCGGCGTGTCGTAAGGCTTGATGATGGCCGCGCCGTATTTCTTGTGGATGGCCTGGGTCGAGTACGGCTCGGACTGGCTCATGACGTCGATATCCTTGGTCAGCAGCGCCTGGTTCAAGTCCGGGTAGCCCATGTACAGGATCTGCACGTCCTTGCCCGGCTTGTCGGACCAGGTCAGCTTGGCCTTGGTCAATTCGGCAAACAGCAGGATTTCCTGCGGGCCGCCGCGCGTGACGCCGACTTTCTTGCCTTTCAGGTCGGCAATGCCCTTGATGTTCAGGTCGGGACGGCCGACGATCTGCACGCCGCCCTTGGCGAAGCCGCCCACCAGGTACACGGGCAAGCCTGTGGCGCGGCCCGTGATGGCCGCTTCCAGCGCGCTGGCGGATACGTCGATTTCACCGGCAATCATGGCCGGCACGATGTCGAGGCCCTTGGCGAAGATGCGCTCTTCAATTTTCAAGTCGTATTTGGGCGCGATTTCCTTCATGTAGGCGACGGCGCCGTAATGGGCGAATTTCAGGTTGCCCAGGCGGACCAGGTCGGCTGCATGGACGGCCAGCGGGAATTGCGCGGCCAGTGCGACGGCGACGGTCAGTGCCTTGGTGTTCAGGAAGGACGAGATGCGGAAGGTGCGTGCCATGCTGTTGTCTCCAAAAGGTAGATGGTTTTATATAGTGGGTCGGGCTGCCGCTCTGACGGCGGTTATGAAAATATAAAAGCATCTTCCGTGCCAGTGGAGCGCATTTTGACGTTTATTGCAAGTGATTGTTTATAAAGGTTTAATTTGAATCTAGTGAAAATGGGAAATGGCGAGATTCCGTCTTTCCGCACGAGGAGGGGAAAGGCTGTGCGGATTGCCGCATTTTCGGGGCGGCTTGCCGGTGAACCTTCAGGGCGTGGCCGACTCCAATCGTAAAAAAACGCGTTGCAAACAGGCTGGCAACGCGTAACTCCCCCGTGGAGTAGGGATGGCGCCGCGCGGGCGCCCGTCTGAGGCCGTGCCGGCCTCGACTGTAGGCTTTACTTCGGCGCCGTGGCCGGCGGCAGGGCGGGCGCGGTGGCGGGATCGGTCAGCGGCGCAGGCGGCGCAGGCGGCGTCGTGCTGCCGGCACCCGCTTCCGGCATGGCTGGCGCGACGGGGGCAGGCATCACTTGTGGGGTGGAAGCGGGATTGGGCGCCGTTTCGGGCAGGGGCGGCTCGGCCGGTTTTTTACAGGCGGACAGGGTGACAAGCAAGGCGGCGGCCAACAGGGCGGGCATTTTCATGATATTTCCTTTGCAAGAGTCGAAGATTCGCGATGCGGGCGGCAGGCGCCGCGCGCGAAGCTTGAATTTATTGCAATGGCGTTTCCGCTTCTGTTCGCTATTTCACTTTGCGCCACGAATGGCGGCACAGGGTCATCCTGCCGGTTTTTAGATGTCTTTTTTAGATGCCACGAGAGAAAGAATTCAATAGGGCAATATTTTTCACTTTCTTGCTTCTAATGTTCGTTAACGCACAGACCGCAGCCGCCGACACGGGCATTCTGTGCCCAGACGCTCAGGATTCGTGGTGTTCTGGTATAAAAATTGCCAAGAACTTAACAATCCGGGCTACCGGCAATCGTTTAAAAGGAGTATTCAAATGCATGCAATGACTCAGTCTCACGTGAAGAGCGAATTAAAGGCAGCGCACCAGGAACTTCGTAGCCCCGAAAAAGGCTCGCAAATGGTAGAACGCGCAGCACCTATCCCCCCGGAACGCATGAATCCCATTTCCATGGCACCGATCGAGCGCGTGCGTTCGACGTCCGCCACCCTGCGCCGCATCGAAAACATGCAAAAGCTGATCGGCGAATTGTCGCTGCACGAGATGCTGGCCGACGAAATCGCCTGGTTCCTCAAGTTTTCGCCATCGGGCGCCCGCAAATACATCCGCGACCTGCGCGAAGCGGGCGTGATCGAACTGGCCCGTTACATCGAAGGCACCGCCACCTACCTGGGCAAGGCAGTGTACCAGCTGACGCCAGACCCTGAGCGCGTGCGCGCCTTCCTGGCCGCCATCGTCCAGCCAAAACGCGAAGGCGCGCCACCGCGCAAGGATCGTCCAGGCTTGCGCGAGCAAAGCATGGCAGGCAGCGGCCGTCACTTCCACATCCTGGCCGATGACACGCATTACGCCATCCGCGTCAACCGTGGTCCCGTGACGCGCGATCCGCTGGTCGCTGCCCTGTTTGGTGCGCCGCAGCAAAAGGCTGCCGAGTAATAGTTGTTACGGCGCCTGAACGGCCGCCTGGCGGCTGGCGGGCATCGCTTGTGGTTCGTATTATCAGACGCATGTCGAAAGCCGGGTTGCGACCCGGCTTTTGGCGTTGCGCCGAACCATCCGAGGTGAGTCGATTGAACGTGGTCTGATTGAAAAGACTGCAAGCATCCCCATGTGGGCTGGACTGCTGCCCGCGCCGTGCGGGTTCACTTGAAGGAGCTTGTCCTTGTCTGCCTACGCCGTGTTCTCCTGCATTGCTCCCATTGTCCTGAAACGGGCCGCCGCATGAACCCGCTGCTGTGGATCGCCCTCGTCACGGCGGCCATCGTCTTTTCGCTGTGGTTCCCCCGCTGGCGCCTGCAGCGGGCCCTGGCCAGGCCCTTGCCGGCCGCAGGCCTGGCCGTGCTGGAAAACAATATCCCCGTCTATCAGCATATGCCGGCGCCGCTGCAGGAGCAGTTGCGCCGCCTCGTCGTGCAATTCCTGTATCAAAAGAAATTCGTCGGTTGCGGCGGCCTGGAAATCACGGACGAGATGCGCTACACCATCGCCGGCCAGGCTTGTTTGCTGCTGCTGAACCGTCAGACGCAGGTGTATCCCGAACTCGACACCATCCTCGTGTATCCCACGGAATTCATCGTCACGCGCAATGAAGTGGGGCCGGGCGGCGTGGTGACGCCGTCGGCGAATGGCTTATTGGGCGAATCCTGGGGCGATGGCCGCGTGGTGCTGGCCTGGGACCACGTGCAGCGGGGCGCGGCCGACTGGAGCGATGGCCACAATGTCGTGCTGCATGAATTCGCCCACCAGCTCGACAGTGAATCGGGCGCCGCGAATGGCGCGCCCTACCTGCCCAGCGTGTCGAGCTACCGCAGCTGGGCCACCGTGCTGTCGCGCGACTTCGACAACCTGCGCCACGACGCCATGTACCAGCAGCAAAGCGTGATGGACCATTACGGCGCCACCAATCCCGCCGAATTCTTTGCCGTGGCCACGGAAACCTTCTTTGAAAAGCCGTACCAGATGGCTGAACACCATGAAGAACTGTATGCGCAATTCTTGCAGTACTACAAGGTCGACCCGCGCGACTGGATGGCGCCGCCCGTGGAACCCGAACACATGACCTCGCCATTCCCCAATTACGCCCCGCACTGGTAAGCGGGGACGTCAGCCCAGCAACCGCTGTTTCAGCGCGGGATAGCTGCTGCGCGACACGGGGATGCCCGTGCTCGTCTGCGTGTCGAGCGCGTATTTGCCGCCCGCGCCGATCTGCAGCCGCTTGAAACCCAGGCTGTTGACGATGTAGGAGCGGTGCACGCGCAGGAAGTGGGGCGGCAGCAGGGCCATGAGCTTGTCGATAGGCAAGTCGTGAAAGCACTGCTCGCCGCTGCACAGCACGATATTGCTGTAGTGGCCATCGGCTTGCACGTGGTCGATGTCGGCCATGGCGATCCATTCCAGCGCCCCCCGTTTCTTGACGGACAGCGAAGCCGCTTCCGTGTGCCGCCCCGTGTAGCGTTGCAGCGCCTTGTGCAGGCGTTCGCGGCTGAACGGCTTGGCGACGAAGTCGAGCACGCCGAATTCGAAGGCCGTGATCGAGCGTTCCGCGTGAGCCGAGACGATGATGGTCTGGAAGCGCGCATCGGCGGCCAGGCGCAGCAAATCATAGCCGTCCGCGCCGTGCAGGTGCAAATCCAGCAGCAGCAGGTCGACATGCTCCTGCCCTTGCTCCTGCATCAGGGCGGCCAGCGCTTGCGGCACATTGTCATGCAGTACGAGATTGCGGAGGCGCGCGCCGAAATGCGCGCGCACTTCGCGTTCGAGGCCTTGCGCGATCAGCGGTTCATCTTCCAGTATCAACACATTCATGGCGCCGCCGGCAAGGTAAAGGTGAGGCGCCAGCCTGCCGGATGCTGTGCGCGGGCATAGTTGGCCGCATCGCCGAACACGGCGTGCAGGCTGGCGCGGATGTACTGTTCGCCCACGCCGCTGCCCGCATGGGGGCGCGCCTCGCCTTCGGGCAGCTGCAAGGTAAGTATTTGCGTTTGCGCATGTTGTGCGATGCGCAGGATAAAGGCCGCGCCGTGGCGGTAGCGGTTGTGGCTGAACGCATTTTCCAGCGCCGTCAGCAACAGGGCGGGCGGCACGGTGATGCCCGCCGCCTCGCCGTCGAGCTGCAAGCGGCACGGCTGCTGCAGCCGCGTGCCCATGATGCTCAGGTAATTCTCGCACAGGGCCAGTTCCTGCGTCAGGGCAATGCTGGGCTGCTGTGCGAATTCGTTGAGCATGCGCAATTCGGCCCCCAGCGCCTCGATGAAGGTTTCCGCCGCCTGCGGCGATTGCGCGTTGAGTTCGCTGATCAGGCTGAGGGAATTCATCAGGAAGTGCGGTTGCATGCTTTTGCGCAAGAGCTGGTTTTCCAGCTGCTGGGCGCGCGCTGCCTTGCTGCGTTCGCGCAATAGCTGCGCCAGCAATTGCGCGCATACAGGCAGCAGCAGGAAGCACACGACGAGGGCGAAGCCGCCTTCGGCAAACTGGCTGCCCGTCAGCAGGAACAGGATGCACGACGCCAGCGCGATCAAGGTGCCGCCGCGGCTGCCCGGCAGGCGGCGCCACAGGGCGACCAGGTTGAGCGCCAAGCTCGCCGCCAGGCCCGTCAGAAACATCAGCCAGCAGCGCGCGTCGAAATGCGTGGGCAGCGCGCCGGCCAGCGCGATGCCCGCCAGCAGCACCGCCGCCGCCAGCGGCCAGCGGGGCAGGCGGTAAGCCGTATAAAAATACAGGGGCAGCAAGGCGGAAAACAGCCAGGTCAGGGCGCTGACGGCGTACAGGCGCGGCATGTGCGAGGGATAGGCATAGCCGGCAAAGCTGCGCCACAGTTCCGCCACCAGCAGCAGCGCCGCCGCCAGGCAAAGCGCCGCAAACATGGCCCAGTGCCGCTGCCGCTGGTACAGTACCGTCAAGGCGAGAAACAGCAGGGCGACGGCGCCCAGCGCCCCGGCCAGCAGCAGTGGCGGCAACCGGTACCAGGCCAGCGCCGCGCGGTAATCTTGCCGGTCGACCAGGTACAGCGCATAGAATGGCGATGCCAGGTGGGCCGGCACCTGCTGCGTCGACAGCAGCAGGCGCAGGTGGTGCGTGCCCATGGCCAATTGCTGCGGCCTCAGGTGGAGGGCGAAATCGACGTCGCCCGCGCGTTCCCCGCTGGCCTGGCGGGCCGGCTGGCCATTGCTGCCGATCAAGACCCCATCGAGCCACAGCTCGCTGGCAGCCAGCGCCGACAGCACCAGCAATTGCGTCGATGACGGCGTGGCGGCCAGGGCGACATCGCGCTCGACGCACAGCAGCTGGCCCGGCCGGACCAGCTGCTGCAGCGAGGCGGGTGCGGATGCCGTGTTGCCGCAGGTGCGCCAGCCGTCGTCCAGCGAGAGCGGATGCATGGCGCAGGCGAAAGAGGGCAAGGCCAGGCAGCACAGCAACAGGTAGCGGAAGAGGGAGGGCATGGCGGGCATTGTAGCTGCTCATGTGCTACTCCTTTGCAACATTTTCATCGACGCCGGTGCCGTTCGTGCGGGCCACGTGCATTTCGTGCACGGCCCGCCAACGGCGTGTGAAAGACACTTACCATGCATCAGCGCCGTGCTGTGCACACGGCCCTCACCATGGAATCATGACTATGCAAAGCAGCAAATACTACGGTTTCGCCGGCGCGCTGGCGCTGTTCTGCGGCGTGGCGCAGGCCGCCTCCGCCCCATCCTCTGTTTCACCCGCTGCTCCGCCCGCAGCGTTGGCAGCGCGCCTGGCCGATTTCGACGGCTGGGCGGCCCGGCGCATGGGCGCGGAGCGCATCCCGGGCGTCACCGTCGGTTTCAGCCAGGGCGACGTGGAATGGGTAAAAGGCTATGGCTATGCGGACCTGGAAAACCGCGTGCCGGCCACGGCCCAGTCCAGCTACCGGATGGCGTCCGTCACCAAGCCCATGACGGCGGTGGCCATTTTGCAACTGGTCGAACAGGGCAAGATCGACCTGGATGCGCCCGTGCAAACCTATGTGCCGTATTTCCCCGTCAAGCCGTTTCCCGTGACGGTGCGCCAGCTGCTGGGCCACCTGGGCGGCATCGACGCCTACCGCGACAGCAGGGTGGAACAGCATTTCAAGGAGCACAAGGATACGCGCCAGTCCATCGCCGTCTTCGAGCAGTTCGACCTGATCGCCGAACCGGGCACGCGCTTCCGCTATACCAGCTATGGCTACAACTTGCTGGGCGCCGTCATCGAGGCCGCCTCGGGCGAAAGCTATGGCGGCTACATGCGGCGCCATGTGTGGGGGCCGCTGGGCATGGACGCCACCGTGATGGACGACCCCGACGCCGTGATCGCCCACCGCGTGCGCGGCTACCGGCTGGCCGGCAAGGAGTTGAAGAATTCGGAATTCGTCGACATCAGCAGCCGCTTTTCGGCCGGCGGCACGCGCGCCAGCGTGCCCGACATGCTGGCCTTCGGCCGGGGCGTTCACGCAGGCAAGATCCTGTCGGCGGCCAGCGTGGCCGCCATGGTGCAGCCGATGGCCACGCGCGCGGGCCGCTTGACGAATTACGGCATGGGCTGGGAAATCTTGCCGACGGGCGGGCGCTACGCCATCGCCCACAGCGGCCAGCAGCCGGAAACCGTTACCTACCTGTACAGCTTTCCTTCGCGCAAGCTCACCATCGCCGTCGCCGCCAATCTCGAGCGCGTCAATCCCGAAGCCTTCGTGCAGCGCCTGTTCGAAGCCGTCACGGGCGAACCGTGGCAGCTGAACACGTATATCGCCGACGCGGGCGCGCAGCGCGCCTACCAGGTGGCGCAAGGCCTGTTCGAAGAGGGTCGGGCCTACGCCGAACGCACGGATCAGGCGTATGCCGATGCGGCCGCCACGCGCGCAGCCTTCACGCACATCAACCGGCAAGCGCTGGCGCCCGACGCCCAGGCGGCGCGCGCCTACATCGAGGCGGCCCGCCATCCCGCGGGCGGCCGCGTGTTTCTCGTGGCCGGCGCCAGCATGGCCCGGGCATTGCGCGAATCGGGCGTCGACCTGAATACCTACTCGCGCGGCGGCGCGCTGGCGTTTGCGCGCGACTATGTACGGTTGTCGCAAGATGCAAAGGCCGGCACCGTGCCCCGTTTCGACCCCGCCTTCGAGCAAGCCATCGTGGCCCTGGCCGCCAGCTGGGACCGCACGGCCGCCATCGCCTGGCCGGCCGCGTCCGTCTCCATCGCCGCCCTGGATAGCCAGTTGCGCACGGCCTTCCGCGGCCAGCGCGCCTATCCCGATTTCGTGCCCGAGCTGCTTGATCTGGCGCAAGCGTCGGCCGCGCGCGGCGAGGCGGATGCGGCGCTGGCGGCCAGCCGCCTGGCCGTGGAACTGTATCCGCTCAGCAACCGCGCGCATGCGCTGCAGGGCTTGACCTTGTTGCGCGCCGGAAAGACGGAACCCGCCCTCGCGGCCCTGCGCCTGGCGCTGGCCCGCGACCCGCTGGGCGCGGCCAGTCCGGCGGCGCTGAACCTGGAAGCGTACCGCCTGAAAGGCAGCGGCGCCGTGGCGCAAGGCATGGCCGTGCTGCAGGCGGCCGCCAGCCTGCATCCGCGCGACGCGAATCTGCAGGACAGCCTGGCCGAGTTTTATGTGGAACAAGGCTTGCGCCCGCAGGCGGTCGAGGCGTACCGCCAGGCGCTGCAGCTCGACCCCCGCTATCCGGGCGCCGTGGGGGCCAAGGCGGCGATCATCCGCCTCGGCGGCGAGACGAAGGCGCTGGCGCCTTAGTTGATGTCTTCGTTGATGCCTTAGATGAATTCTTCATAAGCAAGGGTGAAAAGATTCCTTTTTGGAAATAAGAGCGCTGCGGTCTAATGGCGGCATTCATTGTCCACCAGAGGAATTTCATGCAGACCCGCCTACACTTCGCCGCGCTTCTTTTCACCTCCATCGCCTTCACGCAGGTGGCGCAAGCGGACCAGCTGGCCGCCATCAAGGCGAAGGGCGAGCTGGTCTGCGGCACCCTGGGCACGGACGAGCCGAACAGTTTTATCGACGCCAAGTCGCGCCAGCTGGTCGGCTATGAAGTGGACCTGTGCCGCGCCATCGCCCAGGGCCTGGGCGTCAAGCCGGTGATCAAGCAGCTGGCCGTGGCTGCCCGCATTCCCGAACTGCAGCAGGGCCGCATCGATATCCTGACGGCATCCTTGACGCACAACAAGGAACGCGAAGCGCTGGTCGATTTTTCCCTGTCCACGTTTTACACGGGCCAGCGCGTGCTGGTGAAAAAAAGCAGCAATATCACGACGGTCGCGGGCCTGGCCGGCAAGAAAGTGCTGACCGTCAAGGGCGGCACGCAGGAACCGAATATCCGCAAGGCCGTGCCCGGCGTGGACGTGGTGACGTTCGAGACGGCGGGCCAGGCCTATCTCGGCTTGCAGCAAGGCAAGGGCGTCGGCTATGTCGACGATGAAGTCTCGCTGCTCAACAATTACGCTAAGCTGGGCGCCGCGCAAAAGGATTACATTGTGCTGCCGCAAAACATTAGCCAGGAAGTGTTTGCCTTCGGCATCCGCAAGGGCGAGACGGGCGTGAAAACCGCCGTCGACAAGGTGCTGCGGGAACTGGAAAAGTCGGGCGAGGCGGAAAAACTGTTCTTCAAATGGTATGGCCCGACGAGCAATGTGAAATTCCAGAAACGCACATTTAAAATTGAATCGGACAAGATCGACGCCTGAACCTTGCCTGACTCTTCCGCATGTTTGATCTGAACTTTTTGCTGGCCGGCGACTACCGAGACTGGTTGCTGTCCGGCTTGCTGCTGTCATTGCGCCTGATGGGCATCACCTTGCTGTTGTCCTTGCCGCTGGCGTGCGGCGTGGCCATGCTGCGCCTGGCGCCGTCGCGCCTGCTCAACGGGCTGGGCGCCGCGTATGTCGAGCTGATCCGCAACGTGCCCTTGCTGGCCCACTTCCTGTTCTGGTATTTCGGCGCGCCCGAACTGTTGCCCGACGCCTGGAAGGAGCGCTTGTATGCCGGCAATATCGAAGCCTTCAGCGCCGTCACGGCCCTGACTTTATATACGGCCGCCTACATGGCGGAAGACATCCGCAGCGGCATCCGCGCCATTCCTGCCCAGCAATTTGAGGCGGGCCGGGCGCTGGGTTTCGGCTTTCTCGCCACCATGCGCCTGTGCATCGTGCCGCAAGCCTTGCGCCTGGCCGCGCCGCCGCTGCTGTCGCAAACCCTGAACCTGTGGCAAAACACCAGCATCGCCACCGTCATCGGCGTGGCCGAGCTGATGTACCAGACGCAGCGCGTGGAAGCGGCCTCGTTCCGCAGCGTGGAAGCGTTCGTCTTCGCCAGCGCGGCCTATCTGGCCGTTTCCCTGGTGATCGCGGGCCTGGCGGCCTTGCTGCAAAAGAAGGTGTCCTGATGCTGGAACTGATCCACGATTACTGGCTGTATTTCCTTGTGGGACGCTATCCCGAGGGGCCGCTGGGCGGCCTGGCGCTGACGGTGCTGCTGGCCAGCCTGGCGCTGGTGCTCAGCCTGCCATTCGGCTTGCTGCTGGGGCTGGCGCGCCTGAGTCCCTGGCGCCTGCTGCGCTGGCCCGTCGCCGCGCTGATCCACGTGGTGCGGGGCATCCCCTTGCTGCTTGTCATCTTCTGGGCGTATTTCTTCCTGCCCAGCCTCACCGGCCATGAAAGCGGGCAATTCGGCACCATGCTGGCGGCCCTCGTCATCTTCGACGGCATTTATCTGGCGGAAATCGTGCGCGCCGGCGTGCAAGCCGTGCCGCGCGGACAGGTGGAGGCGGCCCGTTCGCTGGGCTTGAACTATCTGGACAGCATGCGCACGGTGGTGTTGCCGCAGGCGCTGCGCCACATGCTGCCGTCCCTGGTGAACCAGTTCGTCTCGACCATCAAGGAAACCTCGCTCGGCACCATCATCGGCCTGGCCGAAGTGTCGTTCATCGCCTCGCAAGTCAATGGCCTGGTGCTGACGAAACCCGTGCAAGTGTATTTCTTGCTGGGCATGACGTACTTTGTTTTATGTTTCAGCCTGTCGCGCGCCGCCTTCTGGCTCGAGCGGCGCCAGGCGCGACTCTTGAAAGCGGCTGCATGATTACCTTTGACAACGTCAACAAATACTATGGCGAGTATCACGCCTTGAGCGGCATCAATGAACACGTCGCCAAGGGCGAAGTGCTGGTCGTGTGCGGCCCGTCCGGTTCCGGCAAGTCCACCCTGATCCGCACCATCAACCGGCTGGAGCCTATCGCCTCGGGCCGCATCACGGTGGCGGGCCAGGACATCCACGCGCCGGGGCTGGACGTGAACGCCTTCCGTTCGCATATCGGTTTTGTCTTCCAGCAATTCAACCTGTTTCCGCACCTTTCCGTGCTGGACAATTGCGCGCTGGCGCCGCAGCGCTTGCGCGGCCTGAGCCGCAAGCAAGCGGAAGAGCGGGCGCTGGCCCTGCTGGAACGGGTGGGCCTCGCGCACAAGGCGCGCGCCATGCCGGCGGCCCTGTCGGGCGGGCAGCAGCAGCGCGTGGCCATCGCCCGCGCGCTGGCCATGCAGCCGCCGCTGATGCTGTTCGATGAACCGACCAGCGCCCTGGACCCGGAAATGGTGGGCGAAGTGTTGCAAGTGATGCGCGACCTGGCGCAGGGCGGCATGACGATGGTGTGCGTGACGCATGAAATGGGCTTTGCGCGCGAAGTGGCGGACCGCGTCTGGTTCATGGATCACGGGCAAGTGCTGGAACGGGCCGCGCCCGAGGATTTCTTTGCGCGGCCTCAACATGCGCGCGCGCAACAATTCCTGTCGGATATCCGCAGCTCCTTCAGCGCGTCTGCTTGAGTGAGCATATGATTGGGCATGGGAGTAAGCGGCTGTGTGCGTAAGCGAACGGTATCCTGGTGTTGTCTGGCGCACGCTATCGAGGCGGCGCATGGTGCGCCAGCAGCCGACGAGGAGGGCCGTATCATGTCACGCATCATCGCAGGTCATTTTCAGTTGCAGGAACAGATCGACGTCGCGCGCGCCGCGCTGAACCAGGCGGGCTTTTCCGACAGCCGCATCAGCGCTTTTTTTGTCAACCAGCCGGGGCAGCATGATCTGCACGCGCTGGGCGGCGACCGCGACATGTCGCCGGGCGCGAAGGAAACGCCGGAGGGCGTGGTGGAAGGTGTGGCCGTCGGGGCCGCCTTGGGCGCGGGCATCGGCGCGGCCACCGCCCTGGCGACAGGGCCGCTGGGGCCGGTCGTCGGGGCGCTGGTGGGCGCCCACGTGGGCTCGCTCTACAGTTTCAACAAGATGAAGGAAGCGGGCGAAGCCGAGAAGAATGGCGAAGACAACGGTGAAAACCGCCGCCAGCCACGCCATCCGGGCATGCTGATCGCCGTCGCGCTGGGCGGCCTCGACGAGCGCGAACGGGCGCTCGAGGCGCTGCACCGGCTGGGCGCCGAGCATATCGAGGAAGCGGAAGGCACGATCGCCAATGGCGACTGGCATGATTTCGATCCGCTCAGCATTCCCGTGCTGGTGGCGTGAATTGGCGCTTCTGTGGCGCAAGATGCATAAATTCCGCGCTGCATGAAATTTAGGTATGATCCTTGTTAGTATGAGTAATTATTGGTAAACAATGCCGACAGGGATAGTTTCCGCGCGCCCGAAGTGACACTGGACCAAGGTGACTGCCCGTAGTACTTGCCTCGCATGCTAACGAGTATGGATAGGAGGGCGCGTCATGACACAGGCATGGTTCATTCTGACACGGGCCGATGGGCGCGACATCTGCGCGCCCTCGCCGGCACAGCTGGCCGATGCGCTGGCCGAGGTGTACCGCGGCGGCGCCGTCACGCCGGACGGCAGCCCGGCCGCCGTCCTGTTGCGCTTTGGCTACGACGATGGCTTGATGTATCAGGTCGAAGTCGCTAGCGGAGGCGAAGTCACTTTCGAGGAATGGTCGGACCGCGATTGCGAAATCGCCCTCGCCAGTCCGCGCCACATGTCGGCCCTGCCGCAGGGCGACGCCCTGCAGCTGTGGCAGTGGCTGGCGCAGCGCCAGGTGGCGAAGATCCGCAGCCTGCCATGGCAGGGCGGCTAGCCCGCCGCTTTCACTCGTCCCTAGTGCGCCATCAGCACGGGGATGGTCATGCTTTGCAGGATCGTGCGCGTGACGCCGCCGAGAATGGTTTCGCGCAGGCGCGAATGGCCATATGCTCCCATCACCAGCAAGTCGGCCGACAGGTCGGCTGCCTGCGACAGCAGCGCTTCGCCGATATCGCCGCGCCGCACGCCCCCGCCATCGAGCAAATGCAGCCGCGCTTCCACGCCGTGTCGCGCCAGGTAGTGCGTCAGTTCCGCGCCCGGCTGTTCGCCGTGTTCGGCCGCGTGCACCTGGGCATCGAAGATGGCCACGTGGACTTGTCCGGCGCGTTGCAGCAGGGGCAGGGCGGCGCTCACGGCGCGGCTCGCTTCCTTGCTGGCATTCCAGGAAATGAGTACATTGCGCGCCGCTGCCGGCGGCGCCAGCAGGGGCAGCGGCGGCGCATACGGCACGATCAGCACGGGACGGCCCGAATGCAGCAGCACATAGGCGGGAAAGTCGCGCATCACGGATGGAGATTTATCCTTGGCATTGTATTGGCTGATGACGACCAGGTCCGCATAGCGGGCCAGCAGGCTGATGCCGCCCGCCGCCTCGTCGTCGAGCACGCGCTGTTCGAACGAGGCGACGCCGGCCGCGCGCACCTGCGCCTCGAAACCGTCGAGGGCGCGCGTCGCCCGTTCCCGCAGGAAATTCAAATGCAAGCTCAGGTTCGGATCCGCATCGAGGTCGGGCTGGTTCTGGTACAGCAGGCGCGACACGCCCGTCAGCGCCACGCCCGTCAGGTGGCCGCCGCACGCCTGGGCGATGCTGGCGGCCGCCTCGATGCGGGCGGCGCGCCCGGCGCTGTCGTCGATGTGGAGCAATACGGTCTTGTACGTCATGGCCTGTCCTCTCGCTGTGCAGTAGTGGCCATTCTGGCACAGTCCCGGGTGCCGGCCGCGCACGACTGCGGCCGGTGCTTGTTGCCTCAGCTCATGGCGATGATGATGATGTCGGCGTCGCAGTTGCGGTAATGAATCACGATGACGACGACGCGCCGCAATTGCGCCGCCTTTTGCGCCACCTCCGGCATGGCGCGGCTGGCGCGGTTCTTCATCGTCACCTGCACTTGCGAGGCATCGCTGACGGGGATGCCCATGGCTTTCAGCGCCGCTTTCGGATTGGCCATCAGGGCCAGCGCATGCTGTGGATCGAGCTCCGCCTGATGCACGGATTCCACGTCGCTCATGCCGGGATTGATATCGTTGAACAAGTCCCTCAATGCTTCTGTGTCGTCCTGGATTTCCATCGCGTTCTCCCTGTGAGTCTTACCGTCAAGCAAGGTTTGCACGACCTGCCTGTCGAGGTGCCATCACCTCTTTGAGGAGTATAATTTTGATAATTGTCTCTGCATGGATGCAGCGCAGACGGACGCTGCAATACGCAGGCTCAGCCTTTGATCTGGCGCAATGCCCGCTTCAAAAGTGCCACCTACACTTGATCCCACGCAGAACAACCATAACAAGCGGGGAGAGACAGCAATGAAGGAACAAAAGGTAGCACTGGTCACGGGCGGCATGGGCGGCCTGGGCACGGCATTGTGCCGGCGCCTGCATGCGGCGGGCTTTGCCGTCGTGGCGGCGCATACGCCGGGCAATGCGCGGGTGGGCAGCTGGCTCGACGAGCAACAGGCGCAGCAGTATTATTTCCACCCGCTGGCCGTCGACGTGGGCGATTTCGATGCCTGCAGCGAGGCCGTGGCAAGCGTGCTGGCAAAGTTCGGTCGGATCGACGTGCTGGTCAACAACGCCGGCATCACGCGCGACCAGAGCATGCGCAAGATGGAATTGCCGCACTGGGCCGAGGTGATGCGCACCAATCTCGACAGCCTGTTCAACATGAGCAAGCAAGTGCTCGAACCGATGCTGGCCAACCGCTGGGGCCGCATAATCAATATCTCGTCCGTCAATGGCCAGAAGGGCGCGTTTGGCCAGTGCAACTATGCGGCCGCCAAGGCGGGCGTGCACGGCTTCAGCAAGGCGCTGGCGCTGGAAGTGGCGCGCCACGGCATCACCGTCAACACGGTCTCGCCCGGCTACCTGCGCACGCAAATGGTGACGGCCGTGCCGGCCGATATCCTGGAAACGAAGATCCTGCCGCAGATTCCCCTGGGCCGCCTGGGCGAGCCGGACGAGGTGGCGGCCCTGGTCGCTTACCTGGCGTCCGACGAGGCGGCCTTCGTCACGGGCGCGAATATCGCCATCAATGGCGGGCAGCACATGAGTTGATCCGGCATGCAGCCGGATACTTGAAGCAGGGCAATGGCAGTAGAGGAGACCCGTCCACCCAGCCGGCGCACAGAAGCTGGCGGGGGACGCAAGGCAGCAGCAAGGAAGGAAAGCAGGGGGCAGGGCAGCGATGCCTTGCCCTTTGTCATGCTGCAACGGCTGGTGACATGCGGCGCCGCTGCCCGGCCTAGCGCTGGGCTTTTTCCAGCCGTGTCTGGCAATCGATGCACAGGCGCGCTTCGGGGCGCGCATTCAGGCGCGACAGGCCGATGGCTTCGCCGCAGTTGTCGCACAGGCCGTAGCTGCCGTCGGCAAACTTGGCCAGCGCGTGCTTGATGATGGCCAGCTGCGCCACGTTGTGTTCGGCCGCTTCGCTGACGAGGGCGTTCAAGGTGCGCACGCTGGCGTTGTCGGCCGGCGAGGCTTCGATTTCATTGAGCAGCGAGGCGCGCGCGTCCGCTTCGGCCGCTTCATTCTCGATTTGTTCCAGCAACGCCAGCTTGCGTTGCTCCAGCACGCCCTGCAGGCGCTGCAGCTGGTCTTGCGGCAATCCATTCATGGCCATCACCCGTTAAGAGTCTGTCCTATATGGTAGTCCAGGATGGGCGACTCTGCTTGCGCTACCACCCGCGCCGCGTTTGACGCGGCGCAGGCTGGCAGCGGCCGTTCTATGCTGGTTCTTTCAGGCAGTTGATCATCCAGGCGACGCCGAACTGGTCTTTCAGCATGCCGAAGCGCTTGGCCCAGAATGTTTCCGCCAGGGGCATCTGGATGGTGCCGTCGCGCGCCAGCGCGTCGAAGGCCCGTTCCGCCTCCTCCGGCGTGTCGACGGTCAGGCAGATCGCACTGCCGCTCATGCCCTTGGCGCCCTCGTCGCAGCCGCCGTCCGAGCCCATCAGCATGGTCGGCCCCAGTTGCACGGAGCCGTGCATGATCTTGTCGTACCAGTCTTCCTTGACTTGTTCCTGGGCTGGCGAGCCCCGATACGGCATCAGGCACAGGTCGCTGCCATGCAGGTGCTGGCGGTAATATTCCAGCGCTTGCGCGCAGTTTCCATCGAATTGCAAATACGGTTCGATACGCATGTTGGTCTCCTCTGGTCATCGCCCCGCAGGCACGATTGCCAGGCGGGGACGTCCCAGTATAGGCGCTTGCCAGCCGATTTCAATCAGTCCGGCGCCATCTCTTGCAGCCGCTCACGCACCTTGCCCAGGGCGCCGAGGATGCGCTCGGGATTGCCGGCGAGAACGGCGCTGCCCAGGTGCAACAAGCTCGTCGCCAGGCTGATCCAGTGCCGCACGTCGTCGTTGCGGGCGATGCGCAAGCGCACCGTGTCGAGCAGGCCGCTGAGCTGGCGCTGCGCCGTTTCCAGGCCCGCCACCGTGTGCCCGGCCGCATCGGCATACAGCTGGTTGGCTTGCTGGCGCAAGGCCACTTCCAGGGCGAAGACGGCTTGCGCCTGGCTCAGGCTGATGCCGTTTCCCCCCTGGCTGGCGCGCTTGCGGATGGCGCGCATGACGGCGCCGTGCAAGGTGACGGCCGCCTGCGACAGGCTGTCGGCCAATTGCTCGACGCGCATGGCGCTGCTGAGAGCCGCTTCGCGGCGTTCGCTGCCTACCGATCCGTCCATCTTGCCTCCGTGGTGGTGAGGGCGGCGGCGAGCTGGGCGTGTTCACGCCCCAGTGCCGCCAGTTGCCGGCGTGCCAGGGTATGGCGCAGGCCAGCCAGGCGATATTCCTCGGTCTTGCTTTGCTGCATGTTTTTCGCCAGCACGGCCAGCAGGCGCTGCTGCGGCGTGTCCGCATACGCGATTTCCACGTCGAGCAAGCCGAGCACCATGTCGCGCTCGTTGTCGCCGCTCTTGTCGTACAGCGCCAGCAAGCTGTCGAGCGCGGCCAGCAGGGCTTGCAGCGGCGCATCGCCCTCGTGCAGTACTTGCGCCAGGTGCGCCTGCTGGCTGGCCGCGCCGCCCAGGCGCGATAGTTGCTGCAGCAACAAGGTGTAGGCGCTGACATGGCGGTCGTCGATGCCGCTGCCCGGCCAGGCGCGGATGGCGGCGCCGGCGCCGGCCAGTTCGGGCCGCACGTCATACGCATCGGCATCGGCCAGCCGGCCCAGCGCCTGCAGGTACAGGCGCACGGCTTGCGCCAGGCGCGCCACGTCCGCCTGCGCGGCGCGGCGCTGCGCATCGAGCAGGCGTTCGCGCGCGTCTTCGGTCGGCGACAGATAGGGGCGGGCGCGCTGGTAAGTGTCCACGTGGCGCTGCGCCAGTTCGTTGAAGGCGGTCAAGGCATCGGCGCCGGCCGCCAGGGCGCGCACTTGCGCCAGCTCGGGGCGCGCGGTGGCGCAGCCGCACAGCACGGCAGTCAGGAAGAGGCTCAGGCACAGCTTCAGGCAAAGGGCGCGGCGATGGCGGGCGGGCAGGGTGGACACGGCACCTCTCGACAGGAAATACTGTATGGAAAGGTATTGTCGTGCCGGCTTGCGCCGGCCGCCTTGTGCGGGCGCAAGCGCGCTGCGATCAGGCGCCCAGCGTGCCCGCTGTGCCCGTCAATTGCTCGCGCCAGCCCAGTCCCGCGACGGTATCGCTGGCGGGGCGGTATTCGCAGCCGACCCAGCCTGCGTAGCCGACCTGGTCCAGCAGTTTGAACAGATGGCGGTAGTTGATCTCGCCCGTGCCCGGTTCGTGGCGGCCCGGCGTGTCGGCGATCTGGATGTGGCGGATCAGGGGCAGCAGGGCGCGGATGGTGTTGCTCAGTTCCCCCTCCATGCGCTGCATGTGATAAATGTCGTATTGCAGGAAGACATTGCCGCGCTGGCAGTCGGCGATGATGTCGGCCGCCTGCTGGCTATGGTTCAGGAAGTAACCGGGCATCTCGTAGCGGTTGATGGGCTCGATCAGCACGTTGATGCCATGCGGACGGCAGGCGTCGGCCGCATATTGCAGATTGGCAATCAGGCTTTGCCGCGCCCGCTCCAGGCTCATGCCGGGCGGCACGATGCCGGCCATGCAGTGCAACTGCTTCGCGCCCAGCGCCAGCGCGTAATTGAGCGCCAGTTGCACGTTGCCGCGGAATTCCTCGCCGCGGCGCGGATCGCAGGCGATGCCCCGCTCGCCGTGTTCCCAGTCGCCGGGCGGGAAGTTGAAGAGGGCCAGATGCAGCTGGTGGCGTTCCAGCCGCATGGCGATCTGCCGCGCCTCGACGGCATAGGGGAAAAGAAATTCGACGGCATCGAAGCCCGCTTCCCTGGCGGCGGCAAAGCGGTCCAGGAAGGGCAGTTCGGTAAACATCATGCTGAGGTTGGCAGCGAAGTTCGGCATGGCAGCACGCAGGTGAGGATGATGGGCACTATCCTAGCCCAAATCGGCAAATGGTGGCGTGCATAAAAAAACCGTCCCAGGAGCAAGTCCTGGAACGGTTTTATTGTATTTTTAATACAGGTAAACGGGGCCTGAAAGCGTAGCGAGCGGGAGTGATATTGCGTCGAGTCGCGCAGCCGTACAAGAGTACGGCGAGCAACGCAAACGCCATAGCGCCCCGCGCAGTAGCTTTAAGGCCGCGTTTTAGCGGCCGCGGCCGCCGGAGCGATGGTTCGCCGCCGAACGCGGCGCATTGCCCGAACGGTTGCCGCCGCCACCGCCGCCCGATGGGCCGGCGCTGCGTGGCTTGGCGCCGCTGCCGCCCGTTTTCACGCGCACCACGGCGCCCGCTGGCGCGCGGCTGTTGTTGCGGTGACCGCCGGTGCCGCTGCGCAGTTGCACAGGCTGGGCGCGGGCGTTCAGGTCCGGCTCGAAGCCTTCGATGACTTCGCGCGGCAGGGTTTGCTTGATCAGCTTTTCGATGTCTTTCAACATTTCGTGCTCATCCACGCAAACCAGCGACACGGCTTCGCCCTTGGCGCCGGCACGGCCCGTGCGGCCGATACGGTGCACATAGTCTTCCGGAATGTTCGGCAAGTCGTAGTTGACGACGTGCGGCAACTGGTCGATATCGATACCGCGCGCGGCGATGTCGGTGGCGACCAGCACTTGCAGGGTGCCATCCTTGAACTCGGACAGCGCGCGCGTGCGTGCCGACTGGCTCTTGTTGCCGTGGATGGCCAGGGCGCCGATGCCGTCCGCGCCCAGCTGCTCGACCAGTTTATTCGCGCCATGCTTGGTGCGCGTAAATACCAGCACTTGCGTCCAGTTGTTCGACTTGATCAGGTAGGACAGCATCGGGTGCTTCTTGTCGCGGTCGACGGGATGGATCTTTTGCTTGATCACTTCCACGGTCGAATTGCGGCGCGCCACTTCGATCATGGCCGGCTTGTTCAGCAAGCCGTCGGCCAGGGCCTTGATCTCTTCCGAGAACGTGGCCGAGAACAGCAGGTTCTGGCGTTTTGGCGGCAGCACGGCCAGCACTTTCTTGATGTCGCGGATGAAACCCATGTCCAGCATGCGGTCGGCTTCGTCTAGGATCAGGATTTCCACTTTCGACAGGTCGACGGTGCCCTGGCCCATGTGGTCCAGCAAGCGGCCCGGCGTGGCGACGAGGATGTCGACGCCGTGTTTCAGTTGCTTGATCTGCGGGTTGATGCCGACGCCGCCGAAGATCACGGCCGAGTTCAATTTCGTGTACTTGCTGTAGGCGCGCACGCTTTCCTCGACCTGCGCGGCGAGTTCGCGCGTCGGTGCAAGGATCAGGGCGCGGATCGGGCGCGTCGAAGTGTTGCTGGTGATGGCCGCGCCATTGGCGTCGGTCGACAGGCGGTGCAGCACGGGCAGGGTGAAGCCGGCCGTCTTGCCGGTACCGGTTTGTGCGCCGGCCAGCAAGTCGCCGCCAGCCAGCACGGCGGGAATCGCCTGCGACTGGATCGGGGTCGGCACGGTGTAGCCGTGTTCGGTAACGGCACGTACGATAGCGTCGGACAATCCGAGGGAGGAAAAGGACATGGTAACTTTATTGTGAGATCGGCCTGTCGCCATCGTGGGGCGCCAGTCGCAGGCAATCAGATTAGGGGTCGAAAGACAGCGGCAAGGGGACTGGTCATATGTGCCGCACACGCGAAGTATAACAGCATGGCAAAAACGCGCCTGTTTTGTTTCAGGTTTGCAATGCCGCAAGTAAAGAAATATGCGGCAAAGGCGCGCTGCCCCGGCGTAAATCTGGGTAGAATTCCCGCCTGCACCCCTTGCGCGGGGGGATCGCCGCGCTGCCGGGGTTCTTGTTCCTGGAGGAATACCATGCGCATTGCCGACCTTCGCATCGCCACCCGCCTGTACGGCGGCTTCGGCGCCATTGTCTTGCTGCTGGCCGTCCTGGTCGCAGTGGCCACCTTGAATTTCTCGAAACTGGCCGACGCCAACGCCATCAATACCCACACCTACCAGGTGCTCGGTGAAAATGATGCCATCCTGGAAAGCCTGATCAATATGGAAACGGGGCAGCGCGGCTACGTGATCACGGGCGCGGAGGCGTCGCTGGAACCCTACACCGTGGGCAAGACTTCGTTTCGCAGCCACCTCGACAGGACGCGCGCCTTGACCAGCGACAATCCTGTCCAGCAGCAACGCCTGGCGAAACTCGATGCCGCCCAGCAAGCCTGGCTGGCCGGCGCGCTCGACCCCGTGATCGCACTACGGCGCGCCGTGGCGCAGGGCACGGCCCCCATCGAGCCTGTGCTGGCGCTGGAAAAAGAGGGTCGGGGCAAGCAGGGCATGGACGCCATGCGCGCGTTGCTGAAGGAAGTGGGCGACGCGGAAACGGCGCTGCTGGCGCAGCGTTCGCAGGCGCTGGCGGGCTTGCAGGCGCAGACGCGCTGGGTCTTGCTGGGCGGCGGCGCGGTGGCCGTGTTGCTGGCCGGCATGATTGCCATGTGGCTGGCCAGAAATATCAGCCGGCCCCTGCGTTCGGCCATCGAGGTGGCCAGGCAGGTGGCGCAAGGCGACTTGACGGTGCCGGTGGCGGTGGGCTCGAAGGATGAGACGGGCGAGCTGATGCAGGCCTTGCAGGACATGACGGCCAGCCTGCTGCGCATCGTCACCGAGGTGCGCAGCGGCACGCAAACCATCGCCACGGCCTCGCGCCAGATCGCTTCGGGCAACCTCGACCTGTCGGCGCGCACGGAACAGCAAGCCAGTTCGCTGGAAGAGACGGCGTCGTCGATGGAAGAACTGACGGGCACGGTCCAGCAGAATGCGCAGAACGCCCACGAAGCCAATGGCCTGGCCGCGTCGGCCGAGTCCGTGGCGGGCAAGGGCGGCGCGGTGGTGGCGCAAGTGGTCGACACCATGGGTTCGATCAACGATTCCTCGCGCAAGATCGTCGACATCATCGGCGTGATCGACGGCATCGCCTTCCAGACGAATATCCTGGCCTTGAACGCGGCCGTGGAAGCGGCCCGGGCGGGCGAGCAGGGGCGCGGCTTTGCCGTCGTCGCCACGGAAGTGCGCAACCTGGCACAACGCTCGGCCAGTGCCGCCAGGGAAATCAAGGCCCTCATCAACGATTCCGTGGCGCAGGTGGAGAGCGGCGCGCGCCTGGTCGACGAGGCGGGCCGCACGATGCACGAGATCGTCGACAGCGTGCACAAGGTCAGCAGCATCGTCGGGGACATCTCCGCCGCCAGCGACGAGCAGCGCTACGGCATCGAGCAAGTCAACCGGGCCATCGGCCAGATGGACCAGGTGACGCAGCAAAACGCTGCGCTGGTGGAAGAGGCGGCCGCGGCGGCCGAAGCCATGCAGGAGCAGGCGGCCCGCCTGGCCGACGCCGTGGCCGTGTTCAAGACGGCGCAGGCGGCCGCCACGCCGGCGCTGGCGTCCCGGCCCGACGCGCGCCGCCGCCCGCCTGCCCGCCAAGGGGGCGCAGCCCCATGCGCCGCAAGTTTCGACCAAGAAACAGCGTCCGGAGGACGATGCGTGGGACGAGTTCTAGGGCGCCAGTGCATGCGACAGGTGTCGCAAATAGCGCTTGCGTGCGTGTGACTGTTGTCGCATAATTGTGTCAACAGTCACTAGAAGGAATCGCCATGAGCACGCCCTCCGTCACCGAACTATCGTTATTGAAAGCCCTGTGGAAAGAGCAGCCGCTGTCCGCGCGTGAATTGCACGCCCGCGTGGAAGAGGAGCTGGGCTGGTCGTTTTCGTCCACGCGCAAGACCGTGGAGCGCATGCTGGACAAGGGCATGTTGCTGCAGCGCAGCGTGCATGGCGTGCTCGTGTATGAAGCCAACGCGGACAAGGTGGCCACCCTGGCCGCGTTCGCCCATGACTTCGGCCGCCGCGTGATGGAAATCGACAGCCCCTTGCCGGTCAGTATGTTTACAGGCAGCAAGCTGGTGGACCAGCAGGAGCTGGCGGCGCTGGAGCAGTTGCTGCACGACTGGCCTCTGGACGGCAAGGAGTAAGCGATGAGCTTGTTCCCCCTGACCTTGCTGCAGGCGACGGCCGCCTGCCTGCTGAGCGGCTGGCTGCTGCAAGGCTTGCTGTACCTGGCGCAACGGCGCTGGCCCGCGCTGGCGGCCCAGCGCAGCGTGTGGCTGGGCGCCCAGCTGGTGCTGGCTGCCGCGTTCGTGCTGCCGTTGCTGCCTGACGCGCGGCAACTGAGCGTGGTGCCCGAGCTGAGCGTGCCCGTTTCCCTGGCCAGTACAGCGTCAGGCGTGCCGCCGGCCGTGGATGCGCCAGCGGCCGGGCTGCCATCCGGCGCTTCCTGGCTGTCCCTGGTGCCGGCTGCCTGGGTCCTCGTCTATCTGCTGGGCGTCGCTTGCACGGCCTGGCGCTGGCAGCGCGGCCGCGCCACGTTGCGCACCTTGCTGCAGCTGGCGCAGCGGCGCCGCCTGCATGGCACGGATGTGCTGGAAGTGGACGCGCCGATCTCGCCGATGCTGGTGGGCGTGTGGCGGCCGCGTTTGCTGCTGCCGGCGCACCTGGCGCAATTTACGCCGGAACAGCAGCAGATGGTGATTGCCCATGAGCTGACCCATGCACGCCGCCGCGATCCCATGCTATTGCTGCTGGCCACCATGCTGCAGGCGTTGCTGTGGTTTCATCCGGCCGCGCGCTGGCTGGCCGGCAAGCTGGCCTGGGCGCAGGAGCTCGGTTGCGACCGCCAGGTACTGGCCGGCCGCCCCGCGCGCCAGCGCCAGCAATATGCGGCGGCGCTGGTGAAGCAGCTGGGTTTGCAGGCCCAGCCGCTGCCGGGACTGGCGTTTGGCGGCGGCGGCATGGCCGAGCGCCTGCTGCGCATGCGCGACGGGCAGGAGCGGCTGCCTCCTGCCTTGCGGGTGCTGACGGTGCTGCTGTTGTGCGCTATCGGCGCGGCCAGCCTGGCGCTGCAGCCGGCACTGGCGTGGACGGCGGCTGCCGCGCCGGCAGCCATGCCCGCCGCGCCAGCCCCGGCGCCCACCGCCTGGCGCAATCCCCTGGATACCATGCGCGTGACGGGCTTCTTTGGCGTGGTGCGCGAGATCACGCCACAAGGCCATGGCGGCATCGATCTGGGCGCCAGGCGGGGCACGCCCGTGCATGCGGCGGCCGACGGCATCGCCAGCGTCAGCGAGGATGCGCGCCTCGGCAAGGCCGTCCGCATCGACCATGGCGGCGGCGTCGAATCGCTGTATGCCCATCTCGACCGGGTCACGCTCACCACCGGCATGGCCGTCACGGCGGGGCAGCCTATCGGCACGGTGGGCGCGACGGGCCTGGCGACGGGGCCGCACCTGCATTTCCAGGTCACCCGCAACGGGCGCCTGCAGGATCCGCAGCAGTGGCTCGCGGGCCTCGACGCCAACGCCAGCGCGCGGGCCCTGCGCATGCGCAAGCAGCAGTTCGGCCGCTGACGCCTGTTTTTGACTGCAGGCCGGGCGGGTGCGGCGCGCCTGGCCCGGCAACCATTCATCCGGCAACCGCCATCTTTCTGGAATTCCCATGCGATTGAGTATTTTCCTGTGCAGCCTTGCGCTGCCGTTGACGGCGCACGTCCGTGCCGAAGACACCGTTCCTTCCGTGACGGTCAATGCGGGCAAGCTGGAGCAGCGCCGCAACAATACCGTCGCCGGCATCGTCGTCGGCCACGATGAGCTGATACGCCAGGGCGACCGCGTCCTGTCCGATGCCTTGAAGCGCCTGCCGGGCATTACCATCGGCGCGCCGGCCGGCACGGGGCAGGGTGGGCAGCTCCAGCTGCGGGGGCTGGGACAGGGCTACACCCTCGTCATGCTCGACGGCGACCCCGTGCCGGCCGGTTTTTCGCTGGACGCGCTGGACCCGGAACTGGTCGAGCGCGTGGAAATCATGCGCGCCGCCACGGCCGAATTTTCCGCCCAGGCGATCGCCGGCTCCATCAATATCGTGCTGAAGAAATCCGCCAAGCGGCGCGAGCGCACCTACAAGCTGGGCGGCTCGGCCAGCAACGGCATGCCCGCCGGCAGCGCCACCGCGCAATGGTCCAGCCAAGACGGGCGCCTGTCGTACGCGCTGGCCGGCACGCTTGGCCACACGGGGCGCCGCGGATTGCTCGATGAATGGAACCGCGAATATGCGGCCGGCGGCACGCCCACCGTGGTGCGCCACATGCCGCTGACCGAGCGCGTGACCAGCGACACGTTCGAGCTGGCGCCCCGCCTGCAATGGGCGCTGGCGGGCGAAGACAGCCTGGCCTGGCAAAGCCTGCTCAATGTGCGTCGCCTGGCCAGCCGCCGCCATGTGGTGGAAACGGCTTACCTGGGCGGCCACACCGGCTATCCGGACAACGACGCCACCTTCGACCAGGACAGCAGCACCGTGCGCAGCGACCTGCGCTGGCTGCGCAAGCTGGAAGCTGGCGCCAGCCTCGATGTGAAGCTGGGTGTCGATGTCAACCACCGCGGCAGCGATTACCTGTTCCGGGGCGTGGGCGCTCTGCCTGGGCCGGCGAATGTGCGCCTGGTCGACGCGGGCGTGGACGATGTGGGCGTGCAGGCCAGCGGCACCTACCGCCGGGCGCTGGGCGAGGGGCACGCGCTGGCGGCGGGCTGGGACGGGGGCCGCCGGCGGCGCGCGGAGTATCGCCGCGAGCGCCAGCTGGAGCCGGGCGGGCCGCCCGTCCTGCCGGACGCGGACTACGCGGTCACGGTGCGGCGCCTGGCCCTGTTCGCGCAGGATGAGTGGGATGTCTCCGCGCGCTGGTCGCTGTACCTGGGCCTGCGCTGGGAAACCTGGCGCACGGCCAGCGCCACCGGTGGCGCGAACCCCGTCGACGTGCGCGCGCAGGTGTGGAGTCCCGTGCTGCAAAGCCTGTGGAAGTTCGCCGGCAAGGACCAGGTGCGCCTGGCCGTCACGCGCACGTACAAGGCGCCGCAGATTTTCCAGCTGATCCCGCGCCCGTACGCGGTCGATAACGGCAATAGTCCCACGAATCCCGACAACCAGGGCAACCCCGCGCTGCGCCCGGAAATGGCGTGGGGCCTGGACGCGGCCTATGAGTACTATCTGGGCGAGGGCGCCATGCTCAGTGCCAGCGCCACCTGGCGCCGCATCCGCGACGTGATGCTGGACCGGCTGTACCAGGACAACGGGCGCTGGGTGGCCACGCCCGCCAACAATGGCAGGGCGCAGGTGCGCGGCATCGAACTGGAAGCGAAGCTGCCGCTGGCGGTGCTGTTCCCCCGTGCCCCCGCGCTGGACCTGCGGGCGAATCTGGCGCGCAACTGGTCGGCGGTGGATGCCGTTCCCGGCCCGTACAACCGCCTCGATGGCCAGCCGCCGTGGAGCGCCAACCTGGGCGCGGACTACCAGCTGGCCAGCCGGCCGCTGACCGTGGGCGGCAACCTGCATTACCAGGCGGGAGGGCCGTCGCGCGAGTCAAGCCAGCTGCTGGCCTGGCAAGGCGCCCGGCGCGAACTCGATATGTATGCGCTGTGGAAGGTCAGCGGCACGCTGCGCCTGCGCGTGTCGGGCGCCAACCTGCTGCGGCAGGCGGACCGCACGCGCAGCCTGTACGCGGATGGCGGGGGCAGCGCGCTGCGCACGGTCGATACGGGCACCTACCGTAGCTGGCGGGTGATGCTGGAAGGCGGCCTGTAGCGTCAGTCGTCGACCTCCGCAACGGCGTAGTCCACGCCCTGCGCATCGAGCCAGGCGCGCACGGCGTCCAGGCCGTGCCACGGTTCCGGGCGCAGGTACTGGCATACATACAGGCCGGCCTCCGTCAGCCTGGCGTCCGTGCCGGGCATGCCGTCGGCCGCCTGCGGCAGCGCCGCCAGCAGTTGTTCGATGTGCTGGCGCTGGCCGGCCGTCAGGCTGGCCGCGATCCTGAATTCAAACCCCATGTTTTCCTCCGTGCGATTGGTTGCGGTGCGCTTATTTTATATCATCGAAAAAATCGAATATAGCTTGGCATTCTTTCCGTTTTTGTTTTCCTTTTTGTGCGTGCATACTGCCTATCACTGACACGCAACATGGCAGCGCAAGAAGGAAAGCGCAAGATTGTGCGGGCCGGATACCACTACTTTGATATTCAATTATTTTCACTGAGGAAAACATCATGCCTATCGCTACCGCCCAAGCCGCCCAAAAACTGCTGACCCCGAACGACCATACCCTGATCATGATCGACCACCAGTCGCAGATGGCGTTCGCCACGCGCTCCATCGACCTGGCATTGCTGCGCAACAATGCGGCCCTGGTCGCCAAGGCGGCCGCGGAATTCAAGGTGCCGACGATCCTGACGACGGTGGCGGCCAAATCGTTCTCCGGCCCTATTTTTGACGAAATCCAGTCCGTCTTCCCGGAGCAGGCGCCGATCGACCGCACCAGCATGAATACCTGGGAAGATGCGCGCATCGCCGACAAGGTGAATGGCTACGGCAAGGGCAAGATCGTGCTGGCCGGCCTGTGGACGTCCGTGTGCATCGTCGGCCCCGCGCTGTCGGCGCTGGAACAGGGTTTTGACGTGTACGTGATCGCCGACGCCAGCGGCGACGTCTCCGACGAAGCGCATGCGATGGCCATGCAGCGAATGATACAGGCGGGCGCGCAGCCGATGACGTCCGTGCAATACTTGCTGGAACTGCAGCGCGACTGGGCCCGCGGCGAGACCTACAACGAGACGGTGGCGACGGCCGTGGCGCACGGCGGCGGCTATGGCCTGGGCTTGATCTACGCCAAATCCATGTTCAATGCCAGCGAAGGCCATTGAGATTTTATTGATATCGCGCCACCGCCGCCCGCCGGCGGGGGGCGTATCCTTCACCTGAATCGGGAGTTCCCATGCATGCACACACGATCTTGCTCAATGGCCGTTTCCACACGGTCGACAGGGCGCAGCCGCTGGCGTCCGCCGTCGCCATCGCCGATGGCAAATTTCTCGCCGTGGGCGACGTCGAGGACGTGATGCGTCATCGCGGCCCCGCCACGCAAGTGATCGACCTGGCTGGCCGCACCGTCATTCCCGGCCTGAACGACTCGCATTTGCACCTGATCCGCGGCGGCTTGAACTACAACCTGGAATTGCGCTGGGAAGGCGTGCCTTCGCTGGCCGACGCCTTGCGCATGCTCAAGGAACAGGCGCTGCGTACGCCGAACCCGCAATGGGTGCGCGTGGTGGGCGGCTGGACGGAATTCCAGTTCGCGGAAAAGCGCATGCCCACCCTCGATGAAATCAACGCGGCCGCGCCCGACACGCCCGTCTTCATCCTGCACCTGTACGACCGCGCCCTGCTGAACCGCGCCGCCCTGCGCGCCGTCGGCTACGACAAGAACACGCCGAACCCGCCCGGCGGCGAAATCGTGCGCGACGCGGCCGGCAACCCGACCGGCTTGCTGATCGCCCGTCCGAACGCCATGATTTTATATGCGACCCTGGCGAAAGGCCCGACCCTGCCGCGCGAATTGCAAGTCAATTCCACGCGCCAGTTCATGCGCGAATTGAACCGTTTGGGCATCACCAGCGCCATCGACGCGGGCGGCGGCTTCCAGAACTATCCCGAGGATTACGCCGTCGTCGACGAGCTGGCGCAAAAAGAGCAGCTGACCATCCGCATCGCCTACAACCTGTTTACGCAGAACAAGGGCGCCGAATTGCAGGACTTCCAGAAGTGGACGGGCATGGTCAAGCCCGGCGACGGCACGGACTTTTATCGTCACAACGGCGCCGGAGAGATGCTGGTGTTTTCCGCCGCCGACTTCGAGGATTTCCTCGAGCCGCGCCCGGAGCTGGCGGCCGGCATGGAAGACGAGCTGGAAAAGGTGGTGCGCCACCTGGTCGAGCAGCGCTGGCCGTTCCGCCTGCACGCCACCTATGACGAATCGATCGGCCGCATGCTCGACGTATTCGAAAAGGTCAACCGCGACACGCCGTTCGGCGGCTTGCACTGGCTGTTCGACCACGCGGAAACCATCAGCCCGAAAAATATCGACCGGGTCAAGGCGCTGGGCGGCGGCCTGGCCATCCAGCACCGCATGGCTTTCCAGGGCGAGTACTTCGTCGAGCGCTATGGCGCCGAGGCGGCGAAGGCCACGCCGCCCGTGCAGCGCATGCTGGACGCGGGCGTGCCCGTGGGCGGCGGCACGGACGCCACGCGCGTGGCAAGCTACAACCCGTGGACGGCGCTGTACTGGCTCGTGTCGGGGCGCACCGTGGGCGGCCTGGCCCTGACGGATGCGGCGGGGCGATTGTCGCGCGACACGGCGCTGGAACTGTGGACGGCGGGCAGCGCCTGGTTTTCCAGCGAGCAAGGCAAGAAGGGGCGCATCCGCGAGGGCATGCTGGCCGACCTGTCCGTGCTGTCGGCCGATTATTTCGCGGTGCCGGAAGAGGCGATCAAGTCCATCGAATCCGTGCTCACCATCGTCGGCGGCAAGGTCGTCTACGGCCAGGCGGAATTCACGACCCTGGCGCCGCCCCCGATTCCCGTGCTGCCCGAGTGGTCGCCCGTGCGCGCGGTGCCGGGCCATTACCGGCCCGTAGCCAGGCCGGCGCAGGCGGCCATGCCGCACCAGTGCGCGGGCGCCTGCGGCGTGCACGCCCACGCCCACGACCGGGCGCGCAAGTCGGCCGTGCCGATCAGCGATTTTTCCGGCTTCTGGGGCACGCTGGGTTGCAGCTGCTTCGCTTTCTAGTAGAGGACAGAGCCATGCGCTATAAGAAAGTCATCCTGGGCCTGCTGCTGGCCTTTGTCGTGGGATTCGTCTGCCAGCTGGCGCACATCCCCGTGCCGGCGCCGCCCGTGCTGGGCGCCGCGCTGCTGGTGTTCCTGACCAGCTGCGGCTACTGGCTCACGGGCCTGTATTTGCAGCGCCGTGAAACGCAAGGGGAGGCGCCATGAACGTCATGCTGGCAGGATCGGTACTGGGATTGCTGGTGGGGGCCGTGTGCCGCTGGTTCGACCTGCCGTCGCCCACGCCGCCTACGCCCACCGGCGCGGCGATGGTGGTGGCCATGACCCTGGGTTTTGTCGTGGCGGGGCAGTGGCAGGGTTAGGCGCTTATTTGGACAGGCGCAAAATGGCCGAGGCGAGCCGGGTGAAGCAGGGACTCAGGTCGCTGTCGCTGGCCGCATAGCAATACAGGCCCACGGGTTCGGCCGGCTTGCGGCAAGCCGCTTTCGCATCGGTGGTATTGGCCAGGCAGCGCAGCAAGTCTTCGCCCAGCTCGTTGTCCGGCCCTTCCTTGGTTTTCAGCGACGCGCCCATGCCCAGGGTAAAGACGAAAATGCCTTCCTGGCGCGCCTTGGCCGCCATCGCTTCGACCAGGTTGCGCGAGGCGCGGTGTACATTCGTCCATTGCGCCTGCGCCGTAGCGGTGGATGCGGTCACGACGCGGGGCGAGTTGGTGACGATGGGAAACTCGCGCAGCGCCGCGTCATTCGTCGCGTTGTACCATGCGGGAAGCGCGGTGATCTGGCTGGCGGCGCAATC
The DNA here is from genome assembly GCF_030587305.1 of Janthinobacterium sp. SUN206. Taxonomy (NCBI): domain Bacteria; kingdom Pseudomonadati; phylum Pseudomonadota; class Betaproteobacteria; order Burkholderiales; family Oxalobacteraceae; genus Janthinobacterium; species Janthinobacterium sp. SUN206. The sequence continues at coordinate 631,738 of NZ_JAPWIB010000002.1, read as the reverse complement.
GCCGTATTGGAGCGAGTCGCTCACTTTCATCCTGTACAGGCCCGCCAATGCCGGGTTTTGCAGTTTCGGAAAGGTGGCGAGGCCGCCTGCGTCCTTGCATTTGTTGTCCTTGTTGGGGAAGTACGAGGAAAACGCCGCCGGCGAACCGTCGGAGAAAAACACGATGACGCGCAGGCTGGAGCGGTCGACCTGCGCGATATCGTTCAGCTGCTTGCGCGCCTGGAACATGCCGGCGGACGAGTTGGTGCCGCCGACGAAGGCGAATTGATCGATCTTTCCACCTTTCATGGTCATGCCGCCGCGGTCGAAACCGCGGTCGGTCTGCCTGATCGGGACGTCGATTTGCGCTTCCGAAGCGAAGTGCAGCAAGCCGACCCGGTCGACCGTGGCGTTGAACTTGTTCAGGAAGGACTTGCCCGCCGCCCGCACGGCGTCCGCATTGTGTTCCAGCGAACGCGACGTATCCATCACCAGCACCATGTCCAGGTCCTTGCGGATGGTTTGCGCGCTGGCGGCCACGTCCAGGGTCTTGAAGCCCAGTACGCCCATCAGCGAGACGGGCAGCGAGGCGCTGGCCGAGACGTCGATAGTGACGGTACCCTTGTCGAACGTGACGTCGACGGGATGGAGGGTCGGCGTCGACAGCAGGAAGTGGTCCGGATAATTGACGTCAAAAAAATCCTTTGCGGACTGGCGCGCCCTGGTCCGCTGTTCCTCTTCCGAGTTGCCCGCAGTGACGCCGCGCGCCGCCGCCAGGCTGGCCGAGTCGACGGCCGCGTTGAGCTTGGCCTTGACGAAGTAGCCGAGGGCCGAATCGATGGCCAGGCCCACGGAGGCGATCAGGACGACGGCCGACAGCGCCACCATGACCAGGACTTGCCCGCCTTGCCGCTTGTGTGGAATGCGCATCAGAATACCGTCATCGAAGTCAGGTTGGGCGCCAGCACGGGCGTCGTGCTGTTGCCAAATTTCAATGTGCCGAACAGCATGTCGAAATTGTAGAAAGTTTCCACGGCGTAAATCAGTTCGCCGTCGGCCAGCTGGTTCTGCATCAATGACACCGTGGGGGCGTATTCGTCCTTGGCGATGCCGGTGCACGTGCCATCGCGCCAGCTGCCGCATTGCCACACCTGGCTGGCGGGCAGGTAGCCGCTGGCCTTCGCGCCGGCGTCCCAGCGGTACTGTTCCAGCACGATATTGCGCAAGCCGCTCTGCGCCGTGTAACCCATGATCTTGGTGATGTAGATCATGCCGCGCCCGTGCATGTCCAGCGGCGGCGTGCTGGCGGCCAGCGCATTCATGATGCCCTGGCTGGAGCCGCTCAGGTCGGACGTGGCGCGCGCGGACAGGTTGGCGCCTTCGCGGCTGATATTGAGCAGGATGGTCTTGGCCTGGATGGCGCGCGACAGGTCGGCCAGCATGAACAGCAGCAAGGCCAGCAAGGGCAGCACGATGGCAAATTCGATGGCGGCGATGCCGCGCGCGGTGCGGCGCGGAAAACGGGGAGCGGGTGCACGCATCACAGGCCGCCAAAGCTTTCATTGCGCATGGTGGCCGCCACGACGAAATGCGCCTGGCCATCGCGGAACAGGGCACGGATCATGGGCGTGGCGAACGCCCAGCGGCAATCGACGGAAATGACGACGATATCGCCGGCCTGGCCGAACATGGCGGCGCCCACCGCATCGCTGCCGTTGACGGAGATCACGGGGCTGACCTTGTCATACATGCCCATGGAACTGTCGCGTATTTTTTGCATGACGGCGTGGTAGCGCTGCTGGTTGGCGCTGTCGGGGTCGAGGTCCTTGGCCCCCGTGACGGCATAGCGCGCGCCTTCGCGCACCGCGTGCTGCATGGTCATATTGGCAAAATAAGCCATGCTCAATTCAATGATGCCGATTATCAGCATGAGAAAGACCGGTGTTATCAGGGCCAATTCGACCAGGGTGGCGCCAGCCTGTCCGCTTTGCTTGCGGAATATGCGGGAATCGGCCTGTTTTAAGCGCATGGGAATAATCCGGTTAAGTTCCGCGATGACGAATGTCGGGCGGATGGCATTGCGCCATTTGACTGGCAATTATTCTATATCGATTTTCAAGGGCGTGTCCGCCATTTAAATTATTACAGGTCAAGATAATCGCAATTAACTGCGTTATTTCAAACGTGCCGGCCCCGTCGCTACAGGGCCGGGAGTAATATGCGCGGGTATGAAAACAGGCCTGGTGTCAGGATTGTCCTGCGTGCAGGCAAGGACTTGTTTTGCAAGGTGATGCAACAAAAATGCTGCAATGTAAGCAACAGCAGCGGTGGCAGCAGCGATGGCGCGCCCGTGGCGCACCCGCCCCGGCCACGCTGCCCATCCATCGGTTCACGCCCGGCATGCGGCGACCGCTGCCCTGGGGCACGCACCGCGTTGGCGCGTGCCGGCCCAAGGCCTCTTCCTTTGTGCCCCCATGACTTCTTTCCCCCGCGTGCGGCAGCAGAAGGCGCGCGCGGACGAGGCAGGCAAGCCGATTCGGATCAACAGCATTCCCCGATGGGAGTGGGCTACAAGTAAAGAGGTAAAGCATGTCAACAAACAATGTCATACGCGTCATGCTGGTGTCGGACCACAAGACCTGGCTGTGGGGCCTGGAGCAGTTGCTCGCCGGCGCCCAGCCGCCGATGCAGGTGGTGGCCAGTTCCACCGAGATCGACAGCGCGCTGCTGCTGGCGCGCACCCTGTGTCCCGACGTCATCGTGCTCGACGCCGATCTTGGCTGCGGCGGCGCTTGCGCCATCGATTATCTGCCGCAGCTGCTGGGCAATGGCGTGTCGCGCGCATTGCTGTTCAGCGGCACGCAGGACCAGGCCGCCTGCGGGCGCGCCGTGCGCAGCGGCGCGCGCGCCGTGGTGGGCAAGGAAACGCCCGTCAAGCAAATGGTCGACGCCATCGCCCGCCTGCATCACGGCGAATTGTGCCTGGACCCGGCGCTGCTCGACAGCATGCTGGGCGTGCTGAACAAGCCGGAAGCGGCGCCCGACCCGGAAGAGCAGCGCATCGCCAGGCTGACGCTGAAGGAGCGCAAGATCGTGGCCATGATGGTGGAAGGAAATGGCGCGCTGAACCGTGCGATCGCCCAGCGCGCTTTTATCTCGGAGCAAACCTTGCGTAATCATTTGACATCGATCTACAGCAAGCTCGATGTCACCAACCGCCTGGAATTATATGTGTACGCCACCCGCAACCGGCTGGCCGAACCCGTCCATGCGGAGTGACAGTACATATGTCCTGATTATAGACAAAAAATTAAGATGGTTTGTACTGCGCATAAAATGACTTTTCTCTGATTCGATTTAATGTTTGTTTATATAAAATACACGCATCAGAAATTGGCAAATAAAAACAAAGAGAATGTTTTTATTTTCAGACTGTATTTTCAGTTTTTATCATGTTTAAAACTTGACCTAAAAGGGAATAATATGAATTTCATTAAAAACTTTATCGCCGAAGAAGATGGCGTGACGGCCATCGAATATGCGCTGATCGCTGCGCTGGTGGCTGCGGCGCTGGTCACGGCCGTCGGCTATTTCACCACCGGCCTCGATGGCGCCTTCAAGGCGATCGGCACCAAGCTGACGGGCGCGGCGATCTAAGGCGCCTGCCCACCGCGCTGCACCCCGACAGGCCGGCTGCCCCTGCGCACCGGCCTGTCGACTTCCCGCCCAACGATGCGCATGCCGTCATGCCATCGGCTTGCATCAGGTACACGATGGACCCTCATTCTTTCTGGACGTTCAGCCCCGCCATGGTCTTGTGGGGGCTGCTTGCCGCGGCTGTCTGGCATGACGTGCGCCGCCGGCGCATTCCCAACCGGCTGGTGTTTTCCGGCGCCTTGCTTGGCGTGCTGCTCAACAGCGTGGCCTTGCCCGGGGTGACGCCGGCCGGGCCGTGGCTGGCGCTGGGCGGCCTGGCCGTCGGCCTGGGCTTGCTGCTGCCCATGTATGCGATGAAGGCGCTGGGCGCGGGCGACGTCAAGCTGATGGCGATGGTGGGGGCTTTTCTTGGCCCGCGCCCCGCCGTGTTTGCCGTGCTGTGCAGCCTGCTGGCGGGCGGCGTGCTGGCGCTGGCCGTCGCCCTGTGCCAGGGCACGTTGCGCCAGGCGATGAGCAATGCCCGGCAATTGCTGCTGCAAGGCTGGCTGCGCGCCGCCGCAGGTGAAGTGCCGCGGGTCGATGCGCCCGCCGTGCCGGGCGGCAAACTGCCGTACGCGATCGCCATTGCCGCCGGCACCGCCATCTGGCTGGCCCTGGCGGCCGGCGGCTATGCATGATGTGCCCGTCCGGAAACCCAAGTTTTACCAAGAGGAAAAATCATGAGAAATAGCCGCGTTGCGATCGTGCTGCTGCTGGCGCTGCTGATGGCGGGGGGCGCCGTGCTGGCGGCGGCCCGCTGGATGTCGGGACAAGGCGCGCCGGCCAGCCAGACGGTGATGGTCGCGCTGGTCGATATCGGCGTGGGCGCGAAGGTGACGCCGGCCATGCTGCGCGGCATGGACTGGCCGGCGGGCGCCATGCCGCCGGGGGCGTTTGGCGAGGCCGGCGCGCTGGACGGGCGCATCACGCGCACGGCCGTCAGCAAGGGCGAGCCTGTGCTGGAAAGCAAGCTCGCGCCGCCCGGCGCCACGGGCGGCCTGTCGGCCATCGTGGCTGCCGGCAAGCGCGCCATGACCGTGCGCGTCAACGACGTGGTGGGCGTGGCCGGCTTCGCCCTGCCGGGCAACTTCGTCGACATTCTCGTGCATACGCAGGATGACCGCGCCAGGCCGGCGGGCGGCGGGCCGCTGGCCATTTCCAAGATCGTGCTGGAACGCATCCTGGTGCTGGCCGTGGCGCAAGAGTCCGGCCGCGACGACAACAAGCCCAAGGTGGTCAATGCCGTGACCCTGGAGCTGACGCCTGAGCAGGTGGAAAAGCTGGACCTGGCGCGCAGCGTGGGCAGTCTGTCGCTGGTGCTGCGCAACCAGGTCGATCCGGCGCCCGTCACCACGGGCGGCGCCACCAAGGAGTCGCTGCTGGAACTGAAGGCGCCGGCGGCCGCGCCGGTGCGCACGGCGCGGCGCCAGGCGGCCCCCCCACGCGCTCCCGCGCGCGACAGCATCACCGTCATCAAGGGCATGGATACGAGCGTCCAGCAATTTTAAAAATCAGCAGGCAAGCGAGCAAGGATGATCGATGAACAAATTTCGTAAGCACGCCGCGAGTGCGGGCATGCGCCTGGCCCTGACGCTGGGCGGCGCGGCGGCAAGCCTGGCCTGGCCAAGCGGCGCCAGCGCGGCGGCGCCGGCCAGGCAGGCCGTCATGTCGCCCGTCGCGGCGCCGGCCATGTCGCTGGGCGCCGATATCGCCCGCCTGGGCGCGCCCGTGCGCATCGCCGTGGGCAAGTCCACCTTGCGCAGCCTGAGCCTGCCGGTGTCGCAGATCGCCGTCAACGATCCGCGGGTGGCCGGCGCCAGGATGTTGGGTTCGTCCAGCCAGCTGTTCGTCTGGGGCCTGGCCCCGGGCAGCACCAACCTGATCCTGTGGGACCGGCAGCAGCGCCCCGTGATCGTCGATATCGAAGTCGAGATCGATGTCGAGGGCTTGCAGGCGCAGCTGGCCTATGTCTTCCCCGGCGAGCGCGCCGTCAAGGCCGGCGCGGCCGGCGGCAGCATCGTGCTGTCGGGGCAGGTGAGCGACAGCGTCAAGGCCAGCCAGATCCTGGACATGGCGCAAGCCTATGCGCAGCGCGGCGCCGGCGAAGCGGCAGCGCCGGCCGACGGCGCCGCCAGCGCGGCCGGCGGCGTCAAGGTCATCAACATGCTGACGATTGCGGCGCCGCAACAGGTCATGCTGGAAGTGAAAATCGCCGAAGTGTCGAAGACCCTGGTCGACCAGCTGGGCGCCAGCGTGGGCATCAGCGGCACGCGCGGCAACTGGAGCTACGGCTTGCTGTCGAACCTGCTCAGCGGCAACCCCAGCCAGCTGGGCGCCGTGCACGGCAAGAATGGCAACGGGCTGACGCTCGACGCGCAAAAGCGCGACGGCCTGGTGAAGGTGCTGGCCGAACCGAACATCATGGCCATCAGTGGCCAGGAAGCCAGTTTCCTGGCGGGCGGCAAGATTTTCATTCCGGTCGCGCAAGACAGCACCACCAACAAGATCACGCTGGAAGAAAAGGAATTCGGCATCGCCGTCAAGTTCACGCCCACCGTGCTGGAGGGCGGGCGCATCAACCTGAAGGTGGCGCCGGAAGTATCGGAGCTGAACCGCGAAGGCATCGGCATCACCACCGGCGGGGGCGCCGCCGCCAATGCCGTGTTGCCGGCCTTTACCACGCGGCGCACCACCACCACGGTGCAGCTGTTCGACGGCCAGAGTTTTGCCGTGGGCGGTTTGATCAAGAACAATGTGACGACCAATATCAAGGCCTTGCCCTTCCTGGGCGAGATTCCCGTGCTGGGCGCGCTGTTCCGCAGCAGCGATTTCCAGACCGACCGTACCGAGCTGGTGTTCATCATCACGCCGCACCTGGTCAAGCCGCTTGACGGCACGCTTGACGGCGATATCGTCTTGCCGACCGACGCCTATGTGGCGCCCAGCCGCAGCGAGTTCTTCTTGCAAGGAAAAATGGAAGGCGCTGGCGCGCCACGGCCACGGCAGGAAGCGGCCACGCAGACGGCGCCCGCCGGCCCGGACACTCACTAGGAGCACCTCATGCAGCATTCCCTTTCCCTTTTCCGATCTGTGCTGCTGGCCGCCCTGGCCGCCAGCGGCTGCGCCGCCACGCCGAACCTGGACCGCCAGTTCGGCCACAGCGTCGAGCAGCTGCGCCTGCGGCAAGTGCTGTCGCCGCAGGCGGGCGCGAACCGCGATCCCGTGGCCGGCATGGACGGCAAGGCCGCCCAGGCCGCCTACGCGGCGTACCAGAAAAGCTTTGCCGCACCCGCGCCGCAAGGGGCCGCCTTCACCATCGGCGTCGGGGCGCGCCAGTGAAGCTGGCACCGTCACCACAGAACCAGCAAGGCATATCGTGAAAATCGCCATCCATTCCACGGATCAAAAAACGCTGTCCGAACTGGGGCGGCTGCTGCGCAGCCGCAACCGGCTCGACGAGATCAACGCGGGCGGCGAAACGCTGGAACCGCTGCAGGCGGCGCAATCGCTGCCCGACGTGCTGATCTTCGACCGCCCGTCGAACGACGGCGCCGACCTGGCCGCCATCGAACGCCTCAGCAACCAGCATCCGCGCATGGCCTTCATCGTGCTGTGCCACCAGCAGGCGCCTGAATTCCTGCTGCAGGCCATGCGTGCAGGCGTGCGCGACGTGCTGCCGTTTCCCGCCGCGCCGGCCAGCCTGTATGCGGCGCTCGAACGCATCGAGGAAAAGCTGGAGCGGCGCGAGCATGGCAACGGCAAGGTGCTGGCCTTCATCTCCTGCAAGGGCGGCAGCGGCGCCACCTTCATCGCCAGCAATCTCGGTTATGCGCTGGCCGCCGGCGGCCAGCAGCGCGTTGCCCTGATCGACATGAACCTGCATTTTGGCGACGCCTCGCTCTTCGTGTCCGAGAACAAGCCGCTGGCCACGCTGTCCGACGTCACGCGCGACATCCACCGGCTCGACGCCTCGTTCCTGGCATCGAGCATGCTGCACATCCTGCCCAACTACAGCGTGCTGGCCGCGCCCGAGGATCCGGCGCACGCCAGCGAAGTGGCGCCCGAGCACATCGACGCCGTCATCCGGCAAGCCAGGCGCCAGTACGATTTCATCGTGCTCGACGTGGGCCGCAACCTCGACGCCGTCAGCGTGCGCGCGCTGGACCACGCCGACATGATCTTCCCCGTCCTGCAGGCGACCTTGCCGTACATCCGCGACGGCAAGCGCCTGCTGGGCATGTTCCGCTCGCTCGAATACGCGAAGGACAAGGTGCATATCATCGTCAACCGCCACGACAAGGGCGGCGAAATCCGCCTGCGCGACCTGGAAGCGGCGTACGGCACGGCGGTCTACCGCACGGTGCCGAATCACTACGCCTCGGCGGCCGCCTCGGTCAACCAGGGCGTGCCTATCCTGCAGCTCGACAAGGCCAGCCCGATCACCCGCTCGCTGCAGGAGTTCGCCGCCAGCCTGGCCGGCGGCGCGGCCAGCACGGCGCGCCAGGGCTGGCTCGGCCGCGTCCTGCGGCGCGCCTGATCCACGCGCTTGATCCCCATCCCAGAACAGGAGCATTTCATGGCCACTTCCCCCATCGCCGCCTTGTCCATCCGCGAACGGCTTGGCAGCGCCAAGATCGCCGCGCTCGCGCCGCAACGCATGGCCGTCATCGACAACCACGGCTACCGCGACCTCAAGCTGCGCATCCATGGGCTGCTGCTCGAACGGGTCGACCTGGAAAGCATGCAGCGCCTGTCGCAGGAGCGCATCCGCGAAGAATTGCGCGGCCTGGTCGAGCGCCTGCTGGACGAAGAGGCGGTGGTCATCAACGACGCCGAGCGCCGTAGCCTGACGCGCGACATCCAGCACGAGATGCTGGGCTTCGGGCCGCTCGAAACGCTGCTCGCCGATGCCAGCGTGTCGGACATCCTCGTCAACGGCCACAAGCAGGTGTATGTGGAGCGGGGCGGCCGCCTGGAGCTGACCGACGTCAGCTTCGACGACGACGCCCATCTGATGAAGATCATCGACAAGATCGTCTCGCGCGTGGGCCGCCGCATCGACGAATCGAGCCCCATGGTCGATGCGCGCCTGCCCGACGGTTCGCGCGTCAACGCCATCATCCCGCCGCTGGCCATCGACGGCCCCGTGATGTCGATCCGGCGGTTTTCCGTCGATCCGCTGCGCCTGGCCGACCTGGTCGCCTACCACAGCATGACGGCCGAGATGGCCGAGGTGCTGCAGGGCCTGGGCAAGGCGAAGATGAATATCCTCATTTCCGGCGGCACGGGCAGCGGCAAGACCACCATGCTCAATGTGATTTCCGGCTTTATCGGCCAGACGGAACGCATCGTCACGGTGGAAGACGCGGCCGAGCTGCAATTGCAGCAGCCGCACGTGGTGCGCCTGGAAACGCGGCCCGCGAACATCGAAGGCAAGGGGGAGGTGAGCCAGCGCGCGCTGGTGCGCAATGCGCTGCGCATGCGCCCGGACCGCATCATCCTGGGCGAGGTGCGCGGCGCCGAGGCGCTCGACATGCTGGGGGCGATGAACACGGGCCACGAAGGCTCGATGGCCACCATCCACGCCAACACGCCGCGCGACGCCATCACGCGGCTGGAAAACATGATCAGCATGGCGGCGGCCAACCTGCCCAGCAAGGCCATCCGGCAGCAGATCAGCTCGGCCGTGTCGGTGGTGGTGCAAGTGTCGCGCCTGATCGACGGCAAGCGCAAGGTCACGTCGATCCAGGAAATCACTGGCATGGAAGGGGAAGTCATCACGATGCAGGAAATCTTCAGTTTCCGGCAGACGGGCGTGGCCGAGGGCGGCGCGGTGGTCGGGCATTTCTCGGCCAGCGGCATCCGCCCGCGCTTCCTCGATCGCCTGAACAGCTTTGGCATCGGCGTGTCGGCCGCCCTGTTCGAACCCACCGCGGCGGGGCGCTGACCGGCCATGCTTTCCTACCTTGTCTATCTGTTCCTTTTCCTGGCCGTGCTGCTGCTGGTGGCTGGCGCCTGGCTGGCGTGGCAAGCGGCGCGGGGAGCGGGCGCGGCGCGGGTGGCGCGGCGCCTGCAAGCCATGTACACGGCCAGCGATGGCGAACAGGCGCTGTCGATCACCAAGCAGCGCCCGCTGAGCGCCCATCCCTTGCTGCACGGCGTGCTGCAAGGCTTGCCCGGCGCGCGGCGCCTCGACCAGCTGCTGCTGCAGGCGGGCATGCGCTGGTTCGTGGCCACTTTTCTGGGCTATTGCCTGCTGGGCGGGACGGCCGGCCTGCTGCTGGCCGGCGCGCTGCCGCTGCCATGGTATGTGCGCCTGGGCCTGGCCGCGGGCGGCGCCGCGCTGCCGTATCTGCTGGTGCGCCGCGCCAGGAGCAAGCGGCTGGTGCGCATCGAGCAGCAACTGCCGGACGCGCTCGACCTGATGAGCCGCGCCATGCGCGCCGGCCATGCCTTTCCCACCGCGCTGAAAATGGTGGGCGAGGAAATGACGGGGCCGCTGGCCGACGAATTCCGCGCCGTGTTCGACGAAGTCAGTTTCGGCGTCGCCATGGCCGATGCGCTGGGCAACCTGGCCGCGCGCGTGCCCAGCACGGACTTGCGCTATTTCGTCATCGCCGTGCTGATCCAGCGCGAAACGGGCGGCAACCTGACTGAATTGCTGAGCAGCATCAGCGCCATCATCCGCGACCGCCTGAAATTGCTGGGCCAGGTGCGCGTGCTGTCGGCCGAAGGGCGCATGTCGGCCTGGGTCCTGGGTTTGTTGCCATTTGGCGCGGCGCTGATGATGCATTTGATGAATCCGCAGTTTATTGCCGTGCTGTACACGGATGGGGGCGGGCGCAAGATGGTTGGAGTATCGCTGGGCTTGCTGATGCTGGGTGTGATCTGCATCAGAAAAATTATCAATATCCGGGTGTAAGATGAAAGAACAGACACGATGAGCACGATGAGTGCGGCGCAGCTGGCCTTGCTGGGCCTGCTGTTCCTGATTGTTTTCGCGCTGGCCTTGCTGGTGTTGCGTCTGTGCACGGGCAGTGCCGTGCAGGAGCGGCTGCAGGCGCTGGGCGATGCGGGCGCCGGCGGCGATGGCGGGCGCCATGCCAGGCGGCGCTGGCTGGCGCACGCCGTCAGCCTGACGCGCCCGCTGGCCAGGCTGTCGCTGCCGGACGAGGGCTGGGAAAGTTCGCCCATCCGCAGCCGCTTCGTCCATGCCGGCTGGCGCAGCCAGGCCGCACCTGCGCTGTTTTACGCGGCCAAGACAGGCTTGTTCGTGGGCTTGCCGCTGCTGGCGTATTTTCTGCTGCGCCAGGGCGGACACAATATGCTGTTGTGGCTGGTCGCGGCGGCCGCCCTCGGTTACTACCTGCCCAATGCCTGGCTGTCGCACTGCCTGAAACAGCGTCAGCGCGAAGTGTTCGAGACCTTTCCCGATGCGCTGGACCTGATGACGGTGTGTGTCGAAGCGGGGCTGGCGATGGATGCGGCACTGGCGCGCGTGGCGCAGGAAATCGGCCTGAAAAGCGCCGTCCTGGCCGAAGAGCTGCAACTGGTGACGCTGGAATTGCGCGCCGGCAGCGCCAAGGACAAGGCCTTGCGCAATCTGGCCTTGCGCACGGGAGTGGAGGATGTGGACGCGCTGGTGACCCTGCTGATCCAGGCCGAGCGCTTCGGCACGAGCATCGCCGCGTCGCTGCGTGTGCAGTCCGACCAGCTGCGCACCAAGCGGCGCCAGCGGGCCGAGGAAACGGCGGCCAGGATCGCCCTCAAGCTACTGTTTCCGCTGATCTTTTTTATCTTCCCATCGCTGATGGTCGTGCTGATGGGGCCGGCGTTCCTGCAGATCTACCGCGTGCTGCTGCCGGCCATGCGGGGCAGCTGACGACTGGCCGGGGCGAAAAAAAAGCTGCCGGAGTCGCCTCCGGCAGCTTTTGTTACATCAGCGCGGGCCCGGCAATCAGGCGAATGGCGTCAGCAGGGTGATCATCTGGCCAAAGATCTTCGGGCTGGCGGCGATGACGTCGCCCTTGTACAGGTAGTCCGATTCGCCGGAAAATTCACCGACGATGCCGCCCGATTCCGTGATCATCAGGGCGCCGGCGGCGATATCCCAAGGCTTCAAGCCTTTTTCGTAGAAGCCGTCCAGGCGGCCGCAAGCGACGTAAGCCAGGTCCAGCGCGGCCGAGCCGGCGCGGCGCACGCCCTGGCTGCGTTCGCCCATGATCGCGTACATCTTCAGGTATTCGTCCAGCGCGCGGGCGCTGCCGGCCACGTAGCCGGTGCCCAGCAGGGCGTTCGAGATGCGGTCCAGCTTGGTGACGCGGATGCGTTTTTCGTTTAGGTAGGCGCCGGCACCCTTGGTGGCCGTGAACAGGTCGTTGCGGACCGGATCGTAGATGACGGCTTGCGTGACGACGCCGCGATGCGCGAGGGCGATCGAGATGCAGTATTGCGGGAAACCGTGGATGAAGTTGGTGGTGCCATCGATCGGGTCGATGATCCACTGATATTCATTCTCGTCGTGCGAGTTGGCGGAAGCTCCCGATTCCTCAGCCAGGAACGCGTGGTCCGGGTAGGCTTTGGACAGCACCTCGATGATGGCTTGTTCGGCCGCCTGGTCGACGTCGGTGACGAAATCGTTATGTTGTTTTTCCGTGACGACGACGCGGTCGAGGTCAAAAGAGGCGCGATTGATGACGGCGGCGCCGCGGCGGGCGGCTTTGATCGCCGTGTTGAGCATTGGGTGCATGTGAGCTTCCGTTAAAAGCACGCGACCGCCCAGCGTCGCCTTTCGGCGCCGGTACGATAGAGTGCAAGAATGAATTAAAGAGCGGAGCGGTGCCGAAGTGGTTAAAATCCCGGCCTGGAGTCAGCGTTTTGTGACTCCGTTTCCCGAAATTTCCTGTATCGATACCGCGCAATAGCGCTATTTTAAATGAATCTGCCCGAAATCAACACGTCTCTTTTCAAACGCCTGCGATTTATTCTTGTCGAAACTAGTCGATCCGGCAACATTGGCGCCGTCGCGCGGGCCATGAAAACGATGGGTTTTTCCGATCTGGTGCTGGTCAACCCCCGCTTTCCCGACGCCTTGACGGACGCGGAAGCGGTGGCTTTCGCCAGCGGCGCGCAGGATATCCTGTCCGGCGCGCGCATCGTCGGCTCCATCGCCGAGGCGCTCGAAGGCTGCAATTACGCGGCGGCCGTCTCGGCCCGGCTGCGCGAATTTTCGCCGCCCGTCACGGCGCCGCGCGCCATCGCCGCGCAGCTGGCGGCCAGCGAGGACTTGCACGCGGCCGTCATCTTCGGCAACGAGCGCTTCGGCTTGCCCAACGAGATCGTCGAGCAGTGCAATGTGCTGATCAACATCCCCGCCAATCCCGAGTATTCCTCGCTGAACCTGTCGCAGGCGGCGCAGGTCGTCGCCTACGAATGCCGCGTGGCGGCCCTCGGCGACGGGCAAATCGCCAGTCCCGTCGGCTTTCACGGCGACGCGGCCAGCCTGGCGCAGGTCGACGGCATGTATGCGCACTTGGAACAGGCGCTGGTGGCCATCGATTTTCTCGACGCCGACAACCCGAAAAAGCTCATGCCACGGCTGAAACGCCTGTTTTCGCGCACGGGGCTGGAAACGGAAGAAGTCAATATCCTGCGCGGCATCGCCCGGCATATCCTGGCGGTGGCGAAAAAAGGCCCATGATAGAAACCCGGCTGCTGCGCCAGTTCATCGCCGTCGCCGAGGAACTCAATTTCCGCCGCGCGGCCGAACGGCTGCACATGGCGCAGCCGCCGTTGTCGCAGGCGATATTGCGGCTGGAAGAAGCGCTCGGCTATCCCGTCTTCGAGCGCACCAACCGCAAGGTCAGCCTGACGCCGGCCGGCACGGCTTTCCTGGCCACGGCCCGCCAGGTGCTGGCCAGCCTGGAAGAGGGCGTGGCGGCCACGCGCCGCGTGGCGCAGGGCATCGAGGGCCACGTGCGCCTCAGTTTCATCCACATCACGCCCTACGCCCACGTATTGAATGCCTTGCGCGCGTTCCGCGCCGCTTCGCCCGCCGTGCAATTCACCTTGCGCGAAGCGTCGACGCAGCAGCAGGTCGAGTGGCTGGAAAAAGGCGAGGTCGATGTCGCCCTGCTGCGCGCGCCGGGGCGCAGCACGCCGGGCCTGCGCTTCGAGCGCCTGTCCGGCGAAGACATCGTTGTTGCGCTGCCGTTGAACCACCGCTGCGCGGGCCAGGCGCGGGTGGACTTGGCGGATTTGGCCGGTGACGATTTCGTCGCCTCGCCGCGCGAACTGGGCCAGGGTTTCCACGACCAGCTGGCCAGCCTGTGCCTGCACGCGGGCTTCGTGCCGCAGGTGGCGCAGCAGGCGCGCCGCTTGCAAACGGTGCTGGGATTGGTGGCGGCCGGTTTTGGTGCGGCCCTGCTGCCGGCCAGCCTGGCGGCGTCCATGCCGGCGGGCGTCGTCATGCTGCCGCTGGCAAGCAGCGCGCCCGCGCCGCTGCGCCAGCTCGACCTGTACATGGCGTGGGACCCGCGGCGCACATCCCCCGTGCGCGAGCGGCTGCTGGCGCAATTGCGGCACTTTTCCCCGTATTGAGACTTTGAACGTCTCGTTTCAAGATAAATAAGATATTTTACAGATGGTCATCGCGGGGCCAGCATGGCGTTTTGATTGTCAGGAACTGCCATGTCCACCATGTCCTCGCGCACTGCGCTGCCGTCCGCCGCGCTGCCACTCTCCATCTATCTGCTTTCCCTGTGCAGCTTTGCCTTCGGCTTGTGCGAATTCATCGCCGCCGGCCTGTTGACGCCCATGGCGCGCGACTTGCACGCCAGCGTGGCGGCGGCCGGCGGCGCCATCGCCGCGTATGCGCTGGGGGCGGCCATCGGCGCGCCCGTGCTGACGGCCTTGCTGGCGCGCCGGCCCGTGCGCCAGGTGCTGGTGGCCACCATGCTCGTGCTGGCGGCCGGCAGCGTGGCCATGGCGGCCGCGCCGGCGCTGGGCGCGCTGCTGGGGGTGCGCTTTGCCGTCGGCCTCGCGCATGGCGTGTTCATGGCCATCGCCTCGCATGCGGCCACCAGCCTGGTCGACCCGTCGCGCGCGGGCCGGGCGCTGTCCATCGTCTGGCTGGGCCTGACCCTGGCGCTGGCGGGCGGCGTGCCGCTGGGGACGTGGCTGGGCGCCGTCGCGTCGTGGCGCTGGGTATTTGCGGTGATCGGCGTGCTGGCCCTGTGCGGCGGCGCGGGCTTGCGCCTCGCCATGCCGGCCGCGCGCCAGCAGACCGGCGCCACATCGGCCCTGGCCAGCCTGCGCGCCATCCTGCAACCGCCCCTGCTGCTGGCGGCCGGCGTGGCGGCGCTGGTCAGCGTGGCCACCTTCAGTTTTTTCACGTATGTCTCGCCCTTCCTGCTGCAGCTGGGCGGGCTCGATGCGGGCTGGCTGGGCGCCGCCATGCTGTGCTTTGGCGCGTGCGCCATCGGCGGCAACCTGCTGGGCGGCTGGTGCGCGGACCGTCCCCACGCGCTGCGCGCCACCATGCTGGCCCTGGCCGCGCTGGCGCTCAATCTGCTGGCCTTTTATCTGCTGCGCGCCCATCCCCTGGCCATGCTGGCCCTGTGCGGCACTTTGGGCTTGCTGTTCTTTGCTCTCGTCACCCTGTCGACCATGGGTTTACTGCGCCTGGCGCGGCGGCATTGCCCGGGCAGCGACGCCGTGGCGGCGGGCTTGAATATCGCCGCCTTCAATGGGGGCACGGCGCTTGGCGGCGCACTGGGCGGCGCGCTGATCGTCGCCTGCGGCTTGCCCAGCATCGCCATCGGCGGCGCGCTGGCGGCGCTGCTAGCCATGCTGCTGCTGTGGTTTCAGTCGCAAAAACTAGACTCTCCGCTCTAGTTTTTGCGTTCAAACGCCCACTGCCTTTGGCGTA
Source organism: Janthinobacterium sp. SUN206 (assembly GCF_030587305.1). Classification (NCBI taxonomy): domain Bacteria; kingdom Pseudomonadati; phylum Pseudomonadota; class Betaproteobacteria; order Burkholderiales; family Oxalobacteraceae; genus Janthinobacterium; species Janthinobacterium sp. SUN206. Next base: position 616,134 of record NZ_JAPWIB010000002.1, on the reverse strand, counting down.
CACTGGCTTGCAAAAGGCGGTATAAAACAAGGGGAGACATGGCAATGGAGACATGCTGATGCGACGCAGATCGTTTCTGAAACTGGGTGTGCTCGGCGCCTGCGCGCTGGCCGCCGGCGGCGCCGCGTACCGGCTGGTGCGCGGACCGTCGCCTCCCGGCCGCTTCGTGCTCGATGGCGCGGCGCGCGGGGCGCTGGCGGCCATCGTGCCGGCCATGCTGGGCAGCGCGCTGCCGCGGGAAGCCCCCGCGCGGGCCGCGGCGCTCGATGGCGCCATCGCCGGCGTCGACACGGCTATCCGCGGCTTGCCGCTGGCGGCGCAGCAGGAAGTGCAGGATTTGTTCGGCCTGCTGGCGCTGGCGCCCGCGCGGCGCTTCGTCGCCGGCGTCAAAGATGGCTGGCGCGAAGCCGACCCCGCCCAGGTGGCCGCCTTTCTGCAATCGTGGCGCACGCACCGCCTGGCCATCTTGCAGACGGCCTACCTGGCCCTGCACGACCTGATCCTCGGCGCCTGGTATGCCGATGCCGCCCACTGGGCCGCCATCGGCTATCCGGGACCGCTGCCCGAACTGAGCGCATAAGGCATCCATGAGCACATCCCCCATTCCCGACCCCATCGCCATCGGCGTGGCCGGCGGCTGGAACGTCACCGACGCCAGCACCCTGAATGCCGACCGCACCCTGGAGGCGGATGTCGTCGTCATCGGCAGCGGCGCCGGCGGCGGCGTGACGGCGGAAATCCTCGCGCTGGCCGGCCTGAAGGTCTTGATCGTCGAAGAGGGCGGCTTGAAGTCTTCGCGCGACTTCAAGATGCGCGAAGCGGACGCCTATCCCGCGCTGTACCAGGAATCGGCCGCGCGCAAGACGCGCGACAAGGCCATCAACATTTTGCAGGGGCGCACCGTGGGCGGTTCGACCACCGTCAACTGGACGTCGAGCTTCCGCACGCCGCCCGGCACCCTCGATTACTGGCGCAAGCATTTTGGCTTGTCCGGCTATTCCGTGGACGCCATGGCGCCGTGGTTCGCCATGATGGAAAAACGCCTGCACGTGAGCGACTGGGCCGCGCCGCCGAATGAAAACAACGACTTATTGCGGCGTGGCGCCACGGCGCTGGGCATCCCCACGGCCGCCATCCGGCGCAATGTGAACGGCTGCTGGAACCTCGGCTACTGCGGCATGGGTTGCCCGACCAACGCCAAGCAATCGATGCTGGTGACGACGATCCCCTCGGCGCTGGCGCTGGGCGCGGGCTTGCTCGTGCATGCGCGCGCGGAACGCTTCAGCTTCAAGGGCGAGCGCATCGACAGCCTGCAGGTGACGGCGCTCGATGCTGCCGGTCAGGCGCCCACGGGCATGCGCCTCACCTTGCGCGCCAGGCACTTCGTGCTGGCCGGCGGCGCCATCAATTCGCCCGCGCTGCTGCTGCGCTCGCAGGCGCCCGATCCGCACGGCTTGCTGGGGCGGCGCACCTTCTTGCATCCGACGGTGATTTCGGCGGGCTTGTTCAAGCAGCGCGTCGACGCCTATGCGGGCGCACCGCAGACGATTTATTCCGACCATTTCCTGCACACGGCGCCCATCGATGGCCCCATCGGCTACAAGCTCGAAGCGCCGCCCCTGCATCCGCTGCTGATGGCCACCACCATGGGCGGCTTCGGCGACGAGCATGCGCGCACCATGCGCGACTTCCCCCATGCGCACGCCTTGCTGGCGCTGCTGCGCGACGGCTTTCACCATGAAGCGGCGGGCGGCAGCGTATCGATCGACAGCTTCGGCGCGCCCGTGCTCGACTATCCGCTCACGCCCTTCATCTGGGATGGCGTGCGGCGCGCGCTGCTGTCGATGGCGGAAATCCAGTTCGCGGCCGGCGCGCGGAGCGTGTATCCCGTGCACGAGCTGGCCAGCCACTACACCAGCTGGACGCAGGCGAAACAGGCCATCGGCGATTTGCCGATGAAGGCGCTGCTGGCGCGCGTGGTATCGGCCCACGTGATGGGCGGCTGCGCCATGTCGGACGATGCGCGCCTGGGCGTGACGGGCGCCGACGGCCGCTACCACGGCGTGCGCAACTTGTCCGTGCACGACGGCTCGCTGTTCCCCACCTCGATAGGCGCCAATCCGCAATTGACGCTGTATGCGCTGGCCGCGCGCCTGGCCAGCGGCCTGGCGCGGGAACTGACGGGCAAGCCGGCGCCCGTTCCCGTTGCAGGCACGGCATGATCGCGCGCGTCCTCAAGTGGCTGATGCTGCTGCAAGTACTGGCCGTGCTGGCGGTGGCGTACCTGGCCATGCATGTCTGGGGCGTGGCGTCGCCGGTGCTGGCCTTGCTGCTGGCGGGCGCCATGCTGCTGGCCGTGCGCGCGCTGGTCGTGGCGCGCAATTTCCGGGAAAGCCGGTATCTTGGCAGCCCCGTGCCGCCGGAACATCAGTTGGGTGTGCGGGGCGCCGCGCGGCTGTTCCTGGGCGAGTTGCGCGCTACGCTGTGGACCTCGTCGTGGGGCATGCTGCGTCCGCGCCTGCATGCGGCCGACACCGTCGCTGGCCAGGGCTTGCCGGTGCTGCTGATCCACGGCTATGTGTGCAACCGCGGCTACTGGGCGCAGCTGAGCCGGCAGCTGGCGCGGGCCGGCATCGCGCACGACGGCGTCGACCTGGAACCGATAGGCGCCGATATCGAGGAGTTCGTGCCGCAGGTCGAGCAAGCCATCGCGGCGCTGTGCGCCCGCACGGGCAGCGACCGCGCCATCATCGTCGCCCACAGCATGGGCGGCCTGGTGGCGCGCGCGTGGCTGCGCCATTATGGCGCGGCCCGCGTGGCGCGCGTCGTCACCATCGGCACGCCGCACCACGGCACGGCGCTGGCCAATGTGGCGGCGGGCGCCAATGCGCGCCAGATGAGCCGTATCCATGGCGCGCCCAGCGGTTGGCTGGCGCAGCTGGCCGCCAGCGAGACGCCGGAAACGCGCGCCCTGATCACCTCGATTTACTCGCACCACGATAATATTGTCGCGCCGCAATCTTCCGCGCATTTGCCCGGCGCGCGCAATCTTGCCTTCGGCGGCATCGGCCACGTGGCGCTGGCCAGCGATGCGCGCGTGCTGCGTCAGCTGTTGGCGGAAATTACTATCAAGACCGAAGTCGCCCAGCCCCCATCTTCCCCCCGTTTTGCCTGAATCCTGTTGTGTTTTATCTGCATGGCAAGACTGTCTCTTTTGACTCTGCTGTTGCCCGTGTTTAACAGCGTCACGGGCAGAAAATGCTGTTTTCCACTGGCGTACTGTATTAAGCTAACGTCAGAAGACGGCTGGCGGAAATTTGTTCCCGAGGCCGCTTGCGAAGCTCTGCAGGTACCCTGCGCACAGATATTTTTCTGGATGTATGGCAAGATGTTATAGGATTGTTATGTTAGCCGCGCATGCGGAAAGTTGAACGCAGGCGGAAAATGAGTCCATGCAGTTTTTATTGGGGGCGCTAATTGTCCGCACGTATCCTGATTATTGAAGATAACGCCACCAATATGGAATTGATGGTGTATTTGCTGCGCGCCTTCGGGTACACGCCGCTGGCAGCCTATGACGGCGAAGAGGGCGTGCGCATGGCGCGCAGCGAATTGCCGGACTTGATCATTTGCGACGTGCATTTGCCCAAGCTCGACGGCTACGGCGTGGTGGCGGAGCTGAAGAAAGACCCGCGGCTGCGCGCGATCCCGGCCCTGGCCGTGACGGCGCTGGCCATGGTGGGCGACCGCGAACGCCTGCTGGAGGCGGGTTTCAATGGCTACATCGGCAAACCTATCGAGCCCGACCTTTTCGTTGCGGAGCTGGAGTCTTTTTTACCCGGGGCGCCGTCGACGCCAGTTAAAAACGACATAGCCACCATCCTGATCGTCGATGATCATGTGCTGAACCGCGAGTTCCTGACCGCGCTGCTGGGTTACGGCGGCCACCGCCTGCTGGAAGCGGCGAATGGCGCCGACGCGCTGGAAATCCTGCGCACCGAGCGGCCCGACCTGATCATTTCCGACATCCTTATGCCGAACATGGACGGCTACGAATTCGTCACGCGCGTGCATGCCGACCCCGCGCTGACCGACGTGCCCATCATCTTCTATACGGCCACCTACCGGGAGCAGGAAGCGATCTTGCTGGCGCAGGCCTGCGGCGTGCGCTGGGTGCTGCCCAAGCCGTCCGACCCCGAGGTCATCGTGCGCACCGTCAACGAGGCGCTGGGGCTGATGCCGGCGGCGGCACAGGTGCCGGGTGCGCCGGGCGCCGGCGGCGGCGCGGCGCTTCCCGCCGCAGGCAAGCTGGCCGGCATCGAGCACCAGGTCAGCGGCTACCTCGATGAACTGGAATCGAGCAGCCAGCAGATTTCGCAGCTGGCCAGCCAGCGCGAGGGTCAGGCCGCCATCCCCGAAGACCTGGGCGTCATGACGGAGCGCCTGTCGCGTTCCCTGTCGAGCCTGCAGGCGGTCAGCCTGCGCCTGACGGCCTTGATCGAGCTGGGCATCGAGCTGGGCGCCGAACGCGATCCGCGCGCCCTGATCGAGGCGGGCTGCAAGGTGGCGCAGAATATCTGCGTCTCGAAGTACGCCTGCATCGGCGTGCTGGAAGAGGGCGCCGAAAAGCTCAGCTATTTTTCTTCGTGCGGCGCCGAGAAAAACCTCGAGCGCATCGCCAGCGCGCCGCGCACGGGCATCCTGAACCGCTTGCTGGAGCAGCGCCAGCCCTACCGGGTCAATGGCTTGAAGGGCGACCCCGGCGCGCTGGGCCTGCCCGACACGCACCCGCCCGTGCACTCCTTCCTGGGCGTGGCCATCGCCTCGCGTGAACGCAGCCACGGCTGGCTGTACCTGGTCGACAAGCTGGGGGCGACTGAGTTTTCCGAAGTCGACGAGCGGGTCGCCGCCACGGTGGCGGCGCAGATCGCCGTCGCCTACGACAACCTGCTGCTGTACGACGAGATCAAGCGCCATCACGAGCAGCTGACCCTGGACATGGCGGCGCGCATCCGCCTCGATGAAGACTTGCGCCGCTTCCGCCTGGCGATGGACGCCACGGCCGACGCGATTTTCCTCGTCGACCGCGCCGGCATGTGCTTCGTCGACGTCAACCAGACGGCTTGCCGCATGCTCGGTTTCGAGCGCGAGGATTTCCTGCGCGTGGGGCCTGGCCGCGCGCACGACGGCGAATCCCAGCTGGAAGAGCTGTACAACAAGCTGCTGGCCGGCGACCAGGGCGGGCCGATGACGGAATTGCAGTTGCAGCGCAAGGACGGCTCGCCGCTGTCGGTGGAAGTGCAGCGGCGCACCCTGCGCTCGGGGCAGAGCTGGATCCTGGTGGCCGTGGCGCGCGACATCACCGAGCGCAAGGATGCCGAGCAGCGCCTGATGAAGCTGGCCCATTTCGACACCTTGACGGGCTTGCCGAACCGCAGCCAGTTTTACGTCTCGCTGACCCATTCCCTGGCCCAGGCGGCCGAACACCAGTGGGCCGTGGCCGTGCTGTTCATGGATATCGACCGCTTCAAGAATATCAACGACACCCTGGGCCACACCATCGGCGACGACCTGCTGCGCCAGTTTTCCAGCCGCCTGGTCGATTGCCTGCGCGTGCGCGATACCATCGGCCGCTTTGGCGGCGACGAATTTGCCACCATCCTGGTGCTGCCCGACGGCGCCCAGCATGCCGTGGGCGTGGTCCACAAGGTGCGCGAGGCGATGCGCAAGCCCTTCGACTTGCAGGGCCATGAAGTGACGGTGACGGTCAGCATCGGCATTTCCGTGTACCCCGACGATGGCGTCGATGCGGACACGCTGATCCAATATGCCGACACGGCCATGTACCGCGCCAAGGAGGCGGGCCGCGACGCCTTCCGCTTCTTCACGGCGGAAATGAATGCGCAGTCGATGGCGCGGCTGGACATGGAAAACGCCCTGCGGCGCGCCATCGACAACGAGGAATTCGTGCTGTTCTTCCAGCCCAAGGTGAATATCATCTCGGGGCGCATCAGCGGCGCCGAAGCGCTGATACGCTGGCGCCGCCCCGGTCACGGCATGGTTTCGCCGGCCCTGTTCATCCCCCTGCTGGAAGAAACGGGACTCATCGTGCGCGTCGGTAACTGGGTGCTCGACGAAGCGTGCAAGAAGATCAGCGAGTGGGGCGCCAGCAGCATCGGGCCGGTGCACCTGTCGGTGAACGTCTCGGGCATCCAGTTTTTCGTCGGCGGCCTGGAAGAGGAGGTGCTCAAGGCCATCCGCAAATACGAGATCGCGCCCGAACTGCTGGAGCTGGAACTGACGGAAAGCTCGCTGATGTCGAACGCCGAGGAAACCATCGCCGTGCTGCGCAACCTGAAGGCGCTGGGCATCCAGATTTCCATCGACGATTTCGGCACCGGCTATTCCAGCCTGGCCTACCTGAAGCGCTTCCCCATCGACAAGCTGAAGATCGACATCGCCTTCGTGCGCGAAGTCACCAGCAATCCGGACGACGCGGCCATCGTGCTGGCCATCATCAGCATGGCGCACAGCATGAAGCTGGAAGTGATCGCCGAAGGCGTGGAAAACGACGCGCAGCTGGCCTATTTGCGGCGCCACGGCTGCGACGAGATGCAGGGGTATTATTTCAGCCGCCCCGTGCCGCACGAGGAATTCGAGCAGATGTTGATGGGCGGCAAGTTGCTGCAGGCGCCTGAGGATGCCGCCGGCGAAGAGCAGCAAACTTTGCTGATCGTCGACGACGATGTGTTCATGCTCGACGTGCTCAGCGACTTCCTGGCGCAGGACGGCTACCGCATCCTCACGGCGCAGACGGCCGCCGAAGGTTTCGACATCCTGGCGCGCCACAAGGTGCAGGTGATCCTGTGCGACCAGTGCATGCCGCTCATGAGCGGCACCGAATTCATGGAACGGGTCAAGCACCTGTGTCCCGACACTTTCCGCATCATGCTGTCGGCCTTTGCCGACCTGACGCCCATCATGGCGGCCATCAACCGCGGCGCCGTCGACCGCTTCTACACGAAACCGTGGAAAGGCGCCGTACTGCGCGAGAATATCCGCGAAGGCTTCCGCCTGCACAAGCTGCTGCATGGCCAGGTGAAGGCGGCGGCCTAGGCGCTGGCCGCTGCGTGCGCTGGCGCACCTTCCGAGGCAGCTTTCTATCGGATTAGACTCCCGTCTCTAGTTTTGCTCACTAGAATAAAAAGTATCCATGAAGTGGCATGGCCTTTCATATGACGGGAGCTGGCGATGGTGAAGAAATTGAAGGAATTGGCGGAAGACAAGGAATTGGCGAACGCCGTGCGCTCGTCCGCGCAGCAGATCTGGCAAGCGGGCCTGGGCGCCTTCGCCAAGGCGCAGGAAGAGGGTGGACGCGTGTTTTCCCGGCTGGTGAAGGAAGGCACGGAATTCCAGAAGCGCGCCGAAGACAAGGTTTCCGGCGTCAGCGACAGTGTCAGCAAGCTGGCCGATGGCGTGGGCAAGCAGGCCAGCGGCTCCTGGGACAAGCTGGAACAGGTGTTTGAAGAGCGTGTCGCGCGCGCCCTGGCCACCATCGGCGTGCCCACGCAACAGGATATTTCCGCACTGCATGCGCAGATCGAGGCCTTGAGCCGGCAAGTGGCGGCGCTGTCGGCCCAGGCCGCGCCGGTGCCCAAGCCGAAGGCCGCGGCCAAGCCCGCGGCCAAGCCCGCCGTGAAGGCGGCGCCGAAAGTTGCACCGAAAACCGCGCCGAAAGCGGTCGTCGCCAAGGCCCCGGCCAAGCCGGCAGCCCGGAGCGCGCCGCGCGCCGCGGCCAAGCCGGCGAGCAAAGCGGTGAGCAAGCAGGCAAGCAAGCCGGCGGCGAAACCGGCGGCGAAGAAAAAAGCACCGGCCGCCTGAGCCGGTGCCGCATCCCTCCAGCCTGCGCGAGCAGGCTTTTTCTTGCCCGGGCTTTTCGCCGGCGCCCGGGGGCGGAGTGTTTCATTACAGCTATCTTAGGTGGTATGCTTGAGGCAGAACACAGAGAGATTGCCCGCCATGCTACAAAAAGCACCACGCCGTACCCGCGAACGCATCCTGGAGTTGTCGCTGCGCCTGTTCAATGAGTTTGGTGAGCCGAATATCACGACGACCGTGATTGCGGAAGAGATGAACATTTCGCCCGGCAACCTGTATTACCACTTCCGTAACAAGGACGACATCGTCAATTCCATCTTCGTCCAGTTCGAGGCGGAAATCGAACGCATCCTGACCGTGCCCGACGGGCGCCGCTCGAATATCGAGGATGTCTGGCTGTATTTGCACCTGATGTTCGAACTGATCTGGCGCTACCGCTTCTTCTATCGCGACCTCAACGATTTGCTGTCGCGCAACCGCAAGCTGGAATTGCACTTCAAGCTGATCCTGGCGCACAAGATCAAGGTGGCCACGCAGCTGTGCGAAGACTTGCGCAGCGAACAGTCGCTGGAAGCGTCGGACATGGAAGTGGCCGCGATGGCGACGAATATGGTGGTCGTCGCCACCTACTGGCTGTCGTACGAATATGTGCGCAACCCGCGCAAGTACAGCGAGCAGCAATCGATGTCCGACGCGCTGGCGCGCGGCTGTTACCAGGTGCTGTCCCTGATCGGGCCGTATTTACGCAATGAAACGCATTTGCTGTTTCGCAAACTGTCGGAAGAGTATGTGACAAAACTCAAGAACGACTGACGCGACTGCTGGCGCCACGTCGTCATTTACAGGAGAGATATATGGCTTGGAAACAATTTCCTTATCCGGACGAAGCATATGTCTACACCCCGCAAACCCTGGAAGCGGCCTGGGCGCGCCTGCATGCGGGCGATGTGGAACCCTTTCCCACGCACCCGGCGCTGGTGCAGGCGTGGCTGGCCTTCCATGCGGGCGACTTCGAGCGGGCCGTGAAACTGGGCCTGGCTGTCGGCGTGCCCGGCTATGCGGTGGCGCACAAGGCGACCTGCATCTATGCCACGCACCTGGAAGTGGATGACAGCCGGAAACTCGACATGTACGAGGAAGTGGCGGAGCGCTGCGAGCGCCAGCAGAGCGAGCAGCCGGACAATCCGGCCGGCTACTACTGGCACGCCTACAGCCTGGGCCGCTATGCGCTGGGCACGTCCGTCGTCAAGGCCCTGGCGCAGGGCATGGGCGCGCGCGTGCGCAATAGCCTGGACCGCACGATGACGGTGGCGCCCATGCATGCGGAAGCGCATATCGCGTTTGGGATTTATCATACGGAAATTATCGACAAGGTCGGCGCCATGATAGGCGGCCTGACCTACGGCGCCAACAAGGAAGATGGCTACCAGCACTTCAAGACGGCGCTGGCCCTGACGCCGTATTCGGCGCTGGCGCACAGCGAATATGCGCGCGCCTTGAATATGCTGGACGGAAAGAAAAAGCTGGCGGAAGCGCTGGCCCTGTATGAAAAGGCGGCCGAGTGCGTGGCACTGGACGCCAAGGAGCGCCTCGAGGTCGAGGCGGCGATCGATGAATTGAAAGGGTAGGGAATACTGTGATCAAGGCTTTATGTGTGTATTGCGGCGCCAACGCGGGCGTCTCGCCGGACTATGCCGTGGCGGCGCGCGAACTGGCGCGCGTGCTGGTGGCGGAAAATATCTCGCTCGTGTATGGCGGCGGCAAGGTGGGACTGATGGGCGTGATCGCCGATGAAGTGCTGCGCCTGGGCGGCGAGGTGACGGGCGTGATTCCCACCCAGCTGGTCGAGCGCGAAGTGGGCCACACGGGCTTGACGCGGCAGTTCATCGTGAAGGACATGCACGAGCGCAAGGCGATGATGGCCAGCCTGTCCGACGCCTTCATCGCCATGCCCGGCGGCTATGGCACCCTGGAAGAGCTGTTCGAGATGCTCACCTGGGCCCAGCTGGGCTTGCACGCCAAGCCCATCGGCTTGCTCAATGTCGACCGTTTTTATGACGGCTTGATCGCTTTCGTGCAAAACGGCAAGGAACAGGGCTTCATCCGCCCGCAGCACGCGGCGTTCCTGAACGCCGATGCCGATCCTGCGGCCCTGGTGCAGCGGTTGAAGGATAGTGCGCCGTAAATCTTCTTTGTGAAGTCTCATCCAGAGCCATGCATTGTGAAATGCATGGCTTTTTTATTTCTGTGCGGGAAAATTGATCAAGATCAATTAATTAATTAATATAAATATAGCTAGAATATTTCCACGTAGGCATGTTTTTTTGAAAATGAAGATGCTTTTTATGCATGAATGTGTTCTACTGCAATTGTTCAAAAGACAGGCATGTCGGACACCCAGCGAGGCGCCTCCCGTTTCCCGCTACGACGCCTAGATATTGCAAGTTGCCACAACCTCGCTACTTCATCATCTTGAAAGGATACTATTGTGAAACCAATGACTCTCTTGCGCGCGACTGCCGTCGCCGCCATTCTCGCCGCCGGCGGCGCCCACGCACAAACCACCGTCATCGGCTTCGATGCGCTGGAGCAACCCGGCATTCTCGGATCCGTCTTCGATTCCTATTCCGAAGGCGGCTACGATTTCGACAGCAGCTTCTTGGGCTTGCTCAGTTCTGCCCATCAAAGCAACTTTGCCTATGCCGGCTCGGCCGGTCTTGGCGCCACCGTGCTGACGACGACAACCTTGAGCCGTACCGATGGCGCCGCTTTCTCGCTGAGCTCGATCCGTCTGGCTGACTTCGTGAGCTTGCCTGGCCCTTACGACGTGACGTTCTTCGGCCATCAGGTGGGCGGCGGCACGGTGACCCAGACCTTCAGCCTCGATGGCAGCCATAACTTCAGCGATTACACGTTCACGGGTTTCAACAACCTGCTGTCGGCAACGTGGCAGGAGGGCGCCTTGCACACCTTCCAGGTCGATAATATCGCCGCCAGCGTGAGCGCCGTGCCGGAACCGGCCACCTACGGCATGATGCTGGGCGGACTGGGCTTGCTGGCCTTCCTGCGCCGCCGCAAAAACGCCGCCTGAGCCTGAGCACGCTGCCGGTCCCGCCGGCACATGCGTCAAGAGCCGCCCGTCTTGCCGGGTGGCTACTCTGACCCACGCCAACAATGCCGCCCAATGGATGCCCGGGGCGGCATTGTTACATGGATGTCATGACCACAGGCGCTGGCCGGACAGGTCGAGCTGGGTCAGGTACAGGCGCACGTCGAATTCGTACTGGTGGTATTGCGGTTCCATATACGTGCACAGCTTGTAGAACGCCTTGTCATGCTGCTTTTCCTTCACGTGCGCCAGTTCGTGCACGGCGATCATGCGCAGGAATTCCAGCGGCACTTCCTTGAACATGGTGGCCACGCGGATTTCATGCTTGGCCTTGAGCTTGCCGCCCTGCACGCGCGAGATCGAGGTATGCAAGCCCAGCGCGTGCTGGATCACATGGATCTTGCTGTCGAACGCCACCTTGTTGATGGGTTCGGCATTGCGCAGGAATTCATTCTTCAAGTCCTGCACATACTGGTATAAAGCCTTGTCGTTGCGTACATCGTGCGCGTTCGGATAGCGTTTCAACAGGACATCGCCCAGCTTGTCTTGCGCGATCAGTTGCTGCACTTGCGCTTGCGTTTGTTCGGAATAGGCGCTCAGGTATTTCAGGGATGGCTGCATGCGGGGAAGGGCGGGGCGTGGCGCGGAGGTGTCGGTAAGGCGAGAATGTACCATACCGCCGCCCCCGCGCTGCGCCAGCCCTTGCACGGGGCTGCCAGGGCTGCCAGGGCCGCCCCTGCCTACCTGCATCAGGCCGCGCGCCGCAGGGGCAGCCCGGCGGCCGGCCCCGCTCAGCCCGCTCCGCCTGCTCCGCCCTTGTCGTCCTCGTCCTTGCCGCCTTGCCGGCCGGGGCGGCCCTGCTCGGTGCCGCCGCTGCGCGTGGCCGTGCCGCTGCGGCTTTCATTGGCGCGCTGGGCCGACTGCCGGCTTTCGCCGCCTTTGCGGCCGATTTCCGCCATGTGTTCGCGGTTGCGGCTGACGGCTTCGCCGCCTTTCTGTCCGGCCCGGCGCGCTTCTTCCGAGTCGAATTCATGCGCCGTGCCCTTTTGATGGGCTGCCTGGCCGCCCTTGCTGGCGATTTCGCGTTGCTGTTCCTCGTTCATGGCGGCGAAACCGCGCTTGCTCGGGCCTTTGCCGCTGCCCGATTCGCCGGCTTTCTGGCTGCTGCCAGCGCCTTTGCCCTGTTCATTACCTTGATTGCTAGCCATGTCGCTCTCCTTGCTGTCGAGTGGGGTCAAGTGGTCAATTCAAGTGCTCAATGCGCCTGATCGGATTGCCTGCCGGTATCGCGGCTGCGGCCGGCGCCATTGCTGGGGGCCGTGGCGTGCATCTTTTCGATCATTTCACGCTGGCGCTGCGTGGCTTTTTCCGTTTCCTCGGCCGTCTTGCGCACCACTTCGTCAGCGAAGGCCACGGCCGTGCGCCTCGCTTCGGGCAGGTGGTTCTCTGCCGTGCGGTTCATTTCGACATTGGCGTTGGCGACGAGGTTGCCGAGCTGCTGCTGGTACTGCTGCAGCTTGTTGCTGCTCGGCTGCAACTGGGCTGCGGCCAGCGACATGAACTCGCCCGTGTCGCGCGCGCACAGCAGTTGCTGGCTGGCGCTGCTCCATTCCTGCAGCAAGTCTTGCGCCAGCCGCAGATGCAGCTCGCTCAGTTGCTGCGCCGTATCGACCAGCTTGCGTGATAGTTCCGTGGCGAAATTGCACTGGGCCTCCAGGTGGGACTTCAGGGCGGGGCTGAAACTGGGGGAAATACTGTTTGTGAACATGTTCTACCTCAATGAAAAACGGATCCAGGAAACACCCGGTGCACCGGATGCGGCGTATGGTGAAACAAGCAAAGGGATAGACGCCGGATGGCGTGCCAGGTTCCACGCCAGTGGCCCGTTTGGCGTGGGAATGGCGCCTGGCAGGCGGAAAAATGCGATGACTTTGTGTTAGATCAAATGAACGTGAATCGGCTTGCCGCCGCCGGCAGCCATGCTGCTTGTGTGGAAAATGCGGGTTGACTGGCCCGGCCGTGCGACAATAGCCGGCTCGCGGCAGCGCAGCCGATGGCCGGCGCGCGTGGCTGAGCCGAGCATAGCCCACTTTTTTTGCTTTATTCCGCGACCATGACGCATCCCGAATACATCCTGACCCTGTCCTGCCTGGACCAGCGCGGCATCGTGCACCGCGTGTCCGGCTTCCTGGCCGAACGCGGCTGCAACATCCTCGATTCCGCCCAGTTCGGCGACCAGGAATCCCAGCTGTTCTTCATGCGCGTGCATTTCGCGCTGGAAGACGGCGCCGTCAGCGACGCCCAGTTGCGCAGCGACTTCGCCGACCTGTCGCAAGCCATGCAGTTGAACGGCCCCTTCCACGGCCAGCTGCACGATGCGCGCGTCAAGCCGCGCGTCATGCTGATGGTGTCGAAGATCGGCCATTGCCTGAACGATTTGCTGTTCCGCTACAAGAGCGGCTTGCTGAACGTGGAAATTCCCGCCATCGTGTCGAACCACATGGAGTTCTACCAGCTGGCGGCCAGCTACAATATTCCGTTCCACCACCTGCCGCTGGCCACCGGCGCGCCGGAAGCGGCCAAGCTGGCGCAGGAAGCGAAGATCATCGACTTGATGGACACGCACAAGATCGACCTGGTGGTGCTGGCGCGCTACATGCAGATCCTGTCGCCCGGCCTGTGCCAGGCGCTCGACGGCCGCGCCATCAATATCCACCATTCCTTCCTGCCCAGCTTCAAGGGCGCCAAGCCGTATGCGCAGGCGCATCACCGCGGCGTCAAGCTGATCGGCGCGACGGCCCATTTCGTCACGGGCGACCTGGATGAAGGCCCGATCATCGAGCAGGACGTCGAGCGCGTCGACCATGCGATGGATGCGGAAACCCTGACGGCCATCGGCCGCGACGTCGAGTGCGTGGTGCTGGCGCGCGCCGTGAAATGGTTCGTCGAGCACCGCATCCTGAAAAATGGCGACAAGACCGTGGTTTTCCGCTGATACCGACTTCACTATTCACTTTACCGAGACAGAAACACGATGGCCCTCAAAGCAACAATTTTCAAAGCCGATCTGCAGATCGCCGACATGGACCGCAATTACTACCAGGATCACGCGCTGACCCTGGCGCGCCATCCGTCCGAAACGGACGAGCGCATGATGGTGCGCCTGCTGGCGTTCGCCATCCACGCCGACGAGGCGCTGACGTTTACCAAGGGCCTGTTCGACACGGAAGAGCCCGACCTGTGGCAGAAAGACTTGACGGGCGCCATCCAGCTGTGGATCGAAGTGGGCCAGCCGGACGAAAAGCGCATCCTGAAGGCGTGCGGCCGTTCGGAACAGGTCATCGTCTACAGCTATGGCGCAACCAGCCACATCTGGTGGAAGCAGATCGCGAACAAGCTGGAACGGGCGAAGAACTTGACCGTGATCAACTTGCCGTCGGAAGCGGCGCAAGACATGAGCAAGCTGGCGCAGCGCACGATGCAGCTGCAATGCACGATCCAGGATGGCCAGATCTGGCTGACGGACAGCGTCAACACGGTCCTGATCGACCGCGAACCGGTGAAGCCGGCCCGCTGATGTAGCCTGTCTGAAACGCAAAAAGCCCGGATCGCTCCGGGCTTTTGTCATTGCGGGGGCTTAATTCGGCGCCGCGCCCAGCCGCTTGATGCTGCTCGAACGCTGCATGCTGCGGCTGATGCGCGGGTCGCCGTAGTAGCTCACTTCGCCCGAGCCGCCGATGCTGATGGTCAAGTCATCCTTGGCCCACACTTGCGCCTCGCCCGAGCCGCCGATGCTCACCTGCACGTCGCGCGCGGCCAGCTTGCCCGCCTGGATATTGCCCGAGCCGCCGATCGAGGCCGTCAGTTGCTCCGTCTTGCCGCTGGCCTTGAAGTTGCCGCTGCCGCCGATGGCGATGGAGACCTGGCGGCTGTCGAGGTCGCGCGCGTGGATGGAGCCGGAGCCGCCCACGTCGAAGCGCAGATTCTCGGCGCGCAAGCCCGTGGCCGTGATGTTGCCCGAGCCGCCCACGCTGATGCGTTCCACCTGGCGCGCCTGGATGACGATGTTCAGGCTGCTCTGGCGGAAGTTGGCGTTGCGCTTGGCGGGGCGGATGCGCAAGGTGCCGTTTTCCACCGCCGTCTCGATCAGCGGCAAAATGTTGTCGTCGGCCTCGATGGTGATGCTGTCCGTGTTGCCGATACGCAATTCGACCGTGCCCGGCACGTTCAGCGCCACGGCATGGAAACTGCCGACTTCGCGCGTCTGCTTTTGCAGCTTGCCGCTGCCCTGGATGCTGTTGCCGGAAATCCAGTCGAGCGGCGAGGCCAACGCCGGCGCGGCCGGGAGGGCCAGCGCGCAGGCGGCCAGCAGCAGGACGGTGGCGGCGCGGGCACGGCGTGGGTGGAAAAGTGTCGGTGTCATTCTTGCTCCCTGTTTGGAATTGGTATACTTGCATGGTATGCCAGCCGGCCGCGCCTGCGTAGTGCGCTGCGACAGACTGCACCGGCAGCGGCATGGAATGCAGGAGGATGCGACAGGATGGCATGAGGTATCATGCCGGTATTGGACATACGACGACCGGCACGCGCCGGTCACACTACTGGAATTACATGCTGATCATCACCATCAAACAGGGCAAGGAAAAGAGCTTGCTGGGCCAATCCTGGATTTACGCGTCCGCGATTGAAAAAGTCGAAGGCAAGCCGCAGGAAAAAATGAAGCCCGGCTCGACGGCCATCGTGCAAAGCTCATCGAAGCAATTCATCGCCCGCGCCGCCTACAATTCGAAGTCGCAGATCCGCGCGCGCATCTGGAGCTTCAAGGAAGACGAACCGGTCGACCACGCGCTGATCAAGCGCCGCGTCAAGGCCGCCATCGAGAAAAAATTATCTGCCATCAAGAAAGCGGGCGAAAACCAGCTGTTGACCCTGATCAAGGGCGAAGACGAGGGCTTGCCCGGCCTGGTGGTGCAGCTGTTCGGCGGCGTGCAAGGCTATCTGATCTGCGAATTCAATGCGGGCGGCGTGGATGCGTGGAAAGTGGCCATCGTGCAATCGCTGATGGCGTCCACGGGGTGCGTCAACGTGTACGAGCGCTGCGACGACCTGATGCGCAAGGGCGAAGGCTTGCCCCTGATCGACGGCGCCCTGGCCGGCGAAGAGCCGCCCGATGAAGTCATGCTGACGGACAACGGCGTGCGTTATGCGCTGGACCTGAAGACTGGGCACAAGAGCAAGTTCCGCTGAGGACTGCTGCTTGAGATAAAAAAAACCGGCGCTGGCCGGTTTTTTTTATTTCCGCAGGCGCGCTACTCCAGCGGCACGCTGCGGTATTTATTGACTTCCAGGGCCGACACGGCCGGTGCATCATTGCCCCACGACGCACGCAGGTACGTGACCACGGCCGCCACTTCCGCATCATCCATGACGGGGCCGAACGGCGGCATGCCGTAGGGGCGCGGGTTGCCTTTTGTTCCGGGCGCGAAGCCGCCGTTGAGCACGAGCCGGATGGCGTTGACGGCCGACGCCGTCGTCAGCGCGCGGTTGCCGGCCAGCGGCGGGTAGCCGGGCGGCACGCCCTTGCCGTCGGCCTGGTGGCAGCTTGCGCATTGCGCCTCATACAGTTTCGCGCCCAGCGCCAGTTGCTGCCGGGCTTGCTCGGACGTGTCGCGCGGCGCCCGTTGCGCGGGCTGCGCAGGACCGGGCAGGCTTTTCAGGTAGACGGCCATCGCTTGCACGTCGGCATTGCTCATGTGCTGCAAGCTTTGCCGCACGACTTCCGCCATGGGGCCGAAGACGGTGGCGCGCGGCGACACGCCCGTTTGCAGCAATTCCACGATATGCGCCGTGTCCCAGTCGCCCAGGCCCGCTTCCGCATCCGACGTCAGCGACGGCGCATACCAGCCCAGCACGGGAATCAGGCCGCCCGACAGGCCGTCGTCGCTGCCGCCCAGGGTCGTGCGGCTGCTATGGCAGGCGCTGCAGTGGCCCAGGCCCTGCACCAGGTAGGCGCCGCGGTTCCATTCCATGCTTTTGCCCGTCAGCGGCTGGTACACGCCCGGTTTGAAATACAGGGCGCGCCAGGCTGCCAGCGCGATCTGCTGGTTATAGGGGAAGCGCAGCGCGTGCGGCTGGTTGGCTTGCCGGTGCGGCGGCACGCTCTGGAAGTAGGCGTACAGAGCGTCGCTATCCTCGCGCCGCACCTTGGTGTAGCTGGTGTAGGGAAAGGCCGGATACAGCAGCCGGCCATCCTTCGATTTGCCGTTGTGGATTGCGCGCCAGAAATCGTCGGCCGTCCAGCTGCCGATGCCCGTTTCCCTGTCGGCCGTGATGTTGGGCGAGAGCACCTTGCCGAACGGCGTCTGCAAGGCACGGCCGCCCGCGTAGGGCACGCCGCCGCGCGTCGTGTGGCAAGCCATGCAGTCGCCCGCCTTGGCCAGGTAGGCGCCGCGCGCGACCAGCTGTTCCTGGCTCAGGGTGCTGGCGGTGGCCGGCGGTCCCACGTCGTCCGCCGGCCACAGCAGGAATTTGGCACCGGCTGCACCGATGGCGACGATGGCCGCCGCGAGCATCCATTTTTTCATGGCGCCACCTGTGCGCCGGAGCCGGGCACGCCGCCGCAATGCAGCGGCAAGGGCAGGGCGATACTGGCGGCCGGACGCGCGTCGGCGCTGGCCACTTGCGTGCCCAGCCAGGCCGAGACGGCGCCCACGTCCGCGTCGGACAGGCGCTGCGCCACTTGCGCCATGCAGTCGGGCGCGTGGGCGCGGCGGATGCCGTTCTTCCACGCGCCCAGCTGGGCGTTGATATAGTCGCGCGGCAAGCCCAGCAAGCCGGGGATGGCGGGTGCCACGCCGGCCAGCTGCTGGCCGTGGCAGGCGATACAGGCGGGAATTTTCTTGCCGGCATCGCCATGCAGCACCAGCTGCTTGCCGCGCGCCAGGGCCGTCGTGCCGGCGCCGCTGGGCTGGGCCGGCGGCGGGGCAGGGTGCTGCGCCGCAAAATAGTCGGCAATCTCGCGCAGGTAATCGTCAGGCAAGTGTTCCACCATATAGTTCATCATCGGATACTGGCGCCGTCCCTCGCGAAAGTTCAGCAACTGGTTGTACAGGTAGCCGGCCGGCTTGCCCGCGATGCGGGGAAAGAAGGCGTCGTGGCGTTCCTTTTGCGCATGACAGGCCGTGCACGCCTTGATGCGCTGTTCCAGGCTGTCGTGGCTGGCGGAAATGCTGGCGGGCGCGGCCAGCGCCGTGGCGGGCAAGGCAATGGCCAGCAACAGCACGAGGGGGGAATGCAGTAGCATGGAGAGTTGCATGGAAAAGTAACCTGTCTCGTCGGTCGATTATGGCGTCCCGGTGTTGCTGCCCGGATGTTGTTACCCTAGCATATAACGGGTGCTGTCACTGTGACAGGATCAGTTGTGCAATAAAACTACGGATCAGTTTGAGGAGCAGGGTTGAAACGATATGAGGAATTGGCGGAAGAAGTCGCCGCCATGATCAGCACGCAGCTGTTGTTGCCTGGTGATAAGTTGCCTTCCGTGCGCCAGCAGCATGCGCGCAGGGGCGTGAGCCCGTCGACGGTGTTCCAGGCCTATTATTTGCTCGAAGCGCGCGGCATGATCGTCTCGCGGCCCCGCTCCGGTTACTACGTGGCGCCGCAGCGCGCCGCGCTGGCGCCCGAACCGGACAGTTCCCGCCCGCTCGACGCCAGCACCACGGTCGATGTCAGCGACCTCGTGTTCGAAGTGCTGGGCGCCGTGGGCGCGCGCGATATCGTGCCCTTCGGCTCGGCGTTTCCCAGCCCGCATCTGTTTCCGATGGAAAAGTTGGCGCGGGCCGTGTCGGCCAGCATGCGCCGCCTCGACCCGTGGAGCACGGTCACGGATTTATCGCTGGGCAATGCCGAACTGCGCCGCCAGATCGCCCTGCGCTACCAGCTCGACGGGGTGCTGGTGTCCAGCGACGACATCGTCATCACGAATGGCGCGCTGGAAGCGCTGAACCTGTGCCTGCAAGCCGTCACGCGGCCCGGCGACACGGTGCTGATCGAGTCGCCCAGCTTCTATGCGTGCCTGCAGGCGCTGGAGCGGCTGGAACTCAAGGCCGTGGAAATTGCCACCAGCCCCCGCGACGGCGTCGACCTGGCGGCGCTCGAGGAATTGCTGCTGCGCCACCAGCCCAAGGCGTGCTGGCTGATGACGAATTTCCAGAATCCCCTGGGCAGCCTGATGTCGCCGGAAAAGAAGCGCGCGCTGGCCGAACTGCTGGCGCGCCATGGCGTGCCGCTGATCGAGGATGACGTGTATGGCGAGTTGTATTTCGGCAAGCAGCGCCCCGGCTTGACGAAAAGCCATGACAGCGCGGGTCTGGTGATGCATTGCAGTTCGTTTTCCAAGACCCTGGCGCCCGGCTTTCGCCTGGGCTGGGCCGTGGCGGGCCGCTATGCGCGCCAGGTCGAGCGCCTGAAGCTGACGACCAGCCTGTCGGCGCCCATCCCGCTGCAGATGGCGCTGGCCGATTACCTGGCGGCAGGCGGCTACGACCGCCATTTGCGCCAGCTGCGCCTGACCCTGGCGGCGCAGCAAAATACCATGCTGCAAGCCATCGCCGTGCATTTTCCGCCCGGCACAAGGGTCACGCGGCCGCAGGGTGGTTATTTCGTCTGGGTGGAGATGCCTGCCGGTATCGATGCGCTGGCCTTGCACCGCAGCGCGCTGGCGGCCGGCATCAGCATCGCGCCCGGCCCCATTTTTTCCGCCACGCGCGCGTTTCGCCACTGCATCCGCCTCAATTACGGCCACCCGTGGAACGCGCAACTGGAAGAAGCCATCGCCACCCTGGGGCGGCTGGCGCTGGCGGCGGCATAGCGGCGAAAAAAAAGTCCCTTGCGGCAGCAAGTGTTCCATTCCAAAAAGAAATATTACTGTTATATTGATGTATCTATAACTAATGATGGGAATCATAATGGATAACACGCAGCCGGAAGTGGGTCGTACACAAGATACGACGATCGCCATTCTGTCCCACGTTGGCGGCCTGTTCACCAGCTGGGTGGCGCCGCTGATCATTTATTTGATCAAGAAAGATGATGCGGATAAATTCTCGGCCGAGAACGCCCGCGAAGCGCTGAATTTCCAGATCACCCTGATCATCTGGTATTTCGCCTGCTTCATCCTGTCGTTCGTGCTGATCGGCCTGTTCCTGTTCTGGATCGTGGCGCTGGCCAACCTGGTGTGCTCGATCGTCGCGGCCGTCAAGGCCAGCAATGGCGTCACTTACCGCTATCCCTTGACCTTGCGCCTCGTCAAATAGGGCTGTGCCGGCCGCCGGGTGTCAGCCCGGACGGCCGGGCAGCGCGAGGAATGCGGCAAAGCCGGGCGCCACCGCGGTGGTGGCGCCTGTTTCGTGCGACCACAGCACGACCACGGGTTCGCCCGATGGCCCCGTTTGCGCATAGTCAAAACAGTAGTAATCGCCCGTGCCGAACTGGGCGAAGGGCAGCAGGCTGCCGGCCTCGTCGCCTGTCCCCGCATTCTCCAGCCATTCCTGCCAGCCTTCGCGGTAATGGCGTGCTATCGATTCCCACGTCTTGCGCGCATTGGCCGCGTCGTAGACGGGAAACACGCTCAAGGCGCCCAGCGCGCGGCCATTGTTCTCCAATAACCATTGCACATGGGATGCGGGCAGCTGCCGCCCCAGCGCCTGTTCGGCGGCGGCGATCGCGTCACGCGTGGTGCCGATGGACTTGCTCTTGCTCATGCTGCAGGAAGGCGCACCGGCTCAGGCGGCGATAGGCGGCGGGGCTGGCGGCGTGCTGGCGCGCGGGGCTTTTTGCGGCGCGACCTTGCCGCCGTCGGCGATCCAGCGGCGGTACACGCGCAGGGCCACTTGTGCATCGTCGGCCGCATACAGGATCTGCTTTTCCGTCAGGCGCGACGTGGCCCAGTTGGTGGTGGAAATCTTTTTCGATTTCTGCAGGTGCAGGCCGAAGAACTTGGCCACGGCCGTCTTCGCGCCCAGGTCGTTGCGCTGGCCGCCGCGCAGGGCGACGGACAGGTCGAGCACCTGGGCCGGGGCGATGCCCAGCTTGTTGCGCAGGCGCTTGACGTCGTCGGACAGGCCGAAGCCCACCTTCAGGGTGGTGGTCGATTCGAGGATGGCCTTGAGTTCGGCCAGGGCCGGCGCCGGCGTGCTGCCCACCTGGAACAGGTAGGCGATGTCGTCGGTGGCCAGCTGGATCAGGTGCGGTCCCGTGGAGGATTCGCCCTTCACAAAAGTCGGCTTCGATTCCGTATCGAAGCCGATGGCGTCCGCTGCCAGCAGGGCGGCCATGGCCGCCTGTGCATCGTCGCTGGTGCGTACCAGCTTGACGTGGTCGAGTGCAATGCCTTGATAGGGGGGCAGTGGCGGTGCGGCAGCTGTGTCCATGAAACCGGATCAGCCTTTGCGCGAGAATTTCGCGGTCAGCTGATTCAGTTTTTCCAGGCGCAAACGGTTCGCTTCTTCGGCGGCCGCGGCATCGCGCTCGGCTTTCTTGCGCTCGGCTTCCTTCTTGAAGCGTTGCTGCAATACTTGCGTGGCGTGGTCGCGGTGGGTTTGCGTCACTTCCGCGCCGGCGGTGCCGTCGAGGTCGTAGCGTACCTTGGCTTTTTCCATCACGCGCAGGTAACGCAGCGAACCCGTGTGGATGCCCAGCGCCGTGCGCATCAGCTTGCGGTCCAGGTCCGGCAGGCGCGCGAGGATCTGCTTGTCGATACCGATCGACAAGGGCAGGCAATCGCGGAATGGCGGGAATTGCTCCTGGAACTGTTTCAGCAGCGCGCGCGCGGTCAGGCCGGCAGGCGCCGGCGTGGTCGCTGCGGCCGGTGCCGCCGCTGGGGCTGCATCGACTGGCGTGTCAGGAGTGGTGGCTTGCTGGTCTGGCGTGGAGCTGGTCATCGACATCATTGGTTGGGCTATAAAAGGGGAGCATAGCACGCGCCACAGGCAAGTGCATTGTCTTTTTTGGCAACTTGACCTGCGATAAGCGGGTTCGCACTACAGCCGGCACAGCGCGAAATACGGGAAATGTGTATAATGTCGGCTTGCGCTGATGACTGGACCCTGTTTTTGAAGGTCTGGCTCAGGTGTGCAGGGGATAGGAGCAGTGCGGCGCAGGGCCACCATTATTGATATTTTTGATATCGGTTATTCCACTTATCAATTATTCAGATAACGGGCCTTCGTGCATAATCTTGCTCTCCGCTGTGTCTTCACTGAACAACAATAGATTCAAGCCCGTTCTGGTACGGGCTTTTTTTCATTCCGCAATGTACATCGCTTATTTATCTGACCCGGCTTCGGCCCCGCGCTCCTCATGCCGGATGCGCGGGCTATGAACGTCACGATAGACAGGCGCCGCTGCCCTTGACGGCAGCCGCAACAATACGCTCCATCGAGTCCGGTTTCGCAGGCTTAGGTGGAATCATTCACTTCGCGCCGACACCATCTGGTCTCGCATTAAGAGATATCTCATGAAGAATACGCCAAAAACTTTAACGTTGTCCGCCAAGGCTCCACGCCCAGCCGCGGCGCCGCTTGCCGTACCCAAAACGACTTTATCTTACTTCATCGATAATGCGCAAGCGAATCCGGAAGCCACGGTGACGACGGCGCCGACCGTCGTCACCGTGGTGAAGAAAAGCCGCTCGCGCCTGGCTGCCGTGCCGCCGGCCGAAACGGTAGCGGAAGCAGCGGTTGCCGCGCCCGTGGCCGACGCCGCCGACGCCGTGGAAGCGGCGCCCGTCAAGACGCCGAGCGTCAAGGTGGCGCCAAGCGCCAAGGCGGCGCCTGCGCCGCGCAAGGTCAGCGAAAGCGCCGCCACGAACAAGGTGGTGACGGCAGCCCGTTCGAAAGTCGTGCGCGCCAAGCCTGAAGCGGCTCCCGTGACCATCATCACCGGCGCGCAAGTGGTCAGCAAGACCACGGACGCCGACGCCCTGGCCGCCATCGATACCTCGAATTACTTCTTGCCGACCGTCAAGGTACCTGGCCGCCGTGGCCGCAAACCGAGCGAATTCACGCCGGAAAACGACGAAGTGGCAGCACTGAACGCCGTCGAGCGCGCCGAACTGAAGGCCGTGTCGAAAGCGCGCGACCGCAAGGCCAAGGGCGGCCTGGCCGACGCGCTGGGCGATCCGGAAGCATCGGCAGCGGACCTGGAACGCCGCCGCAAGCAGATCACGGGCTTGATCAACATGGGCAAGGAACGCGGTTTCCTCACCTATGCCGAGATCAATGACCAATTGCCGGAAAACATCATCGATCCGGAAGCCATCGAAGGCATCATCGCCACCTTCAACGACATGGGCATCGCCGTCTACGAGCGCGCCCCTGACGCGGAAAGCCTGTTGTTGACCGACAACGTCGCCACCGTCACCAGCGACGATGAAGTGGAAGCGGCTGCCGCGACGGCCCTGTCGACGGTCGATTCCGACTTCGGCCGCACCACCGACCCCGTGCGCATGTACATGCGTGAAATGGGCGCCGTGGCGCTGCTGACGCGCGAAGGCGAGATCGAGATCGCCAAGCGCATCGAAGGCGGCTTGAAGGACATGATCCAGGCGATTTCCGCCTGCCCGACCACCATCGGCGAAATCGTTGCGCTGTCGCAAAAAATCGCGCGCGACGAAATCAAGGTCGATGAAGTGGTCGACGGCTTCGTCGATTTGAACGAAAGCAATGCCCCGGCGCCTGCCGCTGCCGCCGCGCCCGCCGCCGCCAGCGGTGACGACGAGGAAGAGGAAGAAGAAGCCGAGGAAGAAGACGGCGACGCCAATGGCGGCGCGGCCGGTTTCTCCAGCGAGCAATTGGCCCAGCTGAAAAAGAATGCGTTGGAGAAATTCAACGTCATTTCGACGCAGTACGACAAGATGCGCAAGGCGCCCGAGGGTTACAACTCGAAAGCCTACGTCAAGGCGCAGGAAGCCATTTCGCAGGAATTGCTGGGCATCCGCTTCACGGCCAAGGTCGTCGAAAAGCTGTGCGACACCCTGCGCGGCCAGATGGAAGAAGTGCGCCACATCGAGCGCGCCGTGCTGGAACTGTGCGTGAACAAATGCGGCATGCCGCGCGCCCACTTCATCAAGGTGTTCCCGGGCAATGAATGCGACCTGGAATGGGTCGACCGCGAAGTCGATTGCAAGTATCCGTACAGCGCCATCCTCAGCCGCAACGTGCCTGCCGTCAAGGAACTGCAAAAGAAGATGATCGACCTGCAAGCCCGCGTGGCCCTGCCGCTGGCAGACTTGCGCAAGATCAACAAGCAGATGGCTGCCGGCGAAAAGCGCGCCCGTCACGCGAAACGCGAAATGACGGTCGCCAACTTGCGTCTGGTTATTTCGATCGCCAAGAAATACATCAACCGCGGCTTGCAATTCCTCGACCTGATCCAGGAAGGCAACATCGGCTTGCTGAAGGCTGTCGATAAATTCGAATACCGCCGCGGCTACAAGTTCTCGACCTACGCCACGTGGTGGATCCGCCAGGCCATCACGCGTTCGATCGCCGACATGGCCCGCACCATCCGCGTGCCGGTGCACATGATCGAAACGATCAACAAGATGAACCGCATCTCGCGCCAGATCATGCAGGAAACGGGCAGCGAGCCGGATCTGGCGACCCTGGCCGTCAAGATGGAAATGCCGGAAAACAAGGTGCGCGAGATCATGAAGATCGCGAAAGAGCCGATTTCCATGGAAACGCCGATGGGCGAAGATGGCGATTCGCAACTGGGCGACTTCATCGAAGACAACACGACCCTGGCGCCGCTGGACGCCGCGCTGCACGCGTCGATGCGCAACGTGATCAAGGAAGTGCTGGACTCCCTGACGCCGCGCGAAGCGAAAGTGCTGCGCATGCGTTACGGCGTGGAAATGTCGAACGACCACACGCTGGAAGAAGTGGGCAAGCAGTTCGACGTGACACGCGAGCGCATCCGCCAGATCGAAGCGAAAGCCATGAGCAAGCTGCGCCAGCCTTCGCGTTCGGACAAGCTGAAAACCTTCTTGACGCAAAATTAAGTAGTCAGCAGGCAATAAAAAAGAGGCGCAAGCCTCTTTTTTTTCGCCCTGGAATTGTCCTAGGCTTCGACGGCCTGGCTTTTGGCGATAGGCAGGCGGATGGCCAGCGCCGTGCCCTGGCCCTCCTGGCTGTCGATGCGCAGTTCGCCGCCCAGCGCGTGGACACGTTCGCGTATGCTCTTCAGGCCGAAGGCGGCCTTCTTGCCGTGGGCGTCCGGCTGCATGCCGATGCCGTTGTCGCTGATGCGCAGCACGATGGCATCCGTATCTTGCGCCAGCGCCACTTCCACCTCGCTGGCCTGGGCGTGGCGCACGATGTTCGACAGCGATTCCTGCAGCACGCGGAAGATGGCCGACGTCTGGCGCTGGTCCAGGCCCAGGTCGGGCGCCTCGCTGTCGAGCGAGAGCTGGTAGCGGATGGCGCCGCGGCTTTCCATCTGGCGTATCAGCCATTCGGCTGCCGGGCCCAGGCCCAGCTCCAGGGTACTGGGATGCAAGTCATTGATGATGGTGCGCACCGAGCGGATGGTGGCGTCGATGGTGTCGAGCACGCGCTGGGCGTGGCGGTGCAGGCGCGGGTGGGTCCTGGCCGTGCGCGCGTGCAGCAGCGACACGTCGATGCGCAGCACCATCAGGTTCTGGCCCAGGTCGTCATGAATGTCGAGCGCGATGCGACGCCTTTCCTCTTCCTTGATGGTCTGCTGGTGGTCGGTCAGTTCGCGCAGCTGGGCCAGGGTGCGCTGCAGGTTCTCCTCGTTGCGCTTGCTTTCCGTGATGTCGATGCCCATGGCGATGATCATCTGCGGCCGGCCTTGCGCATCGAAGATGGGTTTTTTATGCGTCTGCAGCAGGCGGTTTTCCTGCAGCCGCGCATTCCACACGAGTTCTTCGCGGATCACCACCTGGCGGCTGGCAAACGCTTCCTGGTCCGCCGCGTGGAATGCCTGGGTCTGGTCCGAAGGAAAGTGCTGCACGTCGCGTCCCTCGGCGATATCCTGGAACAGCACGCCCCATTGCTGCTCGCAAGCCTGGTTCATCAGCAGCATGCGCGAATCGGCGTCTTTCAGGAACAGCGACAGGGGCATCATGGAAATGATGTCCTGCAGTCGCTCTTCGCTGCGCGCCAGGGCCGCTTCCGTCTGCGCGCGCATGGCGATTTCCGCAGAGAGCTGGAGATTGACGTCGAGCAGCTGGGCCGTGCGCAAGGCCACGCGGCTTTCCAGCTCCGCATGGGCGACGGTCAGCGCGTGTTCGGCCCGCTTGTGTTCCGTGATGTCGCTGGCCATGACCAGCGCTCCCGTCAGGGTGCCGCGCTGGTCGTACAGGCGGCGTCCGCTGAGCATGGCCCAGCGTTCCGAGCCGTCGCCATGCTGGTAATGCAGTTCTCCCATGCAACTATCCGTCGCCGTCTGGCGCAGCGGACACAGGCGCAGCAAGGTGGCTTCGTCGTGGAATTCGTCCATCGAGTGTTCCAGCAGTTGTTCCGAGGGGACGCCCAGCATGTCGCACAGGCGCTGGTTGACGTGCAGGATGCGGCCGTGCGCATCCGTTTGCCACATGCCGTCCTGCGCCGTTTCGCTCAGGTGCTGGTAGCGCATCAGGCTATCGTCGAGCTGTGCGCGCGTCAGGGCCAGGTGGCTGCGCAGCTTGCGCATCAGCCAGAGGACGGCGACGGCGGCGGCCAGCAGCAGCAGGGCCAGCCAGACATGCTGCCAGAAATCGAGTTCTTGCCAGGCTGCGCCGGCGAACCAGCCCAGCATGATCAGGATGAGGGCGCCGCAAGCGCCACTCAGGGTTTCAATCGACCATTTGCTCATCCGCGTCCCTGGCGTCGTGGTTGGCCGCTGCCGTGCGCCTGGCGCCGGAGAGGGGAAGGTATCCGACGCTAGTGTAATACCAATTGTTGTTTTCTTGAGAATATTTTTCCATTGGGCAAGCAAAAGGGCCGGCCCTTGCGGTGCCGGCCCTGTTTGCCGATGGCAAGGCGGTGCGATCAGCCCGTGTTGCGCAGGCCGGCCGCCACGCCATTGATCGACAGCTGGATGCCGCGGTGCACCCTTTCGTCGATCCGGCTTTCCGCCGACAGGGCGCGGTTGCGCTTGATCAACTCCACCTGCAAGTGGTTCAGCGGGTCGAGATAGGCGAAGCGGTTCTGGATCGAACGGGCCAGCAGCGGATTGCCCGCCAGGCGTTCCGTGTTGCCGGTGATCAGCTCCAGGCAGCGCAGGGTGTTGCCGTGCTCGTCAGTGATGCGCTTGTAGATGCGTTCGCGCAAGCCCTGGTCCGCCACCAGTTCCGCATAGCGCGAGGCGATCGCCAGGTCCGTCTTGGCCAGCACCATGTCCATGTTCGACAGCAGGGTAGCGAAGAATGGCCATTCGGCGTACATGGCGCGCAGGGTGGCGATCTTGTCATCTTTCGCGGCCCCGTCGGCTTGATTGATCCACGTTTCGATGGCGCTGCCGAAGCCGAACCAGCCCGGCAGCAGCAAGCGGCACTGGCCCCAGGAAAAGCCCCAGGGAATGGCGCGCAAGTCTTCGATGCGCTGGTTGGCCTTGCGCGAGGCGGGGCGGGAACCGAGGTTCAGCTCGGCGATTTCCGCGATCGGTGTAGCCGAGAAGAAATACTCCGTAAAACCCGGCGTTTCATACACGAGGTGGCGGTAGGCGTGATAGGCGAGGTCCGACAGTTGCGCCATCACGGCTTCGAACTGCGCCAGCTGGCCGTTGCGGGCCGGATTGGCTTCCTGCGGCGCCAGGCTCGCTTCCAGGGTGGCGGCCACCAGCAATTCCAAGTTGCGCCGGCCGATTTCCGCGTTGGAAAACTTCGAGGCGATGATCTCGCCTTGCTCCGTCAGGCGGATCTGGCCGTTGACGGTGCCCGGCGGCTGGGCCAGGATGGCTTCGTAGCTGGGTCCGCCGCCACGGCCCACCGTGCCGCCGCGGCCATGGAACAGGCGCAGCTTGACGCCGGCCTTCTGGAAGTCGGCGACCAGCGCCAGTTCCGCCTTGTACAGTTCCCAGTTGGACGTGAGGAAGCCGCCATCCTTGTTCGAATCGGAATAGCCGAGCATGACTTCCTGCAACTGTCCCTGCTTGGCGATCAATTGCTTGACCAAAGGCAAGGCCATGACCTGGCTCATGATGCCGGCCGCGCGCTGCAGGTCGGGTATCGTCTCGAACAGGGGGATGACCATCAGCTCGCAGATGCTGTCGCCAGTTTGCCAGTCGGTGCGCAGCAAGCCCGTTTCCTTTTGCAGCAGCAACACTTCCAGCAAGTCGGACACGGTTTCCGTGTGCGAAATGATGTAGTTGCGGATGGCCCGCGCGCCGTAGCGCTGGCGGATGTCGCGCGCCGCGCGCAGGATCGCCAGTTCGGAATCCGTTTCCGCCGCGTAGGCGATGTAGGGCGAGTACAGCAGGCGCGGCTGGGCCAGTTCGTTCAGCAGCAGCGCTTGCTTATCTTCCTCGGACAGGGCCGTGTAATCGGCGGCCACGCCGCTCTTGGCGAACAGGTCGGCCAGCACGCGCTCGTGCACGTCCGAGGTCTGGCGCATGTCCAGCGACGCCAGGTGGAAACCGAAGATGTCGGCCGCGCGCGCCAGGGTGGCCAGGCGCGGGCGCACGAGGGCGGCGCCGTGGTGCGACTCGAGCGAGGCGACGATGGTGCGCAAGTCGGCCACAAAGGCGGCCGCGTCCGGGTAGGCGGCCGCTGCGCCCACTTCCTTGCGCAGGATGTTGGTGGCGCCCAAGGCGCGGGCCGTGGCGGCCAGGCGCGCATAGATGCCGATCAGGGCGCGGCGGTACGGCTCGTCGCTGCGGTGCGGCGAGGCGTCGGGCGACTGGTCGGCCAGCGCCTGCAGTTCGGCGCTCACGCCCACCATCAGGGTCGAGACGGACAATTCCGCGCCCAGCGCATGCGCTTCGTCGAGGTAAAAGTCGAGGATGGTGGTGGCGTGGCGCGCCAGCGCGTGCTGCATGGTGCCCGCGTTGACGTTCGGGTTGCCGTCGCGGTCGCCGCCGATCCAGCTGCCCATCTGCACGTAGGCGGCGTTGATGGGCTCGATCGTGCCGTCGCCGTTCGGGTATTCGGCGGCGATATCGTCCTCGATGTCGTCATACAGGCCCGGCAGTTCGCGCAGGAAGGTGATGCGGTAGTAGGACAGGGCGTTTTCGATTTCGTCGGCCACCGTCAGCTTCGAGTAGCGCAGCATGCGCGTCTGCCACAGGGTGGCCACGCGCGAGCGCAGCAGCTGCATGTTGGCGTGCCGCTCTTTCGGCGTCTGCGGCAAGTCGCGCTCGGCCAGCAGGCGGGCGATGTCGTGCTCGGCGTCGAGGATGCTCTTGCGCTGCACTTCCGTCGGGTGGGCCGTCAGCACGGGGGCGATCAGGGCGTCCTGGAAGAAGGTGTCGACCGTCTTGCGGGGCACGCCGGCCAGGCGCAGTTTTCTCAGCGCGAAGCTGACGCTGCCCTTTTGCGCCGGCGAGCCGGCCAGCAGGTGGGCGCGGCGGCGGCGGATGTGGTGTTGATCTTCCGCAATGTTGGCCAGGTGCGAAAAGTAGGAAAAGGCGCGCACGACGGAAATCGTCTGTTCGCGGCTCAGTTCCTTGAGCATGGCGTCGAGTTCCAGCGCGGCGCCCGCGTCCGCTTCGCGGCGGAAGCGCACGGACGTCTGGCGTATGGTTTCCACCACATTGAAGACGGCGTCGCCTTCCTGTTCGCGCAGCACGTCGCCCAGCAGGCGGCCCAGCAGGCGGATGTCTTCTTTCAGCGGCGCGTCCTTGTCGGAGCCGGCCGCTGGAACTATTTCTGGTGCTACTGCGTCATTGAGCATAATAAAGAACCAAAGTAAGTGTAAAAGCAAGGGAATGTGGATCGCACCGGGCGTTTGGCCGCAGAGGGGAGGGGGCGCATGATAAAATTTGTGGTCTTCAACATGGACGCTAGCCTGACTTGGCCTTCTAGGCTAAGCGATAACGATTATAGCGACGCCAGGCGCCACCCGATACAAAATTGATATCAGACGGGCGAAATGGCAACGATAATGACAACGACAGCCACAGCGAAAGAACTTGTTTTGAAAGCATCCGAATTGACCCCCAACGAATTGAATATTCCTGCCCGCCTGGTGATCGCCACGCGCGAGAGCCGTCTTGCCATGTGGCAAGCTGAACACGTGCGCGCCCGCCTGGCCGCCCTGTATCCGCAGTGTAGCGTCGAAATTCTCGGCATGACCACACGCGGCGACCAGATTCTGGACCGCGCTTTGTCCAAGGTAGGCGGCAAGGGCCTGTTCGTCAAGGAGCTGGAAGTGGCGATGGAAGAAGGCCGCGCCGACCTGGCCGTGCATTCGCTGAAAGACGTGCCGATGGAGTTGCCGGAAGGCTTTGCCCTGGCCGCCATCCTCGAGCGCGAAGACCCGCGCGATGCGTTCGTGTCGAACGATTACGCCAGCCTGGCCGAGCTGCCGCACGGCGCCGTCGTCGGCACCAGCAGCCTGCGCCGCCAGTCGCTGATCGCCGCGCGCTACCCGCATCTGACGATTCTGCCCCTGCGCGGCAACCTCGATACGCGTTTGGGCAAGCTGGACCGTGGCGACTACGCGGCCATCATCCTGGCCGCCGCCGGCTTGAAACGCCTGGGCCTGGCGTCGCGCATCCGCGCCGTGCTGGCGCCGGAAGACAGCTTGCCGGCCGCAGGCCAGGGCGCCATGGCGATCGAGATCCGCAGCGGGCGCGCGGACGGCGCCGACCTGGTGCGCCTGCTGGCGCCGCTGAACCACACGGCCACGGCGCAAGCCGTCACGGCCGAGCGCAAGGTGTCGAAGATCTTCGGCGGCAGCTGCCAGATTCCGCTGGCCGCGTTCGCCACCGTCGAGGGCGGGCAGATGCGCTTGCGCGCCATGGTCGCCACGCCGGACGGCGCGCGCATGGCCAGCGCCGATGTTAGCGGTGCTGCCGGCGCGCCGGAACAGCTGGGCGAGCAAGTGGCCGAATTGTTGCGCGGGCAAGATGCCGCCGGCATCCTCGCCTCGTGCGCCGTCACGCCCGACAACCATGAAGGCCTGGCGCCGCATGCCTGACACCGTGGTGATCACGCGGCCCGCGGCGCAAGCGGGGCCGCTGGCCGCCCGTATCGCGGCGCTGGGCTTGCCCGTGCAATTGCTGCCGCTGCTGGAAATCCACGCGCTTGACGGCGCAGAGGAATGCGCGCGGCTGCAAGCCGTGCTGGCCCGCCTGAGCGATTACGACCTGGTGGCGTTCGTCTCGCCCAACGCCATCGATTGCGTCTTTGCGCATCTGCCCGCCTGGCCCCCCGGCCTGCCGCTGGCCGTGGTGGGCGAGGGCAGCCGGATGGCCCTGGGCGCGCACGGCGTCACGGACGCCAACGCGACCATCACGAGTCCGCTGGACACGGCGCGCAGCGACTCCGAACATTTATTATTGGCGCTGGACTTGCCGGCCCTGCGCGGCAAGCGCGTGCTGATCGTGCGCGGCGATGGCGGACGCGATTACCTGGCCGACGGCTTGCGCGCGGCGGGAGCCAGTGTCGAGTTCGTTACGGCCTACCGCCGCAAGGTGCCAAGGCTGACGCCAGCCTTGCGGGCGACCCTGGAAAACCTGTTGCAGCATAATAATGACTGGATCATCACCAGCTCGGAAGCGCTGCGCGGCTTGCTGGCGCTGCTGGGCGAAATGGATGCTGAAAAGGCAGCTGTTGTGAAAATGCAACAGCAGCATCTGATCGTGCCGCACGCCCGCATTGCACAAACGGCGGCGGCCCTGGGTTTTGCCCGAGTCACCTTGACAGGATCAGGCGACGCAGGAGTGCTCGCCGCGTTACAATCACGACCATGAACGAAATGCCTACACTCTCCGAACCGAATGCAACGCCTGGCAGCGCCGTGAAGACGGCGCCGCAGGCGGCCGACCAACCTGCCGGCCGCGCGCCGACCCTGCTGGAACAGCTGCAAAAGCCCATGAGCATCGCCGTCATCGTGCTGGCCGTGCTGCTGGCTGCGCAAAGCTGGTCGACCAGCAAGCAGATCCGCAACCTGCGCGAAGAAGTGGCCAAGCGCCTGCAAAAAGGCGATGTCAGCAATGCCGAAACGGGCGTGCTGGCGCGCAACGTGCAAGAAGGCACGAAAGAGCTGCAAATCAAGGTGGGCGCGCTGGAAAACCGCCAGAGCGAAACGCAAAGCCAGCAGCTTGCGCTGGAACAACTGTACAACGACTTGTCGAAGAACCGCGACGAGTGGGCGCTGACGGAAATCGAGCAAGTGCTGTCGACGGCTAGCCAGCAGCTGCAACTGGCCGGCAACGTGCCCGGCGCGCTGATCGCCCTGCAAAACGCGGACCGCAGCCTGTCGCGTTCCGACAAGCCGCAATTCATCACCATCCGCCGCGCCATCGGGCGCGACATGGAAAAATTGAAAGCCCTGCCCAGCGTCGATTCGACGGGCGTGGCCCTGCGCCTCGACGCCGTGATCGCCCAGGTCGATTCGCTGCCGATGCTGTCCGACGAAACGCCGGTCTTGCCGGCCGCACCGGAAAAACCGGGCAAGGCCAAGCCCGTGCGCGATGCGAGCGGCAAGCTGATGGGGCCGCCTGCGCCGGAACCGCTGCTGCAAAAAGTGCGCGACGGCTTCAATACCTGGAGCGGCGACATGTGGGCCGACGTGCGTCAATTGATACGCATCCGCCGCGTCGATACGCCGGAAGCGCTGATGCTGTCGCCGACGCAATCGTATTTCTTGCGTGAAAACGTCAAGTTGCGCCTGCTCAATGCCCGCATGGCCTTGTTGTCGCGCAATGAAACGGCTTTCCGCAACGATTTGATCGCCGCACAGGATGCGCTGGCCAAGTATTTCGATACCCGCGCCAAGAGCACGCAGACGGCGCAAGCCCTGTTGCGCCAGGTGCAGGGCAGCAACCTGGCCATCGAAATGCCAACCTTGTCCGACAGCCTGACGGCTGTGCGCAACTACAAAGCGAAGTCCTGAGCCCATGCGTCTATTTCTCTGGTTACTCGCCCTGATGGCCGCGGCGATCGGTATCGCCGTGACGGCCCGTTTCAATCCCGGCAACGTGGTGCTGTTCTATCCGCCATACCGCATCGATTTGTCGCTGAATTTCTTCCTGTTGCTGCAGGTCGTGCTGTTCGTGCTGCTGTACCTGCTGGTGCGCGCCGTGCGCGCCACCGTGCGCATGCCGGCGCAAGTGGCGGCCTACCGCCAGCGCAAGCGTGAGCGCGACGGCAACAAGGGCTTGCGCGAAGCCTTGAAAGCCCTGTTCGAAGGCCGTTTCGGCCATGCCGAGAAGGCCGCCTTGCGCGCCGCCGAGCTGGAAGAGAACGCCGGCCTGGCCGCGCTGATCGGCGCGCGCGCCGCGCACCGCATGCGCCAGTCCGAACGCCGCGACAGCTGGCTGTCGCGCGTCGAAGGCGATGCCAGCCTGAAGACGGCCCGCTTGATGACGGTGACGGAATTGCTGGTCGACGACCACCAGCCGGAAGCGGCCCTGGCCGCCGTGCGCGAACTCAATGCCAGCGGCACGCGCCACATCCACGCGCTGCAATGGTCGCTGAAAGCCGAGCAGCAGGCGAAGAACTGGCCGGAAGTGCTGCGCCTCGTGCGTTCGCTCGACAAGCACCGCGCCCTGCATCCGGCCCTGTCGTCGCGCCTGCGCGAACTGGCCTACGACCATCTGCTGTCCGACCCCTCGCATGACGCCGAGTCGCTGATGCGCGTGTGGTCCACCGTGCCAAGCGCCGACCGGGTCAAGCCGTATATCGCCTGCCGCGCCGCCACGGCCCTGAATGCGCGCGGCCTGCACGATGAAGCGCGCCTCGTGTGCGAAGAATCGCTGGCCGCCGACTGGGACGAGCGCGTCGTGCGCGCCTACCGCGAAGCGGCGGCGCCAAGCGGCACGCCGGCCCTGCTGCTGCAGATCGAGCATTGCGAGCAATGGATGAAGCAGCGTCCGCTGGATGCGGAACTGGCGCTGACCCTGGGTACCTTGTGCCTCAAGCAAAAACTGTGGGGCAAGGCCCAGCGCCACCTGGAGCAGGCTTTGTCGGATGCCAACGAGCCGCAAATGGTGCGCGACGCCCACCTGAAGCTGGCGCAGATGCACGACGCCTTGCAGCAGACGGAACAGGCTGCCGCCCATTACCGGCAGTGTGCACTGGCTACTATCCTGTAAGCCGCTCGCAGACGCAAAAAAGCCGTTCAGTGCAGACTGAACGGCTTTTTTTATGCGCACTCCATGGCGCAGTGCGCTGTTACCGCTTTATTTCTTCGGTGCTGCAGTGCCTTCCGGCAAGGCATACGCGACCAGGGTGTCGCTCATCTTCGTGCCCAGCGAACCGTGGCCGCCGGCCATGACGACGACGAACTGGCGTCCCGACTTGTTCGACACATAGCTCATCGGCGTAGCCTGGCCGCCGGCTGGCAAGCGGGCCTTCCAGATCACTTTGCCGTTGCTGACATCGTAGCCGCGGATGTAGTAGTCGAGCGTGCTGCTGAGGAAGGTCACGCCACCGCCCGTGGTGACCATGCCGCCCAGGCTGGGCACGCCCAGTGGCAAGGGGATCGGCACGGGGCCGCTGTCGCGCGTGGTGCCGTTCTTGTGCATCCACACTTTCTTCATGGTGCGCAGGTCGACGGCGGCCACATAGCCCCACGGCGGTGCCTGGCATGGGAAGCCCAGCGGCGACAGGAAGGCCTTGATTTCCACGGCGAACGGTACGCCCGTCTGCGGCTGCAAGCCCATTTCGCCACCCGTGCCGCCCTTGGCCGTCGTTTCCGCGCGCGGCACGAGTTTTTCCAGGAAGCCCATGTAGTCTGGGTTGACGATCAACAACTGGCGCACGGGGTCGATGGCTGCGCCACCCCATTCGAAGATGCCGAGCGGGCCCGGCGAGATGACGGCGCCCTTGCCGGCCGTTTGCGGCGTGAACGGGCCTTCATAGCGGCGTTCCTTGAAGATGATGCGGCAAGCGAGCTGGTCGAACGGCGTGGTGCCCCACATGTCCGCTTCGCTGATATTGCGTTCTGGCAAGAAGGTCAGGGCCGAGAACGGCTGCGTGGGCGACAGGGTGTCGCCGGCGGCAGGATTGCTCGTCGGCACGGGTTTTTCCGGCGCCGGCACGACCAGGCTGCCGTCGCGGCGGTCGATCACGTAAATGTCGCCGCGTTTCGTCGTGGCAACAACAGAGGGCACTTTACCTTTCGGCGTGTCGATGTCGACCAAGCTCGGCTGGCCGCCGATGTCCATGTCCCAGATATCGTGGTGCACGGTCTGGTAGACCCAGCGTACTTTACCCGTCGCCAGGTCCAGCGCGACGATGGCGCTGTTGAATTTCTCGCCATTCTTGTTGCGGTTGCCGCCCCAGGTATCGGGGGTTTCATTGCCCATCGGAATGTAAACCATGCCCAGCTTTTCATCGATGCTGGCCACGCCCCACGAGTTGGGCGAGTTGTTGGTGTAGTTCTTGCCTTCAGGGAAAGGCGCCGTGTCTTCTGGCGTGGCCGGGTCCCAGTTCCACATCAGCTTGCCGGTGACGGGATCGTAGCCGCGGATCACGCCCGATGGCTCTTCCGTCGAATGGTTGTCCGTCACGCTGGCGGCGATCACGGCCATTTTCTGCGAGACGGCCGGCGGCGACGTTGGCATCAGGAAACCGCGCTTGATCATGGCCATGTTTTTATACAGGTTGACGACGCCGTTGTTGCCAAAGCTCTTGCACGACTCGCCCGTATCGGCATTGACGGCGATCATGGTGCCATCCATGGTCGGCGCCAGGATGCGGCGCGGGCATTCCATGCCGGCAGCTTCGGGGGCCGGATTGTTCTTCGCGCGGCCCGCGTTCACGTCCCAGTAGGCCACGCCACGGCAGATCATGTGCTGGTAGCTGGCCGCGTCGCGGTTGATCTTCGGATCGTGGCGCCAGATTTCCTTGCCCGTGTCCGGGTTCAGGGCGATGACGATATTGTGCGGCGTGCACAGGTACAGCATGTCATTGACCTTCAGCGGCGTGACTTCGTTGGCGATCTCGCCCGGGTCGTTCGGACCCTTGAAGTCGCCCGTGTGATAGGTCCAGGCTTCTTTCAGGCCGGAAATATTCGCCGGCGTAATCTGCGCGGCCGGGGCATAGCGGTCGCCATAGCCGGAGCGGCCATACGCGGACCAGTCGTTGTGCTCGACGCCGGGCGCCAGGTCGCCTGAGGCCGTGGCGACCATGTTTTCGGCCGGCACGTCGCCATGCAGGTCATGGTAGTCCTGGAACAGGGCGATGACGCCGGCGATGACGGTCAGGGCCACGGCGGCGGAGAGGGCCGTCTTGCCCGCTTGCGGCTGTTTCGCTGCGCCGGCGGGAGGGGCCAGGCGGCGGCTGACGAAGGGCAGCAGCAGCCAGACGGCGGCGGCAAACCAGATGTCCAGGCGCGGCAACAATTGCCACCAGTCGAATTTCACTTCAATGAGGGACCAGATCAGGGTGGCGAGCAGCAGCAGCGCCATGAACGGTTGCGCGCTGCGCTTGCCCTGGAATACCAGCGCGCCGGCGATCAGCATGCCTATACCGGCCAGCAAGTAGTACCAGGAGCCGCCGAGCGTGGCCAGCCAGATGCCGCCGCCCAGCAGGGCGAGGCCAAACAGAATGAAAATAACGCCGGTGACCTTTAATAAAGGACCGGGCCGGAAAGAGGGAATCATCATATTCCTTTTTGCAAGGATTTATCGGTGGCGCGTGATGCGCCATATTGAATTCAGGGAAGGCGTCGATTGCAGAATATACAAAGTTTGGAATCACCAGAATGTGACAGTTTATCAGAATTGATGATTGTCTTCCGGTAGCGCCATTTTTTGGCGGGGCTCTTATTTGAATCAAATAAACGCTTCAAATAAGAACAAATATTATGCTGGATAAGGGTGTTGCGGGGCTGGCAGGCCGCCTGGAGGGGAGAGGGCGGGGTGTCGCGCAATAATGCAGGGGCGCTGCGGAATGAATGAGAATAAAACTGTTGTTATAAGTGGCTGCAAAAAATGCAATGCGGATTATAATAACCATGCCTGGCGTGTGGCGATATTCAAATGAAAATACGCAGATATTCCATTGGCATTGATTCAAGGCGTCGGTAGTATTGCTTAGGTGTTTGTACTTATTATTGCCGATGGTTTGTTTATTCTCTCGATGGCCGGTTGCGCGCGCCGGCGGGCCAGGCACGCCACTGTTGCTGGCTGGACGCGCAAAACGCCGGCGGGCCGCTGCTGCATCGCACAAGCTGCCTGTACTTCGCTATAATTGCGCGGTTAAAACACAATCCGCTAATGAGGAACCCCATGAGTTTGAATAACGTCTCTTCCGGCCGCGATCTGCCGAACGATTTCAACGTCGTCATCGAAATCCCGATGAATGCCGATCCGATCAAGTACGAAGTCGACAAGGAAAGCGGCGCGATTTTCGTCGATCGCTTCATGGGTACCGCCATGCATTACCCGTGCAACTACGGCTACGTGCCGAACACCCTGTCGCCGGACGGCGACCCGGTCGACGTGCTGGTCATCACCCCGTTCCCGCTGATCCCGGGCGTGGTCGTGCGCTGCCGTCCTATCGGCGTGCTGAAAATGACCGACGAGTCGGGCGAAGACGCGAAAGTGCTGGCCGTGCCAGTCGACAAGGTCCTGTCGATCTACAGCCACTGGCAAAAGCCGGAAGACCTGAACGAACTGCGCTTGCGCCAGATCCAGCATTTCTTTGAGCACTACAAGGATCTGGAAAAAGGCAAATGGGTCAAGATCGACGGCTGGTATGGTCCTGAAGTGGCCAAGGAAGAAATCCTGAACGGCGTTGCCGCCTTCAAGACCGACGCCGCCAAAGCCTAAGAACACCCGGTAAGAAAAGCGCTCCCCGCCTGCGATGGCCGGGAGCGTTTTTTTATGCGCGAAACGGGCTGTGCTCGTTCAATTCATCGAGGTAGGCATCGATGCCGCCCCGTTCGCGCTCGAGGAAGCGCTGCACGGCGTCCGCAAAGGCCGGGTGCGCCAGCCAGTGGGCGGACCAGGTCTTTTGCGGCAGGAAGCCGCGCGCCATCTTGTGCTCGCCCTGGGCGCCCCCTTCGAAGGTGGCGATGCCGTTGGCGATGCAAAACTCCAGCGGCTGGTAATACGCCGTCTCGAAATGCAGGCAAGGCACGTGTTCGAGTGCGCCCCAGTAGCGGCCATACAGGGTGTCGGCCGTGTGGATCACCAGCGAGGCGGCAATGGCCCGGCCGTCGCGCTCGGCGATCACCAGGAGTATGTTCTGCGGCATGCTGAAGGCTATGCGCCGGAAGAAGTCCAGGCTCAGGTAAGGCGAGGAGCGGTGTTCCGCATAGGTATTGCTGTAGCAGCGGTGGAACAGTTTCCAGTCGGCATCAAGAGCGTCCACCCCGCGCACCTGGCGCAGGGTGACGCCCGCTTCCCGCACCTTGCGCCGCTCGGCGCGGATATTCTTGCGCTTCTTGTGTTCCAGGGTGGCGAGGAATTGCTCGAAATCCGTGTAGCCCGGATTGAGCCAGTGAAACTGCACGCCACTACGCATCAGGTAGCCGGCTTCCTCCAGCTGGCGCGCTTCGCTTTCCGGCGGGAACAGGATGTGGCAGGACGATACCTCGCTGGCTTGCTGCTGCGCCTGCAGGAAGGCCAGCAGGGCCGCGCGCGCCTGGCCATCGCGGGCCAGCAAGCGCGTGCCGCTGACGGGCGTAAACGGTATCGCGGACAGCAGTTTCGGGTAATATTCGAGACCATGTTGCTGATATGCGTCGGCCCAGGCCCAGTCGAACACGTATTCGCCATACGAGTGCATCTTCAGGTACAGGGGCAGGGCGGCGGCCAGCACCTCGCCTTGCCACAGCACCAGGTAATTCGGTTGCCAGCCCGTGTCCGCGCTGGCGCAGCCGGACTCGTGCAGCGCGTGCAAAAAGGCGTAGGAAAGGAAGGGAGTGGCGTCCGCCTGGCTTGCCAGCAGTTCAGACCAGGCCGCTTCGCCAATTTCAGCCAGGGTAGTGACGATAGCCGTGCGATAATTCATTGTTGTAGTGTGCATTCATCACTCTCGGGGCGTCGCCATCGGCCTGCGCGCCCCTGTCTTGTTTAATAGAACGAAATATCCATCATCATCATGACAGTCAAAGTCGCAATTGCTCAAATGAATAGTACGGTCGGCGATCTGGCCGGCAACCGTGCCAAGATCTTCGACCTTTCCCGCCGCGCGTTCGAGGCGGGCGCCGATATCGTGCTCACGCCGGAACTGTCGCTGGTCGGCTATCCACCCGAGGACCTGTTGCTGCGCAATGCATTCTACGCAAAAACGCAGGAAGCGTTTGCGGGACTGGCTGCCGACCTGGCCCAGTTCAAGGATTTGCACGTGGTGGTGGGCTTGCCCCTGCAAGACGAGAAGGGCGTGCGCCACAATGCCGCCTCCGTGTTGCTGAACGGCGAAGTGCTGGGCACCTACCGCAAGCACGACTTGCCGAATACGACCGTGTTCGATGAAAAACGTTACTTTACGTCGTCCGACCAGGCTTTCGTGTTTGGCGTGAAAGGCGTGCGTTTCGGCATCAATATCTGCGAAGACACGTGGTTCGAGCACGCACCGATGCGCGCCCGCGCGGCCGGCGCGCAAGTGCTGCTGGTGCCGAACGGCTCGCCGTACCACATGAACAAGCAGTATCTGCGCTATGACACCATGCGCAAGAACGTCAGCGCGCAAGGCATGGCCCTCGTGTACGCCAACCTGGTCGGTGGCCAGGATGAGCTGATTTTCGACGGCGACTCGTTTGTCATGGATGCGGCCGGCACGATCTGCGCCCAGCTGCGCCATTTCGATGAAGACTTGCAGGTCGTCGACTTCGACGGCGCCACCCCCGTGCCGCAGCCGCTGGCCGCACCATTGACCACGGAGGCGCAGGTGTACCAGGCGCTGGTGCTGGGCGTGCGCGACTATATCGGCAAGAACGGTTTCCCGGGCGTGCTGATCGGCATGTCGGGCGGCGTCGATTCCGCCCTGACCCTGGCGATTGCCGTCGATGCGCTGGGCGCCGACAAGGTGCGCGCCGTCATGATGCCGTCGCAATTTACGGCCGATATCTCGTGGATCGACTCGCGCGACATGGTAAAACGCCTCGATGTGCGCTACGATGAAATTCCGATCAAGCAAACTTTCGACGCTTTCCGCGCCACCCTGGCCGAGGAGTTCGCGGGACTGGCGGAAGACGCGACGGAAGAGAATATCCAGGCGCGCATCCGCGGCACCTTGCTGATGGCCCTGTCGAACAAGCATGGCAGCATCGTCTTGACGACAGGCAACAAGAGCGAGATGGCCGTCGGCTATTGCACCCTGTACGGCGACATGGCGGGCGGCTTTGCCGTGATCAAGGATATCGCCAAGACCCTCGTCTACCGCCTGTGCGCGTACCGCAACAGCGTGTCGGACGTGATTCCCGAGCGCATCCTGACGCGCGGACCGTCGGCCGAACTGCGCGCCGACCAGCTGGACCAGGATTCCTTGCCGCCGTATGAAATACTCGACGGCATCATGCAGTTGTACATGGAAGAAAATCGGCCGATCGCCGACATTATCGAGGCTGGCTACCCGCCGGCCGATGTGGCGAAAATCACGCGCCTGATCAAGATCAATGAATACAAGCGGCGCCAGTCGCCGGTGGGCATCCGCGTCACGCACCGTGGCTTCGGCCGCGACTGGCGTTATCCCATCACGTCGAAGTTTTACGAATAAGCAGCCATCTGTCCACAATCCAACAATTTTAAGGAGTAGCCATGAAACAGATTACCGCCATCATCAAACCATTCAAGCTCGACGAAGTACGCGAGGCCCTGGCCGATGTGAACGTGACGGGCTTGACCGTGACGGAAGTGAAGGGCTTTGGCCGCCAGAAAGGCCATACCGAGCTGTACCGTGGCGCCGAGTATGTGGTCGACTTCTTGCCGAAAGTCAAAGTCGAAGTGGTGGTGGACGACAGCGTGTCGGAACTGGTGGTCGACGCCATCATCAAGGCGGCCCGCACGGGCAAGATTGGCGATGGCAAGATCTTCGTGCGCGACGTGGAGCAGGTCATCCGCATCCGTACGGGCGAAACGGGTCCAGACGCCGTCTAGCACCAGCCATAAGCTACTGCGCGTCGTGCTTTGCGGCCTGCGATGCTCACCGTGCTTCAGCACGGTTGCGCTTCTTAGCCACAAATCGCTGCCGCTCGCTACGCTTCTGGCAGGCGCTATGTAGATGTTCTTCAGCAGACCGTAGGTCGGATTAGCGCCAGCGCGTAATCCGACATGAGTTGCTAAT
Organism: Janthinobacterium sp. SUN206; assembly: GCF_030587305.1. NCBI lineage: Bacteria > Pseudomonadati > Pseudomonadota > Betaproteobacteria > Burkholderiales > Oxalobacteraceae > Janthinobacterium > Janthinobacterium sp. SUN206. Next base: position 574,738 of record NZ_JAPWIB010000002.1, on the reverse strand, counting down.
AATATTATGGATTACGCATCAGCACCGTTCAGCGCCCCAAGCGCATGTCGAATTTCCAGCATATCAGGCGCAGAATCGTGATGCCGCTGGCGCTGGTCCACAGCGCAAAGTCGTGCTCGGCGCCGAAGTGCATCTGCAATAAATAAGCCCAGCAGCCGAAAAACGCGCAGATGGCGTAGGGTTTGCCGTCGCGAAACACCATCGGCACTTCGTTACAGACGATATCGCGCATCACGCCGCCGAAAATCCCCGTAATCACCCCCATCATCGAGGCAATAAAGATCGGCATGCCGGCGCGCATGGCTTCGGCCACACCCGCGATGGCGAACATGCCCAGGCCGATGGCGTCGGCGATGACGATCAGGCGTTCCGAGACGATCTGGCGCAAATGCTGGATCAGGGGCGCGGCCGTCAGGGCCAGCACGAAGATCAAAATCGCGTATTCCTGGTGCGACACCCAGAACAGGGGCCGCTTGTCGAGCAGGATGTCGCGCAGGGTGCCGCCGCCGAATGCCGTGATGAAGGCCACGACGAACACGCCGACCAGGTCCATGCGCTTGCGGCGCGCTTCGATGAAGCCGGAAAACGCGCCCACCAGGATGGCGATGACCTCAATGATCTTGATCAGCGAGCCAGGCGGCAATTGGGGTGGCATCATGGGTGGAGCGCTTGAGCAGGAAATAATTGTCACAGGTTAACATGACACGGCCCCGAATGGTGACAAACGGGGCCGTGTGCAGTGCGGAACTGGTGACTGAATTGTAATTGCTTGCTGTCAAGCCTAGCGGATGGGTTGCAGTGCGGAAGAAAGCAATACCACCAGCGCGCCATCGCCCCCTTCGGAGCGGCGCGCCTGGCAAAAGGCCACAACTTCATCCTTTTGCACGAGCCAGCTGTGCACCATCGATTTCAAGACCGGTTCCTGGCCTTTCGAGCCGAAACCCTTGCCGTGGATCACGCGCACGCAGCGCAGCTTGCGCCGCGTGGCCTGGTTCAGGAAGGCGCCGATGCCGTCGCGCGCCTCGTCGCGGCGCAAGCCGTGCAAGTCCAGCTCGTCCTGGATGGGCCAGTGGCCCTTGCGCATCTTTTTTACGACGTCCGGTCCCACGCCGGGGCGGGCGTAGTTCAGGGCCGGATCGTTTTCCAGGTAATGGTCGACTTCGAACAAGTCCGACAGCGATTCGCGCAGCACGGCCGCATCGTCCTCTTCCGGCGATAGCTTGCGGGCCGGCTGCTGGGCCGCCATGGCGCCCGCCTTGGGCAGGCTGGGCACGTAGCGGTCCGATTCGGGCAGGCGCTTGACGCCGCCGATGCTGGCCTTGAACAGATTGCTTTCCACGGCTTGCACCTTGGCTTGCTGGGCGCGCTCAGCCGCAGCTTGCGCGCGCGCGTCCGCCTGCTCCTTGAGCTGCTTGCTGACCGCTTTCAGGTCGGCAAAGTCTTTCATCGACGCCATGCGACGCTTACTCCTGGCCTTCCAGGTAGCGCTGGGCGTCCAGTGCTGCCATGCAACCCGTGCCGGCGCTGGTGATGGCCTGGCGGTAGATGTGGTCTTGCACGTCGCCGGCGGCAAACACGCCCGGCGCGCTGGTGGCGGTGGCCATGCCTTCCAGGCCCGTCTTGGTCTTGATGTAGCCGTTGTGCATTTCCAGCTGGCCTTCGAAGATGCCCGTGTTCGGCTTGTGGCCGATGGCGATGAACACGCCGTGCACGCTCAGCGCTTCAACCTTGCCGTCGATGGTCGACTTGATGTTCAAGCCCGTCACGCCGCCTTCGTTGCCCGTCACTTCGTCCAGGGTGTGGTTATATTTCAACACAATCTTGCCTTCGGCAACCTTGGCGTTCAGGCGGTCGATCAAAATCGCTTCCGCGCGGAACTTGTCGCGGCGGTGGATCAGGGTGACTTTATTGGCGATGTTCGACAGGTAAAGCGCTTCTTCGACGGCAGTGTTGCCGCCGCCGACGACGGCCACTTCCTGGTTGCGGTAGAAGAAACCATCGCAGGTGGCGCAGGCGGACACGCCCTTGCCCATGAATTCCGCTTCCGATGGCAGGCCCAGGTATTGCGCGGATGCGCCCGTGGCGATGATCAGCGTGTCGCACGTGTATTCGTGGCTGTCGCCCTTCAGGCGGATCGGCTTTTCATTCAGGAAAGTGGTGTGGATGTGGTCAAACACGATTTCCGTATTGAAACGCTCGGCGTGCTGCAGCAGGCGCTGCATCAGGTCCGGACCTTGCACGCCCATCGGGTCGCCTGGCCAGTTTTCCACGTCGGTGGTGGTCATCAGCTGACCGCCTTGTTCCACGCCGGTGACCAGCATCGGGTTCAGGTTGGCGCGGGCGGCGTAGACGGCGGCGCTGTAGCCGGCTGGGCCGGAGCCGAGGATCAAAACGCGGGCGTGTTTGGTAGTGGTCATAATGAGGCTTCTCTATGAGTGGGGTCTATCCGAATTGGGGGCATACGCGCGAAGAACAAGGGCGTATTGCGCTTGCGCAAGCAATCCACGATTATAGACCAAGCCGCCTGTAGCGACGAATCGTGGGGCCGTCCGGGGCATATATGGCTTAGAATACTTCCTTATTATGGGAAATTCCCTTTCAGAAACATTTTTCACCTTGCAGCGCTTCCCAGAATGACTAAACCAGCCCAGGCCAATCAAAATAGCTACACCCGAAAACCGGTCGAACGCCGGCCCCTGCCCAACCGGCTGGTGCGGCTGTTGTCCGAGGCGCGCTGGTTCGCGCTGGCCGCGTTTGCCTTGTATTTCGTGCTGATCCTGGCCAGCTTCAACAAGCTTGACCCGGGCTGGTCGCACGCCACCAACGTCGACAAGGTCGCCAACCTGGGCGGCAAGCTCGGTGCCACCTTTTCCGACCTGTTGCTGTACATCTTCGGCTTTTCCGCCTGGTGGTGGTGCGTGTGGCTGCTGCGCACGGTGTGGCATGGCTATCGCCGCCTGAGTAAGCGCTTCCTGCTGGAAGAGGAAGAGGTGGAGCGCGAGCACCATGTCGAGATGCTGATCCGCATCGTCGGCTTCTCCATCATGCTGATCGGCAGCATGGGCCTCGAATACCTGCGCATGGCGAAAAGCCTGCACGTGCAGCTGCCGCGCGATCCGGGCGGCGTGCTGGGCCAGCTGGTGGGGCACTCGGCCCACGTGGCGTTCGGTTTCACGGGCGCCACTTTATTGCTGTTGCTGCTGTTTGGTCTCGGTTTCAGCCTGTTCTTCCATGTGTCCTGGCTGCAAGTGGCCGAGCGCATCGGCGGCGCCATCGAAGACGCTTTCAACTGGTTCGTGCTGCGCTACCAGGACCGCGAAGACCGCCGCCAGGGCGAAGTGGCCGCCGTGCGCCGCGACGAAGTGGTGGTCATCGAGCGGGCCAAGCATGTGGAAAAGCACGTGGCCGCGCCGCCCGTGAAGATCGAGCCGCAGGTTGTGACGGTGGTGAAATCCGAGCGCGTGGAAAAGGAACGCCAGGCCCATCTGTTCGAGAACCTGGGCGATGGCAAGCTGCCGCCGCTGTCGCTGCTCGACGAGGCGCCACCCGTGGTGGAAACGGTTTCCGTGGAAACCCTGGAATTCACGAGCCGCCTGATCGAAAAGAAACTCTCGGACTTTGGCGTGGATGCCAAGGTAGTGGCCGCTTACCCCGGCCCTGTGGTCACGCGCTATGAAATCGAGCCGGCCACGGGCGTCAAGGGCAGCCAGATCGTGGGCCTGGCGCGCGACCTGGCCCGTTCGCTGTCGCTGACGTCGATCCGGGTGGTGGAAACCATTCCCGGCAAGAATTACATGGCCTTGGAATTGCCGAACAGCAAGCGCCAGATCGTGCGCCTGACGGAAATCCTCGGCTCCAAGGTCTACAACGATGGCGTGTCCAGCCTGACGATTGCGCTGGGCAAGGATATCGCCGGCAAGCCCGTCGTGGCCGACCTGGCCAAGATGCCCCACTTGCTGGTGGCCGGTACTACCGGTTCCGGTAAATCCGTGGGTATCAATGCGACGATACTGTCGCTGCTGTACAAATCCGACCCGCTCGACGTGCGTTTGATCCTGATCGATCCGAAGATGCTGGAAATGTCCGTCTACGAAGGCATCCCGCACTTGCTGGCGCCCGTCGTGACGGATATGCGCCAGGCCGGCCATGCGCTGAACTGGGCCGTGAACGAGATGGAGCGCCGCTATAAGCTGATGAGCAAGATGGGCGTGCGTAACCTGGCCGGCTACAACGCGAAGATTGCCGACGCGAAAAAGCGCGAAGAACACATCCCGAATCCGTTCAGCCTGACGCCCGATTCGCCGGAACCGCTGGAAAAACTGCCGACCATCGTCATCATCATCGACGAGCTGGCCGATCTGATGATGGTGGTGGGCAAAAAAGTCGAGGAATTGATCGCGCGTATCGCGCAAAAGGCACGCGCCGCCGGCTTGCACTTGATTCTGGCCACGCAGCGCCCATCTGTAGACGTGATCACGGGCTTGATCAAGGCCAACATTCCCACGCGTATCGCCTTCCAGGTATCGTCGAAGATCGACTCGCGCACCATTCTGGACCAGATGGGCGCGGAAACCCTGCTGGGCATGGGTGACATGCTGTACATGCCGCCCGGCACCGGTTTGCCGATGCGCGTGCACGGCGCGTTTGTGTCCGATGAAGAAGTCCACCGCGTCGTCAGCCATTTGAAGCTGCAGGGCGAACCGAATTACATCGAGGGCATCCTCGAAGGCGGCACCCTGGAAGGCGACGGCGCCGAAGGCGGCGCGCCGGGCGAGGGCGGCGGCGAGGCCGATGCCCTGTACGACCAGGCGGTGGCGGTGGTGCTGAAAAACCGCCGCGCCTCGATTTCGCTGGTGCAGCGCCATTTGCGCATCGGCTACAACCGCGCCGCCCGTCTGCTCGAGCAGATGGAGCAGAGCGGGGTGGTATCAACCATGCAATCCAATGGCAACCGGGAAATCCTGGTGCCGGCGGCAAGTGCCGAACAAGGGTAAAGAATGAAAAGCAATACTTTCGCAGCAAAAATGATGATCGGCGCGGCCAGCGTTGCCTGCAGCCTGTTGTTCGCTGCCAGCGCCTCGGCCAGCGCGTTGGAGCAATTCAAGAGCTTTGCGGCCGGCACCAAGTCGGCCAAGGGCGAGTTCGTGCAGCGCCAAGTCAAGAAGGCGGACGCCAGCGGCAAGGCGAAAGTGTCGACGCCCGCCAGCGGCACGTTCGAGTTCGCCCGCCCAGGCAAGTTCATCTGGACCTACCTGAAGCCGTACGAGCAGTTGCTGCAAGCCGATGGCGACAAGCTGTATATCTACGACAAGGACTTGAGCCAGGTGACGGTGAAGAAACTGGGCGATGCGCTCGGTTCCTCGCCGGCGGCCATCTTGTTCGGCAGCAACGACCTGGAAAAGAATTTCACCCTGGCCGAAGCGGGCACGCGCGATGGACTGGAATGGCTGAAAGCGACGCCGAAAGCCAAGGACACGACTTTCGACGAAATCACCATCGGCCTGCGCAATGGCGTGCCGGAAGCGATGGAATTGCGCGATTCGTTTGGCCAGACCTCGGTGCTGGCGTTCAAGAACTTCCAGAAGAATCCGGCGCTTCCGGCCAATCACTTTAAATTTGTCATGCCCAAGGGCGCCGACGTCATTAATAATTAAGACTGTTGCGCCTTGCGTATGAGCCGGCCTCGCAGCAATGCGGGGCTTTTGCATTCTTATTAGGTAACTCATTATGGCGGATCTCTTTTCCACCGCACCGCGCCAGCCGCTGGCCGAAGCCTTGCGGCCAGCCACCCTGAACGAAGTCATCGGCCAGACGCACCTGCTGGGCGCTGGCAAGCCGCTGCGCCTCGCGTTCGAGGCGGGCAAGGCCCATTCGATGATTCTGTGGGGGCCGCCCGGCGTGGGCAAGACCACCCTGGCGCGCCTGATGGCGAATGCTTTCGACAGTGAATTCATCGCCTTGTCGGCCGTGTTTGCTGGCGTGAAAGATATCCGCGCAGCCATGGACCAGGCCCGCCACAGCCTGGACCAGTTCGGCAAGCACACCTTATTGTTCGTCGATGAAATCCACAGGTTTAATAAATCGCAACAAGACGCCTTGCTGCCCTTCGTTGAATCGGGCCTGGTGACGTTCATCGGCGCGACGACGGAAAACCCCAGCTTCGAAGTCAATTCGGCGCTGCTGTCGCGCGCGCAAGTGTATGTGTTGAAATCGCTCAACGAAGACGAGATGAAGCAGTTGCTGGCCAAGGCGCAAAGCACGGCGCTGACGCACCTGAGCTTCGACGAGGCGGCGGCCGATACCCTGATCGGCTACGCGGACGGCGATGCGCGCCGCTTCCTGAATTTGCTGGAGCAGGCCGAGACGGCTGCCAGCTCGACGGGCACGACCAAAATCGACGCGGCCTTCGTCGACAATGCGCTGACCTTGAATTCGCGCCGTTTCGACAAGGGCGGCGACAATTTCTATGACCAGATTTCCGCCCTGCACAAGTCCGTGCGCGGTTCCAATCCGGACGCGGCCCTGTACTGGTTTTGCCGCATGATCGATGGCGGCGCCGATCCGCGCTACCTGTCGCGGCGCATCGTGCGCATGGCCTGGGAAGACATCGGCCTGGCCGACCCCCGCGCCTTGACCATGGTCAATGACGCGGCGGAAACGTATGAGCGGCTCGGTTCGCCCGAAGGCGAGCTGGCGCTGGGTCAGGCCGTCATCTACCTGGCGATTGCCGCGAAAAGCAATGCCGGCTATAACGCGTTCAACACGGCCATGGCCTTCGTCAAGAAAGATAAATCGAAGGAAGTGCCCGTGCACTTGCGCAATGCGCCGACGAAGCTGATGAAGGAGCTGGGCTACGGTCACGCCTACCGTTATGCGCACGATGAGCCCGATGCGTATGCGGCCGGTGAAACGTATTTTCCGGATGGCATGGCGGAGCCGGGCTGGTACCAACCCGTGCCCCGCGGCCTGGAAAGCAAGATTGCCGACAAGCTGGCGTGGCTGCGCGAGCTGGACAGAAAAGCGGGAAAACCAGCCGGCAAGGGCTGAGGCTTACAGGCCCAGCAAAGTAAAACCGTCATCCTGCGGCGCGTAGCCCACCAGTTGGCGCGTCGCTGCGATCGACAAGCGTTTATAACGGTTGTCCGACACGCCATGCACGACGTGGTAGCCGGCCGGCACGTCGGCGGCGATGCAGCGCGCCAGCAATTGCACCACGTCGCGTTCGCTGATGAAGGCGGCGATGTCGCGCGCGCTGTGTTGTTGACCTTTCTCAAACTGCGCCACGTTGGCGATGCGCACGGCGATCGCCGTCATGCCATGCTGGTGGGCGAATGCGGAGGCCACGCCTTCGCCGAAGGCCTTGCTGGCGCCATACATGTTCGCCGGGCGCGCCGGCATGTGCTCATGCACCTGTACGTCGAGCGGATAGCCTTCGATGGCTTGCGCGCTGCTGGCGAACACGACTCTTTTCACGCCTTGCGCCTGCGCCGCGCGGAAGATGTTGTGCGTGCCGATGATGTTCGGCTGCAACAGTTGCGCATCGAAATCGGCGCTGGCGTGCGGCACGCCGGCCAGGTGCAGCACCACGTCGATGCCGGCGCAGGCGGCCAGGCAGGCGGCGTAGTTGCTCACGTCGAGCTGAATGAACGGGCAGGGCGCTTCGGCCAGCTTGCCTGTGTGCAGGTCGGCCAGGCGCAGGGAAAATTCCCCGTGCCGGCTCTTCCAGAAAACGGTGCCGATGACGCCGGCGGCGCCCGTGACGAGGACGCGCAGTGGTGGTGCTTGAGTCATGTATTCCTAATATTCAAGGTGTGAGGCAGTGCCAGGTTCAGCCAGCGCAGCAGGGCGGGGCGCGGTGCGGCCGTGCCATGGACGCGGATGTGTCCGCTACCCACGGCTTCGACCAGCACCAGGCCGTCATTCGGTATCGTGTAGCGTTCGCCGCTGCGCAGCACGCAATCCTCGAACTGGGCGTAGGCCGTGATCCACGCCGTGCCGGACAGGCATTCGATGACCTTGGCGTGCGCTTTTTCCAGGCGCAAGGGCCGTTCGCTGCGTAATTCGTGGTCGGTATGCATGGCGTCGCTCCTGTTGTGCTGACAGGAGCAGCTTAGGCGCTTGCCGTGAACCATGACAGATGCAGGAAAACGAAATTGTGATGAATACAGTACACTTCGTCATAGACTGTGCTTATCAAAAAAGCGGGCAACTGTATCTGTGCCGGCCCCGCGCGGCCGCCGCATACTGAAGGGATGAACATGAGCGCGCATTTGAATCTGTACGAGCACCTGGCCAACGAGCTGGGCGCGCTGATCGACTCGCGCGTGTTCGCGCCCGGCGACCGCCTGCCGTCGATACGCCACCTGGCGCAGCAAAAGCGCATTTCCATCAGTACCGTGATGCAAGCCTTGCGCCTGATGGAAGACCGGGGGCAAGTCGATGCGCGGCCCCAGTCCGGCTATTTCGTGCGCCACCGGGCGCCGCGCCGGCCCTGCAGCGCCGACGCCCAGCACCTGAAGGAGCCGGCCTTTGTCGGCATCAACAATCTGTTGATGCGCGTGCTGAAGGATAACGAAACGGCGAATATCGTGCAGCTGGGCACGGCCTGGCCGCCCGACGAGATCCTGCCGATCAAGCGCATGCAGCGCACCATCAGCGCGGTGGCGCGGCGCGATCCCGTCCTGCTGAGTAAAGTCAGCTGCTACGACATCAGCGAAGGCAATTTCCTGCGCCAGGTGGCGCGCCGCGCGCTGGACTGGGGCAAGCTCGATCCGCACGAGATCGTCGTGACGAATTCCTGCACGGAAGCGATCAGCCTGTGCCTGCGCGCCGTCGCCAAGCCGGGCGACACCATCGCCATCGAGTCGGCCACGTATTTCGTGCTGCTGCAAATGATCGAAAGCCTGGGCATGAAGGCGCTGGAAATTCCCACCGACCCGAAGACGGGGCCGTCGCTCGACGCGCTGGAACTGGCCTTGCGCGCCGGCCTCGTGCAAGCGTGCCTGTTCGTGCCGAACGCAAATAATCCTTTGGGCTGCGTCATGCCGGAAGCAAACAAGAAGCGGCTGGCGGGGCTGCTGTCGGAATTCAATATTCCGCTGGTGGAAGACGACGTATATGGCGACCTGTGCTTTGCGCCGCAGCGTCCGTGGCCCGTGAAGGCCTATGACACGAGCGGCAATGTGCTGTTGTGCTCCTCGTTTTCCAAGGCGATCACCCCCGCGTCGCGCGTGGGCTACGTGCTGGCCGGGCGTTTCGCGCAGGAAGTGGCGCTGCTGAAAACCGTGTCGAGCGGCGCCACCAGCCATTTCTTCCAGGCCGTGCTGGCCGACTTTCTGGAAGGCAGCAGCTACGATCAGCAGCTGCGCAAGATGCGGCGCACCCTGGTGCAGCGCATCGCCCGCATGTCCGACGCCGTGGCGGCCAGCTTTCCGGCCGACTGCATGCTGTCCGAGCCGCAGGGCGGATTCGTGCTGTGGGTGCAGATGCCGCCGCAAGTCGATGCGCTGGCCCTGCATGGCCAGGCGATCGCGGACGGCGTGGCGTATATGCCGGGCCAGCTTTTCTCGGCCTCGGGCAAGTTCGGCAATTATCTGCGCCTCAATTGCGGCAATGCGTGGACGCCGCGCATCGAGCAGGCCATTGGCCGCCTGGGGCATCTCGTCAAGGACGCCTTGTAGAACGCCTGTCAAAACCTACTGCGCGGCGCGCTTTGCGGCCTGCGATGCTCACCGTGCTCTAGCACGGTTGCGCTTCTTAGCCACAAATCACTGTCGCTCGCTACGGTTTTGTCAGGCGTTGTTCATTCCCTTGTTTTCCCTTCAGTCCCCGTTTTTCACCGTTCGCTCCCTGTTTTTCGCCGCTGGTCGCAAGCCGGTGGCGTTGTTTGCGGCCGTTGGCTAAAGTACCACCATACCAGCAGCAGTCAACGAAACAAACTAACCAGGAGTCACATCATGAACGCACTGAAAAACATGGAAATCACCTTTGTCGCCGCCGCCATCATCGCCATCGGCGCCAGCTTCGCCACCGCCGGCGCGAATACCCTGGAAGTGAGCGCCAGCAGCAGCGTGATCGCCCAGGCCGCAGACATGCCTGTCGTTACCGTCAGCGCCCGCCGCCTGACGGCTGCCGAAAAAGCCGCGTTCATTTAAGCAATAAGCCAAGCAGAAAATGTAAAGGGGGCGGGAGTGCCCGGCCAGGCCGCCATGACGATGGTTGACCTTGCGCAAAACTCATCGAAGTGAACTGGGTCTTGGTACAATGAGTGCTTTCGATACATCGGCACCGCCATCCACCCATGATAGATATCCAACTTCTCCGTAAAGACATCGCCACCGTCGCAGAACGCCTGGCGACGCGCAAATTCCAGCTCGACGTGGCAGGCTTTACCGCCCTAGAAGCCGAACGCAAGGCGATCCAGACGCGCACCGAAGAGCTGCAGGGCAAGCGCAATGCGCTGTCCAAGCAAATCGGCATGTTGAAAGGCAAGGGGGAAGACACCTCGGCCGTGATGGCGCAAGTGGCCGGCCTGGGCGATGAGTTGAAAGCCGATGAAGCGGCCCTGACCCTGGTGCAAGCCAAGCTGAGCGATTTCATCATGGCCGTGCCGAACTTGCCGCATGAATCGTCGCCCCTGGGCACGGACGAGTCGGGCAACGTGGAAGTGCGCAAGGTCGGCACGCCACGCACCTTCGATTTCGAGGTCAAGGATCACGTCGACGTGGGCGCCCCGCTGGGCCTGGACTTCGAAGTGGCTACCAAGCTGACCGGTTCGCGCTTCTCCGTCATGAAGGGCGGCATCGCCCGCCTGCACCGCGCACTGGCGCAATTCATGCTCAACACCCACGTGGATGAGCACGGCTACACGGAATGCTATACGCCGTACATGGTCAACGCCGATTCCCTGCGCGGCACGGGCCAGCTGCCGAAATTCGAAGCCGATCTGTTCTCGGTGAAAAAAGGCGGCGCGGAAGGCGAGGGCGAGACCTTTTACCTGATCCCCACGTCGGAAGTGTCGCTGACCAACATCGCGCGCGATGAAATCCTTGCGCTCGATCAACTGCCCCTGAAAATGACGGCCCACACGCCATGCTTCCGCTCGGAAGCGGGCAGCTACGGCCGCGACACGCGCGGCATGATCCGCCAGCACCAGTTCGACAAGGTGGAAATGGTGCAAGTAGTGCATCCGGACACGTCGTACCAGGTGCTGGAAGAAATGGTCGGTCATGCGGAAAGCATCTTGCAACGCCTGGGTCTGCCATACCGCGTGATGTCGCTGTGCACGGGCGACATGGGGTTCGGCGCTACCAAGACCTTCGACCTGGAAGTATGGCTGCCGGCGCAAAACACCTACCGCGAGATTTCGTCCCTGTCGAACTGCGAAGCCTTCCAGGCCCGCCGCATGCAGGCGCGTTTCCGCAACGCGGCCGGCAAGCCGGAACTGGCGCACACCCTGAACGGCTCCGGCCTGGCGGTGGGCCGCACCCTGGTGGCCGTGCTGGAAAACTACCAGCAAGCGGACGGCAGCGTCGAGATCCCGGCCGTGCTGCGCCCATACATGGGTGGCCTGACGCATCTGAAGGCTTAAAAGGTTCGGGCAGCCGGTGAATGGAAGGCGAAAAATAGTCCTTCCATTTTTTCAAGCGGCTGCTATAATCTTGCCTTCTCGCAGCAATGCGGGAGAGACCGCAGCAAATGGAGAGGTGGCAGAGTGGTCGAATGTACTTGACTCGAAATCAAGCGTACGTTAAATCGTACCGTGGGTTCGAATCCCACCCTCTCCGCCAGAACAAATAGAGAAAGCTCCCGCAAGGGAGCTTTTTTTATTTGTGGCGGCGAAGAGGAGCAAGGCGCCTGCGCGCCTTGCGCGTGGGATTCGAAGACGAGCGCGTACTCGCGCGAGGCTCCCCGAATCGTCAAATTGGTTTTCACGCGTGCGCCAAGGTGGCGTCTACAAAGGCGAGCCGCGCCTTGTACGAGGCTCCCCGAATCGCCCGATCAGTTTTTTGGTTTGGCTACCAGCCCTCAGTTGCAAATCGCCAATAAAACCCCTACCCAACCCAACAATCCCCATGCTAAAATAGCGCCTCGTTCAAACAGGCACGTTAGTTTGAACGAATAGACCGCAGTAAACGGAGAGGTGGCAGAGTGGTCGAATGTACTTGACTCGAAATCAAGCGTACGTTAAATCGTACCGTGGGTTCGAATCCCACCCTCTCCGCCAGAATACATAAGAGAAGCTCCCGCAAGGGAGCTTTTTTTATGCCCACAACAGATGCCAGCCACCAGCGTATCAAGGCCAGGTAGAAAAACCGCCCAAAGCGCGCAGCGCAAGGCGTTTTTTCCTCCATTCAGACTTTGAAAGCCAGCGTCCCCACTACCGCAAGCTAGTGCACGAGCTTGGCCACCGCAAACGCGACGCCCGACATGGCAATGATCGTCCCCACGCACGACAGGATGACAGCCGACTTCGCCTCAGCCACATCTGACTTGGTCGCATAATTGGAGCGCACCACAGCGAGGTCCAGTTTCAAGCCACTGACATCCGTCTTGAGAACGCCGACATCGGTCTTGAGAGCAGCGACATCCGTTTTCAGACCAGCAACATCCACCTTGAGGCCAGTGACATCCGTTTTCAGGCCAGCCACATCCACCTTGATGTCAGCCACATCGACCTTTACATCCTTTACGTCCAGTTTCACACTGGCCATGTCTTTTGCCAGTGCGTTGACTTGCTCGTCCATGGCGCAATCCTCCGTGCTTGTCACTGCATGCTCCTCGCTTTTTTCACCGCTGTCAAACAGTGTCCCGAGGGTATCGCGCATGGCTTTGCTATTGCTTGCCAGGCGTTGCGCCAGCGCCGTCACGCGCTGTAAGTCGGCCATTCCTTCGCCCTGTAGCTGCTCCGTGGCAGTCTGCAATTCCACGGTGATCTGCTCGCTGAGACTGGCTGCGACCTGCAGCCACGCATCGATCTTGCGCTGGCGTGACTGTTGCGTCAGCGCGCCATGCCGCACCTGCGTATCGCTCAGCTTGTGCATGCTGTTCATGCTGCGTCCTCTTCACGTTGGGGCCGATGCCGCCCACGCTACTCCTCGCCGATGGTGTCCGCCTTGACCCCGCTCACCCTATGGTAATCTACCGTATCCCCATCCTGCCCCCACCAATAAAACCAATGAGCCGATTCTGGAGCACCATCGTCAGCGAGCTGACCCCCTACATCCCAGGCGAGCAACCGAAACTGCCCGACCTGGTCAAACTCAATACCAACGAAAACCCCTACGGCCCGTCGCCTCAGGTGCTGGCCGCGCTGCGCGCAGCGGCCAACGACAGCCTGCGCCTGTACCCCGATCCCACGGCGAGCGAACTGAAGCAAACTCTGGCCGACTACCACGGCCTGAGCAGCGCGCAAGTGTTCGTCGGCAACGGTTCCGACGAAGTGCTGGCGCTGGCCTTCATGGCCTTGCTCAAGCACGATGCGCCGCTGCTGTTCCCGGACATCAGCTACAGCTTCTATCCCGTGTATTGCAAGCTGTACGGCATCGATTACCGCACGGTAGCGCTCGACGAGTCCATGCGCATCCGTCCGGAAGACTACCAGGGGCCGTGCGGCGCCATCATCTTCCCCAATCCCAACGCGCCGACAGGCGTGGACTTGCCGCTGGCCGGCGTGGAAGCGCTGCTGCGCGACCATCCCGACGCCGTCGTGGTGGTCGATGAAGCGTATGTGGATTTTGGCGGCGAGAGCGCCGTGTCCCTGGTCGAGCGTTATCCGAACTTGCTGGTGGTGCAGACGTTCTCGAAGTCGCGCTCCTTGGCCGGCTTGCGCGTGGGCAGTGCCTTCGGGCATCCGGACCTGATCGAGGCGCTGGAGCGGGTGAAGAACAGTTTCAATTCGTATCCGCTGGACCGGCTGGCGCTGGCCGGTGCCGTCGCGTCGCTGCACGACGAAGCGTATTTCCAGCAGACGCGCCAGGCCGTGATCGCCAGCCGCGAACAGCTGACGGCGGACCTGGCGGCGCTGGGCTTCGAGGTGCTGCCCTCGGTGGCCAATTTCGTCTTTGCCCACCACCCGCAGCATGACGCGGCGCAACTGGCCGCCGGCTTGCGCGCCCGCTCCGTGATCGTGCGCCATTTCAACGCGCCGCGCATCAGCCAGTATTTGCGCATCAGCATCGGCAACCCAGCCGAATGCGCAGCCCTGGTGGCGGCGCTGCGCGACCTGCTGTGACGCCATGCTGACCTTCTTGCCTGCCAGCCTGGCCGATGGCGAGGCGCTGGCCAGCCTGCGCGTGGCTGCCATGCGCGCAAGCCTGGAGCGCATCGGCCGCTATGATCCGCAGCGGGCGCGCGATCGTTTCCTGGCCACTTTTGATCCAGCCCGTACCTGGCAGTTGCGCCATGACGACACGCTGGCCGGCTTCTATGTGTTGCGGCCGCAAGCGGACTATCTGTTGCTCGACCACCTCTACCTGGCACCCGGCTACCAGCGGCAAGGGATGGGCGCGGCCGTGCTGGCGCGCGTGTTTGCCGAGGCCGATGCGACCCGCCAGAGCGTGCGTGTGGGCGCCTTGCGCGACAGCGAGGCGAACCGCTTCTATGTGCGTCACGGCTTCGTGCCCGATGGCGAGGAAGAGTTCGACCTGTATTATCGGCGCGCCCCCGCGCCTTGATGCTGCCGGCGGCGACTGTTTGTGCAACAATAATCGCATTCATTCATCGACAGGACGGACAATATGGCAAAAGTGGCATTCATCGGTTTGGGCGTCATGGGTTTCCCCATGGCAGGTCACCTGGCGGCGGGCGGGCACGACGTCACCGTGTACAACCGCAATCCGGCCCGCGCGGCCGCCTGGCTGGAACAGCACAAGGGCAGCAGCGCCGCCACGCCGGCCGCCGCCGCTGCAGGCGCCGAGTTCGTGTTTACGTGCATCGGCAACGATAATGATCTGTATCAAGTCATCCTGGAAGAGGGCGGCTTGCTGTCCGCCATGGCGCCGGGCAGCATCCTGATCGACCATACGACGGCATCGGCTGAAGCGGCGCGCACCATCCATGCTGCGGCGAAAGAGCAGGGCGTGTTCTTCCTCGATGCGCCCGTGTCCGGCGGCCAGGCGGGCGCGGAAAACGGCAAGCTGACCGTGATGGTGGGCGGCGATGCGGAAGCGTATGCAAGGGCCGAGCCCGTCATCGCGCTGTTCTCGCGCGCCGTCACCTACATGGGTGCTTCCGGTTCCGGCCAGCTCACAAAAATGGTCAACCAGATCTGCATCGCGGGCCTCGTGCAAGCCTTGAGCGAAGGCATCGCCTTTGCGGAAAACGCGGGCCTGGACGCGGCCCTCGTCGTCGACGTGATTTCCAAGGGCGCGGCGCAGTCGTGGCAGCTGGAAAACCGGGGCAAGACCATGATCGAGCGTAAGTTCGACTTCGGCTTCGCCGTCGACCTGATGCGCAAGGACCTGGGCATCTGCCTCGCCGAAGCCAAGCGCAACGGCAGCGACTTGCCCGTGACCACCTTGACGGACCAGTTCTATGGCGAAGTGCAGCAGGCGGGCGGCAACCGCTACGATACATCCAGCCTGATTACCCGCCTGAACAAAAAGTAAGCCCTCAGGCTCATAGTTAAAGAGCGGCGCGTCCCTGCAAAGGGCCGCGCCGCTTGTCGTTTACGCCAACATTAACCTTAAAACGTCAGTTTCCGGAACATCCGGTTTCGATTTTCATGGAAAAACATGGACTTCGCTAGCTCATCGTGTATTATTAAAAAACGAGATGAAATGTCCCAATTTTTAAAACATTATGAGCGGACCCGCATGAAAACCAACTCCTCAGCGATAACACGCGTTGTCGACAAGAACATTCCCTACCTGTCTTCCGCCGTCGCCATCTGGCGCCCCCGCGCCGTGCTGCGCAGCTGGCCCGGCGTGGCCATCGCGCTGGTGATCGCCCTGTCGGCCACCTTTATTTCCAGCAATTACGGCGGCCCCCAGTTGCTGTACGCGCTGTTCTTCGGCCTGGCCTTCCACTTCCTCGCGTCCGATCCCACCTGCAAGCCCGGCATCGAGTTTTGCAGCAAGGTGCTGCTGCGCACGGGCGTGGCCCTGCTGGGCGCGCGCATCACGTTCAACCAGATCGCTTCCGTGGGCGTGACGCCGTTGTTGATCGTCGTCGGCGGGCTGGTGGCCACCCTGGGTTTCGGCTATATGCTGGCCAAGTGGCTGAAGCGTCCCATCACGGAAGGCATCCTGTCCGGTGGTTCCGTCGCCATCTGCGGCGCCTCGGCCGCGCTGGCCATCTCGGCCGTGCTGCCGCAAACCAAGGAAAACGAAAAGTTCACGCTGCTGACGGTGGTGGGCGTGACGTCGCTGTCGACCCTGGCCATGATCGTCTACCCGCTGCTGGTCAAGCTGCTGGGCTTTGACCCGACGGAAGCGGGCGTATTCATCGGCGGCACCATCCATGATGTAGCGCAAGTGGTGGGCGCCGGCTACCTGGTCAGCAACCACACGGGCGACGTGGCCACCTTCGTGAAACTGACGCGCGTCGCGTGCCTCGTGCCCGTCGTGCTGGGCCTGTCGATCATGTTCAAGCGCAAGGATGGCAAGAGCGAAGTCGATGCGCCGCCGCTCGTGCCGTTCTTCCTGATCGGCTTTGTCTGGCTCGTCATCACGAACAGCCTGGGCCTGATTCCGCAGGAAGTGAATGGCTGGATCAACAATGCCTCGCGTGCTTGTCTCGTCATCGCCATCGCCGCGCTGGGCGTGAAAACGTCGTTCCAGTCGCTGGCCTCGCTGGGCTGGCGTCCCGTGATCATGCTGGTGATGGAAACGGTGTGGATTGCCGCCTTCGTCGCCATTGCCGTCCTGCTGACGCGCTGAGCGAAGCGGGCCCGCCATGAAGATCCTCGTCCTCGGCGCCGGCGTGGTCGGCACGGCATCGGCCTGGTATTTGCGCCAGGCGGGCCACGATGTGCGCGTGCTCGAGCGCCAGGCGGGCGCCGCGCAGGAAACCAGCTTCGGCAACGGCGGACAGATTTCCGTCTCGCATGCGGAACCGTGGGCCAATCCCGCCACCCTGCGCAAGGTCGTGCGCTGGTTGGGCAAGGACGATGCGCCGCTGCTGTTCCGTCCCCGCCTGGATGCGCTGCAATGGCAGTGGGCCTTGCACTACCTGCGCGAATGTTTGCCGTCGCGGGTGGCGCGCAATATGCGCCAGATCGTTGCCCTGGCCGAGTACAGCCGGCAGAGCCTGCAAGCCTTGCGGCGCGAGACGGGCATCGCGTATGACCACCTGGAGCGGGGCATCCTGCATTTTTATACGGAGCAGCAAGAGTTTGACAAATCGCAAGCGGGCGCCGCGCTGTTGCGCGAACTGGGCTGCCCGCGCAACACCGTCAGCGCGGATGAAGTGATACGGCTGGAACCGGCCCTGGCCCACGCCCGCCGGCACATCGTCGGCGGCGATTTCACGGCCAGCGACGAGTCGGGCGACGTGCACCTGTTTACCACGGCGCTGGCCGCGCGCGCCGCCGCTGCCGGCGTGGATTTCCAGTACGGCACCGCCGTGACGCGCTTGCTGGCCGATGGCGAACGCATCGCGGGCGTGGAATGCATCGATGCGCAGGGCCGCCACCGCCTGGAATACGCGGACGCCGTGGTGGTGGCCATGGGCAGCTTTTCCGCGCCCCTGCTGCAGCCGCTGGGCATACGCTTGATGCTGTATCCGGGCAAAGGTTATTCCGCCACGTATCCCATCCTTGACCCGTCCGCCGCGCCGACCGTCTCGCTGACGGACGATGGCCATAAATTGGTGTTTTCGCGCCTGGGCGAGCGCCTGCGCGTGGCGGGCACGTGCGAGTTGAACGGCTACACGCGGGAACTCAATCCCGTGCGCTGCGCCGCCATCACGCGCCGCGTGCAGGCGCTGTTTCCCCACGCCTGCGATTACAGCGACCCCGTCTACTGGGCCGGCCTGCGCCCCCTGACACCGTCGAACGTGCCCTATATCGGCGCCACGCGCTACCGCCAGCTGTTCCTCAACACGGGCCACGGCACCCTGGGCTGGACCATGGGCTGCGGCGCGGGCAGGGCGATCGCCGACCTCGTGTCGGGACGCCGGCCGGAAGTCGATTTTGCGTTTTGCGGGGAGCCGCCCCGGCAAGAGACCGCTTTGGTTCAACTTAGGAGAGCACCACGATGAGAGACGACGCCACCCCCAGCCAGCCACCCAGCGGCCTGACCCTGGCCGGCACCACCTACCAGTCGCGCCTGCTGGTGGGCACCGGCAAGTACAAGGATTTCGAGGAAACGCGCCTGGCCATCGAAGAGAGCGGCGCCGACATCGTCACCGTGACGATCCGCCGGGTCAACATCGGCCAGGAAAAGGGCGAGCCGAACTTGCTCGACTTCATTCCGCCATCGAAATACACGATTCTGCCCAATACGGGCGGCTGCTACAACGCGCGCGACGCCGTCTACACCTTGCAACTGGCGCGCGAGTTGCTGGGCGGCCACCCGCTGTGCAAGCTGGAAGTGCTGGGCGATGAAAAGACCTTGTTCCCGAACATGCCGGAAACCCTCAAGGCGGCCGGGGAGCTGGTGCGCGACGGCTTCCAGGTGATGGTGTATTGCAGCGACGACCCCATCCAGGCGCGCATGCTGGAAGACCTCGGCTGCATCGCCGTCATGCCGCTGGCCTCCCTGATCGGCTCGGGCATGGGTATTTTGAATCCGTGGAACTTGTCGCTGATCATCGAGCAAGCCCGCGTGCCCGTGCTGGTCGACGCAGGCGTGGGCACGGCGTCGGACGCGGCCATCGCCATGGAACTCGGTTGCGACGGCATCCTGATGAATACCGCCATCGCGGCGGCGCGCGAACCGATACGCATGGCGCGCGCCATGAAACTGGCAGTGCAGGGCGGACGCGAGGCTTACCTGGCCGGACGCATGCCCCGGAGAGCGGACGCCATGAGCGCTTCGCCCTCGTCGCCGATGGCCGGGCTGATCGCCTGAGCCGCCGCATTTACCCGCAATTGCAGCACCGTAGTCGATTATCGTTTCAAGCGTTTATAAAAACCACAATACCTGGAGATGACATGAAACACACACTCGTAGCGGCAGCCATCCTGGCCTCCTTCCTTGCCGGCAACGCCAGCGCCCAATCGTCCGTCACCGTGTACGGCTTGCTCGACGCGGGCCTGACGTCCGAACACGGCGGCGCGGACGGTTCCGTCACCAAGCTGGCCACCGGCGTGCAGTCGGGCAGCCGCATCGGCTTCAAGGGCACGGAAGACCTGGGCAATAATTTAAAGGCCAACTTCTTGCTGGAAAACGGCCTCGACGTGGATACGGGCGCCAACCGCCAGGGCGCCTTGTTCGGGCGCAAGGCTTACGTGGGCCTGTCGGGCGGCTTCGGCGCCGTGAACCTGGGCTTGCAGCACAACCCGCTGTTCACTGCGCTGGACAATATCGACCCCTTCGAGACGGGCATGACGGGCGCCTCGATCAACCTGATGAGCGTGGCCAGCCTGCGCACGAAAAATTCCATCATGTACGAGACGCCGAAGGTGAACGGCTTGTCGGCCGCCGTCATGTACGGCCTGGGCGAAAAGCCGGACAGCAACACGCTGGGCCGCACCATCGACTTTTCCATCGATTACGCCAACGGTCCGCTCGTGCTGACCCTGGCCCACGACAACCGCAAGGATACGCTGCTGAACACGGCGAAAGTCACCTTGCTGGGCGGCACCTACGACTTCGGCCCGGCCAAGCTGCACGCCGCGTATGAGACGGACAAGGACGATGCGGGCACGGATTTCCGCAACTACATGCTGGGCGCATCGGCCCCCGTGGGCGCGGCGGGCAGCGTGATGGCTTCGTACATCCGCAAGGATGACCGCACGAATGCGCGCCGCGGCGGGCGCCAGCTGGCCATCGGCTACACGTTTGCCTTGTCCAAGCGCACGAATCTGTACACCTCGTACGGCCGCATCAGCAACGATGGCGCGGGCACCAACTTCGTCGGCGATGCATCGAGCGGTGGCAGCGTGCCCTTGCCTGGGCATAACTCGAGCGCCTTTACGGCCGGCATGCGCCTGAAGTTCTAAGCGCGACGGCGCAGCGAGGGATGGCGGCTTGTCTGTTGCGGATAAGCCGCCATTGTTGTTTCAGGAGTGGGGCAAAGTCGCGGATTCCGGATTCAGGAATGAAACAGTCCGATTTTTCATGAAATTTCATTGACAGCGCATTTCGCAACCGTTAAATTGAACACGTATTTCAAATATCGGAACAAAATATACCGATTTTTCATAAAACCGTAAGGAGACTGAGCCATGACCGATTTGTCCGACCAAAAAGCCGCCGCCGCAGCGGCCATCCCCACCGGCCCGCAAAAGATGACGCCTTCCGAAGCGTTCGTGGAAACCCTGGCCGCCAATGGCGTGACCGACATGTTCGGCATCATGGGCTCGGCCTTCATGGATCCGATGGATATCTTTGCCCCCGCCGGCATCCGCCTGATCCCCGTCGTGCACGAGCAGGGCGCCGGCCACATGGCCGACGGTTATGCCCGCGTTTCGGGCCGCCATGGCGTCGTCATCGGCCAGAACGGCCCCGGCATCAGCAATTGCGTCACGGCCATCGCCGCCGCCTACTGGGCGCACACGCCCGTCGTGATCATCACGCCGGAAACGGGCACGATGAGCATGGGCCTGGGCGGCTTCCAGGAAGCGAACCAGTTGCCGATGTTCGAAGAATTTACGAAATATCAAGGCCACGTGACGAATCCCGCCCGCATGGCGGAATTCACGGGCCGCTGCTTCGACCGCGCCATGTCGGAAATGGGCCCGACGCAATTGAACATCCCGCGTGACTATTTCTATGGCGAAATCAAGGCGGAAATCCCGAAACCGAACCGCCTGGACCGTGGCGCGGGCGGCGAGCAAAGCCTGAACGATGCGGCGGAACTGTTGGCGAAGGCCAAGTTCCCGGTGATCATCTCGGGCGGCGGCGTCGTCATGGGTGAAGCCATCGAAGAGTGCAAGGCCCTGGCCGAGCGCCTGGGCGCACCCGTCGTCAACAGCTATCTGCACAATGACTCCTTCCCCGCCAGCCACCCGCTGTGGTGTGGCCCGCTCGGTTATCAGGGTTCCAAGGCGGCCATGAAACTGATCGCCCAGGCCGACGTCGTCGTGGCCCTCGGTTCGCGCCTGGGACCGTTCGGCACCTTGCCGCAGCACGGCATGGATTACTGGCCGAAAAACGCCAAGATCATCCAGATCGACGCGGACAACAAGATGCTGGGCCTGGTCAAAAAGATTTCGGTGGGCATCTGCGGCGACGCCAAGGCGGCCGCGAAAGCGATTATTGCCCGGCTGGATGGCAAGACCCTCGATTGCGACGCCACGCGCGAGGAACGCTATGCCACCGTGCAAGCGGAAAAGGCCGCGTGGGAAGAGGAATTGACGAACTGGACGCATGAAAAGGATGCGTACAGCCTGGACATGATCGAAGAGCAAAAGAAAGAGCCGGGCAATTACCTGCACCCGCGCCAGGTGCTGCGCGAGCTGGAAAAAGCCATGCCGGAAGACGTGATGGTGTCGACCGACATTGGCAACATCAACTCGGTGGCCAATAGTTACTTGCGCTTCGAAAAGCCGCGCAGCTTCTTTGCGGCGATGAGCTTTGGCAATTGCGGCTATGCCTTCCCGACCATCATCGGCGCGAAAGTGGCTGCACCGCACCGTCCGGCCGTGTCGTATGCGGGCGACGGCGCCTGGGGCATGAGCTTGATGGAAACGATGACGTGCGTGCGCCATAACATTCCCGTCACGGCCGTGGTGTTCCACAACCGCCAGTGGGGCGCGGAAAAGAAAAACCAGGTGGATTTCTACAACCGCCGCTTCGTGGCCGGCGAGCTGGACAACCAGAGCTTTGCCGAGATCGCACGCGCCATGGGCGCCGAAGGCATCACGGTCGACAAGCTGGAAGACGTGGGCCCGGCCCTGAAAAAGGCGATCGACATGCAGATGAATGAAGGCAAGACCACCATCATTGAAATCATGTGCACGCGCGAGCTGGGCGACCCGTTCCGCCGCGATGCGCTGAGCAAACCGATCCGCCACCTGGACAAGTACAAAGACTACGTGTAATCAGTCTGCCCGATCCTTGTATGACCCCGGCAATCGCGCCGGGTTTTATGTGCCGGAATCATGTTTCATGTCTCATGCTTCATGCTTGCGTGGTTCCGGCATTTTTTTACCGAATTGGAGTCGCCATGAAAGCCCTGCACCGCATCATCGCGCAAGCCCGCGCCGTGCCGAAAAACATCGTCTTGTGCGAGGGCGGCGACGTGCGCGTGCTGCAGGCGGCCGCGCGGGCGGCCAGCGACGGCCTGGCGCATATCACCATCGTCGGCAAGCCGGCCGCCATCCTGGCCCTGGCGCGCGAACAGGCGCTGGACCTGGATGCCGTGCGCCTGGTCGACCCGGAAACGTCCGATGAGTCGGAACACTATGCCCAGCAATTGTTTGTGCTGCGTCAAGCCAAGGGCATGACGGTGGAGCAGGCGAGGATCGCCGTGCAAGATCCCTTGTGCTACGCCAACCTGATGGTGCGCCTGGGCGACGCGGACGGTTGCGTGGCGGGCGCCGTGCACACGACGGCCGACGTGGTGCGCAGCGCCATCCAGATCATCGGCGTCGATCCGGCCTTCAAGCTCGTGTCGAGCTTTTTCCTGATGATGCTGTGCGAACCTTTCCACAGCCTGAAGGGCGGTTTCATCTTTTCCGACTGCGCCCTCGTCGTCGACCCGAAGGCGGAGGAATTGGCCGACATCGCCATGGCCGCCGCCGACAGCGCGCAAGCCCTGCTGATGGAAGAGCCGCGCGTGGCCATGCTGTCGTTTTCCACCAGCGGCAGCGCCCACCACGCGGCCGTCGACAAGGTGCATGCGGCAACGGACCGGGTCAAGTCCCAGCGTCCGCTGCTGGCCATCGATGGCGACGTGCAGCTCGATGCGGCCATCGTGGCCGAGATTTCGCAAAGAAAAGTCAAGGATTCCGTCGTCAACGGCCGCGCGAACGTGCTGGTGTTCCCGAACCTGGACGCGGGCAATATCGGCTATAAATTGGCCGAACGCATGGGCGGCGCCGTCGCCATCGGCCCCTTGCTGCAAGGCTTGAACAAACCGGCCAACGATCTGTCGCGCGGTTGCTGCGCCGACGACGTGTATAACGTGATTGCCGTCACGTCCGTGCAGGCCCAGGGTGGGCGCTGAGTTGTTCAGCTTGCCCGTGCTGGCGCTGCTGGGCGTGGTGGCGGCGGGCACGTATTTCCAGACCGTCACGGGTTTCGGACTGGGCATGATCGTCATGGGCGTGGCCAGCGGCCTGGGCCTGGCGTCCGTGCCCGCGCTGGCGGCCCTCGTCAGTTTGTTGTCCCTGGCCAATTGTCTCGTGGCCTTGCCGGGCGCCTTGCACCACCTGGACTGGCGCGCCATCCGCGCCGCCAGCATCGGCTTGCTGCCGGCCATGGCGGCCGGTGTCTTGCTATTGGGATACCTGGACCAGGCGTATGCGCCCATCCTGAGACTCTTGCTGGGCGCGGCCATCGTGTATGGCGGCGTCAGCATCCTGCTGCAGGCGCCGCCGGGACCGGGCGCGGCCGACAAGCGCAGCTTCTTCATCAGCGGCGTGTGCGGCGGCCTGTTTTCGGGCCTGTTTTCGCTGGCGGGACCGCCGCTCGTGTACCAGTTTTATCGCCAGGAAATGAGTCTGACCACCATCCGCTACAGCCTGATCTTCCTGTTCGCCATCAGCGCGGGTGGGCGCTCGCTGATGGCGGGCAGCCAGGGCCAGCTCGATGCGAAAGTATTGCTGCTGTGCACGCTGGCCTTGCCCGTGGGCGTGCTGGCCACGGTGGCCGGCAAGCGCTATCCGCCGCCGATCGCCCAGCGCGGCATGCGCCGCATCGCGTTTGCCGTGCTGACCGCCATCGGCATTTCGCTGATGGCGGCGGCCGTGCCGCAATTGCTCAGGCCTTGAACGTCAGTAAAGGTTTCAGGCGGGCCACCGATTGCAGCAAGCCCGCTTCCTCCTGCGCGGCGATGACGGGACCGATCTTTTTATACGCCATCGGCGCTTCCTCGACGCGGCGTTCCTCGCGCAGGGTCACGCACTGGAACGCCATCTCGTCGCCGCCCACCGTGGGCCGCATGGCGCGCATGGCCTGGCGGCGGATGCTGCGCCCCGCGCCGTGCGAGCAGGACCACAGCCAGTCGGGATTGCCCATCCCCGTTGCCACATAGGAATAATCGCCCATGGAGCCGGGGATCAGCGCCAGGTCGCCTTCGCGCGCGGGCGTGGCGCCCTTGCGGTGGATGTTCATGCCGTGCTCGCGCAGGATGACGTTGTGCGGCACGTCCACCACCAGGCGGGATTGATCCTGCGCAAACACCTGCGCCAGGCTGTCGCGCACCAGCTCGGCCAATACCATGCGGTTGACCCAGGCATAGCGCGACGCCACGCCCATGGCGTCCATGTATTCGCCGGCCAGTTCGCCCGTCAAGCCGTACAGGCCGGACTGCGGGTGGCGCACGCCTGCCGGCCACGCCTCTTTGGCGCGGTCCATCCAGCGGCTGCCGACGAAAAAGCCCACGTCGCGGCTGCCGCTGTGGATCATGACGACCACTTCGCCGGGCACCAGTCCGTGCCGGTACGCGGCATGGCGGTCCATGACGGCATCGACCAGCTGGATTTCCACGAAGTGGTTGCCCGATCCCGTGGTGCCCAGGCTGGGGTCGCGTATCACTTCGCGCGTGCCCACCAGCGCTTCGGGCGCATGGCGCAAGCCGCCGCCCAGTTCGCGCAAGGCGATGCAATCGTCGAGCTCGCGCAGCAAGCGCTGCTTGTCGACCCGTGGCCACAAGTCCTCATTGTGCAGGCTGTCGATGAACGCTTCTGGCCCCACGTCGAACAGGGCGGCAAACGCTTTCGAGCGCAGCGGCACGTTGCGGCCGTCTTCCAGCAGCACATGTTTGAGCTTGGCGAGCAGTTGCGGCTTGCGCGCCTCGAACTGCGCCAGGGCCAAACCCGTCGTGATCAGGCGCATGCCGCAGGCGATGTCCGTGCCGGGGATGGCGGGAATCACCATGTCGGGACTGGTGGCAACGATGCTGCCCACGGGCGCGATGCTGCCCGGGTGGAAGTCGGGAGTGGCGCAGGCCTTGCACACATGGCCATCCTGGCCCGGCACGGCGACGGCGGCAAACTCCATTAGTTGGCGCACGGCTTTTTCCTCGAGGGGAAAGTTGTGGGGCAGCAGCACGGACGCCTGGGCGTGCGGATTGCTGAGTGTATAAATGCCGTCGGCATAGGCGACAGCGATGCCCTGGCGGCGCAGGGCTTTTTGTAATCTGGATAGGGGAAACACGATTCTGCTCCGGAAATAACGAATGCACGGCCTTTTTGCAAGGGCCATGTTTGTTTTCCACGCAGCAGCGACAGGAAGTGCCGCCAGCTTAGCAAACTTTGTGCCGCTTGCAAAGCCGCCGGCCCCGACAGTGCGCACAAGAGGGCGCACGATACGCAGCGCCACTTGCAAAATAATCAAACAGCCTTTATATTCGCGGTTCTTTCTCGAACCTCTTCCTTATTGGAGCCAAAAGTGCCTCGCTTCTTCGCCATCACCTGCTAACGCTGACGAAATGCTCTCTGCAGCATCGTTCGGCGCGTTGACGCCCCCGATTGCTGCGGCACTGTTTTTGCTCTCTCCGCACACGTATCCAGGACCACCGTCCTGATCGTCCACGCCCGAACACGTCGTCAGTACCCCTGACCCTGTATGGACACGCCCCGGTGAACGCGGCGTGGGACGCTATGTTTTTACAATCTTTGCCCTTATTTAAATACCCGCGCACGCCGCACGTGGAAGGTTCGCGCCTGCAGGATGGCGACGACGGTTCCGACCAGATGCCCCTGAAAAAGCTGGCCGGCCAGTACGTCGTCATCGAGGAAAAAATCGATGGCGCCAACTCCGCCGTGTCGTTCAGCGACGCGGGCGAAGTGCTGCTGCAGTCGCGCGGCCATTACCTGGCGGGCGGCGGCAGCGAACGCCAGTTCAACCTGCTCAAACCGTGGGCGCATGCGCATGAACACGCCTTGCTGCACTTGCTGGAAGATCAATTTGTGCTGTTTGGCGAATGGTCTTACAGCAAGCATTCCGTGTTTTACGACCGGCTGCCCCATTACTTCAACGAATTCGACGTGTATTGCCGCCGCACGCAGATGTTTTTGTCGACGGCGCGCCGCCACGCCATGCTGGCCGGCTCGCCCGTGCTGTCCGTGCCCGTGCTGTATGCGGGATTGATGCCGACTTCGCCGAAACAGCTGTGGCAGCTGCTGCGCCATTCGCTGGCCAAGTCCCGCCTGTGGCGCGACGCTTTCGAAGGCGTCGTGGCGCGCGAACGGCTGCCGCTGGACCTGTGCTGGAAGCAGACGGACAAGTCCGACCACGCGGAAGGCTTGTACCTGAAAGTGGAAGATGACGAGCAAGTACTGGCCCGCTACAAGCTGGTGCGGCATGACTTTACGCAAACCATCCTCGACAGCGGCTCGCACCACAGCACGCGTCCATTGATCCCGAATCTGCTGGCCGAGGGCGTCGACCTGTACGCGCCGCAGCCGCTCGTCACGTGGGAGAGCCTGGGCTTGCACACTTGCCAGTCGCTGGACGAACTGGCAATATTTTCAAGGAGTACTAGATGAACTGGAAACAGTTACAACAACTGGTGCCGTCGGCGGGCCAGTCGCCCGATTTCAACGCCTGCCTGGCCGCCTTCCCGCAGCTGGAACTGGCGAAGACGACGCCGCAAAACCCCGTGTACCACGCGGAAGGCGATGTGTGGACGCATACGATGATGGTGGTGGAATCCCTGCTGGCCATGCCCGATTACCAGCAAGCCACGCGGGCGCAGCAGGAAATCGTGTTCCTGGCCGCCTTGCTGCACGACGTGGCCAAGTGCAGCACCACCGTGATCGACCCCGTCACGGGCGCCATCGGCCAGCCCGGCCACTCGCGCAAGGGCGCCCTCGATGCGCGCATCGCCCTGTGGGACGTGGACGTGCCGTTTGCCGTGCGCGAGGAAATCTGCCGCCTGATTAATGTACATCAAGTGCCGTTTTTCGCGCTGGAAACCTCGCGGCGCGGCGTGACGCCCGAGTTCACCGTGCGCGAACTGTCGTGGCAAGTCGATATCCGCTTGCTGGCCATGCTGGCCGAGGCCGATATCCGCGGCAGGATCTGTCCCGATCCGCAGCGCATTTTAGATGCCATCGAGCTGTTCCGCGAACTGGCGCGCGAGGAGGGCTGCTATGGCCAGCGCCGGGTGTTTGTCGACGATCACACGCGCGTCAAATACTTTCGCGGCGCCGAGGCGCACCCCGATTACTCCCTGTTCCAGGAGCCGGGCTCGCGCGTGATCGTCATGTCGGGCTTGCCCGCGTCGGGCAAGAATACGTGGGTGGAGAAGCACCATCCGCGCCTGCCCGTCGTCTCCTTCGACGATGCGCGCATCGCCCTGGGCTTGAAGCACGGCAAGAACGAAGGGCAGGTGGGCGACTATGCGGAAGAGCGGGCGCGCGAGCTGCTGCGCAAGGGTGAACCGTTCGTGTGGAACGCCACGCATCTGTCCAAACTGATGCGCGAAAAGACGCTCAACCTGCTGTACAAATACCATGCGCAGGTGGAACTCGTGTACCTGGAGCAGCCGCGCAAGGAATTACTGCGGCGCAACGGCCAGCGCGACACGTCGCTCAGCAACAAGAAGTTGCAGTCGATGCTGTGGAACTGGGAAATCCCGCTGCCCATGGAAGCGCATGCCGTGCGTTACGAAGTTACTTGAGTGATTGGCGTTTGCATCCACCGAGCAACTGCGCGATCTCGCTGAACAGCTCATTGTTCAGCGAGGCGGGCAGGGTGGTGGCCAGGCTGCGGCTGTAGTAGGCGCCCAGGTCCAGCCCCAGTCCCAATCCGCAGATTTTCACGGCGCCCTGCGCTTCGCGGCGCGCCACCACTTGTTTTAAATGTTGCGCCAGATAAAACTCGTCGTTGGCCAGATTCGTGGCTGTATCCATCGGGCAACCGTCGGATACGACGAGCAAGATGCGCCGCCGTTCCGGGCGCGCCAGCATGCGCGTGCACGCCCAATCCACGGCTTCGCCATCGACGCCTTCGCGGTACAGGTCCGCTTTCAGCAGGGCCGCGATGTCGGGCCGCGCGCGGCGCCAGCTCGTGTCGCCATCCTTGAAAACCATGTGCACCAGTTCGTTCAAGCGGCCCGGCTGGGCGGGCGAGCGGGCGCGCATCCAGTCGCGCTTGACACGTCCCCCGTTCCACGCGCCCGTCGTAAAACCCAGCAACTCCGTGGCGATGCCCGCCTGGTCCAGCGCGCGCAGCAGAATGTCGAGCAGCACGGCCACGGATTCCGCATGCGTCTTCATGGAGCCGGAGCAATCGACGAGGAAGGTGACGAGGCAATCGGCTTGCGGCAGGAATTGTTCCTTGCGGAACAGCCGGCGTTCGGACGGCGAACTGATCAGCTGAGCCAGGCGGCGCCCGTCGATATAACCCTCTTCCTCGCCGAACGACCAGCCATCGCGTTGCGGTATGGCCAGCAGTTGCGTGAAACGCCGCGCCAGGCGGGCCGTGTTGATGCCCAGGCTGGCGATGCGCGCATCCATGCGTTCGCGGTACTCGAGCAGCAGGGCGCGGCGCACCAGTTCGCCCGCTTTTTCTTCGCGGTCATATGCCGTGGAGTACGCCTTGTAGGCGCCCTTGCCATCGATGAAGGTACGGCTGTCGCCCAGCGGGGCGGCATCGGGCAGGTGGTCGTTGTCGCTGTCGAAATCGAGCAGCAGCTTGAAGGCCGCCTGCGCCCTGGCGTCGCCGGCGTCGTCCTGGTCGCCTTCCCGCTTCGCCTGCGCCTCTTGCAGCATGGCGTCGACGGCGTGGGCGATGGCCAGAGCGTGGCGCGCAAAGGCCGCCTGGTCCGTTCGGTGGCGGCGCAAGCCCGCCAGGTCGCCGCTCAGTTGCGAAGACACGGACCAGCGCGTGGCCTCGATGAAATCCTCCGTCTTTTCCAGCACGGGCCTGGCCGTCAGGCGCGACCAGCACATCTGGAAAACCGTGTACAACAGCAAGCCCGACGCGCCTTCGGCCAGGCCGGAATCGTAGAACGCATGCGACCAGGCCGTGAAACGGTGGCGCAGGTTGTGCGCCACGCCCGCATGTTGATCTGGCGCAAGTGTTTCCACCCTGAGCTGTTCCAGCAATTCGAAGACGAGCCGCGCCACGGGTTCCACCGGGCACAAGGACTTGTGCAGGGCGGCGTCCGTGTGCAGCAGGCGCAGGGCCACGCTGTCGGCCGCGCCGCGCAGCGAGGGCAAATCCTGCAGCGCGGCATTGGGCTGCAGATGGGAGGAGTGGATGGGCAGCGGGCGGTGGCCGTCGTGCAGGCGCCGGCCCCGGTAGCGGATGGAGGCAACGCCGCTCAGCGCGCGGATGGCGCCCGCGCACAACTCGTCCGTTTCCTGCTGCTCGCGCGTGTAGGCGGCAGGCGCGGTCGCTTCCGTACTCATGCCTGGCTCGCCAGCAATTCCTCATTGAAACAGCGCTGGTAATACTCGGCCACCATGGGCCGCTCGGCCTCGTCGCATTTGTTGAGGAAGGACAAGCGGAAGGCCAGCGCCGGGTCGCGGAAGATCTGGCAATTCTCGGCCCAGGTAATCACCGTGCGCGGCGACATCAGGCACGCCAGGTCGCCCGCCGCATAGCCGTGGCGCGTCAGGCTGGCCACGGCCACCATGGCGGCTGCCAGCTGGCGGCCCGCCTCGTCGTTCATGGCGGGCACCCTGGCCAGCACAATCTCGGCTTCTTCCGCCTGCGGCAAATAGTTCAGGGTGGCAACGATGTTCCAGCGGTCGATCTGTGCATGATTGAGCACTTGCGTGCCGTGGTACATGCCGTTCAAGTTGCCGAGTCCCACCGTATTCGACGTGGCGAACAGGCGGAAGTGGGGATGCGGCGTGATGACGCGGTTCTGGTCCAGCAGGGTGAACTTGCCGTCGCGCTCGAGGATGCGCTGGATGACGAACATCACGTCGGGCCGGCCCGCGTCGTACTCGTCGAAGATCAGGGCCACGGGGCGCTGCAGCGACCAGGGCACGATGCCTTCCTGGAATTCCGTCACCTGCTGCTGTTCGCGCAGCACGATGGCGTCCTTGCCGACCAGGTCCAGGCGGCTGATGTGGCCGTCGAGGTTGACGCGCACGCAAGGCCAGTTCAGGCGCGCCGCCACTTGCTCGATGTGCGTGGACTTGCCCGTGCCGTGCAAGCCTTGCACCATCACGCGGCGGTTGTGGGTGAAGCCGGCCAGGATCGCCAGGGTGACATCCTTGTTGAAGCGGTAGGCGGGGTCGATGTCGGGCACATGCGGGTCGCGTTCCGTGAAGACGGGCACGAGCAGGTCGCTGTCGATGTGGAACAGGCTGCGCACGGACTGCAAGGTTTGCGCCGCTGCGGCGGGGGGATGTTGGCGTGAATCTGGCACCTTGTTCTCCTGTGAAACCGCAGCGGGGGCGCTACGGGGTTATGAATTACCTGCCTGCAATGCGTCGTCGTCCCCGCCCGTCGTCGGCATGGTTTCCGATTCGATGGCGGCCAGGGCTTGCGCGGCGCGTTGCAATGCTGGCAAGAAATGTAAAGCCTTGTCGTGCGTCAAACGGATGATGGGCGCCTGGATGGCCACGGCCAGGTTCGAGCGGCCGTTCGGGTTCGGCACCAGCACGGCCACGCACAGCAGGCCGGGCAGGAATTCCTCGTCGTCCAGCGCATAGCCGTTGCGGCGCACCAGTTCCAGTTCGCGTTCCAGCTTGACGGGGTCCGTTTCCGTCTTGTCCGTAAAGCGCGTCAATTCCATGTGGCCCAGCAGGCGGCGCCGTTGCACGGGCGTCATTTGCGCCAGGAACAGCTTGCCGCTGGACGAGCAGTGGGCCGGCACCCGCGAACCGGGATGCAGGTAGAAGCGCAGCGGGGCCGCTGTTTCCACCCGGTCCAGGTACACGACTTCGCTGCCGCTGAAGGCCGTCAGGTTGCAGCTTTCGCCCACTTCCTCGACCAGCTGGCGCAAGACCATGCGGCGGGCGCCATGGAAAGTGTTGTTAATCAGTAGGTTCGATGCGAGGCGGCGCAGGCGCACGCCCGTGCTGTAGTGGCGGCCATCGCTTTCGCGCTGCAGCACGCCCACGCTTTCCAGCTGTTGCAGCATGCGGTGCAGGGTGGGCTTCGGCAAGCCCGTTTCTTCCACCAGCGCTTGCAGCGACAGCAACTGGTCTTTTTCGGCAATCACTTCCAGCAAGGCAAACAAACGCATCGTGGGCGTGTCGCCTTCCAGTTTTTCCGGCTCAAGTTTTGGGGATGAAATCATGTCCATGGTGGCCTCGGTTGGGTAGCTCTGAGTGTGACGTCAGCTTATTTCATTTTCGAACTCAAATTGTACCGTTTCCTTGAAAATCTGTTTGACTTTTGATTGCCGAACGCTTAAATTGAATTGTATATCAAATTTCGGAACAAAATATACCGATTTTTGATAAATTAATTGATAATTCGCTGCACTTCATCACCACAGACCAGGAGACACCCATGAATGACATGACCGAGCAAAAAGCCGCCGCCGCAGCGGCCATCCCCACCGGCCCGCAAAAGATGACGCCTTCCGAAGCGTTCGTGGAAACCCTGGCCGCCAATGGCGTGACCGACATGTTCGGCATCATGGGCTCGGCCTTCATGGACCCGATGGATATCTTCGCGCCCGCCGGCATCCGATTGATCCCTGTCGTGCACGAGCAGGGCGCCGGCCACATGGCCGACGGCTATGCGCGCGTTTCGGGCCGCCATGGCGTCGTCATCGGCCAGAACGGCCCCGGCATCAGCAATTGCGTCACGGCCATCGCCGCCGCTTACTGGGCGCACACGCCGGTGGTCATCATTACTCCCGAGACGGGCACGATGAGCATGGGCCTGGGCGGCTTCCAGGAAGCGAACCAGTTGCCGATGTTCGAAGAATTTACGAAATATCAAGGCCACGTCACGAATCCCGCCCGCATGGCGGAATTCACGGGCCGCTGCTTCGACCGCGCCATGTCGGAAATGGGCCCGACGCAATTGAATATCCCGCGTGACTATTTCTATGGCGAAATCAAGGCGGAAATCCCGAAACCGAACCGCCTGGACCGCGGCGCCGGCGGCGAGCAAAGCCTGAACGATGCGGCGGAACTGCTGGCCAAGGCCAAGTTCCCCGTGATCATCTCGGGCGGCGGCGTCGTCATGGGCGAAGCGATCGAGGAGTGCAAGGCCCTGGCCGAGCGCCTGGGCGCGCCCGTCGTGAACAGCTACCTGCACAATGACTCCTTCCCCGCCAGCCATCCGCTGTGGTGCGGCCCGCTCGGTTATCAAGGTTCCAAGGCGGCGATGAAACTGATCGCCCAGGCCGACGTCGTCGTGGCCCTCGGCTCGCGCCTGGGCCCGTTCGGCACCTTGCCGCAGCACGGCATGGATTACTGGCCGAAAAACGCGAAGATCATCCAGATCGACGCGGACAACAAGATGCTCGGTTTGGTGAAAAAGATTTCGGTGGGCATCTGCGGCGACGCCAAGGCGGCCGCCAAGGCGATTATTGCCCGCCTGGATGGCAAGAAGCTCGATTGCGACGCCACGCGCGACGCACGCTATGCCACAGTGCAAGCGGAAAAGGCCGCGTGGGAAGAAGAATTGACGAACTGGACCCATGAAAAGGATGCGTACAGCCTGGACATGATCGAGGAACAGAAGAAGGAGCCGGGCAATTATCTGCACCCGCGCCAGGTCTTGCGCGAGCTGGAAAAAGCCATGCCGGAAGACGTGATGGTGTCGACCGACATCGGCAACATCAACTCGGTGGCCAACAGTTACTTGCGCTTCGAAAAGCCGCGCAGCTTCTTTGCGGCGATGAGCTTTGGCAATTGCGGTTATGCCTTCCCGACCATCATCGGCGCCAAGGTTGCCGCGCCGCACCGTCCGGCCGTGTCGTATGCGGGCGACGGCGCCTGGGGCATGAGCTTGATGGAAACGATGACCTGCGTGCGCCACAACATTCCCGTGACGGCCGTGGTGTTCCACAACCGCCAATGGGGCGCGGAAAAGAAAAACCAGGTGGATTTCTACAACCGCCGCTTCGTCGCCGGGGAACTCGACAACCAGAGCTTTGCGGAAATTGCGCGGGCCATGGGCGCCGAAGGCATCACGGTCGACAAGCTGGAAGACGTGGGCCCGGCCCTGAAAAAGGCCATCGACATGCAGATGAATGAGGGCAAGACGACCATCATCGAAATCATGTGCACACGCGAGC
The DNA here is from genome assembly GCF_030587305.1 of Janthinobacterium sp. SUN206. NCBI lineage: Bacteria > Pseudomonadati > Pseudomonadota > Betaproteobacteria > Burkholderiales > Oxalobacteraceae > Janthinobacterium > Janthinobacterium sp. SUN206. The sequence continues at coordinate 541,297 of NZ_JAPWIB010000002.1, read as the reverse complement.
TGGGCGACCCGTTCCGCCGCGATGCGCTGAGCAAGCCGATCCGGCACCTGGACAAGTACAAGGACTATGTTTAATTAAGTGAGCCAGCCTGTGGGAATGGGCTGTGACCAAATTCTCACAGATTGTCACGAAAACATCATAATTTCATTAAAGAATACAAGGCGTCCCGTTTTTTGAATTATTTGATTTGACAAGGCCATGCTTAAGGCTTAAATTCAATAAAAGACAAAAAACGGAACGTAGCGTATCAAAAACGATTTACGGAGACAACCATGAACCACCCTGTACCGCACACTGACGCCGTCACCACGGACTTCCTGCAAGCGTTCGGCGATGCCTGGAACCGCCACGATATCGAGGCCCTGATGGCCGCCATGGCCGACGATTGCGAATTCCACGCCGTCGCCGGTCCGGAACTTCTGGGCAAGAGCTTCATCGGCCGCGACGCCGTGCGCGCCGGCTTCGAGCTGGCCTGGCAAACCTTCCCCGACGCCGCCTGGCTCAACCCCGTGCATTTCGTCAGCGGCGAACGGGGCGTGACGGAGTCGACCTTTGCCGGCACCAAGGCGGACGGCACGCGCATCGAAGCGCGCATGGTCGATATCTTCACCTTCCGCGACGGCAAGATCGCAGTCAAGAATGCTTTCCGCAAGGATCGCCCACCCGTCGTCACAGTCTGAGCCAGCACGTTCACCAGGAATGACCATGAACAAACCTGTCGACACCCCGCCTGGCGTAATGGGCAACAACAGCACCGCCGCCCGCACGCCCTACGACCCCGCCTTCGATCCGCTGGTGGCCCAGCGCCCCGGCCATGGCAATGCCTACGCGCCCACCTACTGGATCGGCACGGCCGGCGAGCCGCCCGCCGACGACGGCCCCATCACGCATGACATCGACGTCGACGTGGCCATCATCGGCTCGGGTTTTACCGGCCTGTCCTGCGCCATCTTTTTGGCCCAGGAACACGGCATCAAGGCCACCGTGCTGGAAGCGAACCGGGTCAGCTGGGGCTGCAGCACGCGCAATGGCGGCCAGGCCCAGTGCACGACGGGCCGCCTGAAGCGCTCGCAGTGGATAGACCGTTATGGCCTGGACACGGCCCTGAAACTGCACGCGGAAGTGTGCGACGCGATGGAAACGTTCAAGAAGATCACGGCCGATATCGATTGCGACCCGCAGCCGGGCGGCCACCTGTACATCGCCCACAAGGCGAAAGCCATGCCCGCGCTGGAAAAAGAAGCCAAGGTCATGCGCGAGATCTTCAAGTACGACGCCCGCATCCTCGACGCCGGCACCGTCAAGCGCGAATTCGTCGACGACAAGGAAGCGGCCGGCGCGCTGCACGAGCCGGAAGGCATCGGCATCCATGCGGGCAAACTGGCCTTCGGCTACCTGCGCAAGGCGCGCGCGCTGGGCGCCAAGGTGCATCCGTCCAGCCCCGTGATGGGCTGGGAAACGCGCAATGGCGTGCATTATCTGCAAACGCCGGGCGGCGTGGTGCGTGCCCGTTCCGTGGCCGTGGCCACGGGCGGCTATACCTCGCCCCACCTGCATCCGCAAGTGAAGAACCGCCTGCTACCGATTCTGTCGAACTCGCTCGTCACGCGCCCGTTGACCCCGGCGGAAATCGAGGCGTGCAACTTCCGCACCCACCAGGTGATCACGGATACGCGCATCTTGCGCCACTACTACCGCTTGATGCCGGACAACCGCGTACAGATCGGCAGCCGCAGCGCCATCACGGGCGCCGACGCGCCGGACGACAAATACAAACAGTTTTTGATCAACGATCTGCACCGCAAGTTCCCCGCGCTGACGGGCATCGGCATCGATTACTCGTGGTGGGGCTGGGTCGACGTCAGCCACGACATGATGCCGCGCATCGTGCAGCCGGACCCGAAGCAATCGATCTTCTATTCGCTCGGTTACGGCGGCAACGGCGTCATGTACTCGGCGCAGGCGGGCCGGCGCATGGCCGAGCGCATCGCGGGCAAGGCCAGCGACACGGGCTTGCCGATCTTCAATTCGAAATTGCCGTACCCCAACATGATGGAACTGGTCGAATCGCAAGCGTTCGCCCCGTTCCGCCGCCTGGGCCAGCGCTTCCTGTACCGCTGGTATCACTTGAAGGATGAAGTGTTTTAAATAGTAATAGCAGTAGTCGTACTAAGCCGCCGTATGAGTTGACATAGAGCAACCAACGGCGCCTCCCGCAAGGGATGAGATTGCCCGCACGTTCACACATAACAATAACTTGGAGTGAGACATGAACACATACACGAGCAAAAACACGGTATTTTCAACGATGCGCCGCGCCGTCCTCGGCACCCTGGTGCTGGGTGTCGTGGCCGCCTCCAGCGGCACGGCCTTCGCGCAAGGCAAGGAAGTGACGATTGCCTACCAGGAAATCAACGGCCCCTTCCTGGTGGCCATCGCCAGCGGCGAAGTGGAAAAAACCACCGGCTATAAAATCAACTGGCGCAAATTCGATTCGGGCGCCAAGGTGGCCACCGGCATGGCGTCCGGCGACGTGCAGATCGGCGTCATCGGTTCGAGCCCATTGACGGCGGCCGTCAGCCGCGGCGTCGATCTGCAGCTGTTCTGGATCATCGACGACATCAACGAAGCCGAAGCGATGGTGGCGCGCAACGGCGCCGGCATCAGCAAGCCCACGGACTTGCGCGGCAAGAAGATCGCCGTGCCATTCGTTTCCACCACGCATTTTCACACCATGTTCGCGCTGGAAACGTGGGGCATCAAGCCCACGGAAGTGAAATTGCTGAACATGCAGCCGAACCAGATCGCCGCCGCCTGGGAGCGGGGCGACATCGACGCCGCCTTCGTGTGGGACCCGGCCTTGAGCAAACTCAAGCAAAACGGCAAGGTGCTGGTCACTTCCGGCGAACTGAGCAAGAAGGGCAAGGCCACGTTTGACGGCATGGCCGTCGAGCGCGCCTGGGGCGAAGCGAACGCGGACTTCATGGCCAAGTTCGTCAAGGTGATGGCCGCTGCCGACGCCGACTACCGCGCCAATCCGAAGGCGTGGACCATCGATTCCCCGCAAGTGAAAGCCAACGTCAAGCATTCGGGCGCGGCCGCCAAGGACGTGGCCGCTTCCGTGGCCCTGTACGCCTACCCATCGCTGCAGGAACAGGCGTCGCCGGCCTGGCTCGGTGGCGGCGCGAAGGGCGGCGTGGCGCAAGCCTTGCTGGCCACGGCGCAATTTTTGAAGGGCGAAGGCAAGATCGACACCCTGGCAAGCGATTACGCCAAATATGTGACACCCAGGTATGCACAGGCCGCCGGCCTGCTGAAGTAAACGTTGTGCGATGGCGCGCCTGCGGGCGCGCTGACTGAACAGAATACGTTGAACTGAAGTGACTACACCTATGCGGGGCACACGATGGAAAATCTCTACGTCAAGGATGTCAGCGTGATTTATCCGGGCAAGACGGCCGGTGAACGCGTACATGCCTTAAATAATATCAATCTCACCATCAATAGCGGCGACTTCGTCGTCGCGCTGGGCGCCTCGGGTTGCGGCAAGACCACCTTGCTGAGCCTGATGGCGGGCTTTATCGCCCCCTCCAAGGGCGAGATCATGCTCGGCGACAATAAAGTGGAAGGGCCGGGCGCCGACCGTGGCGTCGTATTCCAGAAACATGCCTTGCTGCCGTGGCTGAACGTGATGGAAAACGTGGAATTCGGCTTGAAGCTGCAAGGCGTGCCGAAAGCCGTGCGGCGCGAACAGGCGGCAAAGAACCTGGCGCTGGTCGGCTTGAAGGACTTTCACGACAATATGATTTATCAATTGTCGGGCGGCATGCAGCAAAGGGTGGGCATCGCCCGCGCCCTGACCAGCAATCCCGCCATGCTGCTGATGGATGAACCGATGGCGGCGCTCGACGCGCTGACGCGCGAAACCATCCAGGAGTTGCTGCTCGATATCTGGGCCAAGTCCAGCACCATGTTCTTCTTCATTACCCACAGCGTCGACGAGGCGCTGTTCCTGGCGAACCGGCTGATCGTCATGTCGCCCCGTCCGGGCCGCATCACGCACACGTATGAACTCGATTTCAACAAGCGCTTCCTCGAGTGCCGCGATGCGCGCGCCGTGAAATCGAGCCCGGACTTCATCAAGATGCGCGAAACGGTGCTCAACATCATTTATGGCGACGAGCGCGCCGTCAATAAAGAGCTGGAGGTGTCCCATGCATAGCCCATCCGTCGTGGGATTTCCTCCCACCACCGCCAAGCGCGCCGGCTTTTTCTCGCGCCTGTTCGCCCCCCGCTGCGCCATGCCCGGCGAAGCGTTCGGCGCGCCGGGGCAGGGCAATTCCAGCCGCATCGCCACCGTCACCGTCATCGCCGTGCTCCTGCTGTGGTTTGGCGTGACGGCCAGCGGCATGGTGAAACCCTTGTTTCTGCCTTCGCCGCAAGCCGTGTATGAAAAATTCATCATGGCGGCCACCACCGGTTTCGGCGGCGCCACCCTGTGGGAACACACGGTGGCCAGCCTGGTGCGCGTGTTCGGCGCCTTTGGCCTGGCTTGCCTGTTTGCCATTCCCGTCGGCGTGATGATGGGCGTCAACCGCGTGGCGCGGGGCATCTTCGATCCCTTGATCGAGTTCTACCGTCCATTGCCGCCGCTTGCTTACTTGCCACTGGTCATCATCTGGTTCGGTATCGGCGAGTTTTCGAAGGTCTACCTGATCTTCCTGGCCATCTTCGCGCCGATGGCGATCGCGGCCCGCGCGGGCGTCAGCTCCGTGTCGCTGGAGCAAATCCACGCGGCCTACTCGATGGGCGCTACCCGTTTCCAGGTGATCGTGCACGTGATTTTGCGCGCGGCGATACCGGAAATCCTCACCGGCATGCGCATCGGCATCGGCGTGGGCTGGACCACCCTGGTGGCGGGCGAAATGGTGGCGGCCACGCGCGGCCTCGGCTACATGGTGCTCAGCGCGTCCGAGTTCCTGGCCAGCGACGTGGTGATCATGGGCATTATCGTGATCGGCTTCTTCGCTTTCCTGTTTGATTTGATGATGCGTTACCTCGAACGTACCCTCGTGCCATGGAAGGGCAAGGTGTAAGACGTTCCCGGGAGTGGCGCGCACGCCACAAGTGTTGCCGCCGCTCCCTTTTTTTAATCCGCAATAAGCCGTACTTACCCTCCAGCGCGCTTGCCCCTCGGGCGCCGCGCCGGGCCGCTGCATTTCCAGATTGACTTATGGAATGCGGCCAACCAGACTGATTCACACGATGTATCGATGCTGCTTGACGGTGTTGCCTAAATAAAACAAAGCCGCGCGGCAAGAACAAGCCGCAGCAGGCAGGGCGCACCGAGCTTCAGAGATTTTCAGGAGACAAAACATGATTAGCGAATCGCATAACAGTACCGGCTTGCAGCACTCGCTCAAGCAACGCCACATGAGCATGATCGCCATTGGCGGCGTGATCGGCGCCGGCCTCTTTGTCGGCAGCGGCGTCATCGCCAAGGCCGCCGGCCCGGCCGCCATCCTTTCCTTCCTGCTCACGGGCGGCCTCGTCGTCCTGATCATGCGCATGCTGGGCGAGCTGGCCTCGTCCCTGCCCGTGGTCGGCTCCTTTTACGAATATGCGCGCCTGGCCTTCGACGACAAGCCGAAAGTGTCGAAATTCCTCGGCTTCATGAGCGGCTGGATGTACTGGTATTTCTGGGTCGTCGTCGTGGCCCTGGAAGCCATTGCTGGTGCGAAATTAGTCAACTTCTGGCTGCCCGACGTGCCGTCGTGGTCGATCAGCCTGGTGCTGCTCGTGTCGATGACCATCCTGAACCTGTTCTCCGTGAAGGCGTTTGGCGAATTCGAGTTCTGGTTCGCCTCGATCAAGGTGGTCGCCATCGTCGTCTTCCTGTTTGTCGGCGCCTTGTTCATCACGGGAAGCTTGCCTAACAGCATCCCGACCCTGGGCTTTTTGACCAGCAACGGCGGCTTCATGCCGCATGGCTGGGGCCCCGTGCTCAGCGGCGCCGTCGCCGCCACGGCCTTTTATTCGGGCGCCGAAATCGTCACCATCGCCGCCGCCGAAACGTCGGACCCGGCCAAGGCCATCGCCCGCGCCACCAATTCCGTCATTACGCGCGTGCTGATGTTCTATGTGGGTTCCATGTTTGTCGTCGTCTGCATCGTGCCCTGGGATTCGCCGGCCATCGCCACGCCTTTCGTCAGCGCCCTGACCGTCATGAACATCCCATACGCGGCCCACATCATGAACGCCATCATCCTGACGGCCGTGCTGTCGGCCTTGAATTCCAGCCTGTATGCCTCGTCGCGCATGATCTTTGCACTGACGCGCCGCGGCGATGCGCCGACTGGCCTGGTCAAGCTGAGCAAGAACGGCGTGCCGATCCGCGCCATCCTGTTCAGCACCTTGTTCGCCTACTTTGCCATTGCCGTCTCGTATGTGTCGGCCGACCTCGTGTTCCCCTTCATCGTCAACTCTTACGGCATCCTGATCCTGTTCGTCTACCTGCTCATTGCGATATCTCAATTGCGTTTGCGTCGTCGCCTGGAACGCGAATGCCCGGAACGCATCAAGGTGCGCATGTGGCTGTTTCCTTACCTGACCTACTTCACCATCATCGCCATGCTGGTGATCCTGGGCGCCATGAGCGTGTCGTCCGATACGGAGCAGCGCGTGTCGTTCTGGTTCGGCCTGCTGAGCGTGGTCATCCTGAGCGTCATGTACTACATCAAGAAACTGGTCAACGACGACCGCAACGGCGGTGAGGCGGCCGACACCAAAGTGGAGCTCAAACATGTCTGACACGACCTTGTTGCCCGCAGGCCGGCGCCGCTTCCTGCGCACGACGGCCGCCCTGGGCGCCGCCGCAGTGGCGGGGCCTGGGTCAGCCTTGGCCGCTTCCGTCACCTTGCCGTTTGAAAATGGCGAACGCGAACTGGTGGCCTTCCCGCAAAAGCGCCCGCTGATCCTGCTGACCAGCCGTCCGCCCCAGCTGGAAACGCCGTTCGGCGTGTTCAATGAAGGCGCGATCACGCCCAACGATGCGTTTTTCGTGCGTTATCACTGGAGCGGCTTGCCCACCAGCATAGACGGCGACAGCTACCGGCTGCGCATCGCCGGCCTAGTCAAGACGCCCTTGGAACTGTCGCTGGCGGAACTGAAGCAGCTGGCCGAGCCCGTCGACGTGGTGGCCGTGACGCAATGTTCAGGCAACAGCCGCGGCTTTTTCGCCCCCCGTGCGAATGGCGGGCAGCTGGGCAATGGCGCCATGGGCAATGCCCGCTGGACGGGTATCCCCCTGAAAACCGTGCTGGAAAAGGCCGGCATCGCGGCCAATGCCGTGCAAGTGGCCTTCAATGGCCTGGAAACGCCGCCCGTGGGCGACGGTCCCGACTTTCAGAAAGCCTTGTCGGTCGAGCACATCATGGCCGGCGACGTCATGCTGGCCTGGGCCATGAATGGCGAGGACATTCCTTTCCTCAACGGCTACCCGCTGCGCCTGATCGTGCCCGGCTATTACGGCACTTACTGGGTCAAGCACCTGAGCGACATCACCGTGCTGGACAAGCCCTTCGACGGCTTCTGGATGAGCACGGGCTACCGCATTCCCGACAATGGTTCCGGCTTCATCGAACCGGGCGCGCCCGTGGGCAAGACGACGCCGATCAGCCGCCTCAACGTGCGCTCCTTCATTACCAGCGTGCAAGATGGCGCGCAAGTGAAGGCGGGACGCGACCTGGCCTTGCGCGGCATCGCGTTTGATGGCGGCCAGGGCATCAGCGAGGTGACCGTCTCGGTGGATGGCGGTCAGAGCTGGCAGGAAGCCAGGCTGGGCAAGGACCTGGGGCGCTTTTCGTTCCGCGAGTGGACGATGGTCATGAAGGCGCCGCGCAAGGGCAAGCATGTGCTGATGGTGCGCGCCGTTAACCGCATCGGCCAGAGTCAGCCCATGAAAGCCCTGTGGAATCCCATGGGTTATATGCGCAACGTGGTGGAAACCACGCGCATCCAGGCAGTCTGAGGAGAACCATATGAAGATATTACTTGCCGCGCTGGCACTGTCGGCGGCGGGCGGCGCGTGCGCGCTGGACATCCACTTGCCGCCGGAAACGGCGACCTACAAACCCAGCGAATTGCCTGGCTACCAGCTGGTGCAGCGCAATTGCATGACGTGCCACGCGGCCCAGTACGCATCGACCCAGCCGCCCGCCTCGCCGCGCGCCTACTGGGAAGCGACTGTCAAGAAGATGAAAAAGCCGTTCGGCGCCCAGTTTGACGATGCGGATGTGCCGGCCATGGTCGATTACCTGGTAAAAACCTATGGCGCGGAGCGGGGCACCGCCGTGCCTGCCGCTGCCGTCGCCAAGCCCGTGGCAGCCGCCGTCCCGGCTACCGGCGGCAAGGATGTCAAAAGCTTGCTGGCGGCGAACGGCTGCATGGCTTGCCACGCCCTCGACCAGAAAGTGGTCGGCCCCGGCTTTGCCGAGGTGGCGGCCAGGTACAAGGGCAAGGACGGCATCGCCGCCGTGGCGGCCAACATCCGCAGTGGCGGTGCGGGCAAATGGGGCCCCGTGCCCATGCCGCCGTTCAGCCAGCTCAGCGAAGCCGATGCGGCGGCCTTGGCGAAGTACGTGCTGAACAGATAAGTTCGTCCCGGACGCGCGGCGACCCTTAATACCACTTGCCGCCACCCGTCCTGCGCGGTATTGCCCGCTGCCATCATGCAGCGGGCTTTTTTTACGTCCCCTATTCGCCGCTACCTCGCTTGCCAACGCGGCGGTTGCATGCACTGGTATTGTAAAAAACACCGTTATATAAAACCACTTGACTACCAATTTAGGGCGTCGCATTCTCTGTGCAGAAAGCCGACGCTTCGCTGTGCTTTCTTTACGTACAACATAAAAGCTACTTCGATAGTTTTCGTATAACGTTCAGGAGACATTGTGAAGACACGGCAAATTAGCCGGCTGGCCTCGCCTTTGATGGCTGGCCTGCTGGGCAGCGCGCTGCTCGCTTGCGGCGGCAATTCCACCACCGAACCCTCATCGACCTTGCTGGCCGCCACGGCTGCCGCCGACAATTGCGCGGCCTGGAGCGCCGCTGCCGTCTACACGGCGGGCCAGTGCGCCGTCTACGACGGCAAGGTGTACCGGGCCAAATGGTGGGTGCAGGGCACGGCGCCGAACAACGACCAGTGGGGACCGTGGAGCCTCGATACCACCACCCCGACACCGACTCCCACGCCGACGCCGACTCCCACCCCGACGCCGACGCCCACTCCAACACCCACTCCCACGCCGACACCCACGCCTACGCCCGGCATCCCCACCAAGGCCCAGGCCGAGGCCAACGAGGCGGCGCTGACGAATAACGATTTCTTCCGCAAGGTCAAGGCCTCGATCCGTACCCTGGGCAATGCGGCCGTCGAAGCCGTGCAGCCGGGCCTGACCAGCAATCCGCTCAACGTCAAGCGGGTCGAGCGCCTGCTGCCGGCGGCGAAGTGGGATTACTATTTTGCCGCGCGCGACGTCAGCTATACGTACCAGCGCTTTCTGCAAGCGGTGGCCAAGTTCCCGGCCGTGTGCGACGACTACAGCGACGGGCGCAATGCGGACGCCATCTGCCGCCACAGCCTGGCGACCATGTTCGCCCACTTCGGGCAGGAAACGGGCGACCACAACGCCAGCAGCCCGCTGCCGCAATGGCGCCAGGGCTTGAAGTATTTGCGCGAACTGGGCTGCGACGAGACGGGCGCCGGCTGCGGCTACAACATCGAGTGCGCCGACCCCGTCTTCAACAAGGTGTGGACCTGCGGCAAGAACGCCGACGGCAGCTTCAAGAAGTATTTCGGCCGTGGCGCCAAGCAGCTGTCGTACAACTACAACTATGGGCCGTTTTCGCAAGCCATGCATGACGGCGATCAATCCGTGCTGCTGAAAAATCCGGACCTGGTGGCCTCGACGTGGCTGAACCTGGCGTCGGCCACGTTCTTCTTCGTCTATCCGCAACCGCCGAAACCGTCGATGCTGCATGTGCTCGATGGCACGTGGGTGCCGAACGCGGCCGATACGACGGCTGGCGCGGGCAATAACTTTGCCACCACCATCATGATCATCAACGCCGAATGCGGGCAGGGCACGGAAAAGCAGGCCGCGCAAAACCGCATCGATTACTACAAGCAATTTGCCGCCGACATGGGCTGGGATTATTCCGGCGAACAATTGTCATGCGCCAACATGCAGCGCTTCACCCCGGCCAGTTCCGCTTCCTACAACATCTATTGGGAAAAGAACTGGAGCGCGGGTGGCGAGAACCAATGCCAGCTGGTCAGTTACCAAACCCCGTACAGCGCCTTGCTGGCCGGAAACTACGTGAAATGCGTGGAAGCCAACTGGAATGTGAAGTTGCAGTAGCAGTAAATGCAGGAATAGCCGGCCAGGGATAACAGTTGACAAGAGCCCCTTCAGGGGCCTGCAACAGCTCACAACGTACAACCTGTACAACCATAACGGAGACCAATACAACATGAAATCGAATGCATTATTGATGGCCCTGCTCAGCGGCGTGCTCGTCGCTTGCGGCGGCGGCCAGGAAGGCACGACCGCCACGCCCAACACCTTGCTGGCCGCCGCGGAAGCGTGCGCCGTCTGGGATGCCGCCACCGTCTACACGGGCGGCCAGTGCGTGCTGTACCAGGGCGTCACCTACAAGGCCAAGTGGTGGACGCAGGGCAATGTCCCCAGCGCCACCGACCAGTGGGGCCCATGGGCCGTGACGGATACCCCGACGCCAACCCCGACGCCAACCCCGACACCGACCCCGACGCCAACGCCAACACCAACGCCAACACCGACACCGACCCCGACCCCAACGCCGACACCGACCCCGACGCCAACACCGACCCCAACGCCGACACCGACGCCAACCCCCACGGCTTGCCGTCCGGACGGCTTGATCTCGGCCGTGCCGAATGTGCCGTATTGCAAGGTGTACGACGCGAATGGCCGCGAAGTGCTGGGCAATGGCTTGAACCGGCGCATCGTCGGCTATTTCGCCAGCTGGCGCACGGGCGCCGATGGCAGCCCGACTTACCTGGTGAACAATTTGCCGTGGGACAAGATCACCCACTTGAACTATGCGTTTGCCTCCGTCGATCCGGCCACGTCAAAAATCGCCATCGGCAGCGGCGCGGCCAATCCCGATACGGGCCTCACGTGGCCAAACGTGCCTGCCGCCGCCATGGACCCGTCGCTGCCGTACAAGGGCCACTTCAACTTGCTGTCGCAATACAAGAAGAAGTATCCGGGCGTGAAACTGATGATTTCCGTGGGCGGCTGGGCCGGCAGCGGCGGCTTTTACACGGCCACGACGAACGCGGACGGCAGCATCAACACGGCCGGCATCAACACCCTGGCCGACTCCATGGTGGCCTTCGTGCGCCAGTACAACTTCTTCGATGGCGTCGATGTCGATTACGAACATCCGACCACCAACAATGAAGCGGGCAATCCGAACGACTTCGCCGTCTCGAAACCGCGCCTGGCGGGCCTGATGACGAGCTACAACGTGCTGCTGAAAGTGCTGCGCCAGAAGCTCGACGAAGCGGCTGTGCAGGACAACAAGTATTACCTGCTGACCATTGCCGGCTCGGCCTCGGGCTGGGTCTTGCGGGGCGAGGAAAACATGTCGGGATTGAAATATCTCGATTACGCCAGCCTGATGTCGTATGACTTGCACGGCGCGTGGAACCAGTACGTGGGACCGAACGCGGCGCTGTTTGACGACGGCAACGACGGTGAGTTGCGCGCCGGTAACGCCTACCAGTTCCAGAATATCGGCTATCTGAATACGGACTGGGCCTACCGCTATTACCGTGGCGCCATGCAGGCGGGGCGCATCAATATCGGCGTGCCGTTCTATACGCGGGGCTGGAAGGATGTGACGGGTGGCACGAATGGCTTGTGGGGCACGACGCCGTTGATCAGTTCCACGGTCACCTGCGCCGGCACCAAGACGTGCGGCACGGGCGCCACCGGCATCGACAACGTGTGGTACGACCTGGATTCGCAGGGCAAACCGACGCCAGGCGGCGGCAACCCCATCTGGCATGCGCTGAACTTGCAGAACGGTATCGTGCCGAGCTACCTGGATGCCTATAAAGTCACGGACAAGGCGCTGGTGGGCACCTATGTGCCGTATTACAGCAGCACCATGGTGGCGCCGTGGCTGTGGAATGCGACCAAGAAAGTATTCATTTCCACGGAAACCACGCAGTCGATCGCGGCCAAGGCCCAGTACATCGTCAACAACAATATCGGCGGCGTAATGATCTGGGAAATGGCGGGTGACTATGCGTGGGATGCCACGCGCAACGGCGGCAAGGGCGAGTATTTCATGGGTACCACCCTGACGGACGTGCTGTACCAGGCCTTCCGCACGGCTGGCGCGTATGGCAACAAACGCGCCGAAATCGCCATGCCGGGCACGGCGGCCAACGTCAGCATCACCCTGGGGGGCTGGAAGCTGGGCGACAACAACTTCCCCATCAATCCGGTGATGACGGTGAAGAACAACACGGCTTCGACCTTGCCGGGCGGCACCGTGGTGGAGTTCGACTATCCCGTCTCGGCGCCGTCGGACATGAGCGACCAGTCCGGCTTCGGCTTGACGGTGATCAATGCCGGTTACACGGGGCCGAACAATATCGGCGGCTTCACGAAGAACTACAACCGGGCCCGCTTTGCGATTCCCGCCTGGCAATCGCTGGCGCCGGGCGGCTCCGTGGCGCTGACCTTGAATTACCGCTTGCCGATCTCGGGACCTGCCAACTACACGGTCACCGTGGGCGGCACCAAGTATGCGCTGACGCAAGAGTATCCGGAATTGCCGGTGGCCTTGCCGTAAGTTGAATCCGGTAATGTAAACAGAGAAGGGCGGAACCGCGGTTCCGCCCTTTTTGGTTTCTGGCGTTAGCTAAGCTGGCTTAAAACCAGGTTTCCACCTGGAAGCCGTACGAGGTGCCGCTGGTATTGTTGTTGTAGATCGGGCCGCCGTTGTTCGACGCATTGACCGAGGCGGTGGCCGCATCGTTCCATTTGCCGTAGGTCACGAAAGCGCGCAGTTCGGGACGCGACCACAGGCCAGGACCGGCCGAGATCGTCGGCGCGATGGTCAGCTTGGTCAGGCGCTTGGCCGGCAGGCCGCCCGCTTGCGTCACGCGGTCCGTGCCCAGTTCGCCCACCAGCTTGAAGTTGTCGGTGAACGCGTACACGGGACGCACGCCAACCGAGGTCCAGGTCGAGGAACCGTTGGCGTTCGACTCGTCTTTTTGCCACAGGGCAACGAATTCCATGCCGAAGTTGGCCATCGGCTGGATCGCCATGTCATTGAAGATACGCGTGCGTTTCACGTCCGAACCGAAATTGGTGTCGCCCGAAGCGCCGAACTGCGCGCCCTTGCCCGTGCCGGGACCGACGCCGTACTGCACGCCGAAGGTATTGCCGCCGCCAAACACTTTACCTTGGCGGTGGAATGCCGACAGCTGCCAGCCGTTATTGCGCTTGCCAGTGGCGACGTCATCCTTGCCTTCGCCGATGATGTAGGTCGCGGCCAGGTCCAGGGTGCCGTTTTCATTGACGGGAATCTCGCCGTAGATGAAGTTCTGACGCACGGCCGATTTGGTGTTGACGCCGCCGTTCGGCAACGCGACCTTGACGTCGTTGTCCTTGAAGAAAGCATACGAGAATTTACCCGGGCCAGCGGGAATGCGGTCCAGGCCGGCGCCCGTGCCGTTCATATTGATGTATTGCAAGTCCAACATGTGGATGTCAGGACGGTAGTAGAAGCGTTTACCGATCCAGGCCGTGCCGCCGTTCAGGAAATCGAGTCCCTGCGCTTCGACGTAGGCCTTGACGATGCCCAGCTTGTTGTCGCCGAAATCCGAGTTAGGCGCATAAGCGTTGACCCAGATGGTGGCCAGGTAGTTCACGCCGCCGGACTTGGCGATGGACTTGGTGTAGCCGAATTCCGTGTAGGCGTCGCACTCATTGCCCAGACGGTATTTCATGGTATTGCCACCCAGGCCGAAGCAGCCTTGCGAACCGCCGTCGCCCGACGTATTGCTGCCGGCGCCGGCGCGCAGGTAGCCGTGGAAGCCTTCGGAGTCGGATGGGTACATCGGGTCGGCCATGGCGGAAGCGCTGGCGATGGCGAGGAGCAGGGCAGGCAAGGTTTTCAAGGCAGTGCGGTTCATGCGGTCTCCAGAAAAATGTAGGTGGTAGCGGTGGCGCCCCGGAAGGCTGTCACCGCACACGGTCTAATGCCGAAAACCAAGTCTAGCAGCGCTTTTTTAACCACCCTGATACAAAACGAACAAGTGACGATACTTTCTTTCAAAGTGTTGTTTTTATCCAATGTCGATACTCTTGCGCATAGTGGGCTTGCAAAGGAGTATCGAATTGCGGTTTTGGAGTATCAGAAAGTATCAAAGTCTGGTGCTACATTGTGGTCGTGGTGCTAAGTACCTGAGCATTGCCAACGACAAAAAACACTGGAGACACACAATGAAACGTTCCGCCATTGCCGCGCTGTGCGCCGGCTTCCTCAGTTCGTCCGCCTTCGCCGCAACCGACCTCGTCATCGCCACCGTCAACAATGGCCACATGATCGAAATGCAAAAGCTCAGCAAGTTCTTCGAGCAAGCCAATCCCGACATCAAGCTCAAATGGGTGACCCTGGAAGAGGGCGTCTTGCGCCAGCGCATGACCACCGATATTGCCACCAAGGGCGGCCAGTTCGACGTGATGACCATCGGCCTGTATGAAACGCCCATCTGGGGCAAGAAAAACTGGTTGATCCCCATCAAACCTGACGCCAAATACGATATCGACGACTTGCTGCCCGCCATACGCGAAGGCCTCTCCGGCGACGGCAAGCTGTACGCGTCGCCGTTCTATGGCGAAAGCTCGATGATCATGTACCGCAGCGACCTGGTCAAAAAGGCGGGCGTGACGATCGAGGACCGTCCTTCCTGGAACCAGTTGCGCGACGTGGCGGCCAAGCTGCACGATCCGGCCAACGGCGTGTACGGCATCTGCCTGCGCGGCAAGCCGGGTTGGGGCGACAACATGGCGCTGATCACCACCATGGCCAATTCCTATGGCGGCCAGTTGTTCGACATGCAATGGAAGCCGCAATTTACCAGCAAGCCGTGGAAAGACGCGGTCAACATGTATGTCGACCTGATGAAGAAATACGGCCCGCCGGGCGCGGCTGCCAACAGCTTCAATGAAAACCTGGCGCTGTTTAACCAGGGCAAGTGCGGCATCTGGATCGACGCGACCATCGCCGCCTCCTTCATCACCGACCCCAAGCAAAGCAAGGTGGCCGACAAGGTGGCGTTCGCCCAGTCGCCCGTGGGCGTGACGGAGCGGGGCGCCAACTGGCTGTGGATCTGGTCGCTCGCCATTCCGTCGAGCTCGAAGCACCCGAACGAGGCGCAGCGCTTCATCAACTGGGCCACCTCGCCCGACTACGTGAAACTGGTTGCCAAGGAAACGAGCTGGGCCAACGTGCCGACGGGCACGCGCAAGTCGACGTATGCGAGCCCCGAATTCCAGAAAGTGGCGAAATTTGCCGCCGCCGAAGGCAAGGCCCTGGCCACCACGCGCGCCGTGCAAAGCACCTTGCCGCCATCGCCATATGTGGGCGTGCAATTCGCGTCGATCCCCGAATTCCAGGTGATCGGCGTGGCGGCCGGCCAGCAGATGGCGGCGGCGTTGCTGGGCAAGGTGACGGTGGACCAGGCGCTGGAATTGTCGCAGCAGACGGCTGAACGCGAGATGCGCAAAGGAGGGTACTACAAGTAAGCCTGCTGCATAGTTTGCTTGCTCCAATAGCGTAAAGCCGGGGTCAGACCCGACGGGTCTGACCCCAGATTTTTGCCGGCGATTGTTCCTTCTTGCCCCAAGAGAAATCCTATGAAACGCATTATCCCCCGGACTTTGCTGACGCCGGCCGTGGTCGCCGTCTCCGTCATTTCCGTGATCCCGCTGCTGATCACCCTGTATTACGCGTTCGTGCGCTATTCGATGCTCGATCCCAGCGGCCATCCTTTCCATGGCCTGGCCAATTTCCACTTTTTCTTTACGGATGCCTCGTTCCTGCCGGCCCTGCAGAACACGTTTACCCTGCTGTTTTCCGTCATGCTGATCACGGTGGTGCTGGGCACGGCGCTGGGCTTGCTGATCAATGAAGCGTTTCCGGGGCGCGCCGTCGTGCGCGTGCTCTTGATTTCGCCGTTTCTTGTCATGCCGGCCGTGAATGCCCTGATGTGGAAGAACATGCTGCTCAACCCGATCTACGGCCTGTTTGCGCAGATCAGCCTATTCTTTGGCGCCACGCCTGTCGACTGGCTGTCGGCCCACCCCCTGTTTTCCATCATCATGATGGTTTCGTGGCAATGGCTGCCGTTTGCCTGCCTGATCTTCATGACGGCGCTGCAATCGATGGACCGGGAACAGCTGGAAGCGGCGCGCATGGATGGTGCCACGTATCTGCAGCAGTTGCGTTACCTCTACATTCCCCACCTGGGACGCGCCGTCTCGGTGGTGCTGATGATCGAAATGATCTTCTTGCTGTCGATCTTTGCGGAAATCTTTACCACCACGGGCGGCGGTCCCGGCTTCGACACGACCACCATCACTTTCATGATTTACCAGCAGGCACTGCTGTCCTATGACGTGGGAGCGGCCTCGGCCGGCGCCCTGTTCGCCGTGCTCATCGCCAACATCGCCGCCTTCTTCCTGATGCGCGTCATCGGCAAGAATCTGTCGAAATAAGGAGACCTTGATGCATAGCAAACTTAACTTATATGGCCGCACGGCTGCCGCCTGGCTGTTCGCGCTGCTGCTGTTCTTCCCCATCTTCTGGCTGGGTCTGATGGCCTTCAAGACGGAAGGGCAAGCCATTTCCACGCCGCCGCTGCTGTTCTTCACACCCACGCTCGACAGCTTCCGCGAAGTGCTGGCGCGCGACAATTACTTCGGCTATGCGTGGAATTCGCTGTTTACCAGCGTGCTCTCGACGGCCATCGGCCTCCTGATTGCCATCCCGGCCGCGTACTCGATGGCTTTCTTTCCCACGGGCGGCACCATCGGTTTGCTGAAATTCATGCTCAGCTCACGTTACATGCCCGGCGTGGGCGCCTTGATGCCGATCTATATCTGCTACCAGTACTTCGGCCTGCTCGACACGCGCATCGGCCTGACCATCATGTTCATGCTGATGAATTTGCCCATCATGATCTGGCTGCTGTACACGAGCATGAAGGAGTTGCCGCGCGAAATCCTGGAAGCGTCGCGCATGGATGGCGCCACCGTGTGGGACGAATTCCGCCACGTCGTGCTGCCCCTGTCCGTGGGCGGCATCGCTTCCACGGCCCTCGTGTGCATGGTGTGGTCGTGGAATGAATCGTTCTGGTCGCTGAACCTGGGCGCTTCCAACGCGGGCACCCTGGCCTGGCTCATCGCATCATATTCGAGCCCGGAAGGCTTGTTCTGGGCGAAATTGTCGGCCGCTTCCCTGATGGCCATCGCACCCATCATGGCGCTGGGCTGGTTCTGCCAGAAACAACTGGTGCAGGGTATGACCTTTGGCGCAGTCAAATAAACTACAGAATAGAGACACACATCATGGCTTACCTTCAACTGAGCAATATCGAGAAATTCTTTGGCGAGCACCGCGCCATCAAGGGCATCGACCTGGAGATCCGGCAGGGCGAATTCGTCGTCTTCGTGGGGCCGTCGGGTTGCGGTAAATCAACCCTGCTGCGCCTGATCGCGGGCCTCGAACCGATCGATGGCGGCAAGCTGTCGCTCGACGGGCGCGACATCACGGCGCTGCCATCATCCAAGCGCGACCTGGCGATGGTGTTCCAGTCGTATGCGCTGTATCCGCACATGACGGTGTTCCAGAACATGTCGTTCGCGCTGAAGCTGGCCGGCGTCGACCCGGCCATCATCCGCGAAAAAGTCGACAAGGCGGCCGCCATCCTCGACCTGGGGAAGTACCTGGAGCGCACGCCCAAAGAATTGTCGGGCGGGCAGCGCCAGCGCGTGGCCATCGGCCGCGCCATCGTGCGCGACCCGAAAGTGTTCTTGTTCGATGAACCGCTGTCCAACCTCGACGCGGCCCTGCGCGTGCAGACGCGCATCGAGATCGCCAAGCTGCACCGCGAGCTGGGCGCCACCACCATCTACGTCACGCACGACCAGGTCGAGGCGATGACCCTGGCCGACCGCGTGGTGGTGCTGCGCGACGGGCAGATCGAGCAGCATGGCTCGCCCCTGGAACTGTATGACCGTCCCGCCAACCGCTTCGTCGCGCAATTCATCGGCACGCCCAGCATGAACGTGGTGCCGGCCGACGCGGCGCCGCAGCTGCTGGCGCAGGCGGGCAGCGCGGCGCAGGCCGACGGTTTTGTCGGCATCCGCCCCGAGCACGTGCACCTGGGTGCGGCGCAGCCGGGCAGCGTGCCCGTCACCGTCGACCTGGTCGAATCGCTGGGCGTGGAAACCCTCACCTATGTGCGCCTGCCGAACAATGTGCAGCTGGTATCGCGCGGCGCGGAGCGCAGCAGCCTGCAGCCGGGTCAGCAGACGCACCTGACGTTCGAGCCGGGCTTCGTGCATTATTTCGACCGCGCCGGCAAGACCTACGCGGCAGCGAAAGGAGCGCTGTAATGGACGCCATCGCCTTGAACCAGGCAAACCTGGCAACGCTGCCAGGGACCGTGGCCGTGCCAGCGTATGCGCGCGGCGCGCTCGTGCCCAGCATCGTGCATATCGGCGTGGGCGGGTTTTTTCGCGCCCACCAGGCCGTGTACCTCGACGACTTGCTGGCGCTCCAAGGCCAGGAGCATGCGCAGTGGGGTTATTGCGGCGTGGGCTTGCTGGCGCATGACGCGGCCATGCGCGACGCCATGCAGGCGCAGGATGGCTTGTACACGGTGGTCGAGCGCAGCGCGGCCGGCGATAGCGCGCGCATCATCGGCAGCATCGCCGAATACCTGTATGCGCCCGACGAGCCGCAAGCCGTGCTGGATAAGCTGGCCGACCCTGGCACGCGCATCGTCGCGCTGACCATCACGGAAGGCGGTTATTACGTGAACCAGGGCACGGGCGAGTTTGACGCAGGTCATGCCGACATTGCGTACGAACTGGCGCACCCGGAGGCGCCGCGCTGCTCGTTCGGCTACCTGGCCGCGGCGCTGGCCCTGCGCCACCAGCGTGGCCTGGCGCCGTTTACCATCATGTCCTGCGATAACCTGCAAAACAATGGCGACGTGACGCGCAAGATGCTGTTGGCCTTTGTCGCCCTGCGCGACGTGGAGCTGGCGCGCTGGCTGGCCACGCACGGCAGCTTCCCCAACAGCATGGTCGACCGCATCACGCCGGCCACCACGGACGAACACCGGGCGCTCGTGCGCGAGACCTTCGGCATCGTCGACGCCTGGCCCGTCGTGTGCGAGCCGTTCCGCCAGTGGGTCATCGAAGACGAATTCCCGCAGGGCCGTCCCGCCTGGGAAAAAGTCGGCGCGCAGATGACGCACGACGTGCTGCCGTATGAAAAGATGAAGCTGCGCTTGCTCAATGCCAGCCACCAGGCCCTATGCTACATTGGCATGCAGCTCGGTTACACGTTTGCGCATGAAGCGATGGGTGATCCTGGCATCCGCGCGCTCGTGCGCCGCATGATGGATGACGAGGTCACGCCCTTGCTCGGCGAAGTGGAAGGCATACATCTGGACAGCTATAAAGATACGCTGATCGAGCGCTTCTCGAATCCGGCCGTGCGCGACCAGCTGGCGCGCATCGGCACGGAAGGTTCGGCGCGCATCCCGAAATTCGTGCTGCCGTCCGTGCGCGAAGCGCTGGCCCGGGGCGGCGCCATCACGCTGCTGGCGTTTACCGTGGCGTGCTGGTTCCGCTACCTGGAAGGCCACGACGAGCAGGGACGCGAGATGCCCTTGAACGATCCGTACGCGGTGCGCCTGCGCGCGCTGGCGCTGCAGGGCGGCTCGGACGCCGCGGCGCTGCTGTCCTTGCGCGAGCTGTTCGGCGACCTGAGCGACACACCGGCCTTCACGCAGGCGGTGGGGCAGTCGCTGGCCAGCCTGTATGGGCTGGGCGCGCGCGCGGCGCTGGAACAGATCGTCGCCTGACGGGGGAGGGCGCGCCATGCAACGCAAGGCCGAATATCCGCAACCGCAGATGGAGCTGGAGCAGCAGCGCGACGCCACGCCCGGCTTCGAGCCGAAAGGCAGTTTCGGCTTCATCCGCTACCTGGAGCACGGCTTTCCGAATTCGCTGGTGCGCTGGCATTACCACGACGAGTACGAGCTGCACCTGATCGTCGAAAGCAGCGGCAAGGTGTTTGTCGGCGACTACATCGGCCAGTTCGCGCCCGGCCACCTGGTGCTGACGGGGCCACGCGTGCCGCACAACTGGGTCTCGCTCGGCACGCCGCCGGAAGGCGTGGCCTTGCGCGACATGGTGATCCAGTTTTCGCACGCGCCGCTGGCGTCGATGGCCGTCGCCATGCCCGAGTTGAAGGATATTTTCCCGCTGCTGCAGCGCGCCCTGCACGGCGTGGAATTCTTTGGCGTCAGCGAACAGTCGCTGCGGCGCTTCCAGCGCATCCGCGACAGCAGCGGCTTGCCGCGCCTGATCGAATTTTTGAGCCTGCTGGGCGAACTGGCGCAGACCAGCGACTACCAGCTGCTGTCGACGGTGCCGATGCAGTCGAGCGACGACGACGTGGCCCTGGCGCGCATCAGTTCCGCCATCAACTTCATCGTGCACAATTACAGCAGCCAATTCTCGCTGAAACAGCTGGCCGAGCAGGTGGACATGCCCGAGCGGACGTTTTCGCGCTTCTTTCGCCACGCCACGGGCAACAGCTTCACGGACTTCGTCAACCGACTGCGCATCAACAAGGCGTGCCAGCTGCTGATGGAGACGGAGCGCTATGTCAGCAACATCTGCTACGAGGCGGGATTCAACAACGTGGCCAATTTCAACCGGCGCTTCCTGGAATTGAAGGGCATGACGCCGAAGGAGTTTCGCCAGCAGGCGCTGGGCCGTTTTGGCGAGTGAGGCTTTTTGAGGTACATTGGATGGCACAGGCGGGGACAGCCTGGGAGAGACGAGCATGGAACACCTGTGGCAGAAGGACAGCGAGCGCAAGGCGCCCGAACTGGAACGCGAAAGCTATGACGGCATCATCAATTACCTGGAACACGGCTATCCCAGCTCGCGCGTGCGCTGGCACTGCCACGAGGAATACGAGCTGCACCTGATCGTCGCCACCAGCGGGCGATTGTTCGTGGGCGACTATATCGGCGAGTTTTCGCCCGGCCACCTGGTGCTGACGGGCCCGCGCCTGCCGCACAACTGGATTTCCAACGTGATGCCGGAAGGCGGCGTGGCCCTGCGCGACATGATCGTGCAATTCGCCCACGCGCCGCTGGCGGGCGCCGCGCGCGTCATTCCCGAATTGCGCGAGTTGTTGCCGCTGCTGGAGCGCTCCAGCTATGGCGTGGAGTTTTTCGACATGGGCGCGGAAGCGGAGCGGCACCTGGCGCGCATCCGCGTCACGCATGGCGCCGAGCGCTTCGCCGAATTCGTGCAGCTGATGAGCAAACTGGCGCGCACGGCCAATTACCGCTTGCTGTCGAGCGCCTCCCTGCGTTCGTACGACGACGATGCGACTCTGGCCAAGGTGAATTCCGTCCTCAACTACATCACGGACAATTACCGCGAGCCGATTTCGGCGGAAATGCTGGCCGAGCAGGTGGGCATGTCGCTGAGCAAATTCTCGCGCTTCTTTCGGAAGGCGACGGGCAACAGTTTTACGGATTTCATCAGCCGGCTGCGCATCAACAAGGCGTGCCAGCTGCTGATGGATACGGACCAGTATGTGTCGAACGTCTGCTACGACGTGGGCTTCCAGAACGTGGCCAACTTCAACCGCCGCTTCCTGCAGGTGAAGGGCGTCACGCCGAAGCAATTCCGGCGCCAGGCCGATGGCCGCTTTGGCGGCATCGGCGGGCCCGTGGCGGTTATGCCACAGGCCTAGCCGCTGTCATTGCCTTGTCACTTTGACTGGTTATGCTCCACGGCTACTCCACCCACCTTAGCCGAGGAATGCATGAATACTGCCGTAACGCCGATCCCGAAACTGACCCTGTTGGCCATCGCCGCCGGCCTGGCCCTGGCCGCGTGCGGCGGCAGCGACAATCCGCCGGCGGAGCCTTCCAAGCCCGTGGCGCAGACGGGCGTGTTCCTCGATGGCGCGGTGGAAGGGCTCGATTACGTGGCGGGCAGCGCGGCCAAGGCCAGCACCAATGCCAAGGGCGAATTCGTTTGCAATCCGGGCGAGACGGTCGCCTTCAGCGTGGGCGGCCTGGCCCTGGGCTCGGCGCCGTGCGGCGCCGTCGTCACGCCGCTGGCGCTGGCCGCCAGCACCAACGTGGCGGACGACAAGGTCGTCAACCGCCTGCTGGCGCTGCAATTGCTCGATGACGACAGCGATCCGTCGAACGGCATCAGGCTGACGGCCGAAGTGAAGGCTGCGCTGGCAGGCAAGACCCTGGACTTCGCCGCCGCCCCGGCAGCCTTCAACACGGCCCTGGCCGCGCATCTGGCAACGGTGGGCGCGAAATTCGCCGGCCGCACGGTCGATGCGGAGCGCCGCGCCCTCGTGCGCGAGCATTTCGAAGACACCCTGGCCTCGAAAGCGGGCGCGCCCGTCAATGAAGCGCTGACGCAAGCCAATCCGGTGGGCGAAGTGAAAGTGACCGTGACGCGCTACCAGATCCAGGCGGCCGATAAATTCTACGTGCCGTACGAAGGCGCGAACGCGAAGATCAAGGGCGAGTTCCCGAACGGTTTCCTGCCGTCGTACGGCTCGGGCCTGGCCTACAAGGGCAAGAATGCGGCCGGCGACCTGGAATTCTATGGCTTGACGGACCGCGGCCCGAACGGCGACGGCCCGCTGGTGCCCGATCCCTCGGGCAAGGGCACCATCGGCAGCAAGATCTTCCCGTCGCCCAGTTTTACCCCGTCGTTCGGCGTGATCACGGTGGGCAAGAATGGCGCTGTGCTGGCGTCGAGCACGCCGATCAAGGTGTCGGCTGCCGTCAACAGCTCGGGCTTGCCCGTGCCCGTGGGTGCGGTCGGCAATTCGGCCGAGATTCCCGTCATGGATGCGATGAAGTTCGACGCCGCCGGCAAGGCCGTCTTCAACGCGGGCGGCCTCGATTCGGAAGCCATCGTCGTCGATGCGAAGCGCAATGCGCTGTGGGTATCGGACGAGTACGGCCCGTTCATCATCAAGATCGATGCGGCCACGGGCGTCATCCAGGCCAAGTACGAGCCGGGCAAGGGCTTGCCGGCGCTGTTCGCCAAGCGCCGTGCCAACCGCGGCATGGAAGGCATGACCCTCGATGCGAGCAACGACAAGCTGTACGCCTTCCTGCAAAGCCCCTTGAGCGACGGCACGGCCATGTATTCGGTGACGAAGAAGGCGGAGCAGGTGGAGCGCTTCGCCCGCTTCACGCGCTGGATCGAATTCGACCCGGTGACGGGCACCAGCGGCAAGATGTATGCGTATCCCTTGAATGCGGCCGACTACCAGGATGGCCGCACGGGCAACGCCAAGCTGGGCGACATGGTGGCGCTGGGCGGCGGAAAATTCCTCGTCATCGAGCAGGGTGCCGCGCCGTCGGGCAAGGTCTTCAACAAGCTGATGCTGGTCGAATTGAAGGGCGCCACGGACATTTCCGCCGCCGCCTTCAATGCGACGACGTCCGACCTGGAAAAGAGCAGCATGGGCGGCGCTGGCGTCAACGGCGCCGACTGGGCTGCCGTCACGCCGCTGAAGAAAACCCTGCTGCTGGACTTGAACGCCATCGGCTGGGCGGCGGAAAAGGCGGAAGGCCTGACCCTGATCGACGACTCCACCATCGCGCTGGCCAACGACAATGACTTCGGCCTGAAGACGAAGATCTTTGACGCGAATGGCGTGGAAGTCGATGGCGCCGACGTCACGAAGTGCACGGTCGACGCCAACGGCACCATCGTCACGAGCAGCGCCGCCGGCTGCAACGCCGCCAACACCATCCGCGTGGCGCGCGGCGACGACCGCGAGCGTCCTAGCCGCTTGTGGATCGTGAAGTTCGCCAAGGCGCTCAATTCATATTGATGGCGTATTGATTTGGCTTAATTGATGGATGAAAAAAAGCCGCACAGTGCAAACTGTGCGGCTTTTTTACGCTGGAACAGGCTTACTTTTTAGTGTAGGTGTTGAGCCAATCGAGCACCGTGTGATGCCACAGCAGCGAATTGGCCGGCTTCAGCACCCAGTGGTTCTCGTCCGGGAAGACCAGCAGCTTGCTCGGGATGCCCTGGCGCTGCAGCGCCGTGAAGGTGCCCAGGCCTTGCGCGGTAGGGATGCGGAAATCCAGGTCGCCCTGTACCACCAGCATCGGCGTCTTCCAGTTTTTCACGAAGTTGACGGGGTTGAACTGTTCGTGCTTGGCCGGCGCGTCGTAGTACGGGCCGCCGTTTTCCCACTCGGTGAACCACAGTTCTTCCGTCGCGTAAGCCATGCCGCGGTTGTCGAACACGCCGTCGTGGTTGACCAGGCATTTGAAGCCGTCCGGCCAGTTACCGGCGATCCAGTTCATCATGTAGCCGCCGTACGACGCGCCCAGCGCGCAGCTGCGCTCGCGGTCCAGCCATGGGAACTTCTTGGTGGCCGCTTCCAGGCCCTTCTGCAAGTCGACCAGCGGCTTGCCGCCCCAGTCGCCGCTGATGGAATCCGTGAATTTCTGGCCATAGCCGGTGGAGCCGTGGAAGTCGATGAAGACGGTGGCGTAGCCGGCGCCCGCATACACTTGCGGATTCCAGCGGTAGCTCCAGCTGTTGCCGAAGCTGCCTTGCGGGCCGCCATGCACCAGGAAGGCAACCGGATACTTTTCGCCGGCCTTGGCGTTCCATGGCTTCATGACGTGGCCGTAGACGGTTTCGCCATTCGCGCCCGCGAACGAGAACTGTTCATATTCGCCGAAACGCACGTCGGCCAGGGCCGCCGCATTCTGCTTCGTCAGCTGCACCATCGGCGCGTTTTCCGACTTCGCATCGAGCTTGCGCGTGTACAGCTGCGCGCCCGAGGCCAGGTTGGCTTGCGCCAGCACGATGGTATTGCCGCGCACGTCGAAGTCGCCCACGGCGCCCTTGCCCGTCAGCGCAGCGACCTTGCCGCTGGCCGCGTCGATGTGGAACAAGCGGTGCTGGCCCACGTCATCGGCGGCGACGAGGAACGCCTTGCTGTCCGGCGTCCAGCGGAAGTCGGCCACGGAACGGTCCCAGTCATCGGCCAGGGTGCGCTTCTTGCCGGTGGCGACATCCATCAGCACCAGATGAAAACGGTCCGCTTCGAAGCCCGGCTTGGTCATGGCGACATAGGCCAGGGTGCGGCCATCGGGCGACCAGGTGGCTTTGGCATCCCAGGCCGGATTGTCGGCCGTGAGATTGCGCGGCGCCGGGCCGCCGATAGCAGGAATCGTGTAGACGTCGAAGTTGGTCGACCACGATTCCGTGCGGCCGGCCACGCGCACGGAGAAGGCCACCGTCTTGCCGTCCGGGCTGAAGTGGTATTCGCCATTGTCGCCGAACGGCTTCGATGGCGCGTCGCCGTCGAGGGTGCCGCTCAGGCTGACGGGCGCGGCGCTGACCTTGCCCGTGGCGTCGATGGGCGCCGAGTACAGCGCGTTGCGGCGGCCATCGGCCCAGGTATCCCAGTGGCGCACGAACATCTGGTCGTAGACCATGCCGCTGGCCTTGTTTTTGGCTTTGTCATCGAGGCGCTTCTTCGTGCAGGCGAGGTCCGCGCAATCGAGGAAGACGCCCATGCTGAAGGCCAGGCGGTCGCCCTGCGGCGACAGGCGGTAGGTGTCGACGTCCAGCGCCAGGTCGGTGACCTTGGCCGCTTCGCCGCCGTTCAGGGGCAGCTGCCACACTTGCGAGGAGCCGGAGCGGCCGGACAGGAAGTAGATGGCGTCGCCGTTCGGCGACCATTGCGGATCGCTGGCGCTGGCATCGCCGCGCGTGAGCTGGCGCGGTACAGCGTTCGGCGCGCGCAGGTCGATCATCCACAGCTGCGTGTTGCCGCGGTTTTTGTCCAGGTTGGTGGTGCGCACCGTGTAGACGACGCGCGTGGCGTCCGGCGACAGCACGGGGCTGCCCACACGTTCCATGGCCACCATGTCTTCCACGGTGAAACCGCGCGGCGCGGCCAGCGCCGGCACGGCGGCGGTGGTGGCCATGGCGGCACTGAATGCTCCCAAGAGCAGCAGACGTAAACTCATTCAAACTCCCGATTCTTATGACGACGTTATCGATATGGTATTGACGTGGCCGGCTGTACCGCCGGCAGCCCGACATCATAGCAATAAAGACGCGCCTGCTGCGGGAGTTGACCGCCGGTTAGCCGGCCGGCAGTGCCAGTTGGTCGAGCGCCACGTGGCCCAGGAAGCCGCCCTGGCTGGTGGCCGGCAAGCCGTCCTCGATGGCGTGGGCAAAGCGGATGCCGGGGTCCTGTTCCAGCGCCGCCAGCACGCGTGCCGTGTCCGGATAGTCTGCCAGGCGCGCCAGCTGCAGCGGTTCGGCCCAGCGCGCCGTGGCGGCCAGGTAGGCGTCGGCGATGGTGGGGGCGGTATCGGAAGCGAGCCAGGTGCGGCCGGCGAGCAGGCGCTCCAGGTGCGCCAGGCTTTTGTTGACCTTCTCGACGGCCATCTCGCGCCAGACGGCCGCGCGCGCGTCGGTTTCCGGCGCGCGCGACGCCTGGAAGGCGGGCATGAAGGCCGCGTGGAACGTCGTGTGCAAAAAGGACAGCACGCTGTTCAGGCGGTCGTATTGCGGCGTGCCCTGCGCAAAGCCCAGGCCTGTGTGCGGCGCGCGCGCGGCGATATGCAGCAGGATCGCCATGCTTTCCAGCAGCGGCGTGCCCGCGTGCGTGAGCAGGGCCGGCGTCTGGCCCAGGGGATTGATGGCGAGAAAGGCGGGATGCTGCTTGCTGGCCGGGTCGCGCGCTTCCACGCGGGCAAGTTGGTACGGCAGGCCGCTCCATTCGAGGGCGGCGATGGCGGCGAACGAGCAGCCGAACGGCACGCTGTAGATCAGGGTAGTTTCCATGCTGGAGCTCCGGTGAGAGGAAAGAAGGGCAGTCTAATCGCGATGGTTACTATTTGGAAGAAGGCAGAATAATGTGGTATAGGTACATTTTTTATACCAGGTGGGAAGCCAACCATGAAAGACAATGTCTCCGGCTGCGCCGTGGAAGAAGCCATGCGACTGCTGGGCGGGCGCTGGCGCATCGTGCTGCTCAGCTATCTGATGGCGGGGCCGAAGCGCTTCAGCGAAATCCGCCGCGCCGTGCCGAATATCTCGCAGCGCATGCTGACCCTGGACTTGCGCGCGCTGGAAGAGGCGGGCTTGCTGACGCGCACGATTTACGCGGAAGTGCCCGTCAAGGTGGAATACCGGCTGACGGACGAGGGCTTGCGCTTGCGGGAGCTGGTCGAGATGCTGCGCGCCATCGGCTTGCGCCTGCGCGGACAGGCGGACGGGGGCGGCGCCTTTCTCGCGCCCGATGGCGACGATCACTCTCAATAGAAACAACTGTCTTTATGCAAAGTGCTAGACTGCCGGCCTTTGCTCACTACTCTCGATACCCATGCGCCTGACTTCCCTCGCCCTGACCGCCGCCGCCCTGTTTGCCGCCTTGCCGGCCCAGGCGGCCACCATGCCGACGCTCGAACAAATCCACGCCGCCGTGCAGGTGGGCGTGGCCAAGACCCGGGCCAAAATGCAATCGACTGTGACGGTACCGATCGCCGTCAAGGTCACCAGCTTGACCGGCTGCCAGGATTCGCAGGAAGTGCCGGGCGAAGTGGTGTGCCTGGTCGCCATGAGCGGGGGCATGCGCGATGCTTTCATGGTGCTGCCGTTGCGCAACGAGAACGGTACCTGGGTGGGCGTCGAGCGCAAGGATGCCAAGTTCGCGGGACCGTCGCCGGCCGAGGCGCAAGCGATGATACGCGCCTGGGCCAAGGAAGAAGTGGCGCGCAATCCGGAAGCGGCCAAGGATGTGCAGATGCAGGAAGCGCAGAGCACCATGCAGGTCAAGGCCATCAACGAGTGCGAGGTCAAGCGCAAGACGGGCTATCTGGTCTGCGATACGGAATTGAGCGTGCCGAGCCGTCCGGAAGCCATCAAGACGGAACTGACCTTCATGCTGGAAAACGCCAACTGGCGCTACGTGCCGCGCTAAGCCGCCGCGTTGTTTGCCGCCGGGACAGTCACGCTGTTCCGGCACCGTTCCCGCCATCCCCCTGCGGCCACGCTGCCGCCTGCAATATTTGCAGATTCGCAAGGCAATTTCGCCAGTGAAAATTGCCGATTTAAATTAATAATTAGACATTAAAATTAATATGTCGGTGCAGATCGCCGCCGGCTTCCTGCCGTCTTGCATTTGCCCGCTTCCCCGTGCCTGCACGGGCTACCTCTGAGGATGTGACCATGCGACTCAATCTTCCCGTCAGCGATACCGAAATCAACCTGAGCGATACCGAGACCATCGTCTCGACTACCGACTTGCAAGGCAATATCACCTATGCCAACCCGTATTTCATCGCCGTCAGCGGTTACAGCGCGGAAGAATTGATCGGCGCGCCGCAGAACATCCTGCGCCATCCCGACATGCCGGTCGAAGCGTTCGCCGACTTCTGGGCCACCATCCGTTCGGGGTGTTCGTGGAGCGGCATGGTGAAAAACCGCTGCAAGAATGGCGATTACTACTGGGTGCTGGCGAACGTGACGCCGGTGGTGGAAGACGGCGTGGCCGTCGGCTACATGTCCGTGCGCACCAAGCCCACGCGCCAGCAGGTGGCGCAGGCCACGGCCCTGTACGCGCGCATCAAGGCGGGGCAGGCCGACGGCATCGTCATCAGCCAGGGCGCGGCCGTGCGGACTGGCTGGCTGGCCAGGTTCGCGCGCCTGCGCGACTTGCCGCTGGGCAAGCGAATCGGCTGGAATCTGGGCTTGCTGAGCCTGGTATTGCTGCTGCAACTGGCGTGGAATGCGGGCCTGCTGCCGGCCGGCGCGGCCGTCTGGCTGACGGGCTTGTCCGTGGTAGCCTTGGGCGCGACCCTGTATTTCTGGCACAGCCTGCACCGCGCCGTGCTGCAACCGTTGCAGCAGGCGCGCCAGGCTTGCGACGTGATGGCGGGCGGCGACCTGACGGGCGAGCTCGATACGACGCGGCGCGACGAGATGGGGCAACTGCTGCGCTCCCTGCGCCAGCTGCGCGTAAACTTGCATTCCATCGTCGGCGATGTGCGCGGCAATTTCTTGCGTATCAGCATGGCCAGCCAGGAAATCGCCGCCGGCAATATGGACTTGTCGGGCCGTACGGAAGCGCAGGCGTCAGCCCTGCAGCAGACGGCGTCGAGCATGGAGCAGCTGGCGGCCACGGTGCAGCAAAACAGCGGCAACGCCGTGCAGGTCAGCGACATGGCGGGCAAGGTCCACGGCCTGGCCGGGCGCGGCGGCGAGATCGTCGGTCAGATGGTGAGCATGATGGCCGATATTGACGCTTCATCGAAGAAGATCGGCGACATTACGGGCATTATCGAAGGCATCGCCTTCCAGACGAATATCCTGGCCCTGAACGCGGCCGTGGAAGCGGCGCGCGCCGGCGACCAGGGGCGGGGCTTTGCCGTGGTGGCGGGCGAAGTGCGCAGCCTGGCCCATCGCAGCGCGGCGGCGGCCACGGAAATCAAGCAATTGATCACGGCGTCGTTGGCGCAGGTGCAGGCGGGCGCGAAGCTGGCCCAGCAGGCGGGCGCCAGCAGCGCCGAAATGCTGGGCGCCGTGCAGGGCGTGCACGGCATCATGGAAGAGATCGCCTCCGCTTCGCGCGAGCAAAGCCACGGCATCGGCCAGGTCAACATGGCCGTCACGCAGATGGATGAAGTGACGCAGCAGAACGCGGCGCTGGTGGAGGAATCGGCGGCCGCCTCGGCGTCGCTGCAAGACCAGACCTTGCAGCTGGAGCAGGCGATGGCCTTGTTCAAGCTGGAACGGCGGCGCGGCGGCCAGGCAGGCTCCGCCACGCCCCCGCGCACGGGGGAGCGCCGGCGTGCTACAGCAGGCGCTCTGACAACGCCTTGAAGGGCACCCTGGGCACGAGAAAGGCAAACGGCTGGGAGACGGGCGGCAACTGCGCCAGCAAGCCGCAGTCGGCGCGCAAGGCTGTCAGCGCTTGTACTTGATCCAGATCAACGGGCAAGTCGATTTCGCCGAAGACCAGCTTGCCGTTGCGCGGCACGTGCGCGATGGCTGCATCCTGGCAGGCGAGGAAGGCGACGGCGTCGCGCCAGTTGCCGAACAGCGCTTGCCAGCCGGCATCGAGGACATGGTCGGTTGCGATGTCCGCCTGCACGTCCAGCGATGGCGCGCTGCCGGCGCCGCTTGTAACGCTGCAGCGGGCTTGCGTGGCCGTGACTTCCAGCGTCATGCCGGCGGCCAGGTGGGTCGGCAGGATGTCGCTGAACAGCCGCGTGCCCAGCGCATGCGGCAAGCTGTCCATGATGTTTTTCAGAAAGTACACGCAGGGCACGGCCGGCGCGCCCGCTGGCGTGTGGTCCAGATATACACGCCAGTTGCTTTGCAACGGAGACGGCAGCATCCGGCGCAGGGGGCCGGGCAGGGCCGGGCCGAAGTGTCCGTGACGGTAGGTCAGCACGGTAAATGGCGTCTTGCCGTCGCGCTGCCACAGGGTCACGCCGGCGGGCAGCAGTTGCTGCGCGGCAGCGGCGTCGACCAGCCAGCTCACGTAGACGACGTCGCGCACGTCGCTGTGCAGGGTCAGGAAGGGCAGGCGGGACATGATCGCCTGGCGTAGGTTGGCAAAGCGCGTGGAATTGGCGAGCGCGGCAAACAGGCGCCCCGGCCAGCCCGCGCGCGGGTGGCGGTAAGTGTTGTCTTGCAATTGGGAACTTTCGGGGTAGATACCGGGGGAATACGCTGATGCAAAAGCACCCGTCCACATCATCGCGAGCGGCAGCGATGTGTGGCCGAGACGCGCAGCTGTGCTGGAGCACAGCGAGCATCGCAGGCCGCACAGGGCGCCGCGCAGCCGATGTGGGCGGGCGTCACTATTATTGCATGTGCCAGCCGTGGCTGACGACGATCGACTGGCCGCTCAGGGCGTTCGACGGGAAGGCGGCCAGGAAGACGGCCGTTTGCGCCACGTCTTGTGTGGTGGTGAATTCGCCGTCGATGGTGTCTTTCAGCATGACTTTCTTGATCACGTCTTCTTCGCTGATGTTCAGCTGGGCCGCCTGTTCGGGGATTTGCTTGTCGACCAGCGGTGTGCGCACGAAGCCAGGGCAGATGACGTTGGCGCGGATGCCATCCTTGGCGCCTTCCTTGGCCACCACCTTGGCCAGGCCCAGCAATCCATGCTTGGCGGCAACGTAGGCACTCTTGAACGGCGAGCCTTCGTGCGAGTGCACGGAACCCATGTAGATGATGGCGCCGCCGCGGCCCGCCTTGATCATTTCGCGCATGCAGGCGCGCGTGGTGAGGAAGGCGCCGTCCATGTGAATGGCCAGCATCTTTTTCCATTGGTCGAACGGGTAGTCGACGACGGGGCTGATGATCTGGATGCCCGCATTGCTGATCAGGATATCGATGCCGCCGAAGTGGGCGGCGGCATCGGCCACGCCCTTGTCCACTTGTTCTTCGCTGGAGACATCCATGGCGACGGCAAACGCCTGGCCGCCCGACTGCTTGATTTCCTCGGCCGTCTTGCTGGCCGCTTCCAGGGCCAGGTCGGCGATGACGACCTTGGCGCCTTGTTTCGCGTATTCAATAGCCATTTCCTTGCCGATACCACTGGCGGCGCCGGTAATCAGTGCGACTTTGTCTTTGAGTTGCATATTAATCCTTTGCATTGCGGGTTGGAGTGATCGTGGAAAACCTGACTATGCCAGTATAGCCAGAAAACGCGCTGCGCATGCCCCGCGCACGCCTATGGGGCTTGCTGCCGGTCAAGCTGCCTCTCTTGTATTTCCTGCAAGCGCCAGGCGCCGGGATTGGTGCCCGCCCAGGTGCGGAACGCATGATTGAACGCGCTTTGCTCCTGGTAGCCGAGCAGGAAGGCAATGTCGACCAGCGACAAATCCGGCGCGCGCAGATAATCGCGCGCCAGCCCGTACCTGGCCTGGTCCAGCAGGGCCTGGAAGCTGGTGCCCGCGTCGGCCAGCTTGCGCTGCAGGGTGCGCGGCGTGACGGCCAAGGCGGCGGCAACGGTGGCCAGCCGCGCCGACCCGTGGCGCAAGCCCGCGACGATGGCCGCGTGGACTTGCGCGTCGATGGCGCCGCCAGTGTCGGTTTCAGCCTGGCGCTGCGCCAGCAGTTGTTCCGCATGCTGGCACAGCACGGGGTACAGGCTGACGTCGGCGTTCGGCACGGGCCAGTCCAGCAATTGCGCATCGAAGGTGGCCGTGTTGGCAGGGGCATTGAAGGCGGGCAGGCTGCCCAGCACGCGCACATATTCGTCGCGGTGCGCCGCGTGGCGCAGCAGGTCGCCGCCGCCATCGTGCGTGAACGCCAGGCGGGCCGGCGGCAGCGGCATGCCCGCCAGCCAGTCGCCGCACACGCGGATGCCGGCGAAGACGCTGTCGACCAGGTGCCGGCTGGCGCCCGGGTAGTTGCTTGCCCAGCGGTAATGCGCGACTGCGCCGTCGCGCTGCAGGGTCGAGCGGCCCAGGTCGTGCGCCAGCCGTTCATAGCGGGCCGTCTGTTCCAGTGCCTGGCCCACGTTGCTGCAACTGAGCAATATCAAACCGTAGGCGCTGTAGGTGCCCATGCGCACGCGCTGGCCCACGTGCAGGCCGAAATGCGCATCGCCCGCCAGTTGCGCGCCCGCATCGAGCAGGCTCACGTAGTCGCACGCGGCCAGGCTGGCTGCGGACGCTTCCAGGCTGTACGGCGCCACGCCGGCCGCCTGCGCCAGGGCGGCAACGGGGATGCCGTGCGCGCCGGCCGCTTCCAGCAGCGGCTGCAGATAGGCGCCGGCGACCCGGCCTTCAGTGCTTGTCATGATGGAACAATGCGATTGTCATGAAAAACCAATACCCTTGGCCTGTGGCGGCATATGCTGTTGAACAGGCAAGAACAGTATAGCAAGCCGCCGTGGCGCGCAACTGGCCGAACACAGGGGATGTCGATGCAACGCTGGAATGGATGGGGAGACGAGAGCATCACGTATGCGCTGAGCGAGGACGCGCTGGCCTTCCTGGGCGAGCGCCTGGGGCCGGGCAGCGCCATCGTCGACGCCACCTTCGACGACGCCTGCGCGCAAGTGCCCGCTTCGCGCCTGGCGCCGCATCCGCTGATCGACACCCAGCCTGCCACGCGCGTGCGCCATGCGCTCGGTCAAAGCCTGCCCGACTGGTTTAAATTACGCCATGGCCGCATCGGCGCCGTGCCTGATGGCGTGGCCTTTCCCGACAGCGCGCTGCAGGTGCGCCAGCTGCTCGCGTATGCGCGCCAGGCCTGCGTGGCCGTGATTCCCCACGGCGGCGGCACCAGCGTGGCCGGGCATTTGACGGTGGCGGCGGGGCCGCGCCCCGTGCTGGCGCTCAGCCTCGCGCGCCTGTGCGCGCTGGGCCACCTGGACCGCGAAGCGCAGCTGGCCACGTTCGGCGCGGGCGTGTATGGCCCCGACCTGGAAGCGCAGTTGCGCGCGCATGGCTACACCCTGGGCCACTATCCGCAATCGTTCGAGTATTCGACCTTGGGCGGCTGGATCGCCACGCGCTCGTCGGGCCAGCAATCGCTGCGCTATGGCCGCATCGAGCAATTGTTCGCGGGCGGCGAAGTGGAAACGCCGGCCGGTACCTTGAGCATTCCCACCTTTCCAGCTTCGGCGGCCGGCATCGACCTGCGCGAAATGGTGCTCGGCTCCGAGGGCCGGCTGGGCATCGTGACGCAGGCGACGGTGCGCGTCTCGCCGCTGCCCCCTTATGAAGCGTTCCACGCCGTGTTTTTCGCCGACTGGGGTCAGGCGCAAGCGGCCGTGCGGGCGCTGGCCCAGTCGCGGCTGTCCTTGTGCATGCTGCGCCTGTCGAATGCGCTGGAAACGCAGACCATGCTGACCCTGGCCGGGCACAAGAAGCTGGTGGGACTGCTGGAGCGCTATCTGTCGCTGCGCGGCTGCGGCGAAGGCAAGTGCATGCTGATGCTGGGCGTCAGCGGCGAAGCCGGGCCGGCGCGCGCGGCCCTGCGCGGGGCCTTGGCGCTGGCGCGGCGGCACAAGGGCGTGCACGTGGGACGGCACATGGGCGATAAATGGAAGCAGGGGCGCTTTCGCAACGTCTACCTGCGCAACGGCGCGTGGGAACACGGCTACGTGATCGACACGGTGGAAACGGCCGTCGACTGGCCGCGCGTGGCGCACATGATGGCGGCGCTGGAGCAGGCGGGCACCAAAGCGCTGGCGCAGCACGGCGAGCAGGTGCATGCGTACACGCATTTGTCGCACGTGTACGCGCAGGGCGCCAGCGTCTACACCACGTATGTCTATCGGCTGGCGCCCACCTTCGAGGAAAACATGGCGCGCTGGCGCAGCCTGAAAAACGCGGCCAGCGCTGCCATCGTCGCCAACGGCGGCACCATCAGCCACCAGCATGGCGTGGGCACCGATCACGCGCCGTGGCTGGCGGCGGAAAAGGGAGAGCTGGGCATCGCGGCCATGCGCGCGTTGCTGCGCCAGTTCGACCCGCAGGGCATGATGAATCCCGGCAAACTGCTGCCTGACCTTGGAGACCGATTGTGAACAGGGCGGAGCTGCCTGGCCTCCTGGCGCGCGAGTGGGACATCTTGATCGTCGGCGGCGGCATCACGGGCGCCGGCATCCTGCTGGAAGCGGCGCGGCGCGGCTTGACGGCGCTGCTGGTGGAGCAGCGCGATTTCGCCTGGGGCACGTCGAGCCGCTCCTCGAAGCTGGTGCACGGCGGCTTGCGCTACCTGAAGCAGGGACAGTTCGCGCTGACGCGCGAATCGGTGCATGAGCGGCAAGCCTTGCTGACGGATGCGGCGGGGCTGGTCGAGCCGCAGGGCTTTGCCTTTGGCGATTACACGGGCCGGAAGCCGGGGCGGCGCCAGTTCATGCTGGGCCTGGCCATCTATGACGTGATGGCGGGCCGGCGCGCGCGCCGCTATGTCGATGCGGCGGATTTCGCCATGCTGGCGCCGCATGTCAACCGCGATGGGCTGCGGGGCGGCATGCTGTACCAGGACGCCAAGACGGACGATGCGCGCCTGGTGCTGCGCGTGCTGCAGGAGGCGCGCCGCCATGGCGGCGTGGCCGTCAATTACTTGGGCGTGGCATCGCTGCTGCGCGACGATGGCAAGGTCGCCGGCGCCACCTTGAACGATGCGGTCGATGGCCGGACACTTACTGTGCGCGCGCGCCTGGTGATCAGCGCCACGGGCGCTTGGGCCGACGGCTTGCGCGGCCAGGTGGGAGAACAGCCGAAACTGCGGCCCCTGCGCGGCAGCCATCTGCTGCTGCCGGCCTGGCGCCTGCCGCTGGCGCAAGCCGTCAGCCTGATGCACCCGCACGATGGCCGCCCCGTGTTTGCGTATCCCTGGGAGGGCGTGACCCTGGTGGGCACCACCGATGTCGACCATGGCGCCAGCCTGGACCTGGAGCCGGCCATCACGCGCGGCGAACTCGATTATCTGCTGGCGGCGCTGCGCTGGCAGTTCCCGCAGCTGGCGCTGGGTGAAGACGATGTGCTGGCCACGTTTGCCGGCGTGCGCCCCGTGATCGACAGCGGCCAGCTTGACCCGTCGAAGGAAGCGCGCGAACATGCGCTATGGCTGGAAAACGGCTTGCTGACGGTGGCGGGCGGAAAATTGACGACGTTTCGCGTGATTGCCCTGGACGCATTGCGCCGCGCCGCCCCGCTGCTGCCGGGCTGGCAGGCGGATTTGCGCCCCTTGCCGATCTTTGACCCGTCGCCGCCCTTGTCGGGCAAGGCCTTGGCGCTCGATGGCGAGCAGCGCGCACGCCTGCTGGGGCGTCATGGCGCGGCCGCGCAAGCGCTGTGCGATGCGGCACAGGAGGGCGAACTGGCGCCGGTTCCCGGCACGCAGACTTTATGGGCGCAGCTGCGCTGGGGCGCGCGCAACGAAGACGTGCAGCACCTGGACGACTTGCTGCTGCGGCGCACGCGCCTCGGTTTGCAGCTGGCCGGCGGCGCGCTTGCTATCATGCCGCGCCTGCGCGCCATCTGCCAGCAGGAACTGGGCTGGGACGATGCGCGCTGGGAGGAAGAACAGCAGCGCTACCTGGCCCTGTGGCGCCGCCATTACAGCGTGCCGCAAGGCGAATGAAGCAATGATAAAAGCAGCGATAAAAATATAAAAGAGGAGAACATCATCGAAACCACCCTGTTTGGCCAGCCCCTGGCGCTGGGCGACGCCCGCATCACCTATGACAGCCTGTCGCCGCTGGACTTGCGCCAGAGCGTGGACGTCCTCGTCGATGACCTGGGCGAAGACCTGCTGCAAATCACGTGCGCGAATGGCGACATCGTCGACGTGGGCTGGTATCCGGCCTGGAATGCGCAGGGACGCTTGCGCGTGGTGGCTGTGCGGGGGCAGGACTGGGACGCGCCCGTGTTCAGCGCGCAGCCGGACAAGGATCCGCAGGCGCTGCTGCAGGCGCTGCGCGCCGCGCTGGCCAGCGTGGGCTGAGCCATGACGTCCGCAGCGGGCGATGGCCCGTACATCCTCTCCATCGACAATGGCACGCAAAGCGTGCGCGCGCTGCTGTTCGACCGCGATGGCAAGCTGGCGGCCAAGGCGCAAGTCTTCCTGGAAGCGTATTACTCCGACCACCCCGGCTGGGCCGAGCACGACGCCGACGGCTACTGGCAAGCCGTATGCGAAGCGTGCCAGCAGCTGTGGCGCGGTACGGACATAGCCAAATCCTCGGTGGCCGGCGTGGCCGTCACCACGCAGCGCGGCACGGTGGTCAACGTGGATGAACATGGCGCACCGTTGCGGCCCGCCATCACCTGGCTGGACCAGCGCAGCACGCGCGACATTCCCCGGCTGGCTCCGTGGTGGCGCGCCGCCTTCCGCGCCACGCGTCTCGACGGCACGATACGCTACTTCCGCCGCGAGGCTGAAATCAACTGGATCAGCGCGCACCAGCCCGACATCTGGCGCCGCACGCACAAATTCCTGCTGCTGTCGGGTTTTCTGAACCACCGGCTCTGCGGCAACTACGTCGATTCGACGGGCTCGCAAGTGGCGTATATTCCCTTCGACTACAAGCGCCACGCCTGGGCCGGGCGCTTCGACTGGAAATGGCAGGCGCTGGCGATTCGACGCGCCATGCTGCCCGAGCTGGTAACGCCGGGCACGCGCATGGGCACCATCACGGCTGCGGCGGCCGCGGCGACGGGCATCCCGGAGGGTACCCCCTTGCTGGCGGCCGCCGCCGACAAGGCGTGCGAGGTGCTGGGCGCCGGCTGCGTCGAACCGCACGTGGCGTGCCTCAGCTACGGCACCACGGCCACCATCAACACGACCAACCGCAAGTATGTGGAAGTGACGCGCTTCATTCCGCCGTATCCGGCCGCCATGCCGGGCGCCTACAGCACGGAAGTGCAGATATTCCGCGGCTACTGGATGGTCAACTGGTTCAAGGAGCAGTTCGGCGACCGCGAACGGGCGGCGGCCGCCGAGGATGGCACGGGCTTGTCCGCCGAGGCGCTGTTCGACCGCCTCGTCGAGGCCGTGCCGCCAGGCTCCATGGGTTTGATGCTGCAGCCGTACTGGAGTCCAGGCATCAAGGTGCCGGGGCCGGAAGCGAAGGGCGCCATGATCGGCTTTGGCGACGTGCACACGCGCGCACACATCTATCGCGCCATCCTCGAAGGACTCGCGTATGCGCTGCGCGAAGGCAAGGAGCGCATCGAGCAGCGCAGCGGCATTGCCATCACGGAGCTGCGCATCGCGGGCGGCGGTTCGCAAAGCGATGCGGCCATGCAGCTGACGGCCGACATCTTCGGCTTGCCCGCCGCGCGCGCCCACGTGTATGAAAGTTCGGGCCTGGGCGCGGCCATCGCCGCTAGCGTGGGCCTGGGCTGGCATGCGGACTTTCCCGCCGCCGTGCAAGCCATGACGCGCAAGGGCAAGGTATTTCAGCCGGATCCCGGGCACAGCAAGGTCTATGAAAAACTGTACCGGCGCGTGTACCGCAAGATGTATGCGCGGCTGCAGCCCCTGTACCGCGAAATCGCCGACATCACCGGCTATCCTGAAAAGTGAACGGCTAGCGCAGGACGAGCGCTTTCACCGTTTCCCAGGCCGCGCTGCCCGATTGCGTGACGCGCACCTGGTTGCGGCCCCCTTCCTTGGCCACGTACAGGGCGCGATCGGCGGCGACGAACAGCGCTTCGCGGTCGTCCAGCTGGTGCGGGCGGATGGTCGCCACGCCGATGCTGACGGTGATCCACGGCGAGGTGATCGATCGCGGGTGCGGCAGTTGCAGCGCTTCGATGTGCGCGCGGATGGCTGCGGCCAGGTGCAGGGCGCCTTCGGCATCCGTGTCTGCGAACAGCAGGACGAATTCCTCGCCGCCGTAGCGGGCAGCCAGGTCGCCGGGACGTGCGGCGTGCGAGGCGATGGCTTGCGCCACTTGCTGCAGGCAGGTGTCGCCGGCCGGATGGCCCAGGCTATCGTTGTACAGCTTGAAGTGGTCGACGTCGAGCACCACCAGCGACAGGACGCCGCCGCCGCGCACGGCGCGCTGCCATTCCTTTTCCAGGAAGCTGTCGAAATGCCGGCGGTTGGCGATCTGCGTCAGCGGGTCGAGATAGGCGGCGCGTTGCAAGGCGTCTTCCGACTGCTTGTGGTGCGTGATGTCGTGCAGCAGGCCGATATACAGGGGCTGGCGCAGATACATGGGCGTCAGGGTCAGGTCCATGCTCAGCGCCTCGCCGTTGCGGTGGCGGATCGCCACTTCGCGCGTGCCGTGGTTGTGCGCTTTTTCCGGATTGGCCGCGTGCATGGTGAAGTAATCGAGGTATTCCTGCGTCACCAGGGGGCTGAGCAACTCGCCGATGGAGCGCCCGGCCAGTTCGTTTTCGCGGTAGCCCAGGTACTGGTCGCAGGCCGGATTGGTGTACTGGATGCGGCCATCGGCCTCGATGATCAGCAAGCCCTCGGCCATGTTGTTGACGATGGTGCGCAGGCGCTCGGCCTGTTCCTGCTGGGTTTCATTGTTGCTGCGGATTTGCAGCTGGGCGCGCACGCGCGCGCACACTTCGGCCATGCGCAGCGGCTTGCTGATGTAATCGACGGCGCCGCAGTCGAAGCCGGCCACCACGTCTTCCGTTTCCGTCTTGGCGCTCATGAAGATGACGGGGATACCCTGCGTCAGCGGGTGCTGCTTGAGGCGGCGGCACGTTTCGATGCCGTCCATGTCCGGCATCAGCACGTCGAGCAGGATCAGGTCGGGGTGGGCGCGCTGGGCGATCGCCAGCGCCCGTTCGCCGGACGTGGCGACATAGGTTTGATAGCCTTGCTCGCTCATCAGTTTGCGCAGCAGCTCAAGGTTGGCCGGCGCATCGTCGACAATCAAAATGGCGGCCTCGCGCCGCTGGGAATGCTCCACACTGCCTGGACTCATTGCTTCCGGCCTTCTCGATGTACTTTGCGATGCCAGCGATTGCTGCACTTTCGGTGATGCTGACCGGGTTCAAATCTGCGACAGCGGTCAAATCATACCGCCTTGCCAATTTTTTGGGTAAAAAAATCGACGTTGCGCGAGGCGGTAAAACATTATTTTTATGCTATTTTTAAAAATAAATACACGCAATTGCTGTCGTGAAGGCGGGTTTTGGGCGAAAAAGACGCGTACCCCCTGGGGCTGGGTAGCTGGGACACGCCCCGCGGCAGGCGGGGCGTGGGGAGTGCGATTACATTTTTGCGGCGATCAGTTTGCCGAGGATGGCGATGCCTACACGGATGCGTTCCGGCGGCACCGTCACGAACGACAGGCGCAAGGTGTGCGTTTCCGGCGTGTTGGCGTAGAACGGCGCGCCCGGCACGAAGGCGACCTTGTTGGCGATGGCTTCATCGAGCAGTTTCATCGCATCGATGTGCTTCGGCAGGGTAACCCAGATGAACATGCCGCCTTCAGGCTTGGTCCACGTGACGCCGGCCGGGAAGTGCTCTTCCAGCGCCGACAGCATGGCCTGGCACTGGTTGCCGTACAGGCTGCGGATGCTGGGGATATGCCGGTCCAGGAAGCCATCCTTGATCACTTCATGCACGACCATCTGCGTCAGTTGCGACGTGTGCAGGTCGGCCGCCTGCTTGGCCAGTTCCAGGCGGCGCACCAGCGGCATCGGCGCCACCACGTAGCCGAGGCGGATGCCGGGCGTGAGCACTTTCGAGAACGAGCCCATGTAGATCACGCCGTCCGGATTCATGTTGATCATCTTCGGATACGGCTCGCCGCTGTAGCTCAGGGCGCCGTACGGATCATCTTCAATCAGCGGCAGGCCGTGGCGGGCGCAGGTTTCCACCAGTTCCACGCGGCGCGCCACGGACAGGCTGCGGCCCGTCGGGTTCTGGAAGTTCGGCAGCGCGTACAGCAGGCGCGCGCCATCGGCGACGGGGTTGACCGACGACGGCACCAGGCCTTCGTCATCGGTATCGACGGAAACGAATTCGGGACGGTAGACGGAAAACGCCTGCAGGGCGCCCAGGTAGCTGGGGGTTTCCACCAATACCTTGCTGCCTTCGTCGATCAGGACCTTGCCCAGCAAGTCCAGTGCCTGCTGCGAGCCGGACGTCATCAGCACCTGTTCCGGCATGATGGTGCTGCCGTTGGCGGACAGGGAATCGGCGATCCACTGGCGCAGCGGCAGGTAGCCGTCGGTGGGGCCGTATTGCAGGGCGACCTTGCCATTGTTCGACAGGACCTTGTCGAAGGCGGTCTTCATTTCTTCCACGGGGAAGGTGGCGGGCGAGGGCAGGCCGCCGGCAAACGAGATGATCTCGGGACGCTGCGTGATCTTCAGGATTTCGCGGATGAACGAGCTTTGCAGCTGTTCCGCGCGTTCGGCAAAGCGCCATTGGATCGGATTCGGATTTTCAATTTTCATACGAGTCTCACAGAAGATGCCGAGCTGCGCCGGCTGGATTTGTTGGCCCGCTTGTGGCGGTGCGTGCGCAAGCGGCGCCGGATAGGCGTCGCCATGGTGCTGCGGTATTGTACGGCTTGCACGCCGCTCTGCCCATCCGCACGCGCAACGGCGTTGCAAATGGGCGTCAAGGAGCGTTACTTCAGCTTGCGCCCGATCCCCACCACGGCGATCACGGCGCCCGCAAACAGCAGGCTTTCACCCGTCAGGGGTTCGTGCAGCAGCAGCGCCGCGCCCAGCAGGGTGAGGAAAGGCTGCAGCAACTGCGTCTGTCCCACGCGTGCCACGCCGCCCAGCGCCATGCCCCGGTACCAGAAAAAGAAACCGATAAACATGGAAAACACGGAAATATAGGCAAAGCCCAGCCAGGCCGCGCTGCTGGCCTGCGCCATCAGCGCGCGCTGCGGCCAGGCGTTCCACAGCACCACGGGCAAGACAAATGGCACGGCCAGCAGCAGCGCCCAGGAAATCACATGCTGGCCCGGCATGGCTTGCGCCAGGCGCCCGCCTTCGGCATAGCCGAGTGCGGCCAGCAGTACGGCGGCAAAGATCAGCCAGTCGGCCAGGTGGAAGCTGCCGCCGCCCTGGCGCAGCGCGAAGGCCACCACCAGCGCCGTGCCGAGCAGGGCCATCAGCCAGAAGCCCGGCGATGGGCGCTCCTTGCCGCGCAATACGGCAAACACGGCGGTGGCCAGCGGCAGGATGCCCACCAGCACGGCGCCGTGCGAGGCGGGCAGGCTGCGCATGGCGATCGACGTCAGCCAGGGGAAGCCCAGTACGCAGCCCAGCGACACGAGCGCCAGCGGCAGCCATTGTTCGCGGCGCGGCATCGGCGCGCGCTGCTGCCATAGCCACAGTCCGGCCAGGACGGCGGCCACCAAGGCGCGGCCCAGGGCGACGAAGGTGGGGTCGAGTTCGGCCACCGCCAGCCGCGTAAAAGGCAGGGTCAGGCTGAAGAGGGCGACGGCGATCAAGCCCAGCAACAGGCCGGTGCGGTCGGCGCCGAGGTGAGGTGGATGGTTGGAAACGATGGTGCTGGTGTGCGAAGACATGGGATTCCCGAGGCTGGCGTGACAAGGTATGGGCATGGATTAAACGGCCCGATACTGCTATCCTAGGGTGCAATAGCAATACAGTACAAATACACTTCCACGCATAATTTCACATACTGTGACGGCCATATGAGCAATACACTCCCTTTGCTGTCGCGCGTCTCGGGCGAAACCCTGATCGACCAGATCGTGCGCTCGCTGGCGGCGCGCATCGACGACAAGCTGCTGCGCGGCGGTGCGCGCATGCCGTCGATCCGCCAGTGCGCCGCCAGCCTGAGCGTGTCGTGCGCCACGGTGGTGGCCAGCTACGACAAACTGGTGGCGCGCGGCTACCTGGAATCGCGGCGCGGCGCCGGCTTTTTCGTGTGCGAGCGCTCGCCGTTGAACACCCCCTTGCCGCCCG
Organism: Janthinobacterium sp. SUN206; assembly: GCF_030587305.1. NCBI lineage: Bacteria > Pseudomonadati > Pseudomonadota > Betaproteobacteria > Burkholderiales > Oxalobacteraceae > Janthinobacterium > Janthinobacterium sp. SUN206. The sequence goes on along the minus strand of NZ_JAPWIB010000002.1, from coordinate 498,465 downwards.
CTGGCGCGCAGGATGCGGCGGCGCAGCCGATGGACGTGGTGTGGCTGATCCGTAACATGTTCCGCCAGACGCCGGCCATCCCCGCGCCAGGCTCCGGCATGCTGCCCGCCGAGTGGCTCGATGGCGACCTGGTGGCGCGCGCCTTGCGCGACGTCAGCCGCCAGCCCGGCAGTTTGCTGCTGGGCTACGGCGCGCCGCAGGGTTTCCTGCCGTTGCGCCAGCAGTTGCAGCTGAAGCTGGCGGGGCTGGAAATCGCCTGTCCGCCCGAGCAGATCGTCACCACGGTGGGCGTGATGCAGGCGCTGGACCTGGTGGCGCGCGAGTTTGCCCGCCCTGGCGAAACGATTTTCGTCGACGATCCCGCGTATTGGCTGATGTTCGGCGCTTTTGCCGCCATGGGCATGAATGTCATCGGCATCCCGCGCCTGGCCGACGGTCCCGATATCGCCGTGCTGGCCGAGCTGGCGGCCTTGCACCGTCCCAGGCTGTACGTGATCAATTCGGTGCTGCACAATCCCAGTTCGACGTCGCTGTCGGCGGCCAAGGCTTTCCAGGTGCTGCGCCTGGCCGAACAGCACGATTTCCTCATCGTCGAGGATGACATTTATTGCGACATGCACCCGGGCGGCGCGGTGCAGCCGGCCACCCGCCTGGCCGCGCTGGACCAGCTGCGCCGCGTGATTTACCTGGGCGGCTTTTCCAAGAGCCTGGCGGCGAACCTGCGCGTGGGCTTCATCGCCACCTCACAGGAGCGGGCGCAGCGCCTGGCCGACCGCAAGATGCTGGCAACGCTCACCACCAGCGACATCGGCGAGCGCGTGGTGTATAAAATCCTCTCGCAGGGGCTGTACCGCAAGCATGCGGAGCGCCTGCGCACGCGGCTCGACAAGGTGCGCGAGGGCACGTACCGCAAGGTCGAGCAGGCGGGCTTGCGCTTCGACCCGGCTTCGGCGGGCATGTTCGTGTGGGCCGATGCGGGCTGCGACACGAATGTATTGGCCGAAAAGGCGCTGGCCGAGGGCCTGGTGCTGGCGCCGGGCAGCCTGTTTTCGCCGCGCCAGCTGCCGTCGACCCGCATGCGCCTGAACCTGGCCACGGTGCAGGACGAGCGCATCTGGGCGTTTTTCGACCGCGCACTGGGGTAAACTGGACATTGCAGGACATTCGGCTGGGGCTCTTGAAATCGCTTGTACCATCCCCAACTCCGTAGAATCCGTCCCATCCACAAGACTATGAGGTAAAAATGGCTGTCTCCGAAAAGCAAACCCTGGGTTTTCAGACCGAAGTGAAGCAAATGCTGCACCTGATGATCCATTCCCTGTACTCGAACAAGGAAATCTTCCTGCGCGAATTGATTTCGAACGCGTCCGACGCGGCCGACAAGTTACGCTTTGAAGCGATCGATAACGACGCCCTGTACGGCAACGATCACGAATTGAAGATCAAGGTCAGCTTCGACAAGGATGCGCGCACCATCACCATTTCCGACAACGGCATCGGCATGACCCGCGACGAGGCGATCTCGCACCTGGGCACCATCGCCAAGTCGGGTACCAAGGAATTCTTCGGCAAGCTGTCGGGCGACCAGCAGCAGGACGCGGCCCTGATCGGCCAGTTCGGCGTGGGCTTCTATTCCGGCTTCATCGTCGCCGACAAGATCACTGTCGAAACGCGCCGCGCCGGCGTGGACGCCTCCGAAGGCGTGCGCTGGGAATCGGCGGGCGAAGGCGATTACAGCATCGAGACCATCGAAAAAACGGGCCGCGGCACGGACATCATCCTGCACCTGCGCGAAGGCGAAGACGAATTGCTGTCGAGCTGGAAGATCAAGTCCATCATCCGCAAATATTCGGACCATATCTCGCTGCCGATCGTGATGCAGAAGGAAGAGTGGGACAACGAGAAAAAAGAAACCGTCCTGAAAGACGAATTCGAAACCGTCAACCAGGCCAGCGCCCTGTGGGCCCGCAACAAGGCCGACATCACGCCGGAACAGTACGACGAATTCTACAAGCACGTGTCGCACGACTTCCAGTCGCCGCTCACGCACACGCACAACCGCGTGGAAGGCCGCAGCGAATACACGCAGCTGCTGTACATCCCGGCCAAGGCGCCGTTCGACATGTGGGACCGCAACAAGCGCGGCGGCATCAAGCTGTACGTCAAGCGCGTCTTCATCATGGACGATGCCGAGCAGCTGATGCCGACCTACCTGCGCTTCGTGCGCGGGGTGATCGACTCGGCCGACCTGCCGCTGAACGTATCGCGCGAAATCCTGCAGGAATCGCGTGACGTGAAAGTGATCCGCGAAGGCTCGACCAAGCGCGTGCTGGGCATGCTGGAAGAACTGGCGAACGCGGATGAGCAGGACAAGAAGGACAAGTACGCCGTCTTCTGGAAGGAATTCGGTCAGGTGCTGAAGGAAGGCATCGGCGAAGACGCGGCCAACAAGGAGCGCCTGGCCAAGCTGCTGCGCTTTGCCTCGACGGCCAACGACAGCGACGAGCAAATCACCTCGTTCGCCGACTACGTGGCCCGCATGAAGGAAGGCCAGGACAAGATTTACTACGTCACGGCCGACAATTACGCCGCCGCCAAGAATAGCCCGCACCTGGAAATCTTCCGCAAGAAGGGCGTCGAAGTGCTGCTGCTGACGGACCGTGTCGATGAATGGATGCTGTCGTTTATCCAGGACTTCGAAGGCAAGGAACTGGTCTCCGTCGCCAAGGGTGGCCTGGACCTGGGCGCGCTGGAAGATGAAGCGGAAAAGAAAGAGCACGAAGAAACGGAAACCTCGTACGCCGACCTGGTGGGCAAGATGAAGACCGTGCTGGCCGACAAGGCCAAGGACGTGCGCGTGACGTTCCGCCTGACCGATTCGCCAGCCTGCCTGGTGGCTGATGAAAACGAATTGTCGGGCAACCTGCTGCGCATGCTCAAAGCTGCTGGCCAGAACGCGCCGGAATCGAAGCCGATTTTGGAAATCAACCCGAACCACCCGCTGGTGACGCGCTTGAAGTATGAAGATGCGGAAGGCGGCAAGTTCGGCGACTGGGCCAACATCCTGTTCGACCAGGCCATGCTGGCTGAAGGCGGTTCGCTGGCCGATCCGGCCAGCTTCGTGAAACGCCTCAACGAATTGCTGCTCAATTCGGCGAAGTAATCGCTTAGCTGCAAACGTCATCAAGCCGGCTCTTTCCTCGTGAAAGGGCCGGCTTTTTTTATGCTACAGTGCGCGATTATTTTATTTTATGGAAAAAGCAATGGCGCATTGCCCGGCATGTGACAGTTCCAACATTCAACGCCTCTCCATGGTGCATGCCTCCGGCATTTCCGGCACCTCTACCCATATGTCGGGCAGGATTGATGGTGATTTCATCCACGGCCATGCGCATACGCGCAGCCAGACCTTGCTGTCACGCCAGGCCGCCGGGCCGACGATGCAGACCCACCAGAAGGCAGGGCTGATCGTGCTGGGCGTGATCATTTTTGTCATCGCCGCCGTCGTCTTTTACCAGGCCGGCGCGAATGGCCTGTTCTGGATCTTCGTGGCAGGGGGCGTCGTCTCCATCGCCTTGTCGCAAACGACCTTCGTCGCCAATTGGGACAAGGAGGCTGCCGCCTTGCAGGACAAATATGCGCGTACCTTCATGTGCCATGCATGCGGCCACCGCTTCATTCCCGTACTCAAGCAGCCATGAAGATCCGGCTGATGGCGGGCCTGGGCGCCCACGCGCTGGGCTGCCTGCTGTTTATCGCCTTGAGCTGGCTGGGTTTTTACCTGTACACGCAGCTGTTTGGCAGCCTCGGCTCGCGCGGCGTGGCCGGCGGCCTGGCGCTGCTGCTGGTGTTTTACGTGTATGCGGGTACCAACCTGGTGCTGGCGCTGCTGCCGCCCGGCAGGGTGAAGCCGCTGCTGTGCGGCTTGCTGGGCGCGGCCGTACTCGCGTATCTGTTGCCCCAGCATCCGCTGCGGGCGATTTACTTTAGCGCGCTGGCGGGCGGCTTGAGCTGGCTGGCCGTGCTGGCCAGCGGGCGTTTAAGCGGATACCTGCGCGGCTGACAGGGCGTTGACAAAGGCGGCGACGGCGACGGTGGCCGCTTCCGGCGCCGCCTGCAGCAGCATGTGCGGCGCGGCGATGTCGGCCAGTTGCGCGCCGGGTGCCAGGCGCAGTATCTGCAGGGCGTTCGCCGGCGGCACCAGACGGTCGTGGCGGGCGCGCAGATACAGCACCGGCAGGCTGCCGCGCGCGAAGCTGCGCGAGGCGTCGGTTTCCAGCACGGCGCGCAGGCGCTGGCGCAGCACGCTGGGAGGCACTTGCGCCAGCGCTGCCGCCAGTTCCGCCTGCAGTTGCGGCGTGGCGCAGGGCACCAGCAGCGCCTGGCGCAGGGCGAAGCCGGGCATGGCGCCAAAGGGCACAAGGCCGAGCAGGTGGCGCAGTGGCGCCAGCATCGGGCGCGGATTGCGCACGAATGAACAGCACAGGATCAGGGCGCGCATGCCGGGCGGCGGATCGGCGCGCAGGGCGGCCCCCAGCGGCCCGGAAAACGATTCGGCCAGCACGACGAAAGGGCGATCCTGCGGCAAGCGCTCGCGCACGAACGCTTCCAGCGCCGCGTAATCGAGTGGCGCGGCCGGATAGGCGATGGCCAGGGTATCGAGGGCGGCCTGCGCGCGCAGGGCGGCGTCAAAGCGGTCGAATAGCCGGGCCGTGCCATCCATGCCGGGCAGGAGGACAAGCAGGGGCGAGGCGTGGGTTGGTGTCGTCATTGCGGCCATCATAGCAGCCGCGCCGGCATATGCGCCGTCCGCCAGCCGCACGGCATGGGCGCTGGCGCCATGCTAGAATCGCCAGCGCGCCCTGCGTGGCCGTAAGAGCGGCCAAATCCCCGACAGACAGAATCATGCATATCATTTTTTCGAATTACCGTACCCTGGGAGGCGCCTTGCTGGCAGCGTCCTGCGTCCTTTCCCAGCCCGCCCGCGCCACGGCGGCGCCCTCTGCGCCAGCCGGGAAAAGCCTGTCCTCCCTGCTGGCCGGCGGCCCCTTGCCGCGCCTGAGCGACGATGCGCAGGTACGCGCCGCCCTGTTCGACTTCTTCGGTTACGCGCGTGGCAGTTACACGGAAGACGATGAATTGCTGCTGGCGCAGGCGCTCGAAGCGATCAGCGAAAAGCGCGACGCCACGCGCAGCGTGCTGGCCGATGGCCGCCAGTTGCTGGCGTCGATGAATGACCGCAAGCAGGGCCGCGAACGGGGTGCCATGCTGCTCGACAAGCGCGGCGCCATCATCGCTTTTGGTCTCGTCAACGGGCATTGCCACCTGGAGGGCCAGCCGCTGGCGAAAGTCTGCAATCCCGATCCGAACGCGGTGTTGACGGTGTTCCACCGCAAGGGCATGCTGGTCGGCGAAGCGGCGCCCCTGCTGGCCTGGGCCCGGCAATTGCCGCCCATGCTGGCGCTGATCGCGGGCGACAAGGAAGCGGGCGCCGACGGGCAAAAGATCGCCAGCGTCGAATATGTGCTGGCGCAGCCGGCCCTGCCGGGCTGGAACCGCGCCCAGCTGCCGCCCGCCTATCCGCCGGCGCTGCTGCCGCTGCTGCTCGATAAGTCCACGGTGCTGACGTCGGCCGGCGCCGGCGTGTTTGCCTATCCCCTCACCTTGAAGGGCAAGAAACAGAACAATGTGCTGGACCATGCCGAAGGCCGCCCGCCGCGCGATTTGGAAGTGGCGCTGCGCAGCTATGCCAGTTTCGACACGGTGGTGGAGCGCTACCGCCAGCTGGCCAAGGGCGCCAGGCTGCAGCGCAACGAGCGCACGGCCTACCTCGATGGCGACATGGGACAGGGCAGCTATCGCGTCTACATCCGCAACACGGGCGCGGATGGCGTGATGATCGACGTGGCGCTGTGGCAGCGCAAGCTGGCGGCCGGCCGCTGATTTCAGCCAGGGCGCGCCGGTTCGTAGCCCAGTTGTACCAGTTGCGCGGCGATGGCGTCGTCGCGTGTTTTCCTGCCGGTGCGCAGGCGCGCATGCGTCAGGGACGCGGGCAAGCCATGCGCCAGCAATGCGTCGATGTCGAGCATGGTCTCGGATGCCGACAATTGGCGCAGGGCAGGCAAGGTGGCGAGGCCGGGCAGGCTGTCGAGCGTCTTGCAGGTGTGCAGGTTCAGGCGTTCGAGCACGGGATTGGCCCCCAGCGCGATCTGCCGCAGCTTGATCTGGTCTTCCACCCATAGCGCCTGCAGCAGGGGGAAGCGGCCGATATCGCCCAGCGTTTCCAGGCCGCGCACGCGTATCACTTCCAGTTTCTTCAATAGCGGCGCCTCGATGTGGGCGAGCGATTCGCGGCCGCCCAGCTGCAACAGCAGCCTGTCCAGGCGGCCCATCTCCGAGATGAAATCCAGCGGCACCTTGTTCTTGATGCGGTACAGCGACAGCTCGTGCAGCGCCGGCAGGCCGGCCAGGGTGTCGATGCGCTGGTGGTGGCCTTCGAGGACCAGGCTGGCCAGGTGCGTATAGTGGTGCAGGGGTGCCAGGTCGATATTGTTCTTTGCCGACTCGCCCAGGTGCAGGTATTCGAGGCCGCGCAAACTCTCCAGCTGCAGGATGTCGGCTTGCGCCAGTTCGTACACGCCCAGGCTCAGGCGCTTGAGATGCCGCAGTTCGCCCAGCGCTTCCAGATGGATGGCTTGCCGGTGGTAATCGATGGACAGGCTGGCCACATGCGGCAGCGCGCGCAGGATGCGGGCATCGAACACCCTCGGGTCATAGCCGTAGATGCGGATGGTCAGCGCCGTGCCGCAGGTGGCGGCCAGGGCGTCGAGGTCGGCCAGCAGCGGTTCCGGCTCGGCCAGGGTATTGAACTGCACCAGCACCTGCTTGCCAGCGGCAATGGCGGCGCGGATCGCCACGGCGTCGATGCGTTCGGGGTTCTGGATGCACTGCGGCCGTTCTGCTTGCGTCATCGTCACAATCCTATGGGGTAGGTTACCTGCCTGGGGGGCGGACAGCCTTCCGGGCCCGGGAACGTCTGCTTGCCCGTGTCATCGTAGCGCTTGCCGCAATCGACGAGCACGCGCTTGCGGAAGGTGTAGATGCTGGCCACCTTGCCGTTCGGGTGGTAGCAGATATTGTCGCCGTCGCGGTCGGCCGACGCGTAGCTGTTCATGGTCTGGCCATTCACCGTGCGCGTGCTGTGGCCGCTGCGCGGCTCCGTGCATTTGAGCTGGCCGCTTTCGTAATACACGTTGAAGACGGAGGTGTCGGCGGCACGGTCGACCAGCAGTTCGTCCTTGCGCTTGCCGTTCGGGTAGTTCTCGTATCCTTCCTGGCGCTGGCCGTACTGGAAGGTGTAGTAAGACTGTGGCTTGCCGTCCGGGTAGTACATGTGGTGGTACTCGCACACGTCGTCGCGCGTGCTGCCGTACTCCTTGAAGGTGCAGCGGTGGATGTCGTTGAGCAGCTGGCCGTCCTCATAGTATTCGCGCAGGTGCGTGAGCAGACGGCCCTGATCGATGACGGCCAGGCGTTCCGGCTTGCCGTTCGGGTAGTAGCGCGCATCCAGCCCCTGCTTCTTGCCGTTGTCCCACAGGGTATCGAGGCGCAGGATCTTGCCGCTGTCGTCGAACGCCTGTTCGCGCCCATCCAGTTGGCCGTTGCGGTAGGTGGCCGTGTAGACCACGTATTCCTTGCCCGCCGGGCCAAGATAGCGCGTGCGGCTGCCATCGAGCACGCCGGCCTGGTAGTGGTCGCGCACGCGCAGCGCGCCTTGCGCATCCGTGTCGACCGCCTCGCCCTGTTTTTTGCCCTGCACAAAAGTGACGCTCTGCGTGACCTTGTCCTTGAGCCTGAGTTTCCACGGCCCGTCGCGCAAGCCGTCGATGAAGCTGCCGTCGCCGTCTTCCGTGATCCACGCGCCATGGCGCGCGCCGTTGACGTAGTTGCCGCGCGTTTGCAGCTTGCCGCCCATGCTGCGCTCGTGCGGGCCATTGAGCTGGCCGCCCGTGTAGGTGTCGAAGCCCGTCACTTCCTCTGCATCGGCATAGTTGACGACCGTCCAGCGGCCTTCGCGCTTGCCGGCCCGGTACATGCCGCTCTCGCTCTGCCTTGGATAATCGAAGCGCCACAGGCCTTCCTGCAAGCCGTTGACGAAATGTCCCTTTTCGCTGCCTTCGTGCATGCCTTCGCGTACCCACAAGCCCTGGCGCTTGCCCTTCACGTACTGGCCTCGTTCGACCACCGAACCGTCGTCCCAGGCCAGGCTGTAAATGACGGACGGGCCGTCTGCGCTGCCCGTGAACTGCCGCGGCGCCGTTTCCCATGTCACTTGCCACAGGCGGTAGTTGGGCAGGATGCCCGCGCCCGCGTCGCTGTACAGGGTGTAGCTGGCCGTCAGGTAGTGGTCACCTTTTTTCAGGAAGGTTTTCTTGTAGGTGATGGCGTCCTTGCCGCCAGCGGCCAAGGGTTTGCCGTCATCGCTGTAGTAGCCGACGATGGTGCCTTGCGTATGGTCGATGGCGTCGAAGTCCGCATTGCCGCTCTTGCCCCGGGCGACGCTGTAGTCCATCGGCGCCAGCTTGGCCAGCGCGGCCTTGACCTGGCCCGCGTTGGGACTGGCGCTTTGCGCCGCGATGCGGTTCAGGGCCGGCTGCAAGCCATCGAGGCGCCGGTATTTGCCGGAACTGCGGTGGTAGCGGTAGGCGCGCAGGCCGTTCTTGTCGCCCTGGCGGAACAGCACCAGCATGGTTTGCACGCTGTCGTCCGTTTCCTTGTCCAGCGAGGCGTAGAAGACGGAACGGATGACGGCATTGCCGAACTGGTCGAGAAAAATCGGTTTCGCGCTGCCGCTCTTGCACTCGCAGTAATAGCCGTTGACGCCATCTTTTTCCTTGAGGAAGGCGATATCGAAGCCGCTGTCCTGGGATGCGCTGATGGCGGGATGGGCGAGGCTCTTGCCTTCATAAAAGGGCGCGCCGTGGGCCAGCGCGGAGCAGAGGAGCAAGGGCAGAAGCAGACGTTTCATCGAGTGGCTGGCGCCGGGGCGCCGCAATGGAAAGGCCACGATTCTGCCTGCGTTCTTACTTGTGGGCAAATATGCGCCTATCGTGCGCAGGTGCGCGCCCTGCGTGTCAGGGTTGGTGCGCGGCGCAGAAGTCCAGCAGCAGCTGCTCGCCGTCCGGCCACGGGCCGTAGCCGGCGTCGCCGTTGATATGGCCGGCGTCGCCGATCATGGTGAAATCGCTGCCCCAGGCGGCGGCAAATGCGCGTGCGCGCGCGAAGCTGACGTAGGGATCATCGCCGCTGGCGACCACCAGGCTGGGGAACGGCAAGGCTTGCAGCGGCATCGGCGCAAAGCCCGTCGTGCCGGACGGGTAGGACGGCGCTTCCACATCGCTGGGGGCGACGAGGAAGGCGCCGGCGATCCTGTGCGGCGAGCCGCTGGCCGCCCAGTGGGCCACCAGCGTGCAGGCCAGGCTGTGCGCCGCCAGCACGGGCGGGCGCTCGCAGGCGGCGATGGCGCGGTCGAGCTCCGCCACCCATGCGTCCTTGTCCGGCGTCTGCCATTCCCCGTGCGGCACGCGCGACCATTGGGGGTGGCGCGCTTCCCAGTGGGTTTGCCAGTGCTGCGGCCCCGAATTCCACAGGCCGGCCAGGGTCAAGACGAGAGGCGACATCGATGCTCCTTGAGGTTATAACTCCGTGCGCAGGGCGAACAGTTCAGGGAACAATACCACGTCGAGCATCTTGCGCAAATAGCTCACGCCCGCCGTGCCGCCCGTGCCCGTCTTGAAGCCGATGATGCGCTCCACCGTCGTCACATGGCGGAAGCGCCAGAAGCGGAAGGCCGTTTCCAGGTCCACCAGCTTTTCGGCCAGCTCGTACAGGGCCCAGTGTTTCGACGGGTCGCGGTAGACTTCCAGCCACGCCGCCTTGACCGAGGCGTCGGAGGCGGTCGGCAGGGTCCAGTCGGCGTTCAATCGTTCGGCGGAGATGGGCAAGCCGCTGCGCGCCAGCAGCTTGATGGCTTCATCGTAGACGGAGGGCGCGCGCAGGGCGGCGTCGAGCACCGCATAGGTTTCCGGCGCCGTCGTATGCACGTTGAGCAGGGCGGCGTTCTTGTTCCCCAAAATGAATTCGATTTCGCGGTACTGGAAGGATTGGAAGCCGGACGAGGCGCCCAGGTAGGGGCGGATGGCCGTGTATTCGGGCGGCGTCATGGTGGCCAGCACGTCCCAGGCATGGACCAATTGATCCATGATGCGCGCCACGCGGGCCAGCATCTTGAAGGCGGGCGCCAAATCGCCGCTTTGCAGGTTGGCGCGCACGGCGTGCATTTCGTGCAGCATCAGCTTCATCCACAATTCGCTCGTCTGGTGCTGCACGATGAACAGCATTTCGTTGTGGTTCGGCGACAGCGGATGCTGGGCCGTGAGGATGCGGTCCAGCGCCAGGTAGTTACCGTAGCTCATAGATTCGCTGAAATCCATCTGCGCGCCATGCCACTGCGCGTCCTGGGCGCCGGCATGCATGGGGCAGCCGCTGGTGTTTTCCTTGTTCATAGTCTTGTCGTCGCTCATGGGATGGTTCAGGTGACCGCATCGCGCTTGGCGGCGATGTCATAGGCTTGGGTATCGAGGATGTCGCGCAGGATGTCCACGGCATCCCATACGTCGGCAAAGCTCGTATACAGGGGCGTGAAGCCGAAGCGCATGATGGCCGGTTCGCGGTAGTCGCCGATCACGCCGCGCGCGATCAGCGCCTGCATCACGGCATAGCCGTGCGGGTGCGTGAAGCTGACCTGGCTGCCGCGCCGCGCGTGTTCGCGCGGCGTGACGAGGCCCAGCGGATGGCTGGCGCAGCGCTGCTCCACCAGCGCGATGAACAAATCCGTCAGGGCCAGCGACTTGTGGCGGATGGCTTCCATGCTCGTTTGCGCAAAGATGTCGAGGCCGCATTCGACCAGGGCCAGCGAGAGTATCGGCTGCGTGCCGCACAGGGCGCGGGCAATGCCGTCGGCGGGCGCGAAGCCCGGATCCATGGCGAACGGCGTGGCGTGGCCCCACCAGCCGGACAAAGGCTGGCGGAAGCGCGCCTGGTGTTTTTCCGGCACCCAGATGAAGGCGGGCGAGCCTGGGCCGCCGTTCAGGTATTTATAGGTGCAGCCGACGGCCAGGTCGGCGCCGGCGCCGTTCAGGTCCAGCGGTACGGCGCCGGCCGAATGGGCCAGGTCCCACAGCGCCAGCGCGCCGTGCGCGTGGCAATGGCTGCTGATGGCGGCCATGTCGTGCTGGTAGCCGGTGCGGTAGTTGACGTGCGTGAGCATGGCGACGGCGCAATCGGCATCGATAGCTTGCGCCAGTTCCTCGGGGCTGTCGACCAGGCGCAGCTGGTAGCCGCGGTCCAGCCAGGCGGCCAGGCCCTGCGCCATGTACAGATCGGTGGGGAAGTTGCTGCGTTCGCTGACGATGATGCGTCGCGCGGCCTGCGCCGGGTCGCTGGCCTGCATCTGCAGGGCGGCGGCCAGGGCCTTGAACAGGTTGACGGAGGTGGTGTCGGTGATCACCACTTCGCCTGTGCCGGCGCCCAGCAGCGGGGCCAGGCGGTCGCCCAGGCGCTTGGGCAAGTCGAACCAGCCGGCCGTATTCCAGCTGCGGATCAGGTCCGTGCCCCATTCGGCCGTGATGACGTGCTGGGCGCGGGCCAGGGCCGCTTTCGGCCGCGCGCCCAGGGAATTGCCATCGAGGTAAATCACGCCTTGCGGCAAGTCGAATTCCTGGCGCAGGCGCGCCAGGGGATCGTCGAGGTCGCGCGCGCTGCAGTCATGTCGAGAAATCATGGTGGCTTTCATATTGATACTTGTCTGAATGGCATGATATTGCTTGAGGCTTAAAGTATCACGCGGAAGTGGCAGTGTAGCAAATCCCCGTCGCAAAACGTGTTTCCTGGCATGGGCAGGCGGCGAAAAAATGCCAGCTTGTGGGGCGTCAACGAAAAAAATCACGATTTTTAAAAATATTTTCAAATAGCCCTAAAGTTTTGCCAGGCGCCGCCGTCAACGATTACATGAACAGCGTCAAACCGACGGAAAAAGAATGCAGCTTTTTTAAATATTTTTCAAAAAAGCCCTAAAGTTCCTGCCAAGGCAGCCGTTATCTAGGTAGACAGGCTTGATTCTTATCAAGTTGTTGTAAAAAAGTGATATTTTTTACAGGCCAAAAGTCGGGCAAATCCGGCACAGAGCCAACCTCCCACATCCGCGCCGTTGCTGGCGTGCGACCATGATCGAGCAGTGTTTGTCAGACAAACACCTACGATCCCATCCGCTATTTCCCGACCAAAAATACAGCGCTTTGCCTCTGTTGCGTTTAATGTTGCTCCTGCAGAATGTATCTCACTGGCAACACACAACGCCAGCTGAATTCAACGGATTGAGGAGATGGAAATGACTGCTAACGATATGATGGCTGAGATTCGCGACGCTAACCTGAGCTACCTGATGCTGGCCCAGCAAATGATTCGTGCGGACAAAGTAACGGCCATCTTCCGTTTGGGCATTGCCGCCGAAATCGCCGAACTGATCGAGGGCATGAGCAATGCGCAGATCCTGAAACTGGCAGGCGGCAACATGATGCTGGCCCGCTTCCGCTTCGACGACAGCGCCATCCTGGGCATGTTGACGAACTACAATAAAGACCGCTCGCTGGCCCAGTCCCATGCTGCCATTCTGATGGCCGGCCAGGGTGTCGAAGAAATCGCTTAAGGTTCCCATCAAAACGTCCATGGCGGTGTTGCATTGCCTCGCCGTACATTTGTACTGTCTTCGGCAACGCGCCTTGCCCTGAACATTTTTCTGGCAACCTTGTTAGGCAGTATCAGTCAGTATCAGTCAGTAGTGGAGTACACAGCATGGCCAAGAAAAGTGTCGTATCGGAAGCGCAGGAAATCCAGCTGGCCATCGAATTGATACAGCTGGGCGCCCGTTTGCAACTGCTGGAGACCGAAGTCTCGCTGTCGCGCGAACGCCTGCTGAATCTGTACAAGGAATTGAAGGGCGTCTCGCCGCCCAAGGGCATGCTGCCGTTTTCCACCGACTGGTTCATCACCTGGCAACCGAATATCCATTCCTCGCTGTTCATTAATATCCACAAATTCCTCGTCGACCACGCCGGCGCTACCGGCATCGAAGCCGTGATGAAGGCATATAAGCTGTATCTGGAGCAGATGCCGCCCGAAGCGGGTGAAGAGCCCCTGCTGTCGCTGACGCGGGCCTGGACCCTGGTGCGCTTTTTCAGCAGCAAGATGCTGGACATGGCGCCCTGCGGCAAGTGCGGCGGCAAATTTGTCGTCAACTGCCTCGACCTGAACGCCGATTATGTGTGCGGCCTGTGCCACATGCCTTCGCGTGCCGGCAAGACCAAGAAGGCGCGCGATGAAGCAGCCGCTGTCGCGCCGCCGGGCGTCGCCGCTTGATGCTGCTTCAATAGCTGCCCGAATAATAGCCTCAGTGAAAACCGGAGCGGTCGCCAGACCGGACTCCGGTTTTTTCATGGTGCTTTCGCTTACACTGGCGTTTTCCTCCTTTGACTGTCCCATGCTGCAACAAATCCTGCGCGCGCCCGCGCTCAAGGCCATCCTGATCCAGGTGCTGGCCTTTCCCTTGATGTTGCTATTGGTATATGGTCTGGCGCGTGCCGGCGTGGCCATGTCGTTGCCGGCCGTGGCGTTGGTGCAGGGCGTGCTGGCGGCACTTATCACGTGGCGCGCGGGACTGGCGCGCTGGTGGTGCGCCATCGGCCTGCTGTTTGCGCCTGCCTTGCTGGCGGCCAGCCTGCTCGATTTGCCGCCGGCCGTGTTCCTGGCGGCCTTTGTTTTCCTGCTGAGTTTGTACTGGTCGACGTTTCGCACGCAAGTGCCGTTTTATCCGTCGGGGCCGAAGGTGTGGCAGGCGGTGGCCGAGCTGATCGCGGACCGTCCCGGCGTGCGCCTGGTCGATATCGGCAGCGGCCTGGGTGGACTGGTGCTGGACCTGGCGCGGCGCCGGCCCGACGGGCAGTTTTCCGGCATCGAGCTGGCGCCGCTGCCGTGGCTGGCAAGCCGCTTGCGTGCATGGCTGGCGGGCAGCCGCGCGCGCTTCCTGCGCGGCGACTACGAGGCGCTCGATTTCGGCCGCTACGATGCCGTCTTTGCCTACCTGTCGCCGGCGGCGATGGCGGCCCTGTGGCGCAAGGCGGAAAGGGAAATGTTGCCCGGTAGCATGCTTCTTAGTTACGAATTCCAGATTGCGGCACGCGAGCCCGATAAGACCATTGCCGCCACAGAGGGTGGCCCTTTACTTTACATATGGTGCTTTTAAGCAATTGTCTGCGTTATTTGCTTGCCCGTCGGGCAATCTCACGTTATTGTAGTTCCACACGGCATTTTCTCGGAATTGCATTGAAAAGCAGCGCATTTCAATTAACTTCCGGTTGCTTTTTTTGCCGCTGTCTTTGCCGGCGGCGCAGCCGCCAGAAGACAGGAACAGGTTTGAACATGCCGGGCATACAGCCCCGGCCATTATTGGGAGTCAGGGCACTTGTTAGTCATAATCGGATACATCATCGTCTGCGCCTCGGTCTTTGGCGGCTTCGCGTTGGCCGGCGGCCATCTGGCGGCGCTGTTCCAGCCGCTGGAGCTGCTGATGATCGGCGGCGCCGCCCTGGGCGCCTTCCTTGTTGGTAACAATAACAAGGCCATCAAGGCGACGATCGCCGCCTTGCCCAGCCTGTTCAAGGGTTCGCGCTATACCAAAGAACTGTACATGGAACTGATGTCGCTGCTGTTTGAAGTGCTCAGCAAAGTGCGCAAGGAAGGCTTGATGTCGATCGAAGGCGATATCGACAAGCCAGAGGAAAGCCCCCTGTTTTCCAAGTATCCGGCCGTGCTGGCCGACCACCACATCGTTGAATTCATGACCGATTACCTGCGCCTGATGGTATCGGGCAATATGGATGCGTTCCAGATCGAAAACCTGATGGACAACGAAATCGAAACGCACCATCACGAAGGCGCCGTGCCGGCCCACGTGATCGCCAAGGTGGGCGATGGCTTGCCCGCCTTTGGTATCGTCGCCGCCGTGATGGGCGTGGTGCACACGATGGAATCGGTGGGTATCCCGCCGGCCGAACTGGGCATGCTGATCGCGCACGCGCTGGTCGGCACCTTCCTCGGCATCTTGCTGGCGTATGGTTTCGTCGGACCGCTGGCCAGCCTGCTGGAGCAGAAGCTGGAAGAGTCGAGCAAGATGTTCCAGTGCGTGAAAGTGACCCTGCTGGCCAGCCTGAACGGCTATGCGCCGGCGCTGGCCGTGGAGTTCGGCCGCAAGGTGCTGTTCTCGACCGAGCGCCCGACGTTCAATGAGCTGGAAGACCACATCAAGAAATCGAAAACGAAGTAAGCAGTGAATATACGCCTGGACACCATGAGTCATTTGCAGCACACGGAAGGGGGACGCCATGGCCGATGAAGGCATGCGCCCGATTATCGTCAAGCGTATCAAGAAGACGGCTGGCGGACACCATGGCGGGGCGTGGAAAATCGCCTACGCCGACTTTGTCACGGCCATGATGGCCTTCTTCCTGCTGATGTGGCTGCTGGGCTCCACCTCGAAGGGCGACTTGAACGGCATTTCCGAATTCTTCAAGACACCCTTGAAAGTGGCCATGGCGGGCGGTTCCGGCAGCGGCGAAAGCAATTCCGTTATCCAGGGCGGCGGCCAGGACCTGTCGCGCCAGGATGGACAAGTGCGCAAGGCGCAGGAAGAGCAGCAGCGCAAATCGTTCGACCTCAATTCCGCCAAGGCCGCGCTCGAACGCGAGGAGGGCAAGCGCCTGCAGGCGCTCAAGGCGCGCATCGAAGCGACCATCGACGCCAATCCCCTGCTGAAAAAATACAAGAACCAGTTGCTGCTCGACATCACCAGCGAAGGCTTGCGCATCCAGATCGTCGACGAGCAGAACCGTCCGATGTTTGCACTCGCCAATGCGAATCTGCAACCGTACACCAAGGAAATCCTGCACGCCATCGGCTCCGTGCTCAATGAAGTGCCGAACCGCATCGGCCTGTCCGGCCATACGGATTCGACGCCCTACATGAGCGATGCCGGCTACAGCAACTGGGAATTGTCGGCCGACCGCGCGAACGCGTCGCGGCGCGAACTGGTGATTGGCGGCATGAAGGAAGAGAAAGTATTGCGCGTGGTGGGACTGGGCTCGGCCGCCCACCTGGACAAGCTCGACCCCTTCAATCCGATCAACCGGCGCATCAGCATCATCGTCATGAACAAACGCACGGAAGAAAATGTCCTGCGCGATGGCTCGGCGATCGAGCTGCCGGTGACCGATGCCGCTGCCGCCGCTGTCGCTTCAGGGCTGGCGGCCGGTGCGCCGCCTGCGGCGGTGCCAGCCCCCAGCCCGGTAGCGGCGAAAAAATAACACGCAAGGCTGTCGACGCGTGGTGTATTGAAACAATGAGACCTTTATGACAAGAAAGAAAATACTTGGCTCGCATGTAAAGCGCCTGCTGTCTGGCGTGTCGGACCATGGCCGCAAGCACTTGACGGAGGTGGAAACCGACCTGGTGCAGACCGGCATCTTGCTGGAAGAGGCGATCGAGAAGCTGTCCTTCAATTTCATGGCGATACACGCAGCTGTTGCTGCGCAGCAAGATACCATCGCCCTGCTGCTCGACGGCGGTATTCCGGCCGAGCAGCAGCGGGAAAAACTGCTGGCGTTGCAGGATGAGGTGGGGGGCTACGTGAATGCCGCCATCACCAGCCTGCAGTTCCAGGACATGACCAGCCAGCTGATCGAGCGCACCTTGAAGCGCGTGACGGGCTTGCGCGAGTTCCTCGGAACCCTGGGCTCGCATGGCGCGGAGATGTTGCCGGAGAGCGACAATGAAGAAATTGTCGCCTTGCTGGGGCGGGTCAGCATGGCGCTGGCGATTCAAAGCCTGGAGTTGCGCAGCGTGCTGCGCAAGGCTGTCAGTCAACAGCATTTGGAAAGTGGCGACATCGAGCTGTTCTAGCATGCCAGTGCGGAACGCTTGTGGTTGCATGGATTGATTAATCAAATACTCGGGCAGGATGCCCGGAATAAGTGGGAGCAAAGATGGCCAAAACGATACTTGCAGTGGACGATTCCAGCTCATTGCGCCAGATGGTGGCGTTCAGCCTGAAAGCCGCCGGTTACCAGGTGGTGGAGGCCGTCGACGGCCAGGATGGACTGGAAAAAGCCAAGCTGCAAACCGTGGACCTGGTATTGACGGACCAGAACATGCCGCGCATGGATGGCCTGGAGCTGATCAAGCTGCTGCGCGAGCTGCCGACCTACCAGAAGGTACCCATCCTGATGCTGACGACGGAGTCGTCGGACGAGATGAAATCGAAGGGACGTGCCGCCGGCGCCAATGGCTGGCTGGTCAAACCATTCGATCCGCAACGCCTGATCGAAGTGGTCAAGAAGGTGATCGGCTGATGCCAGCCGCGCAGCACAACGATGCAATTGACGGAGTCACCCTATGACCATCGATATTAGCCAGTTTTTTCAGGTCTTTTTCGATGAGGCCGAAGAACTGCTGGCTGAAAAAGAACGGCTGCTGCTGGCCGTTGATATTGCGGCGCCCGACGCCGAAGACCTGAATGCCATTTTCCGCACCGCCCATTCGATCAAGGGCGGCGCATCGACGTTCGGCCTCTCCGACATGAGCGAGGTGACGCACATCCTCGAGTCGCTGCTCGACCGCATCCGTCAGGGCCAGATGGCCCTGACGGCGGAACACGTCGACGCCTTTTTGGCGGCCAAGGATATCCTCAAGATGCAGCTCGACGGCCACCGTCTGGGCAGCGCCGTCGACCAGGATGCCGTGGCCAATGTGCGCATGATGCTGCAGTCGTTCTCGCAGGACGTGCCCGTGGCCGCGCTCACGCCCGTCGCGCCGGCTTTCCATACGGCGGAAAAGGCCGCCGTCAGTCATGCCGGCGGCCATCGCATCCGCCTGGAGCTGCCGGCCATGGAGCTGCGCGAAGTCGATGCGCTGGCGGCCGAACTGGGCTTGCTGGGCGACGTCGTGGTATCAAGCCTGCCCGACGCGCGCAAGGTGCTGGAAGTGACGACGCATGAAAGCCTGGACGATATCCTGGCCATCTGCTCCTTCGTGCTCAATCCGGACGACATGGTGATCACGCAGGCGCCGCCACTGGCGCCAGGCGAAGCCGAAGCGGCCCGCGCGGCGCAGGAAAAAGCCCAGGGCTACGGCTTCTTCGACCCGCTGCCAGGCGCGCAGGGCGCGGCCGATCCCGGTTACGGCTTCTTCCAGCCGCTCGAGGACATCCGCGCCGCCGCAGGCGTGCAGAGCGAGGCCGAACAGGGCTACGGTTTCTTCCAGCCGCTCGAACAGATTCGCGCCGACGCGGCCAAGGCGGGCAACGCCGGCGCCGCCGCCACGCCGGTCGTGGCCAGCGCCGTGGCCGAAGCGGAGCAGGAAAAGAAACCGGCCAAGAAAGAGGGCGACAAGGCCGGCGCCGAATCGTCGTCGATCCGCGTCTCGATCGAGAAAGTCGACCAGCTGATCAACCTGGTGGGCGAACTGGTGATCACGCAGGCGATGATCGAGCAGCGCGCCAGCGCGCTCGACCCGATGCTGCATGAAAAACTGCTCGACAGCGTCAGCCACCTGACGCGCAATACGCGCGACTTGCAGGAAGCGGTGATGTCGATCCGCATGATGCCGATGGATTTCGTCTTTTCGCGCTTCCCGCGCATGGTGCGCGACCTGGCGACGAAACTGGGCAAGAAGGTCGACTTCATCACCAATGGCGCCGCCACGGAGCTGGACAAGGGCCTCATCGAGCGCATCGTCGATCCGCTCACGCACCTGGTGCGCAACAGTATCGACCATGGCGTGGAAATGCCGGCCGCTCGCGTGGCCGCCGGCAAGACGGAAGCGGGCCGCTTGTTCCTCTCGGCCAGCCACCAGGGCGGCAACATCATCATCGAAGTATCCGATGATGGCGCTGGGCTGAACCGCGAGCGCATCCTGGCCAAGGCCGTGCAGCAGGGCCTGGACGTGTCCGAGACGATGAGCGACGCCGACGTGTGGCAGCTGATTTTTGCGCCCGGCTTTTCCACCGCCGAAGCGGTCACCGACGTGTCGGGCCGCGGCGTGGGCATGGATGTCGTCAAACGCAACATCAGCGCCATGGGCGGCGTCGTCGATATCCGTTCGGCGAAGGGTTTCGGCACGACGATTTCCATCTCGCTGCCGCTGACCCTGGCCATCCTGGACGGCATGTCGATCCGCGTCGGCGACGAAGTGTATATTTTGCCTCTGGGCTTTGTCATCGAATCGCTGCAACCGGCCGTTGAGGATATCAAGGACATCAGTGGCAAGGGCCAGGTGGTGAAAGTGCGCGGCGAATACCTGCCCTTGATCCCGCTGTACCAGATGTTCGACATCGCGCCGCGCTTTACCAGTCCCTCGGAAGGCATCTGCGTGATCCTCGAGACGGAAGGGCGCAAGGCGGCCCTGTTCGTCGACGACCTGGTGGGACAGCAGCAGGTCGTGGTGAAAAACCTCGAATCGAATTACCGCAAGGTGGTGGGCATTTCCGGTGCCACCATCCTGGGCGATGGCGGCGTGTCGCTGATTCTCGATGTCGCCGCCCTGATCCGCTCCTCTCGCCAGCTGGCCGACGAGTCCATTTTTTCGTAATACCGATAGATAAAGATAGGAAAACGCACCATGTCAGATACTCAACAAACATCCGGAAGCAATGCGGGCGACGGCAAGGACATCGCCGGCCGTGAATTCCTGGCCTTCACCCTGGGCTCCGAAGAGTACGGCATCGATATCCTGAAGGTTCAGGAAATCCGCGGCTACGAAGCGGTTACCCGCATCGCCAACGCGCCTGAATTCATCAAGGGCGTGATCAACCTGCGCGGCATCATCATCCCCGTGGTCGACATGCGCATCAAGTTCAACCTGGGCACGCCCGTGTACGACCAGTTCACGGTGGTGATCATCCTGAACATCGGCGGGCGCATCGTCGGCATGGTGGTCGACAGCGTTTCCGACGTCACCACGCTGACGCCGGAGCAGGTGAAGCCGGCGCCGGAAATGGGTACCGCCTTCTCGACCGACTACATGATCGGCCTGGGCACCATCGACGAGCGCATGCTGATCCTGGTCGATATCGACAAGCTGATGTCGAGCAGTGAGATGGGCCTGATCGACAAGCTGGCGGCTTAAGAGGTCGCATGGCAGCAAGGCGGCGCCCGGTGCGCCGCCGTTTTGGCACGCAAAGAATCACTACAGATATGCATGTACCGGTGCGACTAGAGGCGCGCCGGCAGGCTGCAAGGTCCGTCAGAGACCAGGCCACAACACGGCGCCGTCCGGTTGAACGGGCGCCGTTCACATAAATATTGGAGACTGTAATGAGTTTGCGCGATTTCAAGATAGGCACCCGGCTGGGGATAGGTTTTGGCAGCATCCTCGCCATCCTGGTGGTAGTGATCGTTTCGGCGAATGCACTGAATTACCGTAACAAGGCCCAGTTGCTCACGGGGCTGGAGCTGGCAAGCGAAAAGAATACGCAGGCGTCGCTGATGAAAAGCGCGATGCTGGAAACCGGTATCGCCATGCGCAATATCGGCCTGCAGGGCGATGTGGGGCTGATGCAGGTGGAAGAGGGCAAGGTGCGCGAGCAGCGCAAGCTGTACGACGGCGCGCGCGGCAAGCTGGCCAGCCTGGGCCTGTCCGAGGGCGAGAAGGCGCTGCTGGCCAATATCGCCAAGGTTGACGGCGAAGTCGATGCCGCCTTCAAGGAAGCGATGGGGCAGGTACTGGCGTTTAACAGCGAGGGCGCGGCGAAGGTGATTGCCACCCGCATCGATCCCTTGAACAAGACGACCCTGGCCGACATCAACAAGCTGCTCGACCTGCAGCACGTGGCGCAGCAAAGCTTCATGGACGACTCGCTGGCGGCCGATGCGCGCCTGATGACGGTGTTGTTCATCCTGGGCGGCGCGGCGGTGGCGATCGGCGCCTGGTGCGCCATCTTCATCACGCGTTCGATCACGGTGCCGTTGTCCGGCGCCCTGGCCGTGGCGCAGAAGGTGGCTGCCGGCGAGCTGACGGCGCGCGTGGTGGTCGAAGGCAAGGATGAAACGAGCGCCTTGCAGCAGGCGCTCAAGGACATGAACGCGAGCCTGGTGCAGACGGTCAGCGACGTGCGCCAGGGAACGGATACGATTACCGTGGCGTCGCGCGAGATCGCCAGCGGCAATGCGGACCTGTCGGCGCGCACGGAAACGCAGGCCAGTTCGCTCGAAGAGACGGCATCGTCGATGGAAGAACTGACGTCGACCGTGAAGCAGAACGCGGACAATGCGCGCCAGGCCAACCAGCTGGCCGTGTCGGCGTCGTCGGTGGCGGAGCAGGGCGGCAAGGTGGTGGCGCAAGTGGTCGATACCATGGGTTCCATCAAGGACAGTTCGCGCAAGATCGTCGATATTATCGGCGTCATCGACGGCATCGCGTTCCAGACGAATATCCTGGCCTTGAATGCGGCCGTCGAAGCGGCGCGCGCGGGCGAGCAGGGACGCGGCTTTGCGGTGGTGGCGTCGGAAGTGCGCAACCTGGCGCAGCGTTCGGCTGGTGCGGCGAAAGAGATCAAGGGCCTGATCGGCGACTCGGTCGACAAGGTCGATGCTGGCAGCCGCCTGGTGGACGAGGCGGGGCAGACCATGGGCCTGATCGTCACGTCGATCCGGCAGGTGGCCGACATCATGGGCGAGATCACGGCGGCAACGCAGGAACAGAGCCATGGCATCGAGGAAGTGAACCAGGCCATCGCGCAGATGGACCAGATGACGCAGCAGAACGCGGCGCTGGTCGAGGAAGCGGCGGCGGCGGCCGAAAGCATGCAGGACCAGGCGCAGAAACTGGCCGATGCCGTCAGCATCTTCAAGCTCGATGGCGAGAGCGCGGCGCAGGCGGCCGTGCCCGCACCCGCGCCAGTAGTCAAGATGGCTGCACGGCCGGTACCGAGTGTGGCGGCAAATACACGGCGGTTGGCAAAGACGGCGCAAGCCGGCACGCCACCGCCCGCGAAAAAGCTGGCGGCGGCCGGCGGCGACGATTGGGAAGAGTTCTGACGCCAACCCGGTCCCGCTAGTTATACTTGCAAAGGCATTGGTCAGAGTAGTCATAGAGAGGTAAAAACAAAATGCCGCAAACTAAAACGGATTCGGTCAAGGAATTTGATTTCACTGGCAAGGACTTTGAACGGGTCCGCGCCATGATTTACAAGCGGGCCGGCATCGCGCTGGCCGACAGCAAGCAGGAGATGGTCTACAGTCGCCTGGCGCGACGCCTGCGCGCGACCGGCATCTCCTCGTTCGTCCGCTACCTGGACGACCTGGAAGCGGGCCGCATGGGCGATGAGTGGGAAGCGTTCACGAATGCGCTGACGACCAACCTGACGTCGTTCTTCCGCGAGGCGCATCACTTTCCGCTGCTGGCCGAGCATGTGAAGAAACTGAGCGGGCCGATCACCATCTGGTGTTCGGCCAGTTCCACCGGCGAGGAGCCGTATTCGATCGCCATGACGGTGTGCGAGGCATTCAATACGCTCACGCCGCCCGTCACCATCATCGCCACGGACATCGACACGAACGTGCTGGCCACGGCCGCCAATGGCGTCTACAACCTGGACCGGCTCGACAAGATGCCGGCCGATCGTGCGCGGCGCTTTTTCTTGCGCGGCAAGGGCGATCGCGAGGGGCAGGTGCGGGTGCGCCCGGAACTGCGCCAGATGATCACCTTCAAGCCGCTCAACCTGCTGGCCGACAGCTGGCCGGTGACGGGCCAGTTCGACGTCATCTTTTGCCGTAACGTGATGATTTATTTTGACAAGGCGACGCAGCGCAAGATACTGTCGCGCTTTGTGCCGTTGATGAAGCCGGATGCCCTGCTGTTTGCGGGCCATTCGGAGAATTTTCTGTACGTGTCGGATTCATTGAAGCTGCGCGGTAAAACAGTCTATGAGCTCGATCAGCCTCGGGGCACCGCGCCCAAGGCATCGTCGCATCGTACATGAGAGTGAAATATGAGCCTGGAATCCAAAGAGCAATTCGCCACTAACGTCTATTACGACAGGACGTTCAATTGTGACGCCGCCAAGATCTTGCCTGGTGAGTATTACTTTACCAACAAGGACATGCTGATCGTCACCGTGCTCGGCTCCTGCGTTTCGGCCTGCATCCGCGACCGCGTCACGGGCCTGGGCGGCATGAACCACTTCATGCTGCCCGACGGCGGCAGCGATCCGAACAGCCCGATTTCCGCGTCGATGCGCTACGGTACCTACGCCATGGAGATCCTGATCAACGATTTGCTGAAGGCGGGCGCGCGGCGCGAGAACATGGAAGCGAAAGTGTTCGGCGGCGGCGCCGTGCTGCGCGGCTTCACGGCGATCAACGTGGGTGAGCGCAATGCGGCTTTCGTCATCAATTATCTGAAGGCGGAAAAGATGCGCGTGGTGGCCGAAGACCTCAATGACATCCACCCGCGCAAGGTGTATTTTTTCCCCCGCAGCGGCAAGGTGCTGGTGAAAAAGCTGATGCAGACGCATAACGATACGCTGGTGCGCCGCGAACTCGATTACGCAAGCCGTCTCAAGGTCGCGCCAGTCGGCGGCGAAGTCGAGCTGTTCTGACAAACACCAGACCAAACCTGCTGCGCGTCGGGCTGTGCGGCTTGCGGCGATTTTGTCCGGTGTACTAATTTAATAAAGAATAAGGGCCGCAAGGCCTGGAAGGATAACTATGAAGATCAAAGTATTGATCGTGGATGATTCGGCCTTGATCCGCAGCGTGATGACGGAAATCGTGAACAGCCAGCCCGACATGGAAGTGGTGGGCGCTGCGCCCGATCCGCTGGTGGCGCGCGAGATGATCAAGCAGACCAACCCCGACGTGCTGACCCTTGACGTCGAGATGCCGAAGATGGATGGCCTAGACTTCCTGGAAAAACTGATGCGCTTGCGCCCGATGCCGGTACTGATGGTGTCGTCGCTGACGGAGCGGGGTTCGGAAATCACCATGCGCGCGCTGGAACTGGGCGCCGTCGATTTCGTCACCAAGCCGAAGATTTCCATCCAGAGCGGCATGCGCGAGTACACGGACATGATCGCCGACAAGATCCGCGCCGCCTCGAAGGCGCGCATCCGCGCGCGCACCCTGCCGTCGGCCAGCGACAAGGTGGCCGCGCCGCTGCCTGCGCTGCGCAGCCCGTTGACGTCGAGCGAAAAGCTGATCATCGTCGGCGCCTCCACGGGCGGCACGGAAGCCATCCGCGAATTCCTCATGCAGATGCCGTCCGATTGTCCCGGCATCCTGATCACGCAGCACATGCCGGAAGGCTTTACGCGCTCGTTTGCGCGCCGTCTCGATTCGCTGTGCAAGATATCGGTGCAGGAAGCGGCAGGCGGCGAACGGGTACTGCCCGGCCACGCCTACATCGCGCCCGGCCATTCGCACCTGACCCTGACGCGCAGCGGCGCCAACTACATGACCAAGATCGACCAGGGTGAGCCGGTAAACCGCCACCGCCCGTCCGTCGACGTGCTGTTCCGTTCGGCCGCGCAATCGGCCGGTAAAAATGCCGTCGGCGTGATCCTTACCGGCATGGGCAAGGATGGCGCACAAGGCATGTTGGAGATGAAGGCTGCAGGAGCGTATAATTTTGCGCAGGATGAAGCCAGTTGCGTGGTGTTCGGCATGCCGCGCGAGGCGATCGCCGTCGGTGCTACGCATGAGGTCGGCGCTCTGACGGCGCTGCCTGGCATGGTGCTGGGACACCTGGCTGCGCATGGCATGCGTGCTTTGCGCGTGTAAGCCACGTTTTATATGATCTGAGGCAAGTTTGTTCGCCTAAAAGCAACGAAAATGCTATCCTACAACTTGCTGCCGTAGTGTCGACCATAATGTCGGCATTCATGTCGATATTATTAACAAACCGCTACAGAAACAACGGAGTTATTCATGGCTGATCCAAAGATGAAATTTTTAGTCGTTGACGATTTTTCGACGATGCGCCGCATTGTCCGGAATCTGTTGAAGGAACTGGGTTATGCCAACGTCGATGAGGCGGAAGACGGCGTGATGGGCCTGGCCAAGCTGCGCGCGGAATCCTATGATTTCGTCGTGTCGGACTGGAACATGCCAAACATGGATGGCCTGACGATGCTGCAGCATATTCGTGCCGATCCCGCACTGGCCAAGCTGCCCGTGCTGATGGTCACCGCCGAAGCAAAAAAAGAAAACATCATCGCCGCCGCCCAGGCTGGCGCCAGCGGTTATGTCGTCAAGCCGTTCACGGCCGCGACCCTCGATGAAAAGCTGAACAAGATTTTCGAGAAGCTGGAAAAAGCCGGCGCCTGATCACGGCTTGATACTGATCAAGAAAAACGCTGCCAATGCGAATTGGCAGCGTTTTTTTTCGTCCGCAAAAAACTCAGACCAGCCCGCCATTCGCGCGCAGGGTCTGGCCATTCACCCAGCGGCCATCCGGCCCTGCCAAAAAGGCCACGGCGGCGGCGATGTCGTCCGGCGTGCCCAGGCGTTCCAATGGCGCCATCTTGCCCATGCGCTGTATCGTTTCGTCCGTCTTGCCGTTCAAGAACAGCGCCGTGGCCGTGGGACCGGGGGCGACGGCGTTGACGGTGATGTTCTTGCCGCGCAATTCCTTGGCAAAGATAGCCGTCATCGTCTCGATGGCCGCCTTGGTGGCGCCGTAGACGGCATAGCCGGGCAGGGCCAGGCCGATCACGCTGGTGGAGAAATTGACGACGCTGCCGCCGTGGCGCAAGCGCGTCGCCGCCTGGCGCATGGTGTTGAAGCTGCCCTTGACGTTAATGGCGAACAGGCTGTCGAAGGTGGCGTCGTCCGTGTCGGCCAGGGCCGGCAGCGCGGGCGGCATGATGCCGGCATTGTTGACCAGCACGTCGACGCCGCCGTAGGCCGCCTCGGCCGCATCGAACAGGGCTTGCACCTCGCCCGCGTCGGCGACGTTGGCCTTGACGGCGATGGCGGCGCCGCCGTCGGCCACGATGGCCGCCACCAGTTGCTCCGCTTCCACGTTGCCGTTGGCGTAATTGACGACGACCTGCATGCCGTCGCGCGCCAGGCGGCGGGCGATGGCCGCGCCGATGCCGCGCGAAGCGCCCGTGACGATGGCGACCTTGGCCGGTATAGCTGCTGTGTTCATGGGTGTTCTCCTGTCGTGGTGGGAGGCCCGCATGCTGTCGCTGCGAACCAGTGCAGCCATTGTCATCTTTATTGATTGATGGATAAAGATGGGTTTGATGATTTTAGTGTGCAAATTGCATTAACAATTGTCCCAGGCTTGCCGGGTACGGACAGAGAAGATCCCGTTGCCTGCAGATAATTGCGCAAAGGAATGAAATATTTCCCAAAGTTAACTTTACACGTCAAATAATTTGGCCCATGATCGCTGCAGTATTTCCCCTTTGTCCCCGACCCCGACAAGAAGGAGCGCACGATGCGCCGAGCACCCGTATTATTTTTCGCCCTGGGCACGGCCCTGTTAACGGCCTGCGGCGTGAGCCTGGAGCAAACCGCCGTTGCGCCCGTCGCGTCGGTCGAGATGCAGGAGCCTGCCGCGCAGCCGGTAGCCGAAGCCGATGGCCGGCATGCCTATTTGCATCGCGTGGGCGGCCATGACTATGTCAGCCTGAGCCAGCATGGCCCGCAGGGCGGCTTGCCGATACTCACGGGTACGCAGCGCCATGCACACGCCATCCGCCTGCTGGCGGCCGATCCGGCCCAGGCGCGGGCCATCCTGCGCAGCCTGAGGCTGCCTGCGAACCAGCGCAAGCTGTGGGCGGGAGAGGAAATCGTGCTCGATGCGGCCAGCTATGACATGTTGCAAGCGGCACGCGGCAGCAACAGGCCGCTGTTTGCCGAACTCAAGCTGGTGGGGATGGAGAAGTAAGGAAAAGAAAAAGAAACAGAAACGGGGCCGAATGGCCCCGTCGAGGTGACGCTTGGAGATGGCGCTTAAATTTCCAGGTTGTCGATCAAACGGGTCTGGCCCAGCTTGGCGGCGGCCAGCACCACCAGCGGTTCGCCGGCGGCCAGTTCGGCGGCGTTCGGCGCCTGCAGGTTGGCACGCTTGCGCACGGCGATGTAGTCCGATTTCCAGCCGCGGCCGTCCAGCAGCTGCATGGCCGCCTGTTCCAGTTCGCCGACGGCAAGGTTACCCTTGCGCACTTCCTCGGCGACGAAATTGAGGCCCTTGAACAGTTCCGGCGCTTCCGCGCGTTCGCTTTCTGACAGGTACATATTGCGCGAGGACAAGGCCAAGCCATCGTCTGCGCGGTAGGTTTCGGCGGCGATGATTTCCGTCGGCAGCGCGAACTGGCGCGCCATGTTGCGGATGATCATCAGTTGCTGGTAATCCTTCTTGCCGAACACGGCTACGCGCGGACCCACGCAAGAGAACAGTTTGGTGACGACCGTGCACACGCCTTCGAAGAAGCCGGGACGGAATTCGCCTTCCAGGGTATTGCCCAGATCATCGGGCGGGCGCACGCGGTATTCCTGCGGCTCCGGGTACAGTTCCTTTTCCGTCGGCGCGAACAGCACGTACACGCCTTCCTTTTCCAGCTTGGCGATGTCGGCCGCCATGGTGCGCGGATATTTCTCGAAGTCTTCGTTCGGGCCGAATTGCAGGCGGTTCACGAAGATCGAGGCGACGACGGGGTCGCCATGCTTGCGCGCCAGGCGCATCAGCGACAGATGGCCTTCGTGCAGGTTGCCCATGGTGGGGACGAACGCCGTGCGCAGCTGTCCGCTGAGCTGGTCGCGCAATTCTTCGATGTCGGAAATAATTTTCATGGATTGCTTTCGCTAAAACCCCGTTGTACGGTGGTCAGTGACAAAGGGAAGGAGTCAGGCGGGCGAATAGGCCAGCCGGACGTAGATGGGGGCAAACGGTTCTGCCTGTGTGATTTCGATCAGGGTTTCCTTGGCCAGTTCCAGCAGGGCCACGAAGTTGACCACCACCACGGGCACGCCGCCGGCAATGTCGAACAGCTCGCTGAATTCGACGAAGCGCGACGATTGCAAGTGGCGCAGGATGCTCGACATGTGCTCGCGCACGGACAGTTCCTGGCGGCTGATGCGGTGATGCTGGGTCAGTTTGGCGCGTTTCAGCACGTCGAGCCACGCCTGCTGCAAGTCCACCGGTTCCACGTCGGGCCAGGTGGGCGTCAGGCTTTGCTCGATGAAAATCTGCGTGCGCACGAAATCGCGTTCGAACTGGGGAATGGCGTTCAGGTCGTAGGCGGCCAGCTTGATCTGTTCGTACTCGAGCAGGCGGCGCACCAGTTCGGCACGGGGATCGCCGCCATCTTCCTCGACGTCGCTCTTGCGCGAAGGCAAGAGCATGCGCGACTTGATCTCGATCAACATGGCCGCCATCAACAAATACTCGGCCGCCAGTTCCAGGTTGCGCACGCGAATCTGGTCGACATATTTCAGATATTGCAGGGTCACCTGCGCCATCGGGATATCGAGAATATTGAAATTTTGCTTGCGGATCAGGTAGAGCAGCAAGTCGAGCGGGCCTTCGAAGGCTTCGAGGAAGATTTCCAGCGCGTCCGGCGGAATGTACAAATCCGTCGGCATGCGCATCATCGGCTCGCCATACAGGCGGGCGATGCCCAGCGGGTCGGCGGCGGGCGCCGCGTCCGTTACTGCCGTGGCGGATGCTGCAGGGTCGCCGCTGCCGTCGCCGCCAGCGGCGGGTTCGGGCGACTCGATGACTGCGCCGGCACCGGAAGCGTCGGCTTCCGGCGTGACTGCAGACTCTTCAGGCAACATCGTGCCGGTTCCAGATCTTAGTTCTTGTTCTGGTAAACGTAAGCCTGTTGCTTGACGGCCGACGCCAGCTGGCGCTCCTGCTCATCGATGCTGACGGCCGGCTTGTCCCACAGCAGGGCGCGGCCCGCTTGCTGGCCCGCTTCCATGCCAGGATTCTTGGCCTTCAGTTCAGCGATGAACAAGGTGTGGTCGGATACGTAGTTGTTGTGTTTTGCAGGCAGTTTCATATTCTCTTCTGAGTGTCTTATAGGTAAGGTCAGCCGGCCGTATTTTACCGCGCCGTGCCGCCTGGCGGGTTGTTGTATCGGCAAGTCCGGGGCGAAATTGCTAAAAATCAATAACGCAACAAACGCCGCATCACCATCGGCGCCGGTTCGGCGGGGTTGGCGTGCGAATATTCCAGTTCTTCGGCCAGGTCGAATTCGAAGGCCGCATAAAAATCGATCAGCTTGCGCTGGTCGCGCCGCACGGCCAGGCGCAATTCCTCCGCCTGGCACGACAGGCCGTGATGAATGATGGCTTCCAGCAAATGTTGCGAAACGTGGCTGCCCCGGTAGGCGGGCAGCACGCCCATGCGTGAAATCTTCCAGATGGCGGGATCGCTGTCGAGCGGCATCCAGCGCAGCGAGCCGGCTGGAATGTCGTCGATCAGCAACAGAAAACCGCCGCCGTGGCGCAATTGCTCTTCCACCTGCTGCGCCGTCTCGTGGTGTCCACTGGACGAGGCCGCCACCTTGCCGGCCCACGCGGCGCGGGTCAGCTCGGCCATCAGTTGTGCATCGGCATTTGTTGCTTCGCGCACCACGATATTCATCATCGGTCCTTGTGCGGGCTTAGCGGATGCGCATGCCAGGTTCGGCGCCTGGCCAAGGGTTCAGGATGTAGATGCCCGGATTCGCCTTCTCGTCGGCGGCGGAGGCGGCCATGACCATGCCCTCGGAAATGCCGAACTTCATCTTGCGCGGCGCCAGATTGGCCACCAGCACCGTCAGCTTGCCGACCAGCTCTTCCGGCTTGTAGGCCGAGCGGATGCCCGAGAACACATTGCGCAAGCGGCCTTCGCCCGCGTCCAGGGTCAGGCGCAGCAGCTTGTCGGAGCCGTCGACCAGTTCGCAGTTGACGATTTTCGCGATGCGCAAGTCGACCTTGAGGAAGTCGTCGATCTTGATCTCGGGCGCCAGTTCCTCGATGGCGGAGGCCGGTGTTTCAGCGACCGCTGCGGCGTCGTTCGCGGCATCGCCAGCCGGCGCCGCGATGGCGGCAGCTTGCGGTGCGTCAAACAGCGCTTCGATCATCTTTGCATCCATGCGCGTCATCAAGTGGCTGTAGGCGCCGATGGTACGGCCCAGCATGCTGTTCGAGACGGCGTCGCCGAACACTTGCGTATCGGCCCAGGTGAATTGCTCGTCGTTGAGGAACGAGGCCACGTTCTTGGCCACGCCCGGCAAGACCGGCGACAGCAGGATCGTCAGCTGGCGGAACAGGATCAGGGCCGTCGTGCACACGTCGTGCAGTTCGGCTGTCTTGTCCGCATCCTTGGCGAGGATCCACGGCTTGTTTTCATCGACGTACTGGTTGGTGATGTCGGCGATTTCCATGATCTCGCGCAAGGCCTTGCCGAATTCGCGGTTCTCGAAGTGCGCGGCGATGCTGGCCTGGCGCTCGACGATGACGCCGTTGGCGTCCACCGTCAGCGCGCGGTTGATCCAGCTTTGCGCGCCTTCCGACAGTGTCGATGCCAGCTTGCCGTCGAAACGCTTGGCGATGAAGCCGGCGCAGCGGCTGGCGATGTTCACATATTTGCCGATCAGGTCGCTGTTCACGCGGGCCACGAAGTCGTCGCCGTTGAAGTCCAGGTCTTCCACTTTCGAGTTCAGCTTGAAAGCGATGTAGTAGCGCAGCCATTCCGGGTTCATGCCCAGGTCCAGGTAGCGCAGCGGCGAGATGCCCGTGCCGCGCGACTTCGACATCTTTTCATTGTTGACTGTCAGGAAGCCGTGCACATTGACTTTCAGTTTGTCGATCACCGGGTGGCCGGCGAATTTCAGCATGGCGGGCCAGAACAGCAAATGGAAGGAGACGATGTCCTTGCCGATGAAGTGGATTTGTTCCGTGGCAGGATCGTTCAGCAAGGCGTCGAAATCGAGGCCTTTCTTGTCGCAATAGTTTTTCAGGCTGGCCAGGTAGCCGACCGGCGCGTCCATCCACACATAGAAGAACTTGCCCGGCGCATCGGGAATCGGGATGCCGAAATAGGGTGCGTCGCGCGAGATATCCCAGTCGGCCAGTTTTTCGCCCGCTTCACCCAGCCATTCGCTGACCTTGTTGACCATTTCAGGCTGCAAGCGGCCTGGCGTGTTGAGCCAATCCTTGAGGAATTCGAAGCAGCGCGGGTCGGACAGCTTGAAGAAATACTGTTCCGACGGCTTCATCACGGGCGTCGCGTTGGTGAAGACCGAGAACGGGTTGACCAGGTCGGTCGGCTGGTAAGCCGCGCCGCACACTTCGCAATTGTCGCCGTACTGGTTCTTGGCGCCGCATTTCGGGCATTCGCCCTTGATGTTGCGGTCGGCCAGGAACATGCCCTTGACCGGGTCGAAGAAGCGGTCGACGGTTTTCGTGACGATCAGGCCCGTATCGCGCAGCTTGCGGTAGATCGATTGCGACAGATCAACGTTTTCCGGCGAATCGGTCGAATACCAGTTGTCGAAGGCGATATGGAAGCCATCGAGGTACTGGGCGCGGCCGGCCGCGATGTTGGCGACGAATTGCTGCGGCGTAATGCCTTCCTTTTCGGCGGCGATCATGATGGGCGTGCCATGCGTATCGTCGGCGCCCACAAAGTGCACTTCACGGCCGGCTGCGCCATCGCGTTGCATTCGCTGGAACCGGACCCAGATATCGGCCTGGATGTATTCCATGATATGGCCAATGTGAAAAGCGGCGTTTGCGTAAGGCAGGGCAGTGGTGACGAACAGCTTGCGAGTCATGATTGATGCACTTTTGGGATGGATAATAGGTCATTTTAACAGCGGAAAGGCAATATGAGCAGATGCAGCGCTGGCAAGTGATGCTTTTGCCGCCATCGCGCCATGCAAATTTGCGCTAGACTGCGCGTATTGCACATATGTAGTACACACGGAGATTTACATGAGCATCACAGTAGAAGACGTCAAGGCCGCGCTGGCCCAGGTTATTGATCCAAATACACATAAAGATTTCGTTTCCAGCAAAACCGTCAAGAATCTGAAGGTCGATGGCGATGATATTTCGCTCGACATCGAACTGGGCTACCCCGCCAAAAGCCAGATTGACCTGATCCGCAAATCCGTGCTGGCCGCGCTGCGCGTGCTGCCGGGCGTGGGCAACGTCAGCGTGGGCGTGTCGTCGAAAATCATTTCGCACACGGTGCAGCGCGGCTTGAAGCCGATGAGCAACGTGAAAAACATCATCGCCGTCGCTTCCGGCAAGGGCGGCGTTGGTAAATCGACCACGGCCGTCAACCTGGCCCTGGCCCTGGCGGCCGAAGGCGCCACCGTCGGCATGCTGGACGCCGATATCTATGGCCCGTCGCAACCGATGATGCTGGGCATCAGCGGCCAGCCGAAGACCCTCGATGGCAAGAGCATGGAACCGATGGAAAACCACGGCCTGCAAGTGTCGTCGATCGGCTTCATGATCGATCCGGACGAGCCGATGGTATGGCGCGGCCCGATGGTCACGCAAGCGTTGCAGCAATTGCTGGACCAGACCAACTGGCGCGACCTCGATTACCTGATTGTCGACATGCCGCCGGGCACGGGCGACATCCAGTTGACCCTGTCGCAAAAAGTGCCCGTCACGGGCGCCGTGATCGTCACGACGCCGCAGGACATCGCGCTGCTGGATGCGCGCAAGGGCTTGAAAATGTTCGAGAAAGTCGGCATTCCTATCCTCGGCGTGGTGGAAAACATGAGCACGCACATCTGCTCGAACTGCGGCCATGCGGAAGAAATCTTCGGCGCCGGCGGCGGCGCGAAGATGTGCGCGGACTTCGGCGTGGAATTCCTCGGCGCCTTGCCGCTGACCATGGCGATCCGCCAGCAGACGGATTCCGGCACGCCGACCGTCGTGGCCGAGCCGGAAGGTCCCGTCGCCGTGATCTACAAGCAGATCGCCCGCACCATCGCGATCAAGGTGGCGGAAAAGGCGAAGGATATGACCAGCAAGTTCCCGTCGATCGTCATCAAAAACGACTAGTGGCTGGGTGGCCTTGCAAACCTACTGCGCAGCTCACTTTCGGGTCGGCGTTACTCACCGTACTAAAGTACGGTTGCGTTACTCAACCCGACATTGAGCTTGCTCGCTACGGTTTTCAAGGCCACCGTGGCACTATTGGCTTAACTCTTCCCCGGCGCCACGACCGCCAGGAATATGGTTTCATGCAGTCCGTGTTGTTATTAAACAAGAGGAGACATCATGCAATTGACCACCGTATTCCTGCGCCAAGCCGCAGCCGTGATCGCTGGCAGCCTGCTGGCCGCCAGCGCGTTTGCGCAATCCGTTTCGTTCGTCGAGCCCGTCGATGGCGCGACAGTGAGCAGCCCGTTCAAAGTGAAATTTGCCGTCAGCGGCATGGACGTCAAGCCGGCCGGCGACATGACGGCCAAGACGGGCCACCATCATTTGCTCATCAATATGGGGCCGATGAAGGCGGGCGAAATGATCCCCATGGACGATAAACATTTGCACTTCGGCAAAGGACAGACGGAAACGGACGTCACCTTGCCACCGGGGCAGTACACCCTGACCATGCAGTTCGCCAACGGCGCGCACCAGTCGTATGGGCCGGAATTGAGTAAAAGCATCAAGGTGACGGTCAAGTAAGTCAGGCAAATAAGCCAGGCAAATTCATCTGTTTCAGTAAAGGCCGGGTTCCAGCGATGGAGCCTGGCCTTTTTCATATTGTTGCCTGTTGTCATTATTGTGTCATATAGTCAGCGTATGCTGGCCGGTGGCCTAACTTTTGATGAGCGGATATGACGAAACATTTCTCCCTTTCCCGGCAACTGGCGCAGGCGCTGCTGCTGGCGGCTGGCGTGGCGGCGAGCCAGGTGCATGCGGCCAAGGCCGTTCCTGCTGTTGCTGCCGGTGCGGCGCAGCCGAAGCTGGTGGTGGTGCTGGTAGTGGACGGCTTGCCGCAAGAGCAGGTGACGCGCTACCGCGACCAGTTCGGCCAAGGCGGTTTCCGCCGCCTGCTGGAGCAGGGCGCGTGGTTCAGCGACGCGCACCAGGCGCATGGCATCACGGTCACGGCCATCGGCCACTCGGCCGTGCTGTCGGGCGCCTATCCGTATCAGCATGGCGTGATCGGCAATAACTGGATCGATCCCGTCACGAAAAAATCCGTGTACTGCACCGAAGATGGCAATTTCCATTACATCGGCGAAGACACGCAGCCCGACGACGGCACGGCGCCGACGAAACTGCGCGTGAGCACCCTGGGCGACGAGTTGCGCTATTCCACGGGCGACAAGGCGAAGGTCGTCACGGTGTCGGGCAAGGACCGGGGCGCCATCCTGCTGGCCGGGAAAACGGGCACGGCGTATATGTACATGGAAAGGACGGGCAATTTCGCCAGCAGCACCTATTATATGCAGCAGCATCCGCAATGGGTGCAGCGCTACCAGGCCGCCAAACCGCAAGACCGTTATTATGGCAAGAGCTGGACGCCGCTGCTGGCCGATTCCGCCTATGCGCGCGATGCCCGCGATGATCTGGTGCCGGCCAAGCCGGGCGCGCGCAACACCTTCCCGTTCGCCTACTACAGCGACAGCGGCAAGCTCGATGGCGAGTACTACAGCCGCCTGAAGGCCGGTCCCTTCCTCGATGAACTGACCCTGGAATTCGCCCGCGCCGCCATCGATGGCGAAAACCTGGGCCACAACCCGGCCGGCGTGCCCGATATCCTGGGCGTGAGCCTGTCCGCGCACGATTACGTGAATCACGCCTACGGCCCGGAAAGCAAGATGTCGCACGACCACCTGCAGCGCCTGGACCGCATGCTGGCCGGCTTCTTTGCCGACCTCGATAAAAAAGTCGGCATGGACAACGTGCTGGTGGTGCTGACGGCCGACCATGGCTTTGCCAACGTGCCGGAATTTGCCGAAACGCGGGGCTTCTCGGCCAAACGCATCGATGGCGCCAAACTGGTCGATGCCTTGAACCAGCACCTGGCGACTAACCTGGGTATCGACAAGCTGGTGACGACGTCGTCGCTGCCGAATATCTACCTCGATTACGCGCTGGCGGAGAAGGGCGGCGTCAAGCGCGCCGCCCTGGAAGACGCGGCGGCCCGCTTCCTGCTGCAGCAGGACGGCCTGGCGCAAGTCTACACGCGCACGCAGATGGAAACGGGCGCCGTTGCCACGCGCATGGACACCCTGATGCGCCGCGCCTGGAACCGCCAGCTCTCGGGCGACCTGATGGTCGTGACAAAGCCGGCCTGGTACTTCGGCAAGGGCGCGGGCGGCACTTCGCACGGCACGCCTTACACCTATGACACCAACGTGCCGCTGATGGTGTTCGGCCCCCGCTGGATCAAGCCGGGCGCCTATGGCCAGTATGCGGAAGTGGTCGATATAGCCCCGACCCTGGCGCACCTGCTGCGCGTGCGCCAGCCGTCGGCGTCGGAAGGGCGGGTGTTGATGGAGGTGGTGCGGTAGTTCAGGCATAGAGGTGTATCGTTGATGTAAAGGCCAGGCTTGCGTTTTCACGGAAGCCTGTTTTTTTTATTGATTTAAGAGTTGTAAGTCGACAAATATCAATAGGCACGCAAAGTTCTTGACGGATAGTGAAATTTCTTTATTTCACGATGAGGACGTCAATGAACAGTTCACTATTCAAATGTTGTTGTATGGCATTGATGTGGATTTTGCTGCCGGGGTGCGTCGTGCCACACTTCGATCATGCCTCATATGACTATTATTATGCCGTTCCCTTGAAGGCCGACAAGCCGTGGCTAAGTCTGAGCAACGGGCTTGATCTGCATGCCTATAACAAATGTGAGCATAGTGAAGTGCCGCCAAAATGTGACCCGCCGGGTTTTTGGGTGATGGAGCGACCGCAGAAGCCGGATTGGCATGAGATAGGTCGCTACAGAGTGAGCGTGTGGCATCCCGGCAAGTTGCAGTTTCAACCAATGCTTTCGGCCTATGCCAACACGACGTATCGTGCAGTTAGTCTTGTTAAAGAAGAATCACGCAAAATATATTTGCTTCGGCCTGGGTTTGGCGGTGACGAGCGCCGATCACTGGAGGGAAACGACGCTGGTGTTGTTGCAATCGATTTGCGGCCAAACGCATTATGTAGAACGGATGAGCCTGTACCACGCCTTATTGTCTTTGATGCCGATAATATATGGGTATTTGCGGAGTATGAATCAGACTGCCGAAAGGATCTGCAGGCCGATTTCGCCCCGCTTGATATATTGAACTTTGAGGACAGCGATCAGTTTAATGCTATTTTGCGTAAACCGATGAAACTGTTTTACCTCAGCTCCAGCGTGGTAGGTCAGTCAGATTTTGGTCAACCGCGCACGGTTTTACGGGATGCTGATCTCCCGAATGAAAGTACGCGCAAGACCGTGCGCTTGTCCGAGGTCGTCCGATTACAGAGCACGATGTTCCGGCTTGAGACCACACCGGCGCCACCTCTGTTGCCAGTACCGGATTATCCCAATTTTTATTGTCACTACTCAGATACGGTTATTGGTTTGAGAATGATATTTTTTGATGGTGAGAAACCATACCCCGACCTTAAATATTGTCGGCCATTTCGCGGGAAATGACATAGGCTGCGTGCTTTACAGTAGCCAATCAATCGGCAGCACCGACAGAATCGCCACCCCCAGGCGCTTCCACACGCTGGTGCCCGGCTCCGTGTCGTAGCGCGTGGTGGCGCCGCTGGCGTCGCGGGCGATCCAGTACAGCGCGCCGTCGTCGCCCAGGAGTACCTGGTAGGCGCGCTGCGGGATGGTGGTGCGCATGGCTTGCCCCAGCTGGCTGGCCAGCGCGGGGCTGTCGATGACGAGGCCCATTTCCGTGTTCAATTCGATCGAACGCGGGTCGAAATTGAACGAGCCGACAAAGATGCGCCGGTCGTCGACGGCAAAGGTCTTCGCGTGCAGGCTCGATGCGGAGCTGCCGAAGCGGCCCGGCTGTTCGCGCGCATCGCCCCGTTCCCACGAGCGGCGCGACTCGTACAGCAGCACGCCCGCTTGCAGCAGCGGCTTTCTCCACTTCGCATAGCCGGCATGCACGGCCGCCACGTCGGTCGCTTCCAGCGCATTCGTCAGGATGCGCACGCCCACGCCTTTTCCTGCCAGGTCGGCAAAGGCCTGGGTGCCGGCTTTGCCGGGCACGAAATACGGCGACACCAGGTCCACTTCCTTTTCCGGCACGCCCAGCAGGTTTTGCAGGTTGTCCGCCACGCCCGTGCCTGGCCTGGCCTTGTCCAGCACCTTGGCCGGGTCGTCGCTGACCATGCGCGTCCTGGCCCATTCGAAGGGCAGGGTGCGCTCCATCATTTGTCTGACGAAGGGTGAGGTGCGCAGCGCCTGCACGTATTCCTCGGCTGCCTTGGTATCGTCGATGCGGTCCGCTTCGGCGGCGATGGTGGCCGCGTCGCCCTCGACAGGGCTGGTCAGCAGCAGCTTGGCCGGGTAGGCCGAGGCGCTGTTCCAGTAGCGGTCGAAATCGCGCGAAACGTCGTCGACGACGGGGCCGACGGCCAGCACGTCCAGGTCGGCAAACAGCACGTCGCCGGCCGCGCCAAAATATTCGTCGCCCACATTGCGCCCGCCGACGATGGTGGCCTGGTTATCGGCCGTGAACGATTTGTTGTGCATGCGCCGGTTGAGGCGGGAAAAATCCGTGGCAAAGGCCAGCGCGCGCGGCGCGCGGGGCACGAAGGGATTGAACAGGCGGATTTCCAGGTTGTGCTGTTTGCCCAGCATCGCCAGGGTCTGGTCCAGGCCCGCCGTGTTGTTATCGTCGAGCAGCAGGCGCACGCGCACGCCCCGCTCGGCCGCCTGGCGCAGGGCGTCGAACAGCAGGGTGCCCGTGATGTCCTTGTGCCAGATGTAGTACTGCACGTCCAGGCTGCGCTGGGCGGCGGCGGCCAGCAGGGCGCGCGCGGCAAAGGCGTCGCGTCCGTCGGCGAGCGGGTAAATGCCGGAAACGCCGGGATGCTGCGCCACCATGGGCGCAATGGCCGTGGCCAGCTGGGTGTGCTTTGTGTCGGCGATGACGCTGGATGCCACGCGGCCTTCCAGCGAAGGCAACGAGGCGCAGCCGGCGAGGACGGCGGACAGCAGCAGTGGCAGCAGCAGCCGGGTGGCGCTGCGGAAGGGAAGTGCTTGGGCGGGCATGGCGGGCTTTCATCGGGTTGCCCCGATGTTAGCAGATGCGCATGCCCGCACGGGGCGAGGTGTTACAACTGTTCCAGCGCGATCAGTTCGGCCACCGTCTGGCGGCGGCGGATCAGGCGGGATTGTTCTCCGTCGACCAGGTATTCGGCCGCATGGGGACGGCTGTTGTAGTTCGACGACATCGATGCGCCATACGCGCCGGCGCCTTCGAAGACGACGTAATCGCCCACCTGCGCGGCCGGCAGGAGGCGTGTTTCGACCACGCCGCCGTCGCGCTGGGTGAAGACGTCGCCCGATTCGCACAGGGGGCCGCCGACGACGGTAGCGCGCTGCGTGTCCAGTGCGCGGCCGTCATGCGCGATGACCGACATTTCATGGTAGCTGCCGTACATGGCAGGGCGCATCAGTTCATTGAAGCCCGTATCGAGCAAGGTGAAGTGGTTGCCGCCCATTTGCTTGGTGGCGCGCACTTCGGCCACCAGCAAGCCCGCGTCGGCCACGAGGAAGCGGCCCGGTTCGATTTCCAGGTGCACGCGATGGCCCAGGTGCGCCTCGATCTGCTTGCGCGCCGCATCCCATAGCTGGAAGTAGTGGTCCGTGTCGACCGGCTGCTCGCCTTCGCGATAGGGTACGGACAGGCCGCCGCCCGTGGAAATGGCTTCGATGTCGTGGCCCATGTTTTTCACCAGGTCGACCATGGTGCCGCAGACGGTTTCCAGGTGGCTGTAGTCGACGCCCGAGCCGATGTGCATGTGCAGGCCCACCAGGTGCAAGCCATGTGCGCGGATGACGGCCAGTGCCTCCGGCAGCTCTTCGTGCCAGATGCCATGTTTGCTGTTTTCGCCGCCCGTATTGGTCTTGTTGCTGTGGCCATGGCCATAGCCGGGATTGATGCGCAGCCAGACGCGGTGGCCGGGCGACACTGGGCCCAGCTGGCGCAGCATGTCGACGGAGCCGCAATTGACTTCGATCTTTGCCGCCGCCACGCGCGCCAGGGTGGCGCGGTCGAACAGGTCGCAGGTGAAGACCACGCCGGCGGCGCCATTCGTTTGCGCCGGCGCAAAGCCTGCCTGCAGCGCGCGCTCGATCTCGCCCAGCGAGACGGCGTCCACGTGCACGCCCGCTTCGCGCATCAGGGTGAGCAGGTGGATGTTCGAATTGGCCTTTTGCGCGAAGCGCACCGTGTCGAACTGCGCCAGCTGCGCGATGCGCGCGCGGATGGTGGCCGCGTCATACACCCACAGGGGCGTGCCGTGTTCCTGGGCGAGTTGGGCGAGGGTCTGGTCGGTGACGGGCTTCATCGTGTGCTTTCGGTGGAATGAGGAGATAGCGCATGATGGCCGATTGTGCTTTGACTATAAAATATCTATTTGAGGCTACCTTATTCATTTATGATATGGCCATGACTATCTCCCTACGCCATATCGAGGTCTTCCGCGCCATCATGACGACGGGCAGCGTGACGGCCGCCGCCGCCATGCTGCATACGTCGCAGCCCACCGTCAGCCGCGAGCTGGCGCGCCTCGAGCATTTGACGGGCTTGACCCTGTTCGAGCGCGAGCGGGGGCGGCTGCGTCCCACGGCCCAGGCGCTGCAGCTGTTCGAGGAAGTGCAGCGCGCGTATTTCGGCCTGGAGCGCATCGTCAGCACGGCGGCGGCCTTGCGCCAGTTCGACCAGGGGCAGCTGTCGATCGCCTGTCTGCCCGTGTTTTCCCAGTCGCTGCTGCCGCAGGCGTGCAAGCGTTTCGTCGCCGATTTTCCCAAGGTGAGCATCAGCATCACGCCGCAGGAGTCGCCGCTGCTGGAAGAGTGGCTGTCGGCGCAGCGCCACGATATCGGCCTGACGGAAGTGGGCAATGCGCCGCCGGGCACCGCGCTCGATACATTGATGTCCGTCGATGAAGTGTGCGTGCTGCCCGACGGCCATGCGCTCGCCGGCAAGGCCGTGTTGCAGCCGGCGGACTTCGCAGGCCAGCCTTTCATCAGCCTGGCCGCCGTCGACCCCTACCGCCAGCAGATCGACGCCATCTTCGCGCAGGCGGGCGTGGAGCGGCGCATGGCGCTCGACACGCACAGCGCCGCCTCCGTGTGCGCGATGGTGCGCGAAGGCGTGGGCCTGGCCATCGTCAATCCGCTCACGGCGCTGGACTACGCGGGGCAGGGCTTGCAGATCCGCCGCTTCGGCGTTTCCCTGCCGTTCACGGTGAATCTCGTGAAGCCTTTGCACCGGCCCCTGTCGCAACTCGTTGCCCTGTTCGAGCAGGCGCTGCATGCGCAGGCGGCGGAGGTGAAAAGGCGCTTGCTGCAGCTGTGACGGTGCTTGTGGAGCGGCGGCGGTCAACAGAGTAAAATGGCGTTTTACTTATTCAAGCCTGACTACTTCGATGACCACAACCGCTACTCCCGTCCGTACCCGTTTCGCTCCCAGCCCGACCGGCTATCTGCACCTGGGCGGCGCCCGCACCGCTTTGTACAGCTGGGCGTATGCCCGCCACTTCGGCGGCACCTTCGTGCTGCGCATCGAAGACACGGACGTGGAGCGTTCCACGCCGGAAGCCGTGCAAGCCATCATCGAAGGCATGAAGTGGCTGGGCCTGGACCACGACGAAGGCCCGTTCTACCAGATGCAGCGCATGGACCGCTACCGCGAAGTGGTGGCGCAGATGCTGCTTGAGGGCACGGCATATCACTGCTACTCGTCGCCGGAAGAAGTCGAAGCGATGCGCGAGCGCATGCGCGCCGCCGGTGAAAAGCCGCGCTACGACGGCACCTGGCGTCCGGAGCCTGGCAAGACCCTGCCGGCCGTACCGGCCGACCGCAAGCCCGTCGTGCGTTTCAAGAACCCGCTCGACGGCGACGTGACGTGGGACGATGTGGTCAAGGGCACGATCACGATTTCCAACCGCGAGCTGGACGACCTGGTGATCGCCCGCCCGGACGGCACGCCGACATACAACTTCTGCGTGGCCGTCGATGACTGGGACATGCAGATCACGCACGTGATCCGCGGCGACGACCATGTCAACAACACCCCGCGCCAGATCAACATCCTGCGCGCCATCGGCGCACCGCTGCCGCTGTACGGCCACCTGCCGATGATCCTGGGCGCGGACGGCGAAAAGCTGTCGAAGCGCCATGGCGCCGTCAGCGTGATGGATTACCCGGCGCAGGGCTTCCTGCCGGAAGCGATGCTGAACTACCTGGCGCGCCTGGGCTGGAGCCATGGCGACGATGAAGTGTTCTCGACCGAGCAGTTCTGCGAGTGGTTCAACCTGAACCACCTGTCGAAATCGGCGGCCCAGTTCAACAATGAAAAACTGGCTTGGCTGAACAATCACTATATCAAGCAGGCCGACAATACCCGCCTGGCCGGCCTGGCGCGTCCGCAAATGGTCGCCGCAGGCGCCGTCTTCGAAGGCGCGCCGGACCTGGCGCAAGTGCTGGGCATGATGAAAGAGCGCGCCAACACCGTCAATGAGCTGGCTGCCGCCTCGATGCTGTTCTTCCGCGAACCGCAGCCGGAAGCGGAACTGGTCACGCAGCACATCACTGATGCCATCAAGCCCGTGCTGGCGCAGTTTGCCGAGCGTATCGCCACGGTGGAGTGGAGCAAGGAAGCCGTCGCCGCCATGATCAAGGAAGTGCTGGCCGCGAACACCATCAAGATGCCGCTGCTGGCCATGCCCTTGCGTTTGATCTTGACGGGCCAGCTGCAGACGCCTGCCATCGACCAGGTGGTGGTGATGTTCGGCCGCGAGAACGTGCTGGCGCGCCTGGCAAAGTGGCTGTAATCGCCGCGCCGAATTGAGCGTGTAAATACGGTGCGGAAACCTCCCCTATGAAAAGTTGCTCATAGACGAAAAAGGGTATTTGCAGAGTGAAACTTCTTTGCTATACTCTTGTTTCTGCACCAACGGGGGTATAGCTCAGCTGGGAGAGCGCTTGCATGGCATGCAAGAGGTCAGCGGTTCGATCCCGCTTACCTCCACCAGCAGCAAAACCGCAGTCAGGTTTTGTTAGTCGTTGAAGTGGTGCAGATGTTGTTTGGAAGTTCCGCGGTCCCCATCGTCTAGAGGCCTAGGACATCACCCTTTCACGGTGAGTACAGGGGTTCGAATCCCCTTGGGGACGCCAGGTAGTTGTGGTATAGTAGTGGCAGTTGTTTGTACTGATTGTTGTAAGTTCAGGCCCGTAAAAAGCGGAATCTGGATGGAAAGCAAGTAGTGGAACAAAGTCGCCAAGTGCGGCTTTTATTATTTCTGCGCCCGGGGGGTATAGCTCAGCTGGGAGAGCGCTTGCATGGCATGCAAGAGGTCAGCGGTTCGATCCCGCTTACCTCCACCAACAGCGCAGAAGTAAGGTGGTAAAACTGTAGTACCGAGGTCCCCATCGTCTAGAGGCCTAGGACATCACCCTTTCACGGTGAGTACAG
Organism: Janthinobacterium sp. SUN206; assembly: GCF_030587305.1. NCBI lineage: Bacteria > Pseudomonadati > Pseudomonadota > Betaproteobacteria > Burkholderiales > Oxalobacteraceae > Janthinobacterium > Janthinobacterium sp. SUN206. The sequence goes on along the minus strand of NZ_JAPWIB010000002.1, from coordinate 455,669 downwards.
GGGTTCGAATCCCCTTGGGGACGCCAGTTCAGTCTGGTGTTGTGGTTGTAAAGAAGTAGCAGTGTTTCTGCGCCCGGGGGGTATAGCTCAGCTGGGAGAGCGCTTGCATGGCATGCAAGAGGTCAGCGGTTCGATCCCGCTTACCTCCACCAACAGCGCAGAAACAGGTGGTAAATGGTAATGAATAAATCAAAGTCGCCTCGAGCGGCTTTTTTTATTTCTGAAGCATTTGTTGTTATGCCTTTCAGGGAAGTATGGTTTAACTGTTGGGATGTTTGTATGGCAGGCAAGAGGCGAGTGTTTGATCCCGCTTGCGTTTGCCAATGGGGTGGAAATGGAAATACATCAAAGTCGCCTCGGGCGGCTTTTTTTGTGCCTATTGGTTGCATGGATATAACTGACAGTGATTTGCGGAGTGGTTACATTTGGCAGGCGGCTTGATTTCATCATGCCCGCGGATAAAAAATGGCCCATTACACTGAGGAGGCAGGATGCACCGCGTATTTGCCAGTTTTTTTCTTGCTGCCGTTATGCACGTTCCCGCGCACGCGGAGGCGCCGCCTGCGGCGAAATTCGATCCTGGTGCGCTGAAGTTGCAAAAGGGGCCGTTCAATGACGTGCTGGTGCTCGGTTCGCCCCATTTGGCGCAATTGCCAACATCGTTTGATCCGTCTCAATTGAGCTTGCTCAACGAGCGCCTGGCGGGCTGGCGGCCGGATGCGATCGCGATCGAGGCGCTTTCCGGCTTGCAATGCGCTTACCTGCGCGCCTATCCGCAGCGCTATGACGATACGGTGAAAACCTATTGCTATGACACTTCCGCCGCGCGGGCCGCCACGGGGCTCGATGTGGTGGCGGCCACGGCGCAGGCCGAACGTTTGCTGGCCGCCTGGCCGGCGGCGCCGTCCGCCGCCCAGCGGCGCGCATTGGCTTCCCTGTTCCTGGCCGGTGGCGAGCGTGCATCGGCGCTGGTGCAATGGCTGCGCTTGCCCGCGGATGAGCGGCGCGCCGGTGACGGCGTGAGCGAGCCCCTGGCCGCGAACCTCAATTCCTTGCTGGGGCAGCGCAACGAGAGTTATCAGATCGCTGCCGTGCTGGCGGCGAAAGGCGGGCACGAGCGGGTGCATGCCATGGATGACCATACGTCCGATATGCCTGTCGACGATGAAAAGGCGTATGCCAAGGCGATCAGGGCGGCCTGGAATAATTCCTCTTCGGCCGAGCGCAAGCGCATCCATGCCGGGTTTGAGGAGCAATGGAATACGCCCGCCGGTGTGCTGGCGATCTACCGCGCGTATAACGGACGCGCAGAGGCGGACCTGGCCTTCCGCGGCGATTTTGGCGCGGCGCTGGAAGAGCCGTCGCCGCAGCGTTATGGCCGCAACTACGTAGCCTCCTGGGAGGTGCGCAACTTGCGCATGGCGTCAAATATCCGCGAAATCATGGCGGCGCGCCCGGGCATGCGCGTGCTGGTCATCGTCGGCGCATCCCACAAGGGCTACCTGGAGGCGTATCTGGGCCAGATGCATGACGTGCGCATCGCCAATGCGGGCGATATCTTGCGTTAAGGAATGCTTTTGCCGCGCCAGACGGTTGGCGCGGTTTTCCCTGCGTGCCTGGCGTGCCGCCGCTTCCATATCTTCCTGCCATCATCCTGTCCCCATAGGGAGCGTTGATACAAATAAGGTGGAAAAAAGAAGGCCGGCAGTTGATTTCGTGAATCGCTTCGTGTTAAACTTCGCGCACGCTTTTTTGAGGGGCTAAGCAAAGCCTTCAACGAAGAGTCCGCTGAGAGTAAAGCCAGCACAGGTCCCCATCGTCTAGAGGCCTAGGACATCACCCTTTCACGGTGAGTACAGGGGTTCGAATCCCCTTGGGGACGCCAGGATTTAGTTGTAAAGTAAGAGTGCAGTGCTGAATGGGCCTGACAAGTCAGGCTTTTTTTGTTTCTGCAATATTGCTGCAGTACCGGGTCAGGATGCAAATAGTGCATTCAGGACAGATTTCTGTCCCCATCGTCTAGAGGCCTAGGACATCACCCTTTCACGGTGAGTACAGGGGTTCGAATCCCCTTGGGGACGCCAGATTCGCAAGCAGTAACAGGTCGGGATGCGGAATAGTGCATTCAGGACAGATTTTCTGTCCCCATCGTCTAGAGGCCTAGGACATCACCCTTTCACGGTGAGTACAGGGGTTCGAATCCCCTTGGGGACGCCAGACCGGCTGAATCAGCCAACAAAAAAGCCGCCTGGTAACAGTGCGGCTTTTTTGTTATGGGCTGCCATGCCACATTTTTCTCTTCCCCTTTGAATATGCCATTAGCTACCGATCGCGCGCCAACCTTGGCCATCTTCTGCAAAGTCGTCGACAACTACGGCGATATCGGCATTTGCTGGCGCCTGGCGCGGCAGTTGAACGGCGAGCATGGCGTGGCCGTGACCCTGTGGGTCGACGATTTGCCGAGTTTCCGGCGCATTTGCCCCGCTATCAATGTGGCGGCGGAGCTGCAGCAGGCGTCCGGCGTCACGGTGCGCCACTGGCGCGACCAGGATGGCGCATTCGCGCCGGCCGACATCGCCGACATCGTCATCGAATTCTTTGCCTGCGACATTCCGCCCGGCTATATCGCCGCCATGGCGCAGTGCGCGCCGCATCCCGTGTGGCTGAACCTGGAAGGCTTGACGGCGGAAGAGTGGGTCGAGGGCTGCCACGCGCTGACGTCGCCGCGCCACGGCATGATCAAGCATTTCTTCTTTCCCGGCTTCACGAGAAAGACGGGCGGCTTGCTGCGCGAAGCGGCGCTGGACGAGAAAAGGCTGGCGTTCCAGGCCGATGCGGGCGCCATGGCGGCATTCCTCGGGCAATTCGGCGTGACGGCGGCGGAAATGTCCGCCTTGAAAATATCGCTGTTCTGCTACCCGTCCGCCCCGGTCGCCGAGCTGTTTGCGGCCTGGCAGGCGGGCAGCGAGCCCGTGACGTGTCTGGTGCCGGAAGGCGTCGCGTTCGATGCCGTTCAGGCGTTTATCGGCGACGATGCGGCGCTGGCCGGTGCGGCGCGCACGCGCGGCGCGCTCACCGTACGGGTGCTGCCGTTCGTGCCGCAAGACGATTACGACCGCCTGCTGTGGGCTTGCGACGTCAATTTCGTACGCGGCGAGGATTCCTTCGTGCGCGCCCAATGGGCTGGCCAGCCGTTTCTCTGGCATATCTATCTGCAGGATGAAAACTTGCATCACGTGAAATTGCGCGCCTTCCTGCAGCGCTATGCGGCCGATGCGGACGGCGCCATCGACAGCCTGGTGCAGGCGGCGTTGGCCTGGAATGGCGCCAGCGCGGATGCCTTGCCATGGGCGCAGCTGTGGCCCGCTCTGCAAGCCGACCTGCCGCGCATCCGGGCGCGCGCGCAGGCCTGGCAGCGGCAGATGCAGGCCAATGGCGATCTGGCAAGTAACCTGCTGGCGTTCGCTGGCGCGACGAGATAGGCGCTTGCCAAAAATTAAGGTAAAATGCCCGGTTATTTCTAACGTATTTTTAACCGATCAAACGCAAGCTTGCGGCGCCGATGGCGCACAGGCGGCAGATGGTCTTCATGCAACCCACTTTTTACGTACATTCCTATGAAACCCGCAAAAGAAATTCGTGTTGGCAATATCATCATGGTCGACAGCAAGCCAATGATCGTGTTGCGTTCTGATGTCAACGGTTCGAGCCGCACGGGCTTCACCTACAAATGGAAGATGAAAAATCTTCTGACGAACACCCCGATGGAAAACGTGTTCCGCGGCGACGACAAGTTTGACGTTGTTGTTCTGGATAAAAAGCCAGTGACGTATTCGTACTTCGCCGATCCGCTGTTCGTGTTCATGGACACCGAGTACAACCAGTATGAAATCGAAGAAGAAAACCTGGGCGAAGCGCTGAACTACCTGAAAGATGGCATGGAATGCGAAGCCATTTTCTACGACGGCAAAGCTATCTCCGTTGAACTGCCTACGACCATCGCCCGTCAAGTGGTGTACTCGGAGCCAGCGGTCAAGGGTAATACTTCGGGCAACGTCCTGAAAGAAGCCAAGATCGAAAACGCCATCGACGCACACCGCCACACCGTGCAAGTGCCGCTGTTCGTGGCACAGGACGACGTCATCGAAATCGACACCCGTACCAACGAATACAAGCGTGTCGTACGCAACTGATAGATTCTTGCACTGCGCTGCGCGCATGGCCCGGCAGATGCCGGTCTGGTTTGCCTCAGTGCTGGATCACCAAGAAACGCTGCCTTCGGGCGGCGTTTTTTTTTGCTTAAAAAATAATTCCCTTCAACAACAATTGTGTTGCAAGGACTGCTATGCTATGGCTACAACATTATTGCGGTAGAAACATTGAAGTTTCCTGGAGATAGCATGCAGCGCAGTCAGATGTTACGCAGTGGCGCGTCCCGGGGCGTGGCGCGTCCCGTATTGGCCCGTGCCACGGCGCCCGCCAGCCCCATGGCCCATCTGCTCGATGCGGGCGTGTTGCCGCAACAGCAGATGATGCAGGCAGGCAAACTCAGTTCCCATGCGCTGACGTCGCAGTACCTGGGACGCATCCGTTCCCTGTGCAGCATCGGCGCGCGCGCCTATCCCGGCATTGAAATCAATCCCGATGCGCTGAAAATCGCCCTGGAAATGGACCGCGAACGGCAGGTGCACAAGGTGCGCGGCCCCTTGCACGGCATTCCCGTCGTCTTGCGCGACAATATCGCCACGGGCGACCGCATGAAGACGCGCACGCAGGCGCCCCTGGCCACGCATGCCAGCTGCGATTCCTTTGTGGCGGCGCGTTTGCGCGCAGCCGGCGCCGTCATCATCGGCAAAAGCAATTTGCGCCAATGGGCTGCCGTCAGCGTGCCGCATGCGAGTGCCAGCTGGGCCGGGCTGACCATCCTCGCCGTCGACAGCGCGGCGGACGGTTCCATCGTCGCGCCGGCTTCAAATTGCGGCCTGGTCGCCATCAAGCCCACGGGCAGGACTGCAGCGGGGCAGGGCGGCGAGCCGGCCACGGCCGGACCGATGGCGCCCAGCGTGCGCGAGGCGGCCTGGCTGCTCGCGGCCTTGAGCGGCGAGCGCCTGGCCGATGGCGTGGTGTTGGATGCCGCCGGCTTGCATGGGCGCCGCATCGGCGTGGCGCGCAGCCTGTTCGGCCTGTGCGCCGGGACCGATGCCGTGATCGGGCAGGCGCTGCTGGCGTTGCGCGAGCAGGGGGCGGAATTGATCGAGATGCCGCCCGCGCCTGGGCCCGGCGGCATCGAAGCGCTGCTGGGCTCGCACAGCCTCGATGCGCTGGTGGGACCCACCTGCCATGGCGTAGCGCAGGCGCCGTCGGCCTTGCCGCATATTACGGTGCCGGCCGGCGTGGCCGGGGGCTTGCCGGTCGGCTTGTCCTTCATCGGCCCTGCGCACGGCGACATGCAACTCATCGCGATGGCGTATGCCTATGAGCAGGCGACTTTGCACCGGCGCACGCCCGCGCTGCCGTCGAGCATTACCCTGGCGTTGCGCCTGCCATGATGATTTTTTTCGTTTTCTTTCGATAAACTATGCTTGCAACCTTGCTGCTGACTGCGGCCGTGACGGCCATTCCGACTCCTTTTGATGCCGCGCAATTGTCTGGCAGCTGGTCCGACAGCGTCAATACGAATAGCGTTTGCGAAGAAGCGCGGCACTTTACGCGCATGCAGCTGTCTGACGATCATCGGCGGCTGGCGATCTTCAGCGACCGGACGTGGAAAAGCAAGCTGGGGGAAACCAACCGCTTTGCCGCGACGGTGGTGGCGGAAACGGAGCACAGCCTGACTTTGCGCTATGACAATGAAACCCGCCTCAATGCCGCTGGCAAGCTGGTGGAGTGGCAGTTGATCATCGTCGCGCCCGGCGTGTACCGCTGGCGCGAGACGGGATGGGCGGAAGGCAAGGTCAACGGGGTCGTCGGTATCCGCTGTTCTCCCTGAGGCGGGCGCGCAAGCATGCCATTCTGCTATGCTGCCCGCATTATTGAATGCTTTTAGGAGATTGCATGTCCGCACGTTTGTTCCTGCCCCTGTTCCTGGGCGCCGCCGTGGCGCTGGCCACCCTGCCGGCGCACGCGCGTACGCCGCAACTGTCGCTGATCGAGCAGGCGCAAAGCTGCGACGGCGGCCACACCTGCCCGTACTTCCCCGACGTCTACAAGGCGGACTACGCCTTTCGCAAGGCCTTCAATATCGGCCTGAAGAAGGCTGGCCTGAAGCGGCAGCGCTGGGTGCCGAATGGTGTGGCGAGCCCGCTCAAGCCCGTCGAGATCGACGGCAAGGCGCGTCTGCTGAGCAGTGTCTGCGAACCGCACAATTGCGGCCACCGCTACTCCATCCTGTACGACCCGGCCGAGCGCAGCATGACGGGCGTGTATATCGGCAGCGATGGCAAGGGCGGCTCGCGCACCGTCTACTTCGGCGAACCCAGCATCGCCGAAGCCGACATGTTGTTCAAGAACTGATGCACGCGCCACTGCGCATTTCCAGCGAACGCGGCGAGCTGGACGTGGCCATGATCCACCGCTACCTGAGCGAGCAGTCGTACTGGAAGCGCGGCGTGGCGCTGGAAACGGTGCGCAAGGGCATCGCCAACGCGCTGTGTTTCGGCGGTTATGTTGATGGCCAGCAAGTGGCGTTCGCCCGGGTCATCACCGATTACACGGATTTTGCCTACCTGCGCGACGTGTTTGTGCTGCCGCAATACCAGGGGCGCGGCTATGGCAAGCAGATCGTGGCCGCCGCGCTCGACGATGCGCGTGTGCGCGATGTCGTCTGGATGCTGGGCACCGATGACGCGCATGGCCTGTATGCAAGCTTTGGTTTTGCGCCACTGGAGGCGCCACACAAGTACATGCGCCGTCCTGCGGCGTGAGAATTATCAAAACAACCTTTAGGTGTCAAGAGAACTATTAACATTATTGTACGCAATAATGTTGCATTGATAATGGCATCATGTCATTATGCGCGCTCTGCAGCTTACGCAGCGGTGCGTTGCTGGTGCTGTGCTTTGCCGTCGCTATCTGGCGGGGCAAAGGTGGTGAGCGGTCCGATTGGTCGTCCCTGGCACGTTTTCTCGTCACTTTAAAGGAATACATCATGAAACAATATGGCGCCGAATTTCTCGGCACGTTCTGGCTGGTCTTCGGCGGTTGCGGCAGCGCCGTGCTGGCCGCCGCCTTTCCCGGCCTTGGCATCGGCTTTGCCGGCGTAGCGCTGGCCTTTGGCCTGACGGTGCTGACCATGGCTTACGCCATCGGCCACATCTCGGGCTGCCACCTGAATCCTGCCGTCTCGATCGGCCTGTGGGCCGGCGGCCGCTTCCCCGCCAATCAACTGTTGCCATACATCATTGCGCAAGTGCTGGGCGCCATCGTGGCCGGCGGCGTGCTGTACGTGATCGCCAGCGGCCAGGCCGGTTTCGATGTCAGCAAGGGCTTTGCCTCGAACGGCTTCGGCGCCCATTCGCCGGGCGGCTATTCGATGCTGTCGGCGCTGGTCATTGAAATCGTGCTGACGATGTTCTTCCTGATCGTCATCCTGGGCGCCACCGACAAGCGCGCGCCGGCCGGCTTCGCCCCGCTGCCGATCGGCCTGGCGCTGACCCTGATCCACCTGATCAGCATTCCCGTCACGAATACCTCCGTCAACCCGGCCCGCAGCACGGGCGTGGCCCTGTACGTGGGCGACTGGGCCACCAGCCAGCTGTGGCTGTTCTGGCTGGCACCCATCCTCGGCGCCTTGCTGGGCGCGCTGGCCTACCGCTTGATTGCCGGCGAAAAAGAATCAGCTTGAACATGTAAAAAAAAGCAGCCCGCGGGCTGCTTTTTCATTTAGTCGGCGGCGCGCCACTCGCTCAGGTAATGCTGCGGCGTGCGGCCCAGGATGCGGCGGAACATGGCGCTGAAGGCGCTGGGGCTGGCGTAGCCCAGCGCATAGGCGATGGCCGCCACGCCTTCGCCCCGGTCCAGGCGGCAGAAGGCCTCGGCCAGGTGGACTTGCTGCAGCCATTGGCGGTAGTGTAAGCCCGTTTCCTTGGGGAATAAGCGGATCAGGGTGCGCGCGCTGGCGCCCGCATCCTGCGCCCAGTCCTCGATGCTGCGCCGGCTGCCGGGCGCGCTCATGATGGCCGAGCAGACGGCCACCAGGCGGCGGTCGCGCGGCCAGGGGATGGCGATGGGCACGGTATCGGCCGCCGTCAGCTCCGACAGGATCAAATGCGCCAGCCAGTCGCCGCGGCCCGCCAGCGCATATTCGATCGGCTCGGCCAGCAAGGCCAGGATCAGCTCGCGCAACAGCCGGCTCACTTCCAGCACCTTGCAATCGGCGCCATACGGGGCGGCCACCTGCGCATCGATGTACACGGTGCGCATGCTCAGTTCGCTCAAGATGTGGACTTCATGCACCACGCCCACGGGGATCAGCAGGGCGCGCCGGGGCGGCAATATCCACACGCCGTGCTCGGTGGAGACGCGCATCACGCCTTCCGTCGCATACAGCAGCTGCGCCCGCACGTGGCTGTGCGGCGCCGTATAGTCGCCCGCCGCATATTGCCTGGACATGGCCGTCACGGGGCGCGGCACGTGCTGGTAGTCGTGTGAGCTGGTGCTGCGGCTGAACGGCACGCCATCGGGATGGGTCTGGGCGGGTTGCTGGGTGTACATGTGGGGTGCGGGCTTGTCTCTTGGTTGTCACTTGGGCGACGATTATTGGAAGTTATCAGTTCAGTGACCATACTATACTGGCTTCTTTGCCGGGCCGCCCGCCGTGCCCGATTATTGCGGATGACACATGCACACAACCACACCTGCCCCAGCATTGGCCACGCCCGTGCCGGCGGCGCCCACACTTCATAGTTCCCAACAACAATCCGGTCTGGCCATGCACATCCTGGGCGCCGTTGCCTTCGTGCATTTGCTCAATGACTTGATCCAGGCATTATTGCCGTCGATTTATCCGATGCTGAAAGCCGAGTTTTCACTCAGCTTTACCCAGGTCGGCCTTATAACCCTGACGTTCCAGTGCACGGCATCGTTGCTGCAGCCCTGGATCGGCTTGTACACGGACCGCCGTCCGCTGCCGTTCCTGTTGCCGGTTGGCATGTGCTTTACCCTGGCCGGCGTGCTGATGCTGTCCATCGTCTCGACCTTCCCGACCCTGTTGATCGCATCGGGCCTGATCGGCGTCGGTTCGTCGACTTTCCACCCGGAAGCGTCGCGCGTGGCCCGCATGGCGTCGGGCGGACGCTATGGCTTTGCCCAGTCGCTGTTCCAGGTGGGCGGCAACGTCGGTTCCGCGCTGGGTCCGCTGCTGGCGGCTGCCGTCATCGTGAATCGCGGGCAGGGCAATATCGCCTGGTTCAGCTTGCTTGCCGTGCTGGCCATCGGCGTGCTGTACAAGGTCAGCCACTGGTATAGCGGCCACCTGGCCAGCTTCAAGCCGAAGGCGGGCGGCCATGGACCGAACTTGTCGCGCAACAAGGTGATGGGTGCCTTGGGCGTGCTGGCCTTGCTGGTGTTCTCGAAATACATCTACATGGCCAGCCTGTCGAGCTATTACACGTTTTATTTGATCGACAAGTTTCACCTGTCGATCGGCGCGGCGCAACTGTACCTGTTCCTCTTCCTCGCCGCTGTGGCGGCCGGCACCTTCATGGGCGGTCCCATCGGCGACCGCATCGGCCGCAAGCGCGTGATCTGGATTTCCATCCTGGGCGCCGCGCCATTTACCCTGCTGCTGCCGTATGTCGACCTGTTCTGGACGGCTGTATTGACGGTGATCATCGGTTTCGTCATTTCTTCCGCGTTTTCCGCCATCGTTGTGTTTGCGCAAGAATTGGTGCCGGGCAAGGTGGGCATGATCGCGGGGATCTTCTTTGGCCTGATGTTCGGCGTGTCCGGCATCGCCGCCGCCGCCATGGGCCACCTGGCCGACGTGTCGGGCATCGCCTATGTGTATAAAATCTGCTCCTACCTGCCGCTGCTGGGCATCCTGACGGTGCTGCTGCCGCATATCGAGCAGGCGAAAAAATAAGCGCGCATTGCGGGAGGGCTTGACGGCCCGCCCGCGTGCATGCGATATTCTCATCATGATTTCCTCCATCTTCCCTCCAGTCCTTGCATACCGCCGCGCCACCGCTGCGCTGTGTCCGTGTACCTGGCTTCGTGAGGATGCGGCCCGGCGCCGTTAAACTTTTACTCCTCATTCCGATGGCCACAGTGTTGAAAAACCTGTGGCCATTTTCTTTTTCCGCAACGCGCATGAAAGCCCCGCATGACACTTCATTTGTACGATACGTATAGCCGCAGCCTGCGCCCCTTCGACCCTCTCGCCCCGGGCCAGGCGGGCCTGTATGCCTGCGGTCCCACCGTCTATGACTACGCGCACATCGGCAACCTGCGCACCTATCTGTTTGTCGACGGCTTGCGCCGTGCGCTCGAATTCAACGGTTTGCAGGTGCGCCACGTGATGAACATCACGGACGTGGGCCATCTGACGTCGGATGCGGACAGCGGCGACGACAAGGTCGAGGCCCGCAGCGCCCGCAGCGGCAAGTCCGCCTGGGATATCGCCGCCGAATTCACCCGCGCGTTCGAGGGGGATCTGCGCCAGCTCAATATCCTGCCGCCCACCGTCTGGTGCCGCGCCACCGACCATATCGCGGAGCAGATCGATTTCATCCGCGACCTGGAAGCGAAGGGCTATACCTATCGCACGGACGACGGCATCTATTTCGATACGACGCGCCAGGACAGCTATGGGAAACTGGCACGCCTGAATCGCGACGGCCTGCAGGCAGGGAAGAGGGTAGACCTGGGCGAGAAGCGCGATATCTGCGACTTCGCCCTGTGGAAGTTCAGCGGCGTGCCGGGCCAGCGGCAGATGGAGTGGGACAGTCCCTGGGGCCTGGGTTTCCCTGGCTGGCATATCGAATGCTCGGCCATGGCGGAAAAACACCTGGGCGCGTATTTCGACATCCATTGCGGCGGCGAAGACCACGTGGCCGTGCACCACAGCAACGAGATCGCGCAAACGGAAGCGCGCCATGGCACGCGCCTGGCCAACTTCTGGCTGCATGGTGCCTTCCTGAAAACGCAGGACGCGAAGATGTCGAAGTCGTCGGGTGACTTTTTACGTTTGCACAGCCTGGTGGAGCAGGGCGTCGATCCGCTGGCCTACCGCTACCTGTGCCTGGGCGCCCATTACCGCAGCAGCCTCAATTTCACGGACGACGCCTTGCGCGCTGCTGCCAGCGGCCTGGCGCGCTTGCGCGTGGCCGTGCATGGCCTGGGTGCTGCGGACGGCGAAGCCGATCCTGCATGGCATGAGCGCTTCATGAGCTGCATCAACGATGACCTGAACTACCCGCGCGCGCTGGCCGTGGCCTGGGAGCTGCTGAAAAGCGGGCTGCCCGACGGCGTGAAAAAGGCCACGATGGCCCGTTTCGATACGGCCCTGGGACTCGACCTGCTGGCCTGGCAGCCGGCGCAGGTGGAAGTGCCGCAGCAGGTGCAGGCGTGGATGGCGGAACGGGCTGCCGCCCGCCTGGAGCGCCAGTGGGTCGAGGCGGACCGCTTGCGCGCACTGGCGCGCGCGGCCGGCTATGAGATCGACGATACGCCGCAGGGGCAACAGGCGCGGCCTTTGTGAAGATGTCCTGCATAATGGCCGCCTGATGAAACTGGAGATGCCGTGAAGCGTCGTTTGCTGCTATTGAGTTGTTGCCTTGCCTTGTCTAACTCCGTCCAGGCGGCCAGCGCCTGCCCCGGTTTTCCCGCGCTGGCTACATCGAGCGAGGCGCTGCTGGCGCAAGTGCGCGCACTGCCGCCCGTCGGCGTCGACCGCGAACGGCAGGCGTGTGCGCCTGCGACCGTCATCGATTTCGCCTACAGCGGCGGAGTGCTGTGCAGTTTTGGTGGTGAGGTCGAGGCGGCGACGGCCGCCGTCACGCGCCTGGCGGACGGCGGCGAACTGGTCGAGTACCTGTATCTGTTCCCGTATGCGCCGGCCTCGCACGCGCGCTTGCTGGCGCTGCTGGCCGCGCGTTTTAATCAAGTCGACAAGGCGGCCTGGCCGGCCTTCCTGCAGGGGGCCAGGCCAGGCAAGGAAACCACGGCCCTGTTCACCTACGGCGGCTTTTATATCTCGTTGGGCAAGCCCACCGAAGGCGATCCGGCCGAATGGTATTCGAATGTGATCTTTGAAAAGGTGGATAAACCTGCGCTGGGCGTGCGCAAAGTGTGCCAGGAGGAGCGCGATGCTTGAAGCAGGCGCCTTTCCGGCGGCATTGGCCGGCACTGTGGCGCAGCTGCTGCCCGCGCTGGGGAGTAGCCAGGCACACCCGCCATTTGCCGTATGCCAGGATGGCGAGACCTTGCTGATCCCGACGCGCACGTATTACGACCGCCAGCGATTGCTGGCCTGTACGCAGCTGCCCGGCGACGCGGGCGTGATCGCCCTGTGCCTGGGCACGCGCCACCACGATGGCCATCTGCGCGAAGCGTGTTTAAAACAGCTGTTGCTGCAGGAGCGGGCGTGGACGGTGCCGTTCGTCGTGCACCTGTGCGGTGAATATGTGCTGGAGATCGTCGAGAGAATCGGGGCGGCGCTGCCGGCCTGGAATGCGCAGGCGCTGGCGCGCTACCTGCGGGAGAACCCCGCGTATGTGGATACGCTGGAGCGGCGCGCCGTCAGTTACTGGAGCTGCTACTACCGCCATCAATATCCCGTGTGGGACGGTTATCCGGGACGCAGGGCCATGGCGGCCCTGCGGGCATTACAGCGGCTTACGCCTCGATAAAGCGCATCTTGAAGCTGCGGCCCTTGATGTTGCCGAAGTCGCGGCCCAGCGTATTGCCCGCGTTCAGGCGCTTGAAGGCCGCTTCGGCCACCTTGCGGTCGAGCGCCACGTAGGTCATGAACTCGAACACGTTGATCTTGCCCACTTGCTCCTTGGTGAGGCCCGCGTCGCCCGTCAGCGCGCCCAGCAGGTCGCCCGGGCGCAGCTTGTCCTTCTTGCCGCCCATGATGCACAGGGTGACCATCGGCGCCGGCAGCGCCTCCATCCCGTCATCTTCCGCCAGTTCCTTCAGGTCGTGCCATTCGGCGGCGCTGTTCTGGTATTGCTCGATCAGCTTGACCCATTTTTTCTCGTTCGGCGCGCACAGCGACAGGGCCAGGCCCTTCTTGCTGCCGCGGCCCGTGCGGCCGATGCGGTGGATGTGCACTTCCGTGTCCTTCGACACGTCGACGTTGATCACGGCGCCCAGGTCGGAAATATCGAGGCCGCGCGCGGCGACGTCGGTGGCGACCAGCACGGAGCAGCTGCGGTTGGCGAACAACACCAGGATTTCATCGCGTTCGCGCTGTTCCAGCTCGCCGTACAGTGCCAGCGCGGAAAAGCCCTGCTGGCGCAGTTCTTCGGCCAGTTCGCGGCAATGCACCTTGGTGTTGCAGAAGGCCAGGGTCGATTCCGGCTTGAAGTGCTTCAACAGCTTGCCGACGGCGCTGTTGCGCTCGTCGAAGCCGATTTCATAGAAGCGTTGCTCGATCTTGTCGTTGTCGTGCTGCGCTTCGACCGTCACTTCCAGCGGATTGACGAGGAAAGAGGCCGTGGCGCGGCGGATGTCTTCCGGATACGTGGCCGAGAACAGCAAGGTCTGGCGGCGCGCCGGGCAGGCGCTGACGATGCCGGCGATTTCCTCGTAAAAGCCCATGTCCGTCATGCGGTCCGCTTCATCGAGCACCAGCGTCTGCACGTGATTCAGGTTGATGGTGCCGCGGCCCAGGTGGTCGCGCAGGCGGCCCGGCGTGCCGACGACGATGTGGGCGCCGTGTTCCAGCGAAGCGATTTGCGGGCGCATCGGCGCGCCGCCCGTCAGGGTCAGGATCTTGATGTTGCCGGCCGCGCGGGCCAGGCGCCGCAATTCATTGGCCACCTGGTCGGCCAGTTCGCGCGTCGGGCACAGCACCAGGCCTTGCACGGCAAACCAGGCTGGATTGAGCTTGTGCAGGATGCCGATGCCGAAGGCGGCCGTCTTGCCGCTGCCCGTTTTCGCCTGGGCGATCAGGTCGCGGCCATCGAGCACCGCCGGCAGGCTTTGCGCCTGGATGGTGGTCATCTCGTGGTAGCCGAGCGAGTCCAGGTTGGCCAAAAAGGCGGGCGTCAGCGGCAGGCTGGAAAAGGAAGTGGTGGTGTCAGTGGTGGTGTTCATAGGGGCGGAGCCGGTAAAAAGCGGGTGGATGGGCACAGTCTACAGGCGTTCTACGCCCTTGTGCGGATGGTGGTGTGGAAGCCGGCGGCAAACGGCCGCCGGCATGGGGTGTTAATTGTCGGGTGCCCAGATGGGCAAGCCGGTCAGATCGAGGCCGGCGTCGCGCGTCCACACGGGCAGGCCCGTGGCATCGGTCGGCTCCAGCAATTCGAGCTGCACCTGCTTCAAGGCCACCTTGCGCGCGCGCGCGCGGCGCTGCGGTTCCGGCGCCGGCTCTGGCGCCTCGGGCGCTGGCGGCGGGCCGAAGCCGGGCAAGTCGATGGTGGCGTTGTCTTTTTTATCTCTCATTTGCTAACCTCTGTCCCTGGCTTGCGATGGCCAGGGGGCGGGCAAGGTGCTGCCCGCCTATGTCTATACGCTTTAACTTCATCCACAAAACAAAAGCCCGGCTACTGGAGTCGGGCTCATTGTTGGGATAACCTGCAGGAAAACTTGTCCTGCGGATTTAAGTGCGGCACGCAGTGTATCACAGGCGTGCCGCACTGTGTGGGGCTTAGCGGAAGCTCAGCGCACCCGTCAGGTCGCCCGGCGGCAGCGCGCCGCGTGACGCGAATGCGTCGTTGCGCACTTTCAGGCCTTCGAGCAGCGGCAAGTCGTGCAGGCGCGTGATCAGGCGCAGGATCGACGTCGTGTCATAAAAACTGTGGTCGACGGCGCCTTTCTTCGCGTACGGCGAGACGACGATGGCGGGAATGCGCGTGCCCGGCCCCCAGCGGTCGCCCTTCGGCGGCGCCACGTGGTCCCACCAGCCGCCGTTTTCATCGAACGTGATCACCACGATCATGTCTTTCCACTGCGGCGATTCCTTCAGATGCTGGATGACGTTGGCCACGTGCTGGTCGCCCGACTCGATGTCCGAATAACCGGCATGCAGGTTCAGATTGCCCTGCGGCTTGTAGAAGGTCACGGCCGGCAGCTTGCCCGCCACGGCCGCGGCGAGGAATTTGTTCGAGATCGGGCTGTCGCCCGTGCCGCCGTCGCGCAGGTGTTCGGCGCGCGCGGCCGTGCCGGGGGCGAACTGCTTGAAGTAGTTCAGCGGCTGGTGGTGGAACTGGAAGTTCGGCTTGCTGCCGCCGCCCTTGTGGTCGAGCGCCGCTTGCCAGCCGCCGCCATACCACGCCCAGCTGACGCCCTTGCGCGACAGCAGGTCGCCGATGGTGTCGTAGGTTTGCGGCGGCAGGGTATTCGCGTCGGCCGGGTCGGCATGCAGCGGGTCGCCGTCGAAGGCCGGGCGGATGTAGCTCGGTTGATATGGCGGCGCCATGGTGTTGACGGCATAGCCGTCCGGCGTGAGGGCGCCGTCGTTCACGTATTTCGGCTTGCCGTCCAGCGCGGAGGCGGGGCAGTCGGGCGAGATCGCCAGGCGCACGCCTTGCGGGCCGTCGGACAGCACGGCGATCTTTTTCTTCGCCGCCGTCTCGGAAGCATTGAAATATTCGTTGGCGCGGCCCGTGACGAGGAACTGGTGGTTCATGTAGGAGCCGCCGAAGGCCGCCATGAAGAAGTTGTCGCACAAGGTGTACTGTTCGGCGATCTGCCACAGGTTCAGGTTTTTCGACGTTTCGCCGTAATGGCCCATCACCAGGCCGCCGCTGTCGGCCCACGCGGCAAAGCCGTCGTTCTTGCCGCCGTTGATCTGCATCTGATTGTTATAGAAACGGTGCACGAGGTCGCGCGTGATGATGCTCTCGGGCAGGGGCTTGCCGGCCGCGTCGCTCAATTTGTAGGGCGCGTTGGGCAGGCCGGAAATCTGGTCTTCCTTGATCAGGTAATCGATGCCGCCAATATTCTGCTGGTTCGGCACCAGGCCGCCCCAGATCTTCGGCAGGGTGGCCAGCGGCTTGCCGTCGCGGTCCAGCTGCTGCGCCTGTTCCGCCGTGACGGCGGACAGGGGCGCGCTGGTGCCGGGGAAGTTGGCGAACAGGTTGTTGAAACTGCGGTTTTCCAGGTAGATCACGACCACGTTCTTGACGTGCGCCTTGAGTTTCGCGTCGAGCGAACCCTTGGCGATGGTCTTCCTGGCTGGCGCGGCATCGGCCAGCGCGGGCAGGCTGGCGGCCAGGCCGACTGCGGAAGCGGCCTGGAAAATGCGCCGGCGCGAGGGATTGGCGGGTTGGTCGGCCGGATCGGCTGGCAGGGCGGGGGCGAGGTCCTTCACACATTCTCCTTGGGTGGCACGGGCCATGGTCTGTGCCCGTGAAGCGGAAAATTGTATCACCGGCCCCTCGATAGTGTGAAATATTCGCCCCCCTTCAGCGCATCAGAACTGGTAGCGCACGGTCAACGCCACCTTGCGCGCCGGACCATGCATGCCCGACAACCACCAGTCCGACACGGAAGCCGTGTACTGCTTGTCGAACAGGTTGGCCACGTTGACGGTGGCCGACAGCTTGTCGCTGACGTCGTAGCGCGCCATCAGGCTGGCCACCGAGTACGCCTTCTGTTCCCAATGCAGGGTGCGCTCGACCTGCCACGCATCGATGTCGGAATACACGCGGCTTTGCCAGTTCATGCCGCCGCCCACCGTCAGGCGCTTGAATTCGCCGGGCAGGCGGTAAGTGGTCCACAGTTTCACCAGGTGGCGCGGGAAGGTGGTCAGGATGCTCTTGCCCGTATTGTCTTCCGTCTGGCTGTACGACCACGAGGCCGAGATGTTCCAGTCCGGCGTCAGGGCGCCCGTCGCTTCCAGATCCACGCCCTGGGTCCTGGCGCCCTTGATGGCGCGGTTGGCGGAAATCTTTGTGCCAGGCACGTAATAACCCGGATCCGATTCGGCCAGGTTGTCCTGGCGGATCTGGTACAGCGCGGCAGCCGTGTTCAGGCGGCCATCGAGCCAGCCGCTCTTGACGCCCGCTTCCAGGGTCTTGCCTTCGCGCGGCGCCAGCAGCTTGCCGTAGCGGTCTTGCGATGCTTGCGGCTGATAGATGGTGGAATAACTGGCGTAGGCGCTGTGCGTGCCGTCGATGTCGAACACCAGGCCGCCATATGGCGTGAAGACGCGGCTCTCCGAGGCTGGCGATGTACTGTAAAACTGGTCGGAAGGCACGCCAAAAATGTAATTCTCGCTGTAGCGCAGCACCTTGGCGCCAGCGATCAGTTTCAGGCGCTCGGAGAGATGGAGGCGCGTGGCGGCATACGCGCTGGCCTGGCGGCGCGTGCTGTCGTAGGGAGTGCTGGTGCTGCCAAACACGGGCGTCGCCGTGCGATTCCAGCGGTACAGGTTGACAGGCGTGCGCTCGATGCCATTGTCGAAACGTGCATCCGTCGTGCTTTGAAATTCGTTGTAGTCCATGCCCAGCACCAGTTCGTGCTGGCGGCCGAATGCGCTGAACAGGCCGCGCACGTTGACGTCCACGCTGTTGACCTGGAGCTGGTAGTCGCGGTAGTCGGCGTTCAGGCGCAGGCCATCGCCCGTGGTCTGGTCGGGCAAGCCGCCGCTGACGTTCAGGTAGACGGAGCGCTCTTCCTGCGACGACTGCACGCGGTTGGCCGAGATTTTCAGCTTCCAGTCGTTCGCCAGCGTGTGTTCCACAGTGGCGAAGACGTCGGTCGAATTGGTGTCGAAGCGATTCGACGTGGCCGCCGGGCTGAAGGAGCGGGGCAGGTTCGTCATGCTGCCATTGCTGTAGAACAGGGGAAAGCCCAGGTAGGACAGGGATCCGTTCGAGCGCTTGCGCTGGTGCGTGACGCCGGCCGTCAGTTTCGTGTCGGCGGACAGGTCCGCCTCGAGCACGCCGTAGACCACTTTCTTGTCGCGGCTGTAGCCGTCGACGATGCTGTCGCCTTCCTCGTACACTGTCACCAGGCGGCCGCGCACCGTGCCCGCGTCGTTGAGCGGGCCGGCAACGTCGGCCATGGCGCGCCGCTCATCGTGGGAACCCAGCTCGCCCTCGACGGAGGCCTGGAATTGCGCCGTCGGCTTCTTGCGCACCATGTTGATGGCGCCCGAGGCATCGCCCGCGCCCGTCATCAGGCCCGAGGCGCCGCGCAGCACTTCGATGCGGTCGTACAGCGCCATGTCGGCCAGGCTTTGCGACGGTATTGCATCGAGGCCCAGGTTTTCCGAATGCGTGCTGACGCCATCGAGCTGGTAATTGGTGATCGAATAGCCGCGCGAAGTAAAGCCCGTGCGTTCGCTGCCCAGCGAATACAGCGTGATGCCCGGCGTTTGCGCCATCACTTGCGCAATCGTGCTCAAGCCCTGGTCCTGCATGCGCTGCTGCGTGATGACGCTGACCGACTGCGGCGTTTCCCGGATCGACAGGCCCAGTGGCGTGGCCGTGGCGATCGGCAGGGTGGAGACATACGCGCCCGAGCCTTCGGTGGCATCCTGCTGCGCCTTGACCGACACTTCCGGCATCATCGACAGCGCTTCGCCACCCGCCGCGGTATCGGTCGGGCGCAGCACATAGCTGCCGTTGGCGCTGCGCTCGGCCTTCAGGCCCGTGCCGCGCAGCACGCCGTTCAGGGCGGCCAGCACGTCGTGGCGGCCGCTCAAGCCGGCCGACGTCTTGCCGCGCGTCTGCTCCGGCGTGAAGCTGAGGATGACCCGCGACTGGCTGGCGACCTGGCGCAGCGCCGTCGCCAGGTCGCCGGCCGGCACCTGGAAGTCGAGGCTGGCCGCTGGCGCTGCTGCGCTTTCCTGCGCCAGGGCTGGCGCCTGGGCGTTCAGCAGCAGGGCCGAACCGATGAAGACGAGTTGGATGGCATACGCCATGCGCTTGATGCGCGGCTTGGAGTGAATGGCAAGAGACATGGTTACCTTGTGGTGTAGTCGTCAAAAAGGACGTTGCCTACACAGGTCACGCGAGAAACGGAAACGGGTACCTTTTTTTGCGTCGGCCTCAAAATAAATGGTCAGCGCTGCTGGCGCGCTTCCACCTGCACCCAGTAGCGCGTGCGCAGGCGCACGTCGACGGGCAGGGAGTCGGGCAGCGACAGCAGCACGGCGTCCAGGTCGGCCAGCGGGAAGACGCCGGAAATGCGCAGGCCGGCGACGGCGTTGTCGCAGCCCAGCAAGCCGTGGCGGTAGCGGCTCAGTTCATGCAGGAAGTCGCGCAGCGGCATGGCGTCGGCCAGCAGCAAGCCCTGGCGCCAGGCCCAGATGTCGGGCGAAACGGCGTGCGCGGGCAAGACCTGCTGCGCCGTCATGCCGCCGCCCTGGCCAGCGCGGAGGAGCAGATTGCCATCGCCCTGGCGCGGCAGCAGCCGGACGGCGCCTTCTTCGACGGCGACCTCGGTGCTGCCGTCCGCCTGGCGCACCGAGTAGCGCGTGCCCAGCGCCTGCGCGCGGCCGTGCGCGGTTTCGACGAGGAAGGGGCGGTAGGGCATGCCCGTTTCGCGGGCGGTGGCGATGAAGACTTCGCCCTGCACCAGCTGCAGCAGGCGCTGCGTGCCCGTGTAGCGGATGTTGACGGCGCTGCCGCTGTTCAGGTGCAAGCGGGTGCCGTCGGGCAGGGTCAGCTCGCGGCGTTCGCCCACGCCGGTGGACAGGTCGGCCAGCGCGGCGCGGGTAAAGTCGGGCGCGTATTCCGAGCGCGCGCCGAACCAGCCCGTGAGGCCGATGGTCGATGCCCACGCCAGCAACCGCAGGCTGCTGCGCCGCGAGACCGGGAGCGCGGCGGGACGTTGCAGCAGCGCCTTGCGGCTGGCCTGCGCATCGAGTTCCCGCAAGCCGCCGCTGACGCTTTCGATGTGCTGCCACGCGCGCTCATGGTCGGGGTGCGCCTGGCGCCACTGCTGCCAGGCCGTTTTTTCCGCCGGCGTGGTGGCACCGCTCATCAGGGTGGCCAGCCATTCGGCCGCCTGCATGGCGATGGCCAGGTCGATGGGCTGGCCCTGGGCGTAGACGGTGGCGCCGCGCATCTCAGGGCGCGACAAAATCGGGCACGGCAAAAAAGCACAGCAGGTTGGCCTTGCTCAGGTATTTTTTGACGGAATGCGTGGTGGTATCCAGTTCGGCGGCGATCTCGGCATAGGTCATGCCGTCCAGGTGGGCCAGCAGGAAGGCGGCCCTGGCCTTGGCGGAAAGCTGGTCCAGCGCGCGGTCGACCAGTTGCAGCGATTCGAGCAGGAGGGACATCGCTTCCGGCGACGGCGTGCAGGCATGCGGCTGGTGCAGCAGGGCGTCGAGGTAGGCCCGTTCGAGCGCTTCGCGCCGGCAGTGGTTGGCCAGCAGGCGTTTGGCGATGGTAGCCAGGAAAGGGCGCGGCTGCGCGATCCCGGCACTGCTGCGCGCAACGAAGATCTTCAGGAAGGTATCCTGCGCCAGGTCGCCCGCCAGCCCCGCATCGTGCAGGCGGCGCTTCAGCCAATGCAGCAGCCAGGAGTGGTGCTCGGCATACAGCGACTGGAAATCGGACGGCGGGGAAGGGGCGGACAGCATGCGTACGGGATGGCTTAATCTAAATGAGAATTGTTCTCATAATAACGTAGCGGCGCCCGTCAGGCAATCGGGAAAACGCGGCGTTGCTGAAATGCGACTGCGCGCCAAGTCGTGTGCGGCGGCGGATTTGCGCCCGCGCACGGCAGATGTAAAAGTTTCCTTGGCGCAAGCTTTCATGTGAGAAAATGCGGGCTGTCGATGTGGTGCGGAGCGAAAAATGATGTGGATGGTTGGCGGTGCCCTGGTTCTCCTGGTCGCCCGATTCTTATGGTTGGCCTTTTTCCACCGGGTCAACGCGATGTCGCGCCAGGCGGAACTGATGAACTGGCTCGACATCGGCCGGGTGTCGAATGCCGATGGCGGCAAGGATATTCTGTTGGCGAGAAATGAGCGCGGCGCCCGGATCGACTGGCGCACGGGCGAGGTCTGGCTGATGAATCCCAAGGTGGCCGAGCCATTTGCCGATTTCCTCGCCGTCGAACGCTGGCTGACCCTGCGCGACATGCCGCCGGCGGACAAGCCGGCCGCGGCCGCGCCTGCGCCAGCGGAGCCGGAACCCGACGCGGCGCCGGACGCCGGCCCCGTGCGCGATACCTTGCCGGCCTTCCAGCAAAAGGTCGATGCGTGCCTGGCCAAGGCGGAAGGCGGCCAGGAATTGCTGGAAACGAAGCAGGCGTTCGAGGCGGGCAGCGAGCCTTACCTCGAAGCGTCGACGGAATTGAGCAAGACCGCGCTGGAACTGGAAGTGTCGCCGGCGATGGTGGCCACGTTTCATATCAGCGCCTTTGCCGCGCTGGCCGAAACGGCGGGAGCCGACAAACTGGAGCGGGTGGCGGCCAGCCTGCATGCGGCGGCCAGGCAGATCAGGGCCAGCGTCGCCGCGTGAGCGGGCCAGGCCTGGAATGAAAAAACCGCTGAATCCCTTGCAGGAGTCAGCGGTTTTTATGTATTGGTTGCGGGGACAGGATTTGAACCTGTGACCTTCGGGTTATGAGCCCGACGAGCTGCCAGACTGCTCCACCCCGCAGGCGAATTATAACCGAGTTTGTTGCATTGCGAAAGAGCGGATCGCAACCGGGGGCATTTGGCTTGCATGAGGGGCATTGGCATACCGCGCCGCCATGGAAAAAGCCGCCGATCCCTTTGCAAGAATCAGCGGCTTTCAAATATTGGTTGCGGGGACAGGATTTGAACCTGTGACCTTCGGGTTATGAGCCCGACGAGCTGCCAGACTGCTCCACCCCGCAGGCGAATTATAGCGGGGTTTGCTGCAATGCGCAATGGCCGGGTTTCAGACCCTCGATTATGCCGCCGCCAGGCGCCACAGCGACGTGACTTCCTTCGAGCGGGCCGCGTGCAGGCTGTCCGTCGCATCCTGCGCGCGCGGGTGCGTGGGTTTCACGTCCAGGCGGTCGACGACTTTCAAGCCCGCTTGCGCTATCCATTCGAGCAATTGCGCGCGCGGGCGCAGGCCCAGGTGCTCGGCCAGGTCGGACAAAATCAGCCAGCCTTCGCCGCTGGGCTCCAGGTGGTCGGCCAGGCCGGCGAGGAAACCGCGCAGCATGCGGCTGTCCGGATCGTAGACGGCGTATTCGATCGGCGAGCTGGGACGGGCCGGCAGCCAGGGCGGATTGCACACGACCAGCGGCGCGCGGCCGGCGGGGAACAGGTCGGCCTGCACGACGTCGACCTTGCCCTGCAAATCGAGGCGGGCCAGGTTCTCGCGCGCGCAGGACAGGGCGCGCGGGTCCTGGTCGGTGGCGACGATGCGTTCGATGCCGCGCTGCGCCAGCACGGCGGCCAGCACGCCCGTGCCCGTGCCGATATCGAAGGCCAGCTTGGCGCGCGCGGGCAGCGGTGCATCGGCCACCAGGCCCACGTACTCGCCGCGGATGGGCGCGAACACGCCGTAATGCGGATGGATGCGCTGGCCCAGGGCCGGCAGTTCCACGCCCGTGCGGCGCCATTCGTGCGCGCCGATCAGGCCCAGCAGCTCGCGCAAGGAGGCGACGAACGGCTCCTCGCCGCGGCCATACGCTTCATTGCAAGCCAGTTTCACGTCCGGCGCGCGGCGCAGCGGAATCGTGTAGTCGGCGTCGAAAGGCAGCAGCAGCATGGCCAGGGTGCGGGCGCGCTGCGACTGGGCCTGGCGGTGCAAATGGAAGGCTTCCGTGGCAGTCGGTTCGGGTTTCGCCAGCTTGGCGGCCTTGGCCTTCTTGCTTGGCTTGTCGTTTTTGTGGTCGGCGCGCCGCGCCAGCGCCTGCAGCAGCTGGCGCGCGTTCTGGAAGTCGCCGCGCCACAGCATGGCCGTGCCTTCGCAGGCCAGGCGGTAAGCCTGGTCGGCCGTCGTGCGGTCGTCGGCGATGACGACGCGCTTGGGCGGCGGCATGCCGCTTTCCGAGCGCCAGCGGGCCGAATGCTCGGCGCCGTTTTCGCTCCAGTGGATCTGCGGGTGGACGGTAGGTGAAGAAGTGTCGGACATGGGATTCAATCGATAGAAGGGGGCGCGCGGCATGGTCGCCTGCGCAGGCCGTCTTCCATTATACGTCGCCGGCCGTGCTGTTTGCCGTGTCCGTGCCATAGGCGAGTGCCAGCGCACGGGCGCGCGCCTGCTCTTCCGGCGTGGTTTCCACGGCTTGCCTGCCGACTTTGGCGGTCTCGGTGGCATGGTCCGGCTGCACCAGCTTGAGCAAACGCAAGCTCAGGCTGCCCGCCAGGTCGCCATCCTTGCCGCTGGCGCCATCGGATGTGCCCTGATGGAGATTGCTTTGCAATTGCTGGCCCAGCAGCTTGAACAGGTCGTGCAGATTGCCGCCGAAGTGCGTGGCGGGCAACTCCCTGGCGGGCAGGCTGGCGTCGTCGGCGGAGCTGGCTTTTTCGTCGGCTTCTTCGTCTGTTTCTTGCGTTTGCTCAAGGACGCCCGCGCTGATGTTCGATTGATATTGCACTTCCACTTCGAAGTCGAAGGTCTGGCCATCGGCCGTCGTGATCTTGCCCTTGCCGATGAAATGCGCGTTTTCATCGAGGCTGAAGGCGGCCGCGCGGCTGCTGCCGTTGGCGCCCGAGACGCTGGCGTTGCCACTGCTGAAGCTGGAACCGGCCTGCAGGTCGACGGAATCGAAGGCAACCGTGGCGCCGTCGCCGAACAGCTGGCGCGTCATGGTGGAGAGAAAATCCTGCGCCACGTCGACGGTGGCGTTGCCCAGCGCATCGGTCCGTTGCGACAATCCCTTGGCCGACAGGTCCAGGCCATTTTTCGACAGCGCCACCACGTCTTGCGCCGTGCGCTGCATCAGGGGCGAAGCGGCCAGGCCGGACGCGCCGGCGCCCGCTTTTGGCGGCGCCTGTCCTGCCAGGGGATTGGCGGCGGGCTGGCGCGAGCCGGAAAGGAGGGCGGGGAGCTGGGACATGGTCGGTTCAAATGGGGAAGATAGGCGAATTAACGGCAATATCGCCCCATTCTTTAACCATTAGTGGTGGTGCGACCAGCTACCGTCTGCCGATTCCAGGTAGGACTTGACGGCATCGGCCTGGCCCGTGGCGTGACGCTTGAGTTCGCCGCATGCGCAAATACCCTGATACGGCTGGATATGCGAGCAGGCGGAGACTTTTTGCAGGTAAACCTGCATGGATTTGTGACATTTTACGCACTTGAAGGTGAGGCTGCGGGCGGCTTTCATGGGGTTCCTTGAACTGTTGCGGGGCGTAGAGTTCGTCTACGCGAAGGCGGCGATTTTAACGCACTCCGGCCACCGTTACACGTTGTTGCATCTGCGCCACGCGTACGTCAACTGAATCCGCGCCGTGACGTTGAACGTATATAGGAGGTCGTCTGACCGCCATTGAAGAGGTAGCACCATGGACAAGCGTGACAAGGAAAAGCCTGTACAGCCCGCCAAGGAGCTGGTGAGAAAATGGTTGAAAGCGGAGCTGGAACAGCGCCGGCCCCCGCCCGACCCCGAGCAGATCCGCCGCGAACTGGGCTGGGATCTGCTCAGGCTGGGACGCGAACCGCTACCTCGATGACGCCTTTGCCACGCCCTTAGAGCCTATCCCGGTAGATGAATACATCCCCTGCTGGCGCCCCTCAGAAGCGGGGACTGCGTTGCTCGTCGTCGCGTGGCTCGCCACGCGTCCTCCTCACGCCTTGTCCGCGCTCCTGATGCGCTGCCAGCAGAAGACGCTCCCTACCGGGATAAGCTCTTAGCGCACCGTCACCACGCTCTTGCCGCCGGACCCAGGCTGCACGAGGATGCGGGTGGCGATGCGCTCCGTCATTTCCTGCACGTGCGAGATGACGCCCACCTTGCGTCCCATCGCTTGCAAGCCGTCGAGCGCATCCATGGCCACGCGCAGGGTTTCCGTGTCCAGGCTGCCGAAGCCCTCGTCGATGAACAGCGATTCCACGCGCACCCGGTTCGAGGATAGCGAGGCCAGGCCCAGCGCCAGGGCCAGCGAAACGAGGAACGATTCGCCGCCCGACAGCGAGTGCACGGAGCGCAGCTCACCGCCCATGTCCTGGTCGCGCACCATCAGGCCCAGCGACGGGTTGTTCGGGTTGTCGATGCGTTCCAGCTGGTAGCGGCGCGCCAGGTGGTTCAGGTGCGCGTTGGCATAGCCGAGCAGCACTTCCAGCGTGAATTGCTGCGCGTAGTTGCGGAATTTCTTGCCGTCGGCCGAGCCGATCAATTCATTCAGGCTGGCCCAGCGCCGTTCGATCACGGCTTGCGCCTCGATCTGCGCCAGCATCGCTTGCGCGCTGTGGCGCCTGGCGTCGTCCTGCGCGATGGCCAGGCGCAGTCGCGTCGCTTCCTGGTTGGCCGCCTGGCGTTCGGCGCCCAGCGCGTCCAGCGCCGCCTGCAGTACGGCCTCGTCCATTTCCAGCGCTTCCGGCGGCTGCTGCACGTGCGCGGCCAGTTGCTGCCGGCGCTCGGCCAGCACGGAAACGGCCGCCGTGTGGCGGTCGGCGATTACTTGCAGGGCGTCGCGCTCGGCGCGCATGGCGTCCATGGAGATGGCCAAGCGCGCGCGCAGCTCGTCGAGCGTGTCGGGCGCGTGGCCGGAGTGACGCTGCCGGAATTGCTGCAGCC
Organism: Janthinobacterium sp. SUN206; assembly: GCF_030587305.1. Lineage (NCBI taxonomy): Bacteria > Pseudomonadati > Pseudomonadota > Betaproteobacteria > Burkholderiales > Oxalobacteraceae > Janthinobacterium > Janthinobacterium sp. SUN206. Next base: position 429,872 of record NZ_JAPWIB010000002.1, on the reverse strand, counting down.
AGTCGTGCAGGGCGACGGTGGCGCCGTGCTCCTGTTCGCGCAGGGCGGCCAGGCGCTGCGCCAGCTGCGCGCACGCTTCGTCGAGGCGCGTGCGCTGCGCGCTGGCCGCGTGGGCCGCCGCCTGCTGCTGCGCCAGCTGGTCTTTGGCCTGCGCGATGGCCGCCGCCAGGCTGCGTTCCACCTCGCCCACGCTCTGGCCCTGCCACAGCGCGTTGCGCTCCGTTTGCAGTGCCGTGCGCTGTTTGTCGGCGGCGGCAAAGGCGGCGTGGGATTCCTGCGCCGTTTGCCGTGCCTTGCCGGCGGCCAGCTGCGCCGCTTCCAGCTGCGCGGCCAGGGTCGCCAGCGCGTGGCCGCGCTGGTCCTGGTCCGCCTGCTGTTTCAGCCACTGCCGGCTTTCCGTTTCGCGCGCCGCGCGGAAGGCGGCGGGGCCGGCGCGCCAGCTGTCTTTCCAGCCTTCGGCGCCTTCCACGTCGGCAAACGCGGCATCGAGCTGCGCCAGCAAGCCGTCAAGCGCGCCGCGCGACGTTTCCGCCTTGTCCAGACTGGCCGCCTGCTGTGCCTGCAATTGCGCCAGACGCGTCTGCGTTTCGGCGACGGCGCTTGTGCAGCGCGCATGTTCGGCGCCGGCCAGTTCGTGCGCCGCCTGCGCTTGCTCACGCCGCGCGCCGGCCTGGCGCAGCGCCGCCTCCTGCTGCGCCAGCGCTTGCAGGGCTGCCGCATTGGCCGCCAGCTGCTGCGCGAACCAGTCCGCGCGCTGGTTTGCCGGCGGCAGGTGCAGGGTGTCCGCATGCGGCTGCCATTGCGTGTTCAAGCTATCGATGGCGGGCGGCAGGATGGCCAGTTCCGCATCCGTCTGCGCCTGTTCGCGCGCGGTCGCGGCCAGCGCCGCCTTGTGCGTGGCCAGCTGCTCCAGATTGCTGCGCACCTGCGTGCGGCAGGCCAGCACTTCGTCCTGCAAGCTGGCCAGCATTGCCTGCAAAGCGTCGTCGGCGTGGGTGTACGGGTGTTCCAGCGCGCCGCACACGGGGCAGGGCTGGTCGTCCTGCAAGGTGGCGCGCAGTTGCTCCACGCTGGCCGCGCATGCCGCTTCCGCCCTTTTCAAGGATTTTTCCGCCTGCGCCAGGCCCGCTTCCAGCAGCGCCGTTTGTGCCGCCTGTGCCGCCAGGGCCGTCGTTTCCGTTTGCGCGGCTTGCGCCAGTTGCGCCGCCCTCGCTTGTCCGTGCGCCAGCTCCTGCTGCTTGCGCGCCAGTTCCGTCCACGTCTTTTCCGCCGCATTCAACTGGCGCGCATGGTCTTCCAGCTGGCCGCGCTGTTGCTGCAGCAGCTGACCATCGATGGCTTGCACGGCGCACTGCGCCTCGCGCCGCTGCGCATCGTGTGCGGCGAGCGTGGCGGCGGCCGCCGTCAACGCGGCCTGTGCCTCCTGGCCCGCGACGCCTGCCGCGCGTACCAGCTGCGCTGCGTCGGCCGCCCTGGCGTCGGCCGCATCGGCTTGCGCGGCCGCCTGGCCGGCCTGGGCGAACAGCTGGTCCGACAATTGCCATGACGCGGCCAGCGCTTGCCAGTGCTGGTGCGACGCCAGCCACAGGCGGCCCGTTTCCTGCTCCGCCTGCATGGCGTGCTGGTGCTGCTGCAGCTCGTGTAAGGTGGCGCGCGCCGTCTCGTTGGCCCGGTCGGCCGCCAGCGCACCCTCCCTGGCCTGCTGGTGCGCGGGCAAGTGTGCCGCAATGCCGGCATCGAGCGCCTTGGCTTGATCGAGCCGGGGCGCCGCGTCGCGTTGCGCCGTTTCCCTGGCTTGCAAGGCTGCCGCCGCCAGTTGCACGCTGGCGGTCAGCTGCGTTTCGCTGGTCACGGCTTGCGCCGCCTGCGCGCGCGACGCTTCCAGCGCGGCACCGGTGCCGGCGATGTCGTTCGCCAGGCGCGCCACGTCGTCGATGAGGGGCCGCGCCGGCTGCAGCAATTCCCACTGCGCCAGCGCCGCGCGGCGTCCTTCGGACGCGGTGCGTTCGGTGTCCGCGCTATCGAGCGTCTCTTGCGCCGCCGTTATCTGGCTTTGCAGCTTGTGCGTCTCCTGGTGCCAGCGCTGCTGCAGCTCCAGCACCGCCTTGCGCAAGTCGATGGTTTGCAGGGCGGTGTCGGCCGCGCCGCACAGCGCCTCGGTCTCGGCCCGTTCTTCCGGCGACAGGGGCCGCTGGTCGGCCAGTTTTTCGCCCAGGCGTTCGAGGACCTGCTTTTCCTTTTTTGCCCGCTCGAAGGCGCGCATGGAAATGTCGGTGTAGATGCTGCTGCCCGTCAGGGTTTCCAGCAATTCTCCCCGTTCATTGTCTTCCGTCTTGAGGAAGGTGGAAAACTCGTTCTGCGCCAGCAGCACGGCGCGCGTAAACTGGTCGAACGACAGGCCGATGCGCTTTTCGATCTCTTCCTTGACTTCCGTCTTGGTGCCGCCGATGGGCTGCAGCGCTGGCAGCTGGTGCAAGCTCATGGCGGTCGCCTGCAGCGCCCCTTCGGCCCGGGTGCGCGAGCGGCGCACGCTCCAGCGCGCGCGATAGCTGGCACCGTCGTTGCCGACGAAGTCCACTTGCGCGTAACCGTCCGGCGTGCCACGGCGCAGCAGGGTGCGCGTATCCTGGGCGTTGACGGTTTCCTTGCCCACGTCGGGCAGGGCGCTGCCCCGGCCCAGCACCTTCAGCAGGCGCGGCGTGGCGTCGTACAGGGCCAGGCACAGGGCGTCGAGCAGGGTGCTCTTGCCCGCGCCCGTGGGGCCGCTGATGGCAAACAGGCCGGCGGACGCCAGCGGTTCCTGCTGGAAGTCGACTTCAAATTCGCCGGCCAGCGAGGCCAGGTTCTTGCCGCTGATTTTCAGTATTTTCATGGTTCTTCAGGTACAGTCAGGCGCCGGGCAGCAGCAGTTCGGCCAGGGCCGACAGTTGTTCGGGCGGCGCGGGCCGGCCGTATTTTTGCAGGTACAGGCGGCGGAAGATGTCGTCGGGCTGCAGCTGGCTCAATTGGTCCAGCGTCATGTTCTCGGGCGCGCTGCTGCGCGCGGCGCTCGACGTTTCGATCTTCGCCAGGCGCACGTGCTTGCCGTCGAGCGCCGTTTCGATGCGCGTGCGCAGGCCCGGTTCCGGCGCATCGAGGCGCACGCGCACTTCCAGGAAGGGCTGCGCTTCCGGTGCGGCGGCGGGCACGTCGAGGGCGGCCAGCTGCGCCAGCACCTCGTCTATCGGCGCCGGCGTGGCGGGCACGCGCAAGAGGGGCACGGCGCGCGGCACCTCGATGGTGCGCACGTCCTTCAACTGTTCGCCGTCGATGTCGAGACACAGCACCTGATGGCGATAATTGACTTCGGCGAACGACAGGGGAATCGGGCTGCCGCAATAGCGGATATGCTCCTGGCCGCCCACGGCCTGCGCCTTGTGCAGATGGCCCAGCGCCGCATAGGCGATGGCCGTATCGAAAATCCCCGAGGGCAGCATTTCCGTGCCGCCGATGACGATGCGGCGCTCGGAATCGTTCGACATTTCGCCGCCCACCATGTGGCAATGGCCCATGGCTAGGATGGCTTGCCCGGGCTGGCGGCGCGCCAGCGCCAGGTCTGTCAATTGCCGGTACAGCAGGGCGATGCCGCCCAGGTAGGCGTCCTGGGTATCGCCGGCCGGCAGTTTCGGCACGTCGCCGGGACGCAGGAAGGGCACGGCCAGGCACCAGGCTTGCACTTGCCCATCGGCGCCCGTCAAAGGCAACAGCAGGCGCTCCAGGTCGATCTGGCCATCTTCGTCGCGCAGCAGATGGCCGATCACGTGCGTGCCGTGTGCGGCCAGCAGGGGGCCGGGCGCTTCGAGCCGGCCGGCCGAATCGTGGTTGCCGGCGACGACGACCAGCTGCAGCGCGGGCAGGCGCGCGCGCGCCTGCTGCAGGAAGACGTACAGCTGCTTTTGCGAGGCGGCCGACGGGTTGGCGTTGTCGAACACGTCGCCGGCCACTAGCAGCACGTCGACCTTTTCGGCCACGAGCGTGTCGAGCAGCCAGTCGAGGAAGCGCTGGTGTTCGTAGCCCCGCTCGTAATTGTGCAGGGTCTGGCCCAGATGCCAGTCGGAAGTGTGCAGCAGGCGCATGGTGGGCCAAGGGTAGGGAAGACAGGCGCCAATATAGCAGGAATGATAGGGGTCAGACCCGCGCCATGCGCCAGCGGCTAAATCAAGTCGTCAGCATCCCGGCGCGATAGGTATTCCGGCCATCCTGTTTGGCCTTGTACAGCAGCACGTCGGCCCGCTGCAGCAGCACGGCGGGGGAAATGTCTTCGTCGCGGTAGAAAGCCAGGCCGATGCTGGCGGAAATGCGCACGGTGATGCCATCGAGTTCGAACGGCTGCTGCATGGCGGCGACGATTTTTTCCGCCAGCACGGCCGCGTCCTCGGGCCGGGTGATCTGTTCCATGATGATGGTGAATTCGTCGCCGCCCAGGCGAGCGACGATGTCGGTGACGCGCATGGTCTGCGTCAGGCGCTGGGCGAAGGCGCGCAGCAGCGCGTCGCCGGTGCCATGGCCGTGCGTGTCGTTGACGGGCTTGAAACGGTCGATATCCATGTACATGACGGCCATCAGGTGCTGATGCTGGCGGCTTGCGTGCATGGCGTCGCTGAGTTTTTGCTGGAATCCGGCGCGGTTCGACAAACCCGTCAGCGCATCGACCTGGGCCAGTTTCAGCAGGCGCTGTTTTTCGCGCTTTTGCACGGTGATATCCTGGCGCATCACGTGAAAGCCCACCACCTGCAGCTTGTCTTCGCCGATCTGCGGGATGTAGATCACTTCCAGGCAGCGCTCGATGCCTTCCTTGTCGTCTTCTTCCTCGAAGCTCAGGGTTTCGCCCGCCAGCACTCTTTCGATGTACGGCGCCACCGTGCGGTAGCGCGCCTCGCCCACCGTGTCGCGCACGCTCTTGCCCAGCGCTTGCCGGCCCGTCAGGCCGAATTCGCGTTCATAGGCGATGTTCAGGAAGCGGTAGACCTGGTCGGCGTCGATGTAGGCGATCATGGCCGGCAGGGTGTCGGCGATGGTGCGCAGGCGCGCTTCGCTTTCCAGCAGCGCCACTTCCGATTCGCGCAGGATGGTGATGTCGTCCAGGCTGCCCACGTAGCCTTCGATCCGGCCGTCGATGAGGATGGGGGCAATTTTGACGGAGACCCAGACCAGCCTGCCGTCGCGGTGCAGGCAGCGCAGGGTGGACTGGAATGGCGCATGGCTGCGCGTGAGCTGTTCCAGCGCCACGTGCATCAGCGGATAGTCGTCCGGGTGCAGGGCGCTGGTCCAGCCGGCGCCCAGGGCGGCCGCGCGCGGCAAGCCCGTGATCGATTCGAAGGTGCGGTTGACGTAGGTGCAGCGGCGCTGGCGGTCCAGGCGCACCAGGCCGAGCGGGGAAGCGTCGTTGACGGCGGCCAGTTCGGCCTGTTTCTGGCGCAGTTCCAGTTCCTGCTGGCGGCGCTGCGAGATATCCTCGGCGATGCACAGGATATGTTCGATCTGCTGGCGCTCGTCGAACACGGGCACGGAGACGGCGCGCAGGTAGCGCAGGCTGCCATCGAACAGGCGCAACGGCTTTTCCGTATGGTCGATGACGCCCCGCTCGGCCAGGATGGCGCGGTCGTCCTCGGCGTCGTGCAGGCCGAAGTCGGGCGGGAAGGCCTGGCAATCGGTCTTGCCGATGACGTCGGCGGCCAGGTGGCCGGTGATGTCCTCGGCCGCCTTGTTCCACACTTCCATCTGGCCGAAATTTTCCGGGCGCGCGCTTTTTACGTAGACCAGCACGGGCAAATGGTCGATCAGCGACTGCAGGAAGCTGCGGTTGTCCTGCAGCGCCAGTTCGTCGTGTTTGCGCGCGCTGATGTCGCGCGAGGTGACGGCCACGCCGTCGGCGATCGGCACGACCTGGTGGCGCAGCCAGCGCGTGCCGCCCGAGGCCAGCGGCAGTTCGAATTCATCTTCCAGCGGCTGGCCCGTTTCCATCACCAGCACGAAGCGCTTGAAGAAACGCTCGCCGCGCAGCAGCGGCATCTGCTGCAGCACGCGCTGGCCCAGCAGTTCGGAGCGCGGCTTGCCCAGCATGTCGGCGGCGCGCTCGTTGATGTCGGCAAAGGTGAAGTCTTCCACCGGCTTGCCCGGCGCGGCACGCCAGGCTTTCAGCAGCAGCACGGCATCGAGGCTGCCCTGGTGCGCCGCGCGCAGCAAGGCTTGCGTTTCCGTGGCCTGGCGGATGCTGCGGCGCAGGCGCGCGCTCTGGCGCATCAGCAGGGTTGTAAAGCCGGCAATGAGCACGCTGGCGGCGAGCAGCGCGCCGACATATATCAGGCGGCGGTGTTCGAAGCGCGTCAGGGCGACGGCGCGGCTCACGCCCACCACGGCCAGCAACGGGTAGCGCGGCAGCTCGTGGTAGCTGTAGATGCGGGATGTCGCGTCGACGGGCGGCTCGATCAGCAGTTCTTCGGCGGCGTGCTGCGGCGGTCCCGGCATGCGGAAGTCGATGCGGTCGCTGAGGATCAGTTGTTCGCCGATGCGCCCCGCCGTCAAGCCGCTGTCGCGCGCCACCAGCATCAGCGCGCCCTGTTCATCGAGGTTCAGGCGGTCGTAGTCGTCGACAAAATACGTGGGGTCGACGAGGATGACGATGGCGCCGGCAAAGCGGCCTTGCGCATCGTTCAGGCGGCGCGCCAGGCGGATGGTCCAGTGCTTGCCGCCCGCGTCGAGCATGGGCGTGTCGACCAGGACCGTGTCGGACGCATTCGCGGCCAGCGCCCTGAAAAATGCCTGGCCGGCCAGGTTTTCCGGCAAATAGGCGTTGGCGCTGTCGAGCACATTGCCGTGCGCATCGACGAGGGCGATCGGCAATGCCAGCTTCGACGGCAGCACGCTGTCGAGCAAGCCCTGGCGGCGCGTGAATTCATTCAGGCGCAGGCCGCCGTCCGTTTCCTCGTATTTGAGCTTGAACAATTGCGTGGCGTGATCCGTCTGGCGCAGGGTGAAACTGGTATGGTCGGCCAGGGTGCGCGCCAGCGACTGGCTGACGGCCACGGCGTCGCGCACGGCGCTGGCCCGTTCCTGGCCCACCTGATAAAAGACGGCCGCCCACAGCGCCAGCAGCAGGATGAGCGCGAACAGGGGCACCAGGCTGAGACGGTACAGGCGGCGGGCAAGGCGTTGCAGGGGTCTTGTTATCGCTATCACGGGCGCTTGCAGGCTATATTCATGGAAAAGGGGAGGGGCGGCGTGGCGCGCATGATAGCCGAAATCGGCCGCCTTGCGCGTCAGCGTGTTGCCGCCGCTGCCATCGTCTGTTCGCGGTCTGTCGCTGGCCTTATTTTGCTTTAAATCAAGTAGCCGTGGTGCCGCGCACGCTAAAAAAAGCACGCCGGCGGCGACACGGGCTGGCGCCGTGGCAGAAAAAGTACAATTGCGCCCCCATCCTCATTAAAATGGATGCTTCTTCCTCCCATATCGAAAGTTGTCATGCAGAGTAAAAAGCCCGACGCGGCAAGACTGGACAAGATCGTGGCTGAAGCGCGCCGCGCCGCCGACCAGCGCGAGAGCGGCTACCGCGAGCGTTCGCTGAAGATGTACCCGTGGGTCTGCGGCCGCTGCATGCGCGAATTTACGCGCGCCAACGTGCAGCAGCTGACGGTGCACCACCGCGACCACAACCACGACAACAATCCGCCCGATGGCAGCAACTGGGAACTGTTGTGCCTGTATTGCCACGACAATGAGCACTCGCGCTACCTGGAAGCGGACCGTGGCGCCGGCCTGCTGTCGGCCGAGGTGGCGCCCGCCACGCACAATCCGTTCGCCGCGCTCGCTGGCCTGATCAAGAAAAAGGACTGAGCGGCCCGTCCGCTTCCCACCCCATGCGCATCTTGCTGACCGAAGACGACCCGCAACTGGGCCGCGCCACGCAGATCGGCCTGGAACAGGCCGGCCATGCCGTCGACTGGGTCACGAGCGCCGAACACGCGCACACGGCCGTGCGCCTGCACGACTATGGCTGCATTTTGCTCGACCTGGGCTTGCCGGGACAGGATGGCATGCAGGCGCTGGGCGTGCTGCGCGACAATGGCTACAGCGGCGCCGTGCTGGTCGTCACGGCGCGCGACCAGGTGGGCGAGCGCATCGCCGGGCTCGACGCGGGCGCCGACGACTTCATCGTGAAACCGTTCGACCTCGACGAGCTGGCCGCGCGCATCCGCAGCGCCTGCCGGCGCGCCGCGGGCCGCCTGCGCGAGCACCTCGTGCATGGCGACCTGGTGCTCGATATCGCGGACCGGCAGGTGACGCAAGGGGGATTGCCCGTGATGCTCACGATGAAGGAGTTTCGCATCCTGCAATTGTTGCTGGAACACGGCGGCCGGGTGCTGAGCCGGGAACAGCTGGAGAAAAACCTGTACAGCTGGGGCGATGAAGTGGAAAGCAATGCCGTGCAAGTGCATATCCACCACCTGCGCAAGAAGCTGGGGCGGGACTTGATACGCACCGTGCATGCGATCGGCTATTGCATTGATAAAGCGCAAGCGGCCTGATGAAAAAACGGGCTACCCTGAGGCAGCCCGTTGGCATCGATGATGCGGATGGATTAGCGCATCAGAAATCGACGGTGGCCGACAGCCACAGACGGCGGCCGTCCAGGCTGTTGACATAGCGGTTGGCGTAGGTCAACGTTGGCGCGCGGTAAGGCTGGTAGTCGACGAAGTCCTTGTTGAGCAGGTTGTACACGGCCGCGTTCAGGGTGACGCGCTTGTTCAGCTGGTAGCTGCTGCCCAGGTGCAACATGGTGTAGCCCTTGTAGTCGCCCAGCGCGGCCTTGGCGGCGCGCGTGGAAGCGGAGGTGCCCGGATCGCGGAAGCGCTCGCTGCGGTACTCTGCGCGCAGCCAGCCGTTCCATTCGCGCGAGATATCCCAGCTCAGGCGCGCGTTGACGGCGTGCTTGGGCGTGTCGCTCAGGGGCTTGCCCGCGTTGCTGCCACTCTTCTGTTCGCTTTCCGTGTACGTGTAGTTGGCGCTGGCCGACAAGGTCTTGCCCAGCGGGAAGCGCGTATTCAGCTCGACGCCGCGCGTGACGGCCTCATCCACGTTGACCGACTGGCCAAACGCATCGACGTTGGGCCAGTTGCCGAAGCTGACGCAGCCGGGACGGTTTGGCGACGGACGGTAATCGCAGTTGACGAGGCCCGTGCCCGTCGTGATCTTGTCCTTGAATTGATTGTTGAACAGGGAGCCGCTGGCGGTCCAGCCGGCCAGGTTGTCGAAATACGCGCCGATTTCCGTCGTCGTGCTCGTTTCCGGCTTCAGGTTCGGGCTGCCGACGAGGGGGATCGTGCCCTGGCCGCCGAAACCGTTGATGCCTGGCGACAATTGTTCCACGCGCGGCGTCTTGTAACCCTTGCTGACGCCGCCCTTGACGGTCCAGCTTGGCGTCGCGTTCCACACGGCATACGCGCGGGGGCTGGTCTGGCCGCCGAAGATGCTGTGATCGTCATAACGGGCGCCGAAGGTCAGCGCGATATTCTCCAGCACCTGCCATTCGTCTTCCACGAACAGGGCTTTTTGCGTGAATTCGAATTTCTTTGGCGCCACGCCATCCGTCATTTCCGCTTTCCACCATTGCGCGCCGACGGTGGCCATGTGTTTGCCCAACGGCATGACCAATTTGGTGTCGAACACCTGGCTTTCCACTTCCAGGGTGCGCGCGCTGCCGGCGACGGCGCCTGGCGTGCCTGGCGGAATCGTGCGGCCCAGGGTTTCCGTCTTGTTCACCATGTAGCTGCTGTCCAGGGTGCCGAAGCCGAAGCGGCCCGTATGCGACAGGGTCCACTGGTCGCGGTTGTATTTCTGCTCGGGACCGTAGCCGCCCTGCAAGCCCAAGGTACCCAGTTGTTTCTTCGAATTGTCGTAGGTCTGGCGGCCCGCATCCGCGTCGAGGATGACGGTATGGAAACGGTTGGGCGTGAACGCCAGGCGCGCGCCAAAGTTTTCGATGTCCGCGCGCACGGGGTTGGCGCCCATGTTCGGCACATTTTCCGCACCGGCCGCGTCGTTGTAGCGGATGTGGGCTGCATCGCGGCGTTGCTTGCTGCCGCGCAGGGACAGGCCCAGCAGGTCGGTGGCGATGGGGCCGCTCAGGTAGAAGCGGCCGCTTTTCACGTCGCCGAAATCGGACTCTTCCTGCAAGGTGTAGTCGGCCGAGATGGAACCCATCCACTGCTTGCCCACCTTGCGCGTGATGATGTTGATCACGCCGCCCATGGCGTCCGAGCCGTACAGGGTCGACATGGGGCCGCGGATGATCTCGATGCGCTCGATGGCAGCCAGCGGCGGCATGAAGCTCGTCTGCGTGCCGCCGAAGCCGTTCGGCGTGACATTGCCGGCCGCGTTCTGGCGGCGTCCGTCGATCAGCACCAGGGTGTAGTCGCTGGGCATGCCGCGGATGCTGATGTTCATGCCGCCCGTCTTGTCGCCCGCCGCGCCCACGTCGATGCCTTCCACGCTTTCCAGCGCCTGCGTCAGGTTGCCGAAGCGTTCCTTCGACAGTTCTTCACGCGTCAGCACGGTGATCGAGGCGGGCGCCTGCTTGATATCCTGCTCGAAACCGGAGGCGGAAACCACCACTTCGGGCATGCTGGCAGGCGTGCCCGTCTGGGCGTGGGCCGGCAGGCAGGACAGGGCGGCCAAGGCCAGGGCCAGAGTGGTGGGACGCGGCAGGTGCGCGCGGCGGGGGCTGTTGGACATGCAAACTCCTGAGGGTGAATGAATTATTGGTCTGTATTGTTTAGGTAATGGGAATCATGAAAGCAATAAGAATCATTTACAATTGCAGGCATGGCTTCCCAAAAAATATTTCGCTCCGGATCTTGCGCAGAAGTTCTTAAGAGATTCTTAACGGCTGGCGGCGGCGTGAAAAGCTGGTCGCTGCGGCGCACCCTGCTGGCCGTGCTGCTGGGCCTGACCCTGGCCCTGTGGGTGGGCAGCGCCGCCATCGTGTACGTGGAAGCGCGCCGCGAAAGCCAGGAATTGTTCGACCAGTCGCTGATCGAGACGGGGCATTTGCTGCTGTCGCTGGTGGAAAAGGATGCGCGCGAGCATGGCTTGACGGGGCCCATCGACCTGCCGCTGCGCGGCCATCCGAATCCCCACCAGTATTTGCTGTTCAAGGTGCGCGACGCGCAGCAGCGCGTCCTGTACCGCAACGACGCGGCGTCCGACATCGCCCTGTCGCGCAGCGCGCCGGACGGCCTGTCGTGGACCAGCATCGGCGGCCAGCGCTGGCGTCTGTTTTCGCTGTGGGACCCGCAGCGCAGCCTGCAGCTGCTGGTGGCCGAACCGACCAGCCACCGCGACGACATCAGCCGCGGTTTCTTTTACCGCATCGCGCTGTTCGGCCTGCTGCTCGTGGCGCTGGCCACCATCGCCATCTGGTGGAGCATCCACCGCGTGTTTCGCGTGCTGCAGGCGTCCGCCGACGAAGTGTCGGCACGCACGCCCGATGAACTGACGGACGTGCATGTGCACGGCGCGCCTTCGGAGCTGCATCCGCTGCTGCTGGAAATCAACCGCCTGTTCGGCAGGGTGCGGCACAGCCGCGACAACGAACAGCGCTTCACGGCCGATGCGGCGCACGAGCTGCGCACGCCGCTGGCCGCCATCAAGACCAATCTGCAAGTGCTGCAGCGGGCCCGCTGCGCGGACGAACGCGAGGAATTCATCGCTGCCCTGGGCGCCAGCGTGGAGCGCGCCACGCGCCTCGTCAACCAGTTGCTGGCGCTGGCGCAGCTCGATCCGCAGTCGCAGGCAGAGACGGCGCTGGCGCCGGGCGACCTGGCGCAGCTGCTGGCAGCGCAGGGGGCGCAGTGGCAGGCGCTGGCCGCTCCGTACCCGTTGTCGCTGGCGGTCAACGTGGCGCCGGCGCCTTGCGCGCTGCATGCGGACAGCCTGCAGGTATTGCTGCGTAACCTGGTCGACAATGCGCTGCGCTATACCCCGGCGCCGGGCGCCATCGAGATCAGCTGCGGCGTGGAGGCGGGGCGCAGCTACCTGCGCGTGGCCGATACGGGGCCGGGCATCGCCGAGCAATGGCACGCGCGCGTGTTCGAACGCTTCGTGCGCCTGGGGGGCAGCCAGGTTCCCGGCAGCGGGCTGGGCCTGTCCATCGTGCGCCGCATCGCCGAGCGGCATGGCGCGCAGATCATCCTCGGCGCCGGACTGCAGGGCCGGGGGCTGGCGGTGACGGTCGTGTTTCCCGCAACGTAGCGGGCGCGATCCGATAGCGATAAAACGCACAAGGTGTGTGCAGAATGCGGTATCTTTCTGTTATGCACAGCCCACACCAGCCCATTCTTTTCGATCCCCCCGCTTTATCGCTGGCCGCCGCGCGCGCGCTGCACCTGGCCGCGCAGGGCTTGCTGCAGGCGCGGCGCAAGAAAGCCGTGAAGGCGGACGTGCTGGCCGCCGTGCGGCAGATGGGCGTGCTGCAGATCGACACCATCCACGTGGTGGCGCGCAGCCCCTACCTGGTGCTGTGGAGCCGCCTGGGCGACTATCCGCAGCCGTGGCTGGAGCAGCTGCTGGCCGAGGGCGCGCTGTTCGAGTACTGGGCGCACGAGGCTTGCTTCGTGCCCATCGAAGACTATGGCCTGTACCGCCACCGCATGCTGGATCCGGCCGCCATGGGCTGGAAATATTCCGTCAAATGGATGGCCGAGCAGGGAGAGGCCGTCGCTTCGGTGCTGGAACATATCCGCGCCAACGGCGCCGCGCGTTCGGCCGACTTCGAGCGCACGGATGGCCAGGCGGGCGGCTGGTGGAGCTGGAAGCCGGAAAAGCGCTCGCTCGAAGTCCTGTTTACGTCGGGCGTGCTGATGATCGCCAAACGCCACAATTTCCAGCGCTATTACGACCTGGCCGAACGCGTGCTGCCGGGCTGGCACGACGGCTTGCTGCCGTCCGAGGAGCAGGTGCGCCGCCGGCTGCTGCTGGCCAGCGTGAAGGCGCTGGGGCTGGCGCGGGCCAGCTGGATCAGCGACTACTTCCGCACCAGGCAATCGCGTGTCAGCCTGGCGCGCGATCTGCAGGCGCTGGTGGACGAGGGCGCGCTGCTGCGCTGCACGGTCGATGGCTGGAGTGATGCCGTGTACGTGCATGCCGAGCATGGGGACTTGTTGCGCGACGCGGCGGCCGGCAAGCTGGCGCCCACCCTGACGACGATCCTGTCGCCGTTCGATCCCGTCGTCTGGGACCGGCGCCGCGCCCTGGAATTGTTCGGCTTTGACTACCGGCTCGAATGCTACACGCCGGCCGAAAAGCGCCGCTATGGCTATTTCACCTTGCCGATCTTGCGCCGCGGCGCGCTGGTGGGGCGCCTGGACGCCAAGGCGCACCGCGCGCAGGGGCGCTTCGAGATCAAGTCGCTGGCGCTGGAAGACGGCGTGCGCCTCAGTACCCGCCTGGTGCAGGACGTGGCCGGCGCCGTGCAGCGCCTGGCGCTCTGGCATGCCTGCCCGGATATTGATATTGCGCAGACGCAGCCGGCAGCCTTCGGCGCGCTGCTGGCCCAGGCCCTGCACGACGGCGGCGCTGCCGCAAGGCGGGCCGCATGATGCTGCCGCCGGCTCCTCCCCAGCTGCTCGACGCCGATGGCGTCCCCTGCTTTGGCCGCTACACGGGCCAATTGAACGCCTTCGACTGGGCCGCGCTGGCGCCGCCTCACGCGCGCGGCGCCCTCTGGCGCCTGTTCCACCACAAGCGCTGGCATTACGTGGCCCTGTCCACACCCACGCTGTTCTGCGGCGTGGCCATCGTCGACCTGGGCTGGACCAGCACGGCCTTCGCCTATGCCTTCGACCGCCACAAGGGCAAGATCGTGGCCAGTTTTTCGCAGGATGGCGTGCCGGGCTTGAGCGCCACGGTGGCGCCGCATGCGGGCGCCAGCAGCCGTTTCCGCTTCCTCTCGCAAGTGATCTCCATCGAGGCCCAGCCCCAGCAGCGCTATCGATTGCTGCTCGATTGCGGCCATTTCGGCATCGACGCGGAATTCGGCCCGCCCGTGGCGCCCACCTTGCTGGCCGTGGGACCCGTGGGCGAGGGCGGCAGCGTGCATGCGACGCAAAAGTCGGGCGGCTTGCCCTTGTGGGGCAGCGTGCGCTGCGGCGCCATGGGCTACAGCTTGGACGACGGCGTGGCCAGCTTCGATTATTCGAATGGCTTGCTGGCGCGCGAAACGGAATGGCGCTGGGCCTCGGCGCACAGCCTGGACCTGGGTTTCAACCTGCAGGCCGGCTATTTCGGCGCGCATGAAAACGCGCTGTGGCTCGATGGCCAGCTGTATCCGCTGGGCCGCGCGCATTTCGACTTCAATCCCGACAACCCGCTGGCGCCGTGGCATGTGTGGACGGACGACGATTTGCTGGACCTGCACTTCAAGCCGGAAGGCGCGCGCCGCGAGGATAAGAATCTGTGGATCGCCGCCAGCCGCTACATCCAGCCCATCGGCACCTTCAGCGGCTGGGTGCGTACCAGCGCGGACTCTCCCAAGCGCATCGTGGCGCAGCTGGCCGGGGTGACGGAAAGCCACCGCTCGCGCTGGTAGGGGTGCGCGGATTTTTCGTGAAATGCAGCGCAAGGTCAAATTTTTTTGGCAACGCATCCCTTACACTGGCGCGTAGTCGCTCCGGCAATCCCGCTCCGGCAATCCATGAGGCCAGAACATGAGTATCCGTAATCTCGACAAGCTGTTCAAGCCGGCCTCGGTGGCCCTGATCGGCGCCACGGCGCGCGAACGCAAGCTGGGCGCCATCGCCCTGTACAACCTGCTCGGTGGCGGCTACCAGGGAGACATTTGGCCCGTCAACCCCAAGTACGACGAGCTGATGGGCCTGAAATGCTACCGCAAGCTGGCGCACTTGCCCAAGGCGCCGGACCTGGCCATCATCTGCACGCCGCCCGCCACCATCACGGCCCTGATCCGCGAACTGGGTGCGTTGGGCACGCGCGCGGTCATCGTCATGACGTCCGGCCTCGACCCCGTGCGCGAGCAGTCGCTGCGCCTGGCCATGCTGAAGGCGGCCAAACCGCATCTGCTGCGCATCCTCGGCCCCAACAGCATGGGCTTGCTGGTGCCGAAACTGGGCTTGAACGCCAGCTTCGCCCATGTAGGCGCGACGAGCGGCAAGATCGCCTTCGTGTCGCAGTCGGGCGCGCTGGTGTCGGGCGTGCTCGACTGGGCCAACGCGCATGGCGTGGGCTTTTCCAAGTTCATTTCGCTGGGCGCCAGCTACGATATCGATTTCGGCGACTTGCTCGACTACCTGGCCGGCGACGTCGACACGGCCGCCATCCTGCTGTACATGGAAGACATCCAGGCGGCGCGCAAATTCATGTCGGCGGCGCGGGCGGCCGCGCGCAGCAAGCCCGTCATCGTCCTGAAGGCGGGGCGCGAGGCGGAAGGCGCGGCCATGGCGGCCTGGCACACGGGCGCGCTGGCCGGTTCCGACGCCGTGTACGACGCGGCCATCCGCCGCGCCGGCATGCTGCGCGTGTATTCGGCCGAGGAATTGTTCGACGCCGTGGAAACCCTCACGCATATCCGTTCGCAGCGCGGCGAGCGCCTGGCGATCCTGTGCAACGGCGGCGGCCTGGGCGTGATGGCCACCGACGCCCTGGTGGGCAGCGGCGGCAAGCTGGCCGAGCTGTCGCCGGACACCGTCATCGCGCTGGAAAAGGCGCTGCCACGGGGCTGGTCGCACGACAACCCCGTGGGCTTGCCCGGCGACGCGGCCGTGCAGCGCTATGCCGACGCCATCAAGCCGCTGCTCGACGAGCCGCAGGCGGACGCCTTGTTGCTGCTGCACGCACCCACGGCCATGGTGTCGTCGATCGACATCGCCGAAGCCGTCACGCCGCTGATCAAGGCCACCTCGCGCACGGTGCTGTCGTGCCTGCTGGGCGGCACCACCGTGGCGCCTGCGCGCCAGGTCTTCAACCGGGCCGGCATTCCCACCTACGACACGCCGGAAAAGGCCGTGCATGGCTTCATGCAGATCGTGCAGTACCGGCGCAACCAGGAAACCCTGATGCAGGTGCCGGCGCAGCTGCCCATGTCGGCCACGCCGCGCCGCGCGCGCGTGCGCGAAATCGTCGCCGCCGCGCTGGCGGCCGGCCAGACGGTGCTGGGCGAATGCCGCTCGAAAGAGATTTTGGCCGCCTACGGCATTCCCGTCGCCACCACGCGCATGGCGGCCGACGTGGAAGAGGCGCTGGCCGTGGCGGCCGACATCGGCTATCCCGTCGCGCTGAAAATCCACTCGCCCGACATCGCGCACAAGTCCGACGTGGGCGGCGTGGCGCTCGACCTGGACACGCCCGACATCCTGCGCACGGCCGCCGCCGCCATGCTCAAGCGCGTGCGCCGCATGCGTCCCGACGCGCTGATCGACGGTTTTACCGTGCAGCAGATGGCGCGCCGGCCGCAATCGCATGAATTGATCGTCGGCGTGACGACGGACGCCGCCTTCGGCCCCGTCATCCTCGTGGGGCAGGGCGGCATCGCCGTGGAAGTGACGGCCGATCACGCCATCGGCTTGCCGCCGCTGAACATGGTGCTGGCGCGCGACATGCTGGCGCGCACGCGCGTGTCGAAGCTGCTGGCCGGCTACCGCAACCAGCCGCCGGCCGACATCGACGCCATCTGCTACACCCTGATCCAGGTGGCCGAACTGGTGGCCGACATCGGCGAGCTGGCCGAACTCGACATCAACCCCCTGGTGGCCGATGCGGATGGCGTGATCGCCCTCGACGCGCGCATCCGCCTGCAGCCGGGCCAGAAACGCGACCGCCTGGCCATCCGCCCGTATCCGCAGGAGCTGGAAGAGCAGGTGACGTGGATGGACCAATCCATCCTGCTGCGCCCCATCCGCCCCGAGGACGCGCCGCAGCACATGGACCTGTTCCACGCGCTGGACCCGGACGACGTGCGCCTGCGCTTCTTCACGTCCATGCGCGAGCTGCCCGTGTCGCAGCTGGCGCGCCTGACGCAGATCGATTATGACCGCGCCATGGCCTTCATCGCCACGCACACGGGCCCGGACGGCAAGCCGGAAACCCTGGGCGTGGTGCGCGCCGTGGCCGATCCGGACAATATCCACGCCGATTTCGCCATCGCCGTGCGCTCGGCCCTGAAAGGCAAGGGACTGGGACACATCCTGTTCGAGAAGCTGGTCGACTATTTCCGCAGCCGGGGCACGGAAGCGCTGGTGGGCGAGGCGATGGCGCGCAACAAGGGCATGCAGCGGCTGGTGAAAAGCTTTGGCGGCGAAGTCACGCCGTCGGAAGAGCCGGGCGTCGTCAACCTGCATATCGGCCTGCGCGCGCCGTAAAAGAAAGCGCGGCTGGCCAGCCGCGGGTTTGTGCAGGATCAAACTGGCCCCTGTCGGTAGTCTTTACACTTTCACTTCCAGGATGACATATCCAGCGCGTTTTCGGGAGTGAGTGCATGCTTACTGCAACATATATATTGGTTTCCCTGTCGGTGGAACAGGCCAGCATCCGCATGAGCTTGTTAGCTTTTCAGAAATACATGCAGGTGCAACTGCGCCAGCAAAGCAGGCTCAGTTTGGCGCAACTGCAGTACACGGGCGACTGGCTGAACCGGCTGTACCAGGGGAGCTATTGGCGCAAGGTGGAGATGTACCTGATTCCCGCCATCCGCCAGGCCGCGCCCCATGTGGACGGCTTGCTGGACGAGTTGAACGGCTTGAACCACGCGGCGCTGGAAAGCATCAATGTCGTGCAGCAGCGCGCGGGTGCCGCCATCGACCATTCCGAATTACAAGCCGAGCAGCTGTGCGCCGCCATCGACGCCTTTTGCGCGGCCTTGCTGCAGCGCCTGGAAAAGGAAGAGCGCGAGCTGTTCGCGCTGGCGCGCAAGGTCATCGTCGGCGAAGCGTGGTTTGCCATCGCCTACCAGTTCCTCGCCCACGATGCGCGCGCGCAGGAAGCGCGCCGTGGCAAGGCGCAAGTGCTGCCCTTTGTTTTGCCAGCGCCTTTGCCGGCGCCCTTGCCGGCAAGCAGCGGCAGCGCTGAAACGCTGGCGGATGGCGCCGCATCCGCGCCGCCCGCGCCGGCACAGCCGCTGCGTGCGCAGGCTTGAACGGGTAGCGAGCGCACACCCCGCCAGGCGGTGTCTGCCGGAGGCGTTTTCGCGAGGGCAGCCGACGCGCCGTCATAGGGCAAAAATCCAGGGAAAAGATTCGGGAAAGATTCGCTTTATTCATTTGATAACTTGTTCAGTCCTGTCCGATGCAATACCCCGGGCTTTGTTATGATGGTGGTTTTGATCCACGCGAAACCCGTCATGTTCGAATTTCTCTTCAAGCGTTCTGCCAGCAAGACTGCCGTACCCGACCCTGTCGTGGCAGAACAGGCCGCCGCCTCGGCGCAGAGCGCATCGCGCCGCGCCGAACAGGTGGCGCGTGCCCATGCCGTGGCTGGCGACGAGGCTGCCGCCTTTGAATTCATCGTGTCCAGCGAATTTGCCGATGCCCGTCTGATCGCGGCCGAACACGTCCACGCCTTGCCCCTGCTGGAAAAAGTCCACCACGCCATGCGCAACACGGACCGCCGCGTGGCCAAGCTGATGCAGGGCCGCATCGACCTGATCCGTCATCAGGCTGCCGAGACGCAACGCGCCCAGGCCAGCATCGACACGGCCCAGCGCCTGTTGAACGATGAAAAGCTCAGCCCCAACCAGGTAGCCGAGCTGGACCGCCAATGGCAAGTCATCAAGGCCACGCCTGAACTGGCGACCGCCTTTGCTGCCGCGCGCGCCGCGCTGGCCGCCCGCCTGGAAGCGCAAGTGGTGTTGCAGCGCGCCGTGATCGACGCCGTCGCCGCTGCGCGCGCGCTGGCCAGCAATGGCCAGTCCGCCGGCGAGCTGGCGCAGGCGCTGGCCCGCCTGGATGCGGAACATGCGCAGCATGCGCAATCGCCCGAGCGCGCTTCCTTGCCGAAACACCTGGAAAACGATTTCAGCCAGGCGCGCGAGCAGGCGCAATCCGCCTTGCAAGCCCTGCAGCAACACCAGGCCGTGTTCGACGCGCGCCAGGCCGCGCTGGCCGAATGGCAGGCGCAGGACGCCGCCACGCTCGACGTGGATACCCTGAAGCGCGCATGGCAAGCCCTGCCGCGCCTGCCCGAGTCGCCCTTGTCCGACAGCTTGCAGCAGCAATTTGCGGCCGTGCTGGCCAGCGCGCCGGCGCCCGTGCAGGCGGCAACGCCAGAGGCCGCACCAGCCCATGCGGACCCGGCGCCGCGCAAGCCGCGCGTGGAACACGCACCCGTGTCGAAAGAAGCGACGGAACAGTTCTTCAAGGTGCTCGACGCCATGGAGGCGGCCCTGCAGGATGGCTTGCTGCACGTGGCTTCCGAGCATGACAAGACCTTGCGCGATAGCAAGCACGGCCGTTTGACGCCTGCGCAAGCGGACCGCCTGGCCCATGTGCGGGGAGAATTCAAGCGCCTGGCCGACTGGGCGCGCTGGGGCGGCAACGTGTCGCGCGAGGAATTGGTCAAGGCGGGCGAGGAATTGCCGGCACAGGAACTTCCAATGGCCGAGCTGGCCAAGAAAGTGGGCAGCCTGCGCGAGCGCTGGAAGTCGCTCGATACCTTGTCCGGCCCGGCGCCGAAATCCCTGTGGGAACGTTTCGACGCCGCCTGCAGCCTCGCGTATGCGCCGGCGGCCCAGCATTTCAAGCAATTGGCCGAAGAGCGCCACGGCAACGCGGCCAAGGCCCAGGAACTGATCGCGGAAACGGCGGCCCTGGCGGCCGAAGAAAGCACCGACTGGAAACATGTCGCCTCCGCCTCGCAGCGCCTGCGCCAGGCCTGGACGCGCCTGGGCACCATCGACCGCAAGGAAAAGAAACGCCTGGATACGGAATTCGGTGCCGCGCTGGACGCCCTGTCGAAGCCGCTGGACACGCAGCGCCAGATCGAGACGGCGCGGCGCGAACAATTGATCGTCGAAGTGGGTCTGCTCAAGCCATCGGAGCGCAACACGGTCGACATGCTGAAAGCCTTGCAGGATAAATGGCAGGAACTGGCGAAAGCCCTGCCGCTGGAACGCCGCGCGGAACAGGCGCTGTGGCAGCGTTTCCGCGCCGCCTGCGACGATATCTTTGCCAAGCGCAAGGAAACGGCCCACGCGGCCGACCACGAGCGCCGCGAACACCTGCATGCGCGCGAAGCGCTGTGCGCCACGCTGGAAACGGCCGTCGTGCCCGAGGGCGACGACAAGTCCCGCACGGCCTTCATCCATCACTTGCTGCGCGACACGCGCGCCGCCTGGAACGCCACGGGCCCCGTGCCGCGCGCCAGCGAAGCGAAGATCGAGCAGCGCTACCACGCGGCCGTCGCCGGCGTGCAAGCGCAAGCGGACGCCATCGCCGAGCGCGCCGGTGCGGCCCAGGCCAACGCCTTGCGCGACAAGCTGCGCCTGGTGCAATCGCTGGAAGCGTCGCTGGCCGAGGGCGGCGCCGATGCCGACGCGCCAGCGTGGAGCGAACGCTGGAGCGCCTTGCCGCCGCTCGACACGCAATACGAACGCAGCCTGCAGCAGCGCTTTGCCGCCGCCCAGGCCGCGCTGGGCGAGGGCGCTGACGCCTACGTGCAGCAATTGCAGGCCAACGAGGCCCGCTTGCTCGAGGAAGTCTTGCGCCTGGAAATCGTCGCCGGCGTCGACAGCGGCGCCGAATTCGCCCGCGACCGCCTGAAAATGCAGGTGGAAGTGCTGCAATCGTCGCTGAAATCGGGCCAGAAGCCGCTCACGCAAGTGTCGCAGCTGATGCAGCTGTGCGCGATTCCCGCCGCCACCGATGCGCGCACGGCCAGCCGCATCGAAACCCTGCTGCGCCGTATCGGAGGGCATGCCAAATGAGTACCAGCGTCCGCGTCCAGCAAGCTGATTTTGACTTGAGTCAAGAAATCGCACAATTGCGTGCAGGCAACCCCAAGGTGGGCGCCGTCGTCGGCTTCGTCGGCACGGTGCGCGACATGAACGAGGGGCTGGACGTGGCCGCCATGGAGCTCGAGCATTATCCGGGCATGACGGAAAAGTCCATTGTAGCCATCGTCGAGCAGGCGCGCGCGCGCTGGCCCCTGTCGGGCGCGCTGGTGATCCACCGCGTGGGGCCGCTGTTGCCGCAGGAGCAGATCGTGCTGGTGGCGGTCTCGTCCGCCCACCGGGGCGAGGCGTTCGCCGCTTGCGAGTTCATCATCGACTACCTGAAGACGGAAGCGCCGTTCTGGAAGAAGGAAGATACGCCGGAAGGGGCGCGCTGGGTCGATGCGCGCGACAGCGACGAGACGGCGCTGGACAAATGGGCGACAAAAGCAAGCACCATTTGAATCGTATCTGCCGCGCACGCTAGCATTTGCCCAAATGCAGCGGTTTTCTGCTTTGTGTATGCTTGAAAAGTACTGCCTCACCCCAATTTGGTTAACAACTAATTAACCGGGAGCGCTTTTCATGCGACAAGACAAACTCACTACCAAATTACAGGAAGCCCTGGCCGATGCGCAAAGCTTGGCCGTGGGCAACGACAATCCCTATATCGAACCAGTCCACCTGCTGACGGCCCTGTTGAACCAGGACGACGGCGGCGCCCGTTCGCTCTTGCAGCGGGCCGGCGTCAACGTGGGCGGCCTGTCCAAGGCCCTGGGCGCGTCCATCGAACGCTTGCCGAAGGTGTCGGGCACGGGCGGCGACGTGCAGGTCAGCCGCGAATTCGTGGCCCTCTTGAACCTGGCCGACAAGGAATCGCAAAAGGCTGGCGACCAGTTCGTGTCCAGCGAAATGGTCTTGCTGGCCATGACGGACGACAAATCCGACTGCGGCAAGCTGGCGCGCGAAAACGGCCTGACCCGCAAGGCGCTGGAAGCGGCCATCGAGGCTGTGCGCGGCGGCAACAAGGTCGATTCGCAAGAAGCCGAAGGCCAGCGCGAAGCCTTGAAAAAATACACGCTGGACCTGACGGAGCGGGCACGCAAGGGCAAGCTCGACCCTGTGATCGGCCGCGACGATGAAATCCGCCGCACCATCCAGATCCTGCAGCGCCGCAGCAAGAACAACCCCGTGCTGATAGGCGAACCGGGCGTGGGCAAGACGGCCATCGTCGAAGGCCTGGCGCAGCGCATCGTCAACGGCGAGGTGCCGGAATCGCTGAAAGGCAAGCGCGTACTGTCGCTGGACATGGCCGCCTTGCTGGCTGGCGCGAAATTCCGCGGCGAATTCGAGGAGCGCCTGAAATCCGTGCTGAAGGAACTGGCCATGGATGAAGGGCAAACCATCGTCTTCATCGATGAAATGCACACCATGGTGGGCGCGGGCAAGGCCGAAGGCGCGATGGATGCCGGCAATATGCTGAAACCGGCGCTGGCGCGCGGCGAACTGCACTGCGTGGGCGCGACCACCCTGGACGAGTACCGCAAGTACATCGAGAAGGATGCCGCGCTGGAACGCCGCTTCCAGAAAGTGCTCGTCGACGAACCGACCGTGGAGGCGACGATCGCCATCCTGCGCGGCTTGCAGGATAAATATGCGCTGCACCACAAGGTGGAAATCACGGACGCGGCCATCATCGCTGCCGCCGAGCTGTCGCACCGCTACATCACGGACCGCTTTTTGCCCGACAAGGCCATCGACCTGATCGATGAAGCGGCGGCGAAGATCAAGATCGAGATCGATTCGAAGCCGGAAGTGATGGACAAGCTGGAGCGCCGTTTGATACAGCTCAAGATCGAGCGCGAAGCCGTCAAGAAGGAAAAGGACGAAGCGTCGTTGCGCCGCCTGGCCTTGATCGAGGAAGAGATCGTCAAGCTGCAGCGCGAATACAATGACTTCGAGGAAATCCTGAAGGCGGAAAAGGCCGTGGTGCAGGGCAGCACGCACATCAAGGAAGAGATCGAGCAAGTCAAGCTGCAGATGGAGCAGGCCACGCGCGAGAGCAACTGGCAGAAAGTGTCGGAATTGCAGTATGGCAAGCTGCCGCAGCTGGAAGCCCAGCTCAAGCAGGCTGACAGCGGCATCCCGAAACTCGACCCTGACCAGCCGAAACTGCTGCGCACGGAAGTGGGCGCCGAGGAAATCGCCGAAGTGGTGTCGCGTGCGACGGGCATACCCGTATCGCGCATGATGCAGGGCGAGCGCGACAAGCTGCTGCACATCGAAGAGAAGCTGCACGAGCGCGTCGTGGGCCAGGATGAAGCGATCACGGCCGTGGCTGACGCCATCCGCCGCTCGCGCGCCGGCCTCTCCGACCCGAACCGTCCATATGGTTCCTTCATGTTCCTGGGACCGACGGGCGTCGGCAAGACCGAGCTGAGCAAGGCGCTGGCCACCTTCCTGTTCGATACGGAAGAATCGATGATCCGCATCGACATGAGCGAGTTCATGGAGAAGCATTCCGTGGCCCGCTTGATCGGCGCGCCACCGGGCTACGTGGGCTACGACGAGGGCGGCTACCTGACGGAAGCCGTGCGCCGCAAGCCGTACAGCGTGATCCTGCTCGACGAAGTGGAAAAGGCGCATGCCGACGTCTTCAACGTGCTGCTGCAAGTGCTCGACGATGGACGCATGACGGATGGCCAGGGCCGCACGGTGGACTTCAAGAATACCGTCATCATCATGACCTCGAACCTGGGTTCGCATAAGATCCAGGCCATGGAAAGCGATGATCCCGGTGTCGTGAAGCTGGCAGTGATGGCCGAGGTACGTTCGCACTTCCGTCCCGAGTTCGTCAACCGTATCGACGAAATCGTCGTGTTCCACGGCCTCGACGAGAAAAACATCGGCGCGATCGCGAAGATCCAGCTGAAGATCCTCGAAGAGCGCCTGGCGCGCATGGACATGGCGCTGAGCTTGACGGACGCGGCACTGCAGCAAATCGCCGAAGCGGGCTACGACCCGGTGTATGGCGCCCGTCCGCTGAAGCGGGCGATTCAGCAGCAGATCGAAAATCCGCTGTCGAAGCTGATTCTGGAAGGCAAGTTCGGCCCGAAAGACGAAATCCGCATCGACGCCCAGAACGGCAACCTCGTATTTACGGGGGCGCAAGTGGGGCTGGACAAGGTGTAATGTTGCTTGGGGTTTGACCCCGGCAGTGAAAGCAGGGCGGTATCAGGCTAGACCTGATGCCGCCCTTCTTGTTATGATCGGCACTATTTTCTGACTAATTCCGGAGGCGGTACGATGGCAAACACATGGCAAGCAGGGCGGCGCATTGGAGTGGGATTGGCCTTGGCGGCGGCCGTACTGGCCTTGCCTGGCCAAGCGCAGGCTCAGGAAGAAAAGGTTCTGAACATCTATAACTGGTCGGACTATATCGGTGACGATACGATCAAGAATTTTGAGAAGGAAACGGGCATCAAGGTACGCTACGACGTTTTCGACAATAACGAAATCCTCAATGCGAAACTGGTGGCGGGCAAGTCCGGCTACGACATCGTCGTGCCGACGGCCCAGTGGGCGCGCCTGCAGATCGATGCGGGCCTGTTGCGCAAGCTCGACAAGAGCAAGCTGACGAATTTGGGCAACCTGGACCCGAACCTGCAGGCCAAGCTGTCGAAGATCGACCCGAACAACGATTACCTGGTCGACTGGCTGTGGGGCTACACGACGGTGGGCATCAACGTCAACAAGGTCAAGGCCGCGCTGGGCGGCATGCCCATGCCTGACAACGCCTGGGACCTGATCTTCGACCCGAAATACGCGACGAAGCTGAAATCGTGCGGCGTGTCCTTCCTCGATTCGCCGTCGGAAGTGCTGCCGGCCGCGTTGCAATACCTGGGCAAGCCCGCGTACTCGAAAGCGGCCGCCGATTACCAGGAAGCGGGCAAGGTGCTGCAGGCGATCCGTCCCTACGTGACCCTGTTCAGCTCATCCGGCTACATCAACGACATGGCCAACGGTTCCGTCTGCGTCGCGCTGGGCTGGTCGGGCGACATCAATATCGCGCGCCAGCGCGCCATCGATGCGAAAAACGGCAATGTGATCCAGGTGCTGGTGCCGAAGACGGCCGCCCTGATGTTCGACACCATGGCCATCCCCGCCGACGCGCCCCATCCGACCAATGCCCACCTGTTCATCAACTACATTTTGCGCCCGCAAGTGCATGCCAGCCTGAGTAACAAGGTGTTTTACGCGAATCCGAATCCGGCCAGCATCAAGTATGTACGCAAGGACATCGGTGAAAACAAGGCCATCTTCCTGTCGGACGCCGACAAGCAGCGCATGGCCGCACCGGAAGCGACCACGGCCGACATCCGCCGCTTGATGACGCGTATCTATACGAAGTTCAAGACGGGAGTGTAAAGTACGAGCTCCCTACAAAACTGTAGCGAGCGGAAGGGAGTTGTGATCGAGAAGCGGAACTGTGCTGTGCACGGGGCCGCCGAGGCAGTGAGCATCGCAGATTGCAAATCGCGACGCGCAGTAAGTTTTGTGGGGAGATACAAGGATGGCGCGAGGGACGGGCCTGTAGGCCGTCGCTGGCGCCATGCGATATTGCCGAGGCGAACACTACTCGTGGTAGCGATCCATCAGCTTGTGGTGACTGCCGCGCATTTCTTCGATCAGTTCAAAGGCGACGAAGCCGATGATGGCGGCGAAGATGGCGATGAAGAGAAAAACGACGAAGGTTAACATGGTCTTTCAGCCGCCGTTGGACGGCTGTCCGCTGGGTTGCTCAATGTGCCAGAGCAGCGCTCCAACACGTAGTTGATGCAATTAAACTCTAGCAGATCAGCAGCGCTTTACAAGGCCGCCGAGTTGTAATTCCTGCTAGTATTTGTCCCAGCGCACTTTTTGCGCATTTTCTCTATTTCACCACCCTTATTTCACCACCAGGTCATGCGCCATCACGGCCTTCAGATACACACTGATGGGGGCGCCTGGTGCGCGCTGCGAGAACCTGTCCATCCTTGCGCTGGCCTTGCGCAGTTCCCTGCTCGAGCACCTTTATTTCACTACCAGATCGTGCGCCATCACGGCTTTCAAATAAACACTGATCGGGTCGCCTGGTTCGCGCTGGGAGAACCACCACGCGCTGGCCTTGCGCAGTTCCCATTCCTGCTCTTCTCCCGTCAATAGCAGGGCGGCGGCCTGGCCCAGGGTGGGCTGGTGGCCGACGATGAGCACGGTTTCCTTGCCGGCGGGCCAGTTGGCCGCTTTCAGGATATCCTCCGCCTCGGCGCCGGGCGCCAGTTCCGGCATCAGCTTGAACTTGCGCCCCAGCGCTTCCGCCGTTTGCAGGGTGCGCAGGGCGGGGCTGACGAGGATACGGCAATTTTCCGGTAGTTGCGAGGCCAGCCATTCCCCCATGCGGCGCGCCTGTTTCTGGCCTTTGATGGTCAGGGCGCGTTCGAGGTCGGGGACGCCCGGCTCGGCTTCTGCGTGTCGCCACAAGATGAGATCCATGCTGTGCTCCTCTGTGTAGAATTGCCTATTCGCCGACCTCCGCGCCCGGCGTGCCCAGTGAGTGCATCAAATACTGCTGGGCACTGAACGGCGTTTGCTTGCCGCGTGGCTTGCGGCGTGCGTAATGGCCCGTCGGCTCCAGTTCCCATGCATTGGTATTATCCTTCAAATACGGATTCAGGCCCTCGGCGATCACGCGCCGCTTCAGCGCCCGGTCCAGCACGGGGAAGGCCACTTCCACCCTGCGGAACAGGTTGCGGCTCATCCAGTCGGCGCTGGCCAGGTAGACATCGTGCGCCAGGTCGTTGCGGAAATAATAGATGCGGCTATGTTCGAGGAAGCGGCCGATCACGGAGCGCACCTTGATGTTTTCCGACAGGCCAGGCACGCCCGGCTTCAGGGTGCAGGCGCCGCGCACGATCAG
This sequence comes from Janthinobacterium sp. SUN206, assembly GCF_030587305.1. Classification (NCBI taxonomy): domain Bacteria; kingdom Pseudomonadati; phylum Pseudomonadota; class Betaproteobacteria; order Burkholderiales; family Oxalobacteraceae; genus Janthinobacterium; species Janthinobacterium sp. SUN206. The sequence continues at coordinate 402,945 of NZ_JAPWIB010000002.1, read as the reverse complement.
ATCGATCTTCACGCCATCGGTCGAGGCCGCATACAGGGCGCGGATCACGGATTCATCCACCAGCGCGTTGACTTTCACGATGATGCGCCCGCGCCGGCCCGAACGGGCGATCTTCGCCTCGTTGCGGATGGCCTTGATGATCTCGCTTTGCAGGCCGAACGGGGCCAGCCACAAATGGTTCAGGTTGTGCGGCTTGGTCAGGCTGGTCAGGTGGATGAAGACTTCATTGACTTCCACGGCCAGGTCCTGGTTGGCCGTCAGCAAGCCGAAGTCCGTGTACAGCTTGGTTGTCGTGGGATGGTAGTTGCCGGTACCCAAGTGGGCGTAGAAGCGCAAGGAGCCTTCTTCGCGGCGGATGACGAGCGCCACCTTGGCATGGGTTTTCAGGCCCACGACGCCGTACACGACTTGCGCGCCGGCTTGCTCGAGCTTGTCGGCCCAGTTGATATTGGCTTCTTCGTCGAAACGCGCCATCAATTCCACGATGACGGTCACTTCCTTGCCCATCTTCGCCGCCGTAATGAGCGACTCCATCAGGTCCGAGTTCATGCCCGTGCGGTAAATCGTCTGCTTGATGGCGACGACGGACGGATCGTAGGCGGCGCTGCGGATGAAGTCGATGACCGTCTGGAACGACTGGTAGGGGTGGTGCAGCAGGATGTCGTGCTTGGTCAGGGCGGCAAAGATGTCGTTGCCGATGGCTTTGTGCGCGAGGCCGGGGAAGAACGGCGGGAAGCGCAGCTCGGGCTGCTTGACGTGGTCGATCATTTCCGACAGGCGCACGAGATTCACGGGGCCGTTGACGCGGTACAAACGGCTTTGATCCAGATTAAACTGGTCGAGCAGGAACTGCGACAATTCTGGCGGGCAATTGCGTGCCACTTCCAGCCGCACGGAGGTGCCGAACTGGCGACCGACCAGCTCGCCTTTCAGGGCCTGGCGCAAATTCTTGACTTCATCCTCGTCCACCCACAGGTCGCTGTCGCGCGTGACCCGGAATTGCGAATAGGCAATCACTTCGCGTCCGGCGAACAAGTCCGAGATATGCGCATGGATGACGGAGGATAATAAACAGAAGGACACGCCGTCGCCGGAAATCTCGTCCGGCAGCTTGATGACGCGTGGCAAGACGCGGGGCGCCTTGACGATGGCGATCGCCGTGCCGCGGCCGAACGCATCCTTGCCGCTCAGCGAGACGATGAAATTGAGACTCTTGTTGACGACCTGCGGGAACGGGTGGGCCGGGTCGAGGCCGATCGGCGTCAGCAGGGGACGCACTTCGCGGTCGAAATATTCCTTGACCCACGCGCGCTGTGCCTCGTTGCGGTCGCTGTCGCGCAGCAAATGCACGCCCGCTTCGCGCAGGGCCGGCAAGACGTCGTTATTTAATATCTCGTACTGGCGTTCCACCAGCGCATGGCATTCCTTGCCGATGCGCTCCAGGTTGGCCGCCAGGGCAGGGTGGCCGGCCAGCGAACCGCCGATGCTGCCGGCCGCCAGCAGGCTGGCCACGCGCACCTCGAAGAACTCATCCATATTACTGCTGACGATGCACAGGTAGCGCAGGCGCTCGAGCAGCGGAATGTTCGGGTCTTCCGCCTGGGCCATCACGCGCCGGTTGAAAGTCAGTTGCGACAGCTCGCGGTCAAGCAGGATGCCCGATTTGGTCACTTCCGTGTGCAGTTCAGGTTTCATATTCTTTTGTCTTTGCAGATAGTTAATTCTAGCCGTATTTCATCATGTATGACGCGCTGTGAGTGTAATCATGAAATATGACGTAAGCGTGACATAAGCTGTCATAAAGCGTCGCCCGCCCTGTCATTTTTCACGTCGAAAACGGGTATTCCCGGGGCGTAGGCAATTATTTCAGGATTTTTTACCCATGTCATAAAGCTGTCATATTCGCTTGCTAGACTGCGCAGCATTCAACCGGGACTTTGAGCCCTAACAACCCTGAGGACTTGATATGCAAATGAAGCAAATGTTCAAATTTATCGTCGTGGGTGCTTCGGCAGCGATGGCATTTTCTTCCGCTTCCGTCATGGCGGCAGATATGACAGGTGCTGGCGCAACCTTCCCGTACCCTATCTACGCCAAATGGGCTGAGACGTACAAAGCCAATACCGGCAACGGCCTGAACTACCAGTCCGTCGGTTCCGGCGCTGGCATCAAGCAAATCAAGGCCAAGACTGTTGAATTCGGCGCCTCGGACATGCCTTTGAAGGCAGAAGAGCTGGAAGAAGCGGGCCTGATGCAGTTCCCGGCCATCATGGGCGGCGTGGTCACCATCGTCAATCTGGACGGCGTAACCCCAGGCCAGCTGAAAATGACGGGTAAAGTCGTTGGCGACATCTACCTGGGCAAGATCACCAAGTGGAGCGCGCCGGAAATCGCCGCACTGAACACGGGCGTCAAGCTGCCGGACACGGAAATTACCGTGGTACACCGCGCCGACGGTTCGGGCACGTCCTTCCTGTTCACCGACTTCCTGTCGAAAACCAACCCGGAATTCAAATCGAAAATCGGTGCTGGCTCGGCTGTGAAATGGGCCGTGGGCGTGGGCGGCAAGGGTAACGAAGGCGTCGCCGCCAACGTGCAGCGTATCAAGGGTTCGATCGGCTACGTCGAGTGGGCTTACGCCAAGAAAAACAAGATGTCGCACACCCAGCTGCAAAACAAGGATGGCAACTACCTGCAACCTGACGACGAAAACTTCAAGGCAGCAGCCGCTTCCGCACCTTGGACGCAAACCCCAGGCTTCGGCGTGGTTCTGACCGACCAGGCTGGCAAGAACAGCTGGCCGATCACCGGCGTGTCGTTCATCCTGATGCACAAAGTCCAGGCTGACGCAGCCAAGGCCAAGGAAGTCCTGAAATTCTTCGACTGGGCCTACAAAAACGGCGGCCCAGCTGCCGTCGAACTGGACTACGTGCCAATGCCGGCATCGGTCGTGAAACTGGTGCAAGAGTCGTGGAAAGCCAACCTGAAAGACGCATCGGGCAAGTCGATCTACTGATCCGATAGTCTGCATGCCTGACTAAGTACCCATCCTTGCCCCCGCCAGCAGCACGGCGGCGGGGCAGGGAGTTAGCCAGGACCGCCCGCAAGCCCTTGCAGACGGTCCTGGCTAAAAAAGCAAGATAAAACAAGAGTTCAAAATAGCGACACCGGCAGTACCACCCACATCTGGCACAATATGAGCGCACAATCTACCTCCTCCACGATCCCCATGCCAGGCGGCACCATGACCGATTCCATCAGTCACGCGCAAATGCTTTCCACCATGCGCAAGCAGCGCATCCAGGATTTTCTGTTCCACAAGGTGACGATGCTGTTCGCCCTGTCGGTGCTGATCGTCCTGGTCGGCATCATCATTTCGCTGATCATGGAATCGATACCGGCCTTCCAGACCTTCGGCCTGCATTTCATCGTGTCCGCGGAATGGGATCCCGTCAATGATCAGTACGGCGCCCTGATCCCCATCATCGGCACCCTGGTGACGTCCGTCATCGCCTTGCTGATCGCCTTCCCCGTCAGCTTCGGCATCGCCCTGTTCCTCACGGAAATTTGCCCGGCCTGGCTGCGCCGCCCGCTGGGCACGGCTGTCGAGCTGCTGGCCGGCGTGCCATCGATCATCTACGGCATCTGGGGCCTGTTCGTCTTCGCCCCCCTGTTCGCCGACCACGTCCAGCCTTTGCTGAAAGCCACCCTGGGCAACGTCCCCGTCATCGGCCAGCTGTTCAGCGGCCCCATGATGGGCATCGGCTTGCTGACGGCCGGCCTGGTGCTGGCCATCATGATCATCCCCTTCATCGCTTCCGTGATGCGCGACGTGTTCGAGATCGTCCCTGCCGTGCTGAAGGAATCCGCCTACGGCCTGGGTTGCACGCGCTGGGAAGTGGTGCGCAAGATTGTCTTGCCTTACACCAAGACCGGCGTCGTCGGCGGCGTCATGCTGGGCCTGGGCCGCGCGCTGGGCGAGACCATGGCCGTGACCTTCGTCATCGGCAACGCGAACAAGCTGTCGTGGTCGCTGTTTGCCGCCGGTAACAGCATCACCTCGCTGCTGGCGAACGAATTCGGCGAAGCGCAATCGGCGCTGCACGTGTCCTCGCTGTTCTCGCTGGCACTGATCCTGTTTGTCATCACCTTTATCGTCTTATCCGCCGCCAAGCTGATGCTGGCTGGCATGTCCCGCAAGGAAGGCACGAAATGAGCCAAGTAAGCACTCTCGACGTTCCGGCCAAGCCGGCCATGAACCCCGTCTACCGCAAGCGCCTGCTGATGCACCGCGTCGGCATCGCCCTGTCGGTGGCCGCCATGGCCCTGGGCCTGGCCGTGCTCGTGTGGATCCTGTTCACCCTGGTGATCAAGGGTTTCGGCGCCTTGTCCGTCGACCTGTTCACGCAAACGACGCCGGCTCCCGGCAGCGAAGGTGGCGGTCTGATCAATGCCATCGTCGGCAGCGCCCTGATGGTGGGCCTGGCAACCGTCGTCAGCACCCCGATCGGCATCCTGGCCGGCATCTACCTGGCCGAATACGGCGAAGAAAACAAGCTGGCGCAAGTGACGCGCTTCGTCACGGACATCATGCTGTCGGCCCCATCGATCGTCATCGGCCTGTTCGTGTATGCGCTGTACGTGGCCCACGTGAAGCACTTCTCCGGTTACGCCGGCGCCATCGCCCTGTCGCTGATCGCCGTGCCGGTGGTGGTGCGCACGACGGACAATATGCTGCGTCTGGTACCGAACAGCCTGCTGGAAGCCGCGTTTGCCCTGGGCGCGCCGCGCTGGAAGGTCGCCACCCTGGTGCGCTTGCGCGCCGTCAAGGCCGGCGTCATCACCGGCGTACTGCTGGCATTGGCCCGCATCGCCGGCGAAACGGCACCGCTGCTGTTCACGGCCCTGAATAACCAGTTCCAAAGCTTCAACATGAATGCGCCGATGGCCAACTTGCCGTCCGTCATCGCATCGTTTGCGATGAGCCCGTACGACAACTGGCGCTCGCTGGCCTGGGGCGGCGCACTGCTGATCACCTTCAGCGTGCTGGCCCTGAATATCCTGTCGCGCACCGTGTTCAGCCAAAAAGTCCCTAATTAAACAGATACCGAGCGAAGCGAACCCATATGAATACGCAAATGAATCCAGCACAAGACCTGGCACCAAAGAAAAAAACCATCGAAATTTCGGGCCTGAACTTTTTTTACGGCAAAACGCAAAGCTTGCATAACGTCAACCTGGACATCCACGAAAAGAAGGTTACCGCTTTCATCGGCCCGTCCGGTTGCGGTAAATCAACCCTGCTGCGCACCCTGAACCGCATGTACGACCTGTACCCGGGTCAGCGCGCGGAAGGCTCGATCCTGTACCGCGGCCGCAACGTGCTCGACGCCGACCAGGACGTCAACATGCTGCGCGCCAAGGTCGGCATGGTGTTCCAGAAGCCGACGCCGTTCCCCATGTCCGTGTACGACAACATCGCTTTCGGCGTGCGCCTGTATGAAGATCTGTCGAAGGGCGAGATGGACGAGCGCGTCGAGTGGGCCCTGAAAAAGGCCGCGCTGTGGGGCGAAGTCAAGGATAAGCTGAGCAAGAGCGGCCTGTCGCTGTCGGGCGGCCAGCAGCAGCGTTTGTGCATCGCGCGCGGCGTGGCCGTGAAGCCGGACGTCTTGCTGCTCGACGAGCCGACCTCGGCGCTGGACCCGATCTCGACCTCGAAAGTGGAAGAGCTGATCAGCGAATTGAAACAGGATTACACGATCGCCATCGTGACGCACAATATGCAGCAGGCGGCGCGCTGCTCCGACTACACGGCCTATATGTACCTGGGCGAGCTGGTGGAATTCGGCGAAACGGACCAGATCTTCATGAATCCGGCCCGCAAGGAAACGCAGGATTACATCACGGGCCGCTTCGGCTGATCCGCCCCGCGCATACACAACAACTGAATACGGAGAGACAGCATGATAGGCGAACATTCATCCAAGCAATACGACAACGAACTCGAAGCGATCCGCTCGAAAGTGCTCCTGATGGGCGGCATCGTTGAAACCCAGTTCCTCGACGCGATGACGTGCTTCCGCATCGGCAATCCGGAACGCGCCGACCGCGTGATGCGCGAAGACGACGTCGTCAACCAGCTGGAAGTGTCGCTGGACGACGCCTGCAGCCATCTGATCGTGCGCCGCCAGCCGGCCGCCAACGACTTGCGCACCATCATGGCCACCATCAAGGTGATTACCGACCTCGAGCGCGTAGGCGACGAGGCGACGAAAATCGCCCGCGTGGCGAAGAATCTGCACAAGCGCGGCAACGGCGTCGTCAACCACTACGAGATGGTGCGCGGCATTGCCAATACGGCCACCGACATGCTGCACGATGCGCTGGACGCATTCGCGCGCAACGATGGCAAGCAGGCCTTACAATTAATTGCACAAGATGCCATCATCGACCATGAGTTTCGGTCTATCATGCGCAACTTGATAACCTTTATGATGGAAGACCCGCGCACGATTTCGGCGGCGCTCGATACCCTGTGGGTGGCCAAAGCCATCGAACGGATCGGCGACCATGCGAAAAACATCGCCGAATACGTGATTTACGTGGTTGAAGGCAAGGACATCCGCCACACCAAGGTGGCTGCTCCCGCCATTTCCGAGGAGCTCCCTGAGTAAGCTTTATGGCATCTGATAAAACCACGGTATTGATTGTTGAAGATGAGCCGGCCATCGTTGAACTGGTGACCTATTCGCTGCGCGAATCCGGCTGGAATTGCTGTTCTGTACAAAACGTCGCCGATGCCTGGGAATTCATCCAGCATCGCACGCCGCACCTGATCCTGCTGGACTGGATGCTGCCGGACCAGACGGGCTTGCGCCTGCTGTCGCGCATCCGCGCCGACCGCAATTTCGCCGCCATCCCCGTCATCATGCTCACCGCCAAGAGCATGGAAGAAGACAAGCTGGCCGGCTTGAACAGCGGGGCCGACGATTACGTCACCAAGCCGTTCTCGCCGCGCGAGCTGTTGGCCCGCGCCAAGGCCTTGCTGCGACGTAAGAGTCCGGAACACGCGCAGGCGCCCATGCGCGCCGGCAACGTGGCCCTGGACCCCGTCAGCTGCACCGTGATGATGGATGAACAGAAGATCGATATCGGCCATGCCGAATACAAGCTGCTGAAATTCCTGCTGGCCCATCCGGAACGCGTGTTTTCGCGCAGCCAGCTGCTCGACAAGGTGTGGGGCGACCATGTGGTGATCGAGGAACGCACGGTCGATGTCCACGTATTGCGCTTGCGCAAAGCCTTGAAAGAGGCGGAAAGCCTGATCAAGACGGTGCGCAGCGTCGGCTACATGTTGTCTGAAAAGTAAAGTTTGACTCTATGAATCCGAAATTGCTGTTCTGGGTACCGGCCGCCCTGCGCATGGTGCTGGCGCTGCTGGGCGTGGCCGTCGTCTGGTATCTGTTTGGCGCCACGTATGCGCTGGGCATCGCCTTCGTGCTGATGGCCATGATGGTGTTCGTGCAGCTGTCGTATCTGTTCCAGCTGAGTAACTGGCTGGATAATCCGCAAAGCGCCAAGCTGCCCGACGGCTGGGGCGCCTGGACCAGCATTTTCGCGCGCCTGTACCGCATGCGCCGCGACGACGAGAAAAACCAGGCAGAGCTGACGGAATGGCTGGCGCGTTTCCGCCAGGCCATGCACCTGCTGCCCGACGGCGTCGTCATCATGGATGACGTGCTGTTCCTCGAATGGTGCAATCCTGCCGCCGAGAAACATTTGGGTCTCACGCACGAGCGCGACAAGGGCATGCGCGTGACGAACCTGATCCGCAGCCCCGAGTTCATGGATTACATCATCCTGGGCCGCTATGACCAGCCGCTGACGATCACCTTCCGCAACCGCAAGCTGATCGTGCAGATCATTCCATTTGAAAACCGCCGCCAGATTCTCGTCACGCACGATGTGACGGAGACGGAACGCATCGAAATGATGCGCCGCGACTTCATCGCCAACGCCTCGCATGAGCTGCGCACGCCGCTGACGGTCATCGTGGGCTTCCTGGAAATCGCTTCTGCCGAGCTGGACCTGGACGCCGCCACGCGCGCCGCTCACCTCAAGCTGATGACGGAGCAGGGCCACCGCATGCAGCATCTGATCGAGGACATGCTGACCCTGTCGCGCCTGGAATCGGTCGACTATCCGCTGCGTCCCGAACCGGTGGATATCAAGAAACTCATGCAGCAAGTCTTGCGCGACGCCAAAGGTTTGTCTGCTGGCAAGCATGAAGTGACCATGGAATGCAACGGTCCCGACGTGCTGGGCAGCTACGACGAGCTGTATAGCGCGTTTGGCAACCTGGCGTCGAACGCCGTGCGCTACACGCCGGCCGGCGGCACCATCACCCTGCGCTGGCAGGATGGCCCGGCCGGTCCGCAATTCATCGCGCAAGATACGGGCATCGGCATCAGCCAGGAGCATATTTCGCGCCTGACGGAACGTTTTTACCGCGTCGACAAGAGCCGTTCGCGCGAAACCCAGGGCACGGGCCTGGGTCTGGCCATCGTCAAGCACGTGCTGCTGCGCCACGGCGGTACCCTGGCCATCCAGTCCGTGGCCGACAAGGGCAGCAGTTTTATTGTCAGCATGCCAAAATCGGTCGTTACGCCGCTGCAGGGCGAGCTGCTGGTCAAGTAGGGCGGGGCATGGCCCCCCCATGTTTCCTGCGCGACTAGTGCAAGGTTGGCATAAGTCGTTACAATCAGGCCATGACTTTAATCAACGCCTCTTTTCGCCACGCCGGCGCGCAGCAACTGGCCCAGTCGCTGCAGGCCGCGCGCCAGGATACGCTTTCCCTGTTCGACTGTTATGTTACTGCCGGCCTGGACGTGGTGGCCGGCATGCCGCGCCATTCGCGGCTCACGCCGCCCTTGTGGCAACTTGCGCAGATCGCCTGGTTTGCCGAGTGGTTCATCCTGCGCGAAGCCGCTACCAGCCATCCGGCCGACGCCATTTATAACTCCCTGCTGACGCGCGGCGACGACTTGTTCGACGCCAACATGGTGGAGCACCGCGCGCGCTGGAAGCTGGAACTGCCCAGTCCGGGCGCCGTGAAGATGTATTGCCGCGAAGTACTCGACCGGGTGCTGGACAAACTCTCGCGCGAAGCCAATGTCGACAGCGCCCTGGCGCCGTACCGGCTGGCTCTGGCGCATGAAGACTTGTGCGGCGAAGAAATGCTGGCAGGTTTGCAATGGCTGGGCCTGGAAGCACCGGAGTCCCTGTCGGCCAGCCCGGCCTTGCCGCCGGGCGCGGGCGAGATCGCGTTTCCTGGGGGCACCATCGAACTGGGCTCGCCGCGCGGGACCGGTTTTGCCTTCGACAATGAATCGCCGCCCTACAGTTGCTACGTGGCGCCGTTTTCCATCGATGCCTGCGCCGTATCCAACGCCCAGTATGCCGATTTTGTCGCGGACGGCGGCTACCAGAACCGCCAGTTCTGGAGCGCTGCCGGCAGCGCCTGGCTGATGCAGCAGGAGCGCTCGTCGCCCCTGTACTGGCTGCGCGAAGCGACACAGTGGCGCACCATGCGTTTCGGCCAGCGCACGACCTTGCCGCCGAACGAAGCCGTGCGCCACATCAACCTGTTTGAAGCGCAGGCGTACTGCGCCTGGGCGGGGCGCCGCCTGGCGACCGAGGCGGAATGGGAGTATGCTGCGTTGTCCGGCCATCCGCGCTTTCACTGGGGCCAGGTGTGGGAGTGGACGGCGACGCCGTTCGAGCCGTATCCGGGCTTTGCGGTGGACGCCTGGCGCGAATATTCCGCGCCGTATTTCATGCAGCACCAGGTGCTGCGCGGCGCCGCCTTCGCCACGCCGCCGCGCCTGCATTCGGCCCGCATGCGCGCCTTCCACGCGCCCGAGCGGGGCGACGTCTTTGCCGGCCTGCGCACCTGCGCCTGGTAAGCACGCAAAGAGTAGTAACCATTTCAGGAATACTTTTGAGTACAGATAACGCCCCGCAGTTCATTCCCAAACGCATCACGCCCACGCCGGAGCAGGTCGCCATCCAGACGGCGCAAAAGAAGGTCGTGCTGATCGACGCCAATGCCGGCGCGGCCAAGACGACGACCCTGGCCCTGCGCCTGGCCGAAGCGCTGCACCGGGGCCGCGCGCCCGAGCGCATGCTGGCCCTCGTATTCACCGAGGCGGCACGCGTGGCCCTGCGCCAGCGCCTGCTGGAAGTGGGCGTGCCGCTGGGCGTCGTCAAGCGCCTGACCATCGACACTTTCGACGCCTTTGCCGCCAAGGTGCTGTTGCAGCTGGAAAACATGCAGGTGGCAGCCATGCGCAGCGATGAAGAGTTGCGCCCGGTTGCCTGGGAAGCACTGGAAGTCGTGTCGGAAAAGTATGCTCACCGTTATCCGCTGGAAATCAATACGACCAACGGGGCGATCGCCGAGTTTTTGAAACTGCAATTGCGCACCAAGGCGCGCCTGGATTTCCAGAATCCCGACTTCGAGAGCAATTCCCTGGATGACAACCTGGAGCTGCTGGGCATGTCGCGCACGCATTATCTGTGGCTGCGCGAATACGAAGGCTTGCGCGGCGCCGACACGGGCGATATCCAGTTCCGCGCCCCGTTCGACGCCACCTACGACCTGGTGCGCATGCTCGACGGCGACGAGCCGCTGCGCCAGCAATTGCCCGCCTTCCAGATCATCGTCGCCGATGAATTGCACGATTTGAACGAAGCGTCGTTCCGGCTGCTGACCATGCTGATACGCCGCGGCAACGCGTTTTTCTGCGGCGCGGGCGACAAGGACCAGGTCATCTACACATGGTCGGGCGCCGACCACCGCTTCCTGCGCCAGCGCTTCGAACAGGAATTCCCCGCCTTGCAGCGCTTGCCGCTGACGGCCTCCTACCGCTACGGCCCGCAGCTGGCGCACGCCGTGGGCGTGCTGAAAAACAAGGCCAGCGTCTCGGCCCTGTCGCGCGCCACCCACATCGAGCTGCTCGAGTACGACCATGCGCAGCCGCAAGCGTGCAGCGCCCAGCTGATCGCCGCGCTCGAGCACGCGCATGCGGGCACGACGGCCATCTTGCTGCGCGACCGCGACCAGGCGATCCGCGTGGAAACGGCGCTGTTCCAGAGCGGCATCGCGTATGGCCTGGTGGACATGAACAGCTATCTGCTGAGCCTGGAGGTGCTGATGCTGCGCGGCATGGTCGCCATCGCCCGCAAGGACTTGCACGCGATCAAGAGCGGCCCCCGCCGCGGCGAAATCCTCGAAGCCCTCGTGGCCTTCGCGGAAATCCCGTTTACGCGCACGGAATTGCAGCAAGCCAAGGCCGACGTGGCCAACTATCCCGACTTGTTGGAAGGTTTCCTGACGAACCAGCTGGCCAAGTCGCAGAACCAGGACAAGGCGGCGCTGACCCTGGCCGCCGTCGACTACCTGCGCGCACTGCCTCCCGACGCCCTGGCGGGCGATGCCTTGCAGCACATTTTTGACTTGATGCAGCTGGAACAGACGGCGCGCCGCATCTATGTCGACCCGGCGCAGGCGCGGGTCGTCGCCCGTTCCCTGCACGGTTTCATTGCCGTGTGCCGCGAAGCGGGCGTGGCGCTGGGCGGCTTTGCCGGCTGGCTGGGCGAGATGGAAGACGCCGTGACGGTTTCGACCGGCAAGGCCAAACTCGTCATCGCCTGCATCGACCAGATCAAGGGTCTCGAATACCACCACGTGATTTTGCCTTACCTGGCCGTCGACGAGTTCCCGCGCAGCAAGACCGACCCGCTGGAAGAGGAAAACCGTTTCTATGTGGCCGCCACCCGCGCGCGCGACAGGCTCACCTTGCTGACGCCGCAAGACCCCGCCTACCAGAGCCGCTACATCGCCGCCCTGCAGCTCAAACAGAATATTGTTGCGCTCAAATCATAGATCTTTTGCTGAATGCCTGCTTTTTGCGAAAGACGAAAGCGGGCATACTGGACTGGTGTGATTGACAGCAATCTAACCAGACAGGGAGCAAGATATGAAAGTGTTTTTGACAGGCGCAGCAGGTTTCATCGGCAGTTCCATCGCGGCGGGCCTCGTGCGCGCCGGCCATCAGGTCACGGGCCTCGTGCGCAAACCGGAACAGGTGGCCGAACTGGCCAAGATCGGCGTGTTGGGCGTGCAGGGCGAGTTGAATGACCGCGCATTGCTCATCGAGCAGGCGAGGGCGGCGGACGCCGTCATCAACGCGGCCAGCAGCGACCACCGGGGCGCCGTCGAGGCGATCCTCGACGCTCTGACTGGCAGCAACAAGCCTTTCCTCCATACCAGCGGTTCGTCCATCGTGGGCGACGCCTCGGGCGGCGAGGGCACGCAGCAGATCTATTATGAAGACAAGTTGCCGGCGCCCACTGCCGACAAGGCGGCCCGCGTCGCCATCGACGACCTGGTGCTGGCCAGCGCAGGCAAGGGCGTGCGCGCCAGTGTGCTGTGCAACACCCTGATCTACGGCCATGGCGCCTTGCCGCGCGACAGCGTGCAACTGCCCCGTCTGCTCAAGCAGGCACGCAAGAGCGGCATCGTGCGCCACGTGGGACCGGGCCGCAACATCTGGTCGAACGTGCATATCGACGACGTCGTCAGCCTGTATTTGCTGGCCTTGGAAAAGTCGCCTGCCGGCACGTTTTACTTTGTCGAATCGGGCGAAGCGGCCTTCCGCGACATGACGGCCGCCATCGCCACGGCACTGGACCTGGGGCCCGCGCAGGATTGGCCGCTGCCCGAGGCGATAGCCGAATGGGGCTACGAGATGGCTTCCTACGGCCTCGGTTCCAACAGCAGCGTGCGCGGCGAGCGGGCGCGCACGCTGCTGGGCTGGCAGCCGCAGGGACCGTCCGTGCTGGCATGGATCAAGAACGACATGCTGCACCCGCCGCATGCCAGCACCGTTTGATGCAGCTCAGCAAAACCTCATCAGTGTGCGCTAGCGAACGGTGCTTTGTGGCGATCGGGAGTATGATGGCTTTGCTTGGTTGAGACGCACTGCCGTGAAGTTGGCGGCATGTTCGATCTTCCAGCAGGTCAGCCGGTCGCCTCAAGGATCGGCACCAGATTTCCGTCGCCGGCGCGCGTGCGCCATGCGGCTGTGCACTGCAACTCCAGGTCGCGGTGTGGACTGCGAACCCCTTCAAGGCCGGCTCTAGCCGGTCTTTTTTTTGCCCGTTGTTTCCATCGCCGCGCCATTCACCGCTGTCTTTCCGCCATTCGCCGAAGCGGTGTTTTCCCATCCCCGAATTGCGCGTATCTTTACGATCAACCAACTTCAAGGGGTGACCGTGAAACCTGAACCAGCTTATTGCCGCCGTACCCAGTTGCTGTGGGGCGTGCTGCTGATCGCCACCGGCGCCATCATCCTGCTGGACCGGCTCGATATGATCTATCTCCACGATTACTATTCACTATGGCATTATTGGCCGGTGATACTGGTCGTTTTCGGCTTGAACAAGCTGCTCACGCCAGTGTCCGCCAAGCAGGTATTGAGCGGCCTGTGGCTGATCTTCTTCGCCGCCTGGTGGTATGTATCGTATGAAGAACTGTGGAACTTGAGTTTTTATAACAGCTGGCCCGCCTTGCTGATCGCCTGGGGCGTGGGTCTCGTGCTGGAGCCGCTGTTGAACAAACATTTTATTGCCTACCGGGAGTCCGAGCATGAAAAATAAACCGCCGCTGCACTCGCCATCGCAGATCGTGCTGGGCGTCATCGTCATCGGCCTGGGACTGCTGTTCCTGCTCGATAACCTCGGTTTCATCGATGTGCGCTACACCTTCCGTTTCTGGCCCACGGCGCTGATCGTGTTTGGCCTGCTGAAACTGTCGCAAAGCCGCAGCGCGAATGGTTATTTATTGGGTGGCATGCTGGTGCTGCTGGGCGTGGCCTGGACCCTCAAGCACATGGGCATCTTCTACATGAACTGGGACTTGCTGTGGCCCCTGCTGATCATCGGCCTGGGCGTGGCCGTGGTGTCGAAGTCCCTGCCCGGCGCGCAGCAGCGCCAGCGCCGCCGGCGCTTTGCCGCGCAACAAGATGGAAGCGCTGCGCCCGACTCGTTCGGCCAGGCCAGGAATGGCGCCGTGTCGCTGGACAAGGATGCCGCCGATGCCACTGCGGCGCCCGGCGCCGGCGGCCAGGCGGACGATGACAGCATCATCGAGGTGACGGCCATCCTTGGCGGCTATGTGCGGCGCGTGTCGTCGCAGCGCTTCAAGGGCGGCGATATCAATGTCATCATGGCCGGCTGCGAAATCGACTTGCGCCAGGCGTCGATCGAAGGCGAAGCCGTGCTCAACGTATTTGCCCTGTGCGGCGGCGTCACCATCAAGATTCCGCCCGACTGGAGCGTCGTGCTGCAGGGCACGCCCATCCTCGGCGGCTTCGAAGAAAAGACCATCGTGCCGCCGAACCAGAACAAGCGTCTGTATGTGACGGGCTACGCCATCATGGGCGGCCTGGAAATCCGCAACTAGGCGCGCATGTCGGGGGCCTTGTCGAAGCGGCGCGGCGCCGTGGTGGTGTTTTTGGTCTGCATCGCGCTGGGCCTGGCCCTGGCCTTTATTCTGGCCAGGGTGGCGCACGCGCCCTGGCTCAATGCCGTCGTGCTGGTGGTGCCTGCCACGCTCGTGTATGCGATCGGTTCGGGGTTTTCCGCGTTTTACCTATGCCGCGCCTATCCCTTGCACGTACGCCATCCGCTCGCCATCGCCGGCGTGGTGGGCGTGGCGGCCCTGTTCGCGGGCTTGCTGTGGGCCACCCTGCTGCAATTTCTGAATAGCGTCAGCCTGTTGCTGGAGCTGCGCTGGCTGGGCGTGAACCTGACGCAATCGCTGCTGGCCCTGTTCTTCGGCCTGGGCGTGCTGCTGTATTGCCTCGCTGCCGCAGTGCATTATCTGTTGCTGGAATTCGTGCGCGCCAGGATGGCCGAGCAGCGGGGGCTGGAAGCGCAGCTGACGGCGCAGGAAGCGCAATTGCGCATGCTGCGCACGCAAATCGATCCGCATTTCCTGTTCAACAGCTTGAACTCCATCAGCGCCTTGACGTCTATCGATGTGGCGGGTGCGCGCCAGATGACGGTGCAACTGGCCAGTTTCTTTCGCCAGAGCCTGAGCCTGGAAGCGCACAAGCACATCACCGTGGAACAGGAACTGGTGCTGATCCGCCATTTTCTTGCCATCGAGCATGTGCGTTTTGGCGAACGCCTGCAAGTGGCGGAAAGCATCGACACTGCCGCGCTGGCGTGTTTGCTGCCGCCCATGCTGATACAGCCGCTGGTGGAAAATGCCGTCAAGCATGGTATCTGCGGCTTGACGGAGGGCGGCCTGATCGCCATCGAGGCCCGGCGCGCAGGCAGCCTGCTGCAGATCGCCGTGCGCAATCCGGTTGATGCAGATCAAGGGCCTGTTCGCGGCAATGGCGTGGGCCTGGAGAATGTGCGCCAGCGCCTGGCCGGCGCGTATGGCCACGAAGCCAGCGTGCACTGGGGCCGGCGCGACGGCCAGTTCGAAGTGATGATTTCCATGCCGGCGCAGACCGGCGACACGGAGGGAGCATGATGCAGGCAAGAATGCGGGTCGCCATCGTTGACGATGAGCTGCTGGCGCGCAGCGTGTTGCGCGAATACCTGGCGCGCCACGACGATATCGACATCGTGGCCGAGTGCGCCAACGGCTTCGAGGCTGTCAAGGCCATCGCGGAGCTGGAACCGGAACTGGTGTTTCTCGACATCCAGATGCCGCGCCTGGACGGTTTTGAAGTGGCGGAACTGATCGGCGCAAAGACGCGCTTGATCTTTGTCACGGCCTACGACCAGTACGCCTTGAAGGCATTCGAATGCCATGCCCTGGATTACCTGCTGAAACCGTTCAGCGAACAGCGCTTCGACCAGGCGCTGGCCCATGCGCGCGCCAGCCGCAGCACGCCCGAGACGGTGCTGACGGTGGCGCGCGAAGCGGCCACGCGCGCAGCGCCACTGGACCGCGTGCTGATACGCGACGGCGCCAAGGTCCATGTCATCGCCAGCGCGCGCATCGATTACATCGAGGCGCAGGATGACTACATCAGCATCCGTTCCGAGGGCAAGTCCTACCTGAAAAGCCAGCGCCTGAGCGAGCTGGAAACCCAGCTCGACCCCGCCAAGTTCCTGCGCGTGCACCGGTCATACCTGCTCAATATCGACGGCATCCGCCGCATCGAGGCGGCAACGAAAGACAGCCACGTGGCCATCCTGCGCGATGACACGAGGATACCCGTGAGCAAGGCGGGGTATCAGAAGCTGAGGTTAATGGTTGGCTAGCTGCACATCCCACCACGTGGGCAGTAGCTGGCGGATTTCCGGGCGGGAAAAGCGGTCGTCGATCAGGTAGACGACGCCCTTGTCCGATTGCGTGCGGATGACCCTGCCTGCCGCCTGCACCACCTTTTGCATGCCCGGATACAGATACGTGTAGTCGTAGCCGGCGCCGAAGATGTCGCCCATGCGCTGGCGAATTTGCTCGTTGACGGGATTGATCTGCGGCAAACCCAGGGTGGCGATGAAGGCGCCGATCAGGCGCGCGCCGGGCAAGTCGATGCCTTCGCCGAACGCGCCGCCGAGCACGGCAAAGCCGATGCCGCGCGTGTCCAGGCCGAAACGGCCCAAAAATTGCGAGCGGGCAGCGTCGTCCATGCGGCGCGGCTGTTGCCAGAGTGGCACGTCCGGGTAATGCTGGGCGAACAAGTGGGCCGTCTTTTCCATGTAGTCGAAGCTGCTGAAGAAGGCCAGGTAGTTGCCCGGCGTTTCTGCGTATTGCTTCGCCATCAGCTGGGCGATGGGCAGCAGCGAGGCGGCGCGGTGCTGGTAGCGCGTGGAAATGCTGTCGGCCACGCGCACGGACAATTGCTCCGCCTGGAAAGGCGATTCCACGTCGACCCAGGCCGTGTCGGCCGGCATGCCCAGAGTGTCGCTGTAGTAATTCCACGGACTCAGGGTGGCGGAAAACAGGGCCGTGCTGTGGCTGGCCGCGAAGCGCTCCTTGAGAAACGGTGCCGGGACGATGTTGCGGAGGCAGACGGTGGAACCGGTATCCGTCTTGCTGACGTCGAACAGCGAATGCTCGCCAAAGCTTTCCGCCAGGCGGTTGATCAGCAGCACGTCAAAGTAAAAGCGCTGCAAGTCCTCGTCCAGCGTGGCGGCATGTTCGGCCAGGTAGTCGCCGATGGCCGTGGCCACCCCTTGCAGGGCGCCAAAGAATTTGTCCGGCAACGCCGCATGCACGTGGTAATCGCCATCCTGTTCTTTCAACAAGGCCGTCCACTGGCGCGAGAGGCGGTCCAGCGGCTTTTTCAAGCCCTCCGGCGCGAACTTGCGCAGCATTTTCAGGTCGATCTGCGCCAGCTCGGCCGAATACATGCTGCGCGCGCGCGACACCATATTGTGCGCTTCGTCGACCAGCACATTGACTTTCCAGTCGTGGGCCAGGGTCATGCTGTACAGCATCGCGCTGAGGTCGAAGTAATAATTGTAGTCGCCGATGACGACGTCGCTCCAGCGGGCCAGCTCCATGCCCAGGTAATACGGGCAAATACCTTGCTGCAAGGCGATGGCGCGCACGGCTTCCTTGTCCAGGATCAAACCGCTGGCCAGCGCCACCTCGCGCGCCAGCGGCAAGCGGTCGTAAAAACCCTTTGCCAGCGGACACGACTGGCCATGACAGGCTTTGTCAGGATGTTCGCAGGCGCTGCTCTTGGCGCTCAGTTCCAGCACGCGCAGGGGCAGCAGGGGCGCGCTCTCCTTGAGGATGGCGCAGGCGTCGAGCGCCATCTGGCGTCCCGGCACCTTGGCGGCGAGGAAAAACAGTTTATCCAGGCCATGCGCGGCCGTCGCCTTCAACATGGGAAACAGGCTGCCCACCGTCTTGCCGATGCCCGTCGGCGCCTGCGCCAGCAAGCCGCAGCCACGGCTGCTGGCCTTGTACATGGCTTCGGCCAGCTGGCGCTGCCCCGGGCGGAAGTCGGCATGGGGAAACGCCATGCTGGTCAGCTGTGCATCGCGGCTGGCGCGGTGCGCCAGTTCCTGTTCGGCCCAGTCGAGGAATAGCGCGCAATGCTGTTCGAAGAAAAGGCGCAGCGCCTCGGCCGTGCATTCCTCGTGCATGACCGTTTCCTTCTGGCTTGCGATATCGAAATACACGAGCGCCACGCGCAGCATGGGCAGGTTCAGCTGCTGGCACAGCAAATGGCCATAGATGCGCGCCTGCGCCCAGTGCAACTGGCGGTGGTTGGCGGGCATCGTGTCCAGTTCGCCCCGGTAAGTCTTGATCTCTTCCAGCTGGCGCCGCGCCGGGTCGTAGCCGTCGGCGCGGCCCCGCACGTGCAGGGGGCCGAAGTCGCCGGACAGGCTGATTTCTCGCTGGTAATCGTCGTCGCGCCGGCCAGTGACGGTGGCGTGCCCGGCCATGCCTTCCTGCGCCGTGGGGGACGGGGTGAAGCGCAAGTCCAGGTCGCCTGCCTTGGCCGTGAATTCGCACAGGGCGCGCACGGCGATCGTGTACCGCTTGACGCTCATGCGGCCGCCTCCCACTGCAGGTAGCAAACGCTGACGGGCATGGCGTGCTCGGCGCAATACGCGATCCAGCGCAGCTGGTTGTCTTGCAGGCGGTCGCCCGGCCCCTTGACTTCGATCATGCGGTAGCGCCGTTCGGCCGGCCAGAACTGGATTAAATCGGGAAAGCCGCTGCGGTTGCTTTTGATGTCGAGCAAGATGCGCTCGAACGCCTTCTTCAGATGAAAGGCCGGGATGCAGGTCAGCGCCAGGTCCAGCAAGCCGTCGTCCAGCACGTCCCAGCTGACGAAGGGCGAGACGATGCCGTGCTTGGCGGCAAGCGTGGCGCGGATGGTGGCCTGGTAACTGCCGTCGTCCAGCTGCGCCAGGCAAGCGGCAAAGTCCAGGCTGCGGCGCAGGTAAAAATCGGCGCTGTGCAAGTCGGCCGGGCCACGGTGAAATGGGTGGAAGAAGGCGCCCGGCATGGCCTTGAAGATGGCGGGCCAGCACAGCAGGCCGAACAGTGAGTTGATCAGGGTGTTTTCCACGTAATACACGGGCGCGTCATCCTGCATCAGGTGTTGCTGCACCACGCCTTCCACGTAGCACGCTTGCTCAGGGCAGGGCAGCCGCAGGTCGATGCGCTCCACGGCTGCTGCTGCGTTGGCCGCCTGCTTCGCATGGCCCAGCTTGCGCCGCAAACGGGGGGCCATGCGCAGCAGCAATTGCTGTTCCGCTTCGCTTTCCGGCGCGGCCAGGGCGATCAGCAGGCGTTCGTAGGCCGCTTGCGGCTGTTCATCTTTTTCCAGCACGCGGATGGCGCGGCCACGCGCGCCCGGATAGCGGCAATCGGCATAGGCGCGGTAGGCGGCCGGCCAGTCCTGGCATTTCTCCAGGTGCTGGGCGATCTGGAAGCGCAGCTTGTCGCGCCGGCTGGCCAGCCAGGTATTGTCCTGCGACAAGGGCAGCGCCGCCAGTTCCTGCAGCACCTCGGCGGCTGGCGCGCTGTCGTTGTAGCGTTCGCGGCACTGGTGCAGCACTTCATAGTGCTCGATATCCTGGCGCGTGCGAAAACCGCGCGAAGCGGGCGAGAATTCCACTTTTTCATACTGGTACACGCCCAGGTCGGACAGCACGAATTCCGACCAATCCTGGTGATAGTTGCCAAAGTAAATCAGGCGCAAACGGTCGCACAGGGCTTGCAGGCCGAGGCGGTACAGCACGTCGCCGGAAGCGGGATACCACGCGGAAAACGCCTTCTCACTCACATGCTGTTCGCGCAAGGTGTCCAATTGTTCCGCTTTGCGCGCCGCCTTCAGGGGCGCGGCGAGGTCGAAGGCCTGGGCGATTTCCGCTTTCAGCAGCAGCTCGAACAGCTCGTCTAGAGAAATGACCGGATCGGCCACCACCCAGCCCGATGCCAGCAAGGGCAGGGCGGCCGCGCGCGTGTCGCCGATTTCCGGATAATTGAGCTTGCTGGCGCGAAACAAGCAACCCTTGCGCATGACGAGGCGCACGAACAGGGCGCGCGACGGCAGCGGCAGTGCGCCGAAGTCGGCGATGAACTGCGTTTCCTCAATACTCAGCAGATCGGCGTAACGCGCGCTGATCCAGCTCAGCACACCCTGGAAATTATCCAGATAGTACAGGGGATTTTCCAGGACTCTCAACATGGGGGCAATAGGGCAAGGTGATCGGTTTTACTGTGTTTATATACAGTTTAAACCTTCAGCCGCCGCTTGCCCAGCGATTTTATGTTCAGCCAGCCGTGCTGTAGGCAAAACAGCTGTCGAACTTTTCGTAGGGAATCAGTTCCGCGCGCAGGCCAGCCAGTTCGATATCGCTCAACAAGCCCCGGTGCGCTTCCTTGCGCCCCTTCGGCAACAGCACGTCGTAATCGATGATGTCCCTGGCCAGCAAGGATTGCAGCACTTCGGCCTGGCGCGCCGTCAGGTAGCGCGCATGCGTGCCCAGGGTGTTTGCCAGTTGTTCCTTGAATTCATCATCGCTGACGTCGTTGTACGTATCCTGGTCGGCCATGCTGTTCAACAACATGTGAAACAGGAAATCCTGCAGGTTCTTTGCCAGATATTGGGCTTCATCCTGGTCATGCCACAGCAGCACGACGGGCATGTCGCCGTCTTGCTGGCCAGACGCGAAAAAGCAGTAGTGATCGCCCGCGCCCGTTTGCGCGAACGGGATGAAGCGGAAGGCGGGATCGATCTGCCGGTAATCGTCGGGATCGGCCAGTTCTTCCATGGCTGCCGCTGCGGCTTTGACGCTCAGCAACTCGAAATCGTCCGCATGCAGCAGCAGGGTGGGCCGCTCTGTCAAGGTGGGATAGACCAGCTTGTACCAGTCGGGGCCGTATTCGCCCACGGCCAGCATGCCGTCGCGGTCCAGCTGCCGGTACAGCGCAGGATAAGTGAAGCCGTGTTGCTGTTCAATTTCTGCCAGTGTCATGTTTGCCCTGTTCAACGTGAGTCATGCTGCAATGATAGCCGAGGCGATGGCGCGCACGGCTGGCCCCACGGCGACAATGATGCGCATAATTAATAAACATTTTAGTTTACTTATATGGCGTGCTCACGTAGTCTGGCCAGACCATCTCCATCGAGCCCGCATGAAAAACATCATCCTGATTTCCGCCGCCTGTTTGCTGGCATTGCTGTCGACCATCGGCGCCTCCCTGCCGTACCCGATCCTGCCGCCCCTGTTCGCGGCCGAGGCGCCGAATGCCTTCAACAATTTCCTCGGCTTGCCATCGAAACTGCTGTTCGGCCTGGCGCTGACCATCAACCCGCTGGGCTTGCTGATCGGCTCGGCCTTGCTGGGGCCGCTGTCGGACCGCTATGGCCGCCGCCCCTTGCTGATGCGCACGGCCGTGGGCGCCGCCATCGGCCACGCCGTCACGGCCTGGGCGCTGGTGATCCAGTCCTATCCCCTGTTCATCGTCGCCCGTTTCATCACCGGTTTGCTGGAGGGGAACGGCGCCGTGGCGCGCGCCATGCTGGCCGACCAGCTGACGGGACCGCTGCGCCTGCGCGCCATGTCCTGGCTGAATGGCGCGTTTTACCTGGGCTGGCTGGTGGGGCCGATCCTGGCGGGCGCCACCCTGCATTGGGGCGTGACGGTGCCGTTCTGGATCGCCGCCGCCGCCCTGATGCTGGTCGCCGTGCTGGTGGCCGTGGGCTTGCCGCGCGAAACGCCGTCCCTGCTGACGACGTCGTGGTGGCAAGTGGCGCGCGACCGCCATTCGCTCAATTTGCTGCGCCATGACGAGCTGCGCACCCTGTTCATCGTGCAACTGGCGCTGACTTGCGGCGTGGCCAGCTTTTACGAGTTCTATCCGCTGTGGCTGGTCGAGACGGCCAATTACCATGCGCAAGAGATTGCCTGGGTGAATGTGGGCCTGTGCGGCACGATGACCATCACTTCACTGCTGGCGGGCGGTCCCAGCCGCCATGCGCCGCTGCTGCGCGCCAGCTGGTATGCGTGCGGCGTGGCGCTGGCCGTGGGAATCTTGGCGCTTGGCAATATCTGGGTGGGCATCGCCGCCATCGTGCTGTTCGGTATTCCGAATGCGCTGTACAACACGGTGATCCAGGGCTGGTGCGCCGAGCGCTTCAGCGCGCACGGCCAGGGCGCCGTGATGGGCTTGCTGGCCACCACCTTTTGCATCGCCAACATCGTCGTCGCCCTCAGCGGCTCCGTGCTGACCCTGATCGATACGCGGCTGATCCTCGTCGCGGGCGCCTGTTCTGCCGCCTGGGCCGCGTGGCGCATGGCCGCCTGGCGCCGCCAGCTGGCCGGTGCAGTCGATGCCGAGGCCGTGGCATGAATACGTCTGAGCAGACGCTGTTCCTGCTGAAGATGCGCGGGCCGCAGACGGCGCAGCAGCTGGCGGCCTTGCTCGATATCACCTCCATGGGCGCGCGGCGCCAGCTGGAAGCGGCGCAGGACAAGGGTCTGGTGGCTTGCGGGGACGTGGCCGACAAGGTGGGGCGCCCGTCGCGGCGCTGGCAGCTGACGCCAGCGGGCCACGCGCGCTTTCCCGACCGCCATGCCGACCTGACCCTGGAATTGATCGCGCAAGTAAAAACCCTGTTCGGCGACGAGGGGCTGGATAGACTGATCGGCGCGCGCGAGCGCAGCAGCGAAGCCGCCTACGGCAAGCTGGTCGACCCGGGGCTTGATCTGGCGCAACGGGTGGATAGCCTGGCGCGGGCGCGCGATGGCGAAGGTTATATGGCCCATGCGGAACCGCAGGACGATGGCAGTGTCTTGCTGGTGGAAAACCATTGCCCGATCTGTGCGGCCGCCAAGGCGTGCCAGAATTTCTGCCGCGCCGAACTGGCCATCTTTCAGCGGGTATTGGGGGACGATTGCACGGTGGAACGCAGCGAATATCTGCTGGAGGGGGGGCGGCGCTGCGTGTACCGGATCATGCCTATCGGGACCTGAGGAATCAGGCCCCGATAGGTGTGTACGGACTTCTTGTCAAATTACTTCTTGGCAGCCTTCGGCTTGGCGGCAGGCGCCGCCTTTTCAGCCGCGGCGGTGGCGCCGCCCGTCGCCTTTTCCGTGGCCTGCGCCACTTGCGCGCTGGCCTTGGCGATCTGCTCTTCCACCGTTTTCACGGCCTGTTTCGTGGCCTTGGTCACTTGTTCGTAGCCGAGGAAGGCGTTGTCGATGGCGGCCTTGACGATGGCGACGGCGTTTTCCGAGCCTGGCGGCACGTTTTTCGTCACGTCGTAGATCAGGGCGCTCAAATTGCTTTTCGCTTCGGCCACATGGGCTTCGGCGGCCGTCGTGAATTCCGTGTGGATTTCCTTGATGATGTCGTCGAGTTGCTGTTTATACGCTTTCGCGCCGGCCACGCCCGGTTGCAGCTGGGCGGCGGCGGCGGCCATGGCGGCCTTCGGATCCTTGGCCTGGCTGATTTCCTTGCTGGCGGCTAGGCCATCCTCGATGCCGGACTTGGCGGTGGCCATGTTCAGCGCCAAGACCTGTTCCACGCCTTGCACGGCCTTGGAGGTGAGGGTGTTGAAGGTCATCAGCTGGAATTCAAACAGGGCCTTGGTGGCCGTTGCGAATTGTTCGGGATTCGTAAACATGTGGTCTCCTCGGTTTGAATAGATACGTTCTTATCGTTCCATACTCTTTCGACGCCGCATTGCCATCGCTTGCTCTCAAGCCGGTGCCCCGTGTGGTCATGGCCCCATTATTTAACAAGCGCCGGTTTTTCGCAACGGCTATCTTTGTACGGTCCCGAGGCCAGTTCCCAGCCAAATCCCAGGGTCGATTGGGCGCACGACAGGGTGCCGTCGATCTTGCTGCGCCATTTGTACCAGGGGGCAGGTCCGGCCATTGCGCCAGCGCAAACTGCCAGCAGGGCAGTGGCGATAAGGTATTTCATGGGTGCTCCGAAAGAAATGCTTGCTGGCATTGTAGCGCGCTTGCCCGTCAGGGGGCGGGCGCTTGCGGCGCGGCGGCGGGCAGCTGCAGGGTGAACGTGGTGCCGCTGCCGTCGCCGGTGCTGCTGGCAACATGGATATGGCCGCCCAGCACGCCCGTGACGATGTTGTGCGCCACATGCAGGCCCAGGCCCGACCCGCCGGAACCGAGCTTGGTCGTGAAGAAGGGGTCGTAGACATGCACGAGGTCATCGGCGGCGATGCCCACGCCCGTGTCGGCGATGGACAGGGTGATCGTCTGCCCGTCGTCGCTGCCGCGCGCGGTGATGGCGATGGTGCCGCCGCTGCGGCCCTCGAAGGCGTGGCGCAGGCAGTTTTCCAGCAGGTTGCTCAGGACCTGGCCCAGCGGACCCGGATAGCTGTCCATGGCCAGGCCTTCGGGCACGTCCTGCGTCAGGCTCAGGCCGGCGGCCTTGAGCGGCGTCGACATGGGCAGCATCAGTTCGGCGATGAACTGGCGCAGCAGGAAGTGGCGGCGCTGCGAGCTGGCGCGGTCGACGGCGATCTGCTTGAAGCTCGACACCAGGTCGGCGGCGCGCTGCAGGTTGCGCAGCATGATGGCGTCCGCCTCGCTGGCCTGGGTCAGGTAGGCGCCCAGTTCGGAGCGGCGCAAGCCGTCGAGGAAGCTGGCCTGGATTTCGCGCGTGCGCTCGGCCATCGTGGTGGCCACCACCAGGCCGTTGCCGATCGGCGTATTGAGTTCGTGCGCGATGCCGGCCACCAGCGCGCCCAGCGCGGCCAGCTTGTCGCGGCGCACCAGTTCTTCTTGCGTGATGGACAGGTTTTCCAGCGCGGCGGCCAATTCGAGGTTCATCTGCTCCGAGTGTTCCTTGGCCTGGGTCAGCGCCGCCGTGCGTTCGGCCACCAGCTCTTCCAGGTGGGCGCGGTGGCGCTGCAGCTCGCGTTCGTGGCGCATGCGGCCAATCGCGATGCCGGCCAGGTCGGTGGCCGTGTCGATCAGCTCCAGGTCGCGCGCGTCGGGCTGGCGCACTTCGCGGTAGTACATGGCGAAGGAACCGAGCACGGTGCCATCCTGGCCGAAGATGGGGCGCGACCAGCAGGCGCGCAAGCCGAATGGCGCCGCCAGCTCGCGGTAGGGCGCCCACAGCGGATCGCGCATGATGTCGGTGACGACCACCGGTTCGCGCAGGAACATGGCCGTGCCGCAGGAGCCCACGCCGGGGCCGATGGCCACGCCTTCGAGCAGGGCCATGTATTCGGCCGGCAGGCTGGGGCCGGCCGCGCTATGCATGTGGATGCCGTCGTCGTCGAGCAGCATGATGGAGCAGAGCACGCCGCGCGACTGGCCTTCGATCAGCAGCAGCAAGTGGTTCAGGGTGGGGATCAGCGGCGCGCCCTTGGCGACCATTTCCAGCAGGGCGCTCTGGCCCGAGCGCATCGCTTCGGCGAGGTTGCGTTCGGTCAAGTCGATGATGCGCGCATGCACCAGCTGGCGGCCGGGCACGGACAGGCGCATCAGGCGGATTTCGCAGGCGATCGGGTGGCTGTCGCGGTGGCAGCAACTGGCGCGGAAGACGACGATCTTGCCTTGCAAGGTATCGCGGATCTTTTCTTCCAGCAGTTGCGGCGAGGCGCGGCCATCGCTCTGGTGCCTGGGGAACAGCGGCTCCATGCCGCCTTGCAGCAGCTCGGCCAGCGGCATGCCGAACAATTCTTCGGCCAGGTGGTTGGCGTCGATCAGCAGGCGGTTGTCGATATCGAACAGCAGCACGGCGTCGGGCGAACCGGCCAGGATGGAGTGGTAATTGACTTCCAGCGTTTGCGGATGCAGGGGGCGCGGCGGCGTGGCAGCGCGCGGCGCGGGCGCCTCGGCCTTGTGCAGCGCCAGTTCCATGAGGATTTTTTCCGCCACGTCGCGCGCATTGAAGGGCATCTTGATGTAGTCGGAAGCGCCGGCGCCCACGCTGCGGCCTTGCTCTTCGGCGCTGGGGGTGGCCGACATCAGCAGCAGGGGTACGCCGTGGCGTCCGCCCGCATTGCGCAAGCGCATGCAGGTGGCGCCGATATTCGTGCCCGCCAGGGCCGCGTCGAGCAGGATCAGGTCCGTGCCGCCGGCCGCCAGTTCCACGCCCTCGTCGATATCGCCCGCCAGTCCCGTGCCCAGGTTATGCCGGTCCAGCACATACAGCAGTTCGCGCACATCGTTCGGCGAATTGCTGACCAGCAGCACATTGGCCCGGTCAGTGATGGAAGAAATCAACTGGTTCATGGTGTCGCGCCCTTACGCGTTTCATGGGCCTAGTATTACATCAAGGCAAGTAGGAGTAAACGATAATTCTTGATGACTAAAAGCAATGCGGATGGCCCTCGTTCACGCGGCGTTTTGCACGGCAGGCGCCGTGGCCAGGTCGGTGCGCGCCCGTTCGATGCGCGGGTAATTATCCTCGATCCAGTCGACCAGCACGGCCAGGCGTTCGGCCGCCTCGCGTCCCAGCGGCGTAAGGCTGTACTCCACCTTGGGCGGGATCACCAGGTACGCCTGGCGCAGCACGAAGCCGTCGCCCGCCAGCGCTTCCAGGGTTTGCGCCAGCATTTTTTCGCTGACGCCGCCCACTTCGCGGCGCAGTTCGCTGAAGCGCCGCGTGCCGCTCAGCAGCAGTACCAGCACCAGCACGGCCCAGCGGCTGGTCAGGTGGCTGAGCACGGCGCGCGACGGGCAGGCGGCCGCCAGCAGGTGCGCGCCCTGGTTTTGGCGGGCGAGGGCGGCGCGCAGGCTGGCGCCGGGAGTGTCTGTGGACATGATAGTTGGCCTCGTTAATGAGATTTTATTTATACTTACCAAAAGGTACGTACTTACAATAAGTAAGTAATAGTCCTATTATAGGGTTTTACCACCCACGTACCAAGGAGAAATCATGATCGTCATCACCGGCGCCACAGGCAACCTGGGCCAGCACGTCATTGCCAGCCTGCTCAAATCCGTCCCTGCAGCCAACATCATCGCCGCCGTGCGCAACCCGGCCAAGGCCGCCAGCCTGGCCGCACTGGGCGTGCAAGTGCGCCAGGCCGATTACAACGATGGCGCCAGCCTCGATGCGGCGTTCAAGGGTGCAACGAAAATCCTGCTGATCTCGTCGAGCGAAGTGGGCCAGCGCGCGCAGCAGCACCAGAACGTCATCGATGCGGCCAAGCGCGCCGGCGTAGCCCTGCTGGCCTATACCAGCGTCTTGCGCGCCGACACGTCGCCGCTGGGCCTGGCCTCCGAGCACGTCGTCACGGAAGCGGCCATCCGCGCATCCGGCCTGCCATACACTTTCCTGCGCAACGGCTGGTACCTGGAAAACCATACGGAACACCTGGCGCCCGTGCTCGAGCATGGCGTCGTGCTGGGCGCGGCGCAAAACGGGCGTTTCTCGTCGGCCGCGCGTCTCGACTACGCGGCGGCCGCCGCTGCCGTGCTGACGGCGACCCAGCCGCAAGCCATCTATGAACTGGCAGGCGACCAGGGCTTTACCCTGGCGGAATATGCGGCCGAAGTGGCGCGCCAGTCGGGCAAGGCGATCGCGTACAAGGATATGCCGCAGGCGGACTTCAAGGCGGCGCTGGTGGGCGTGGGCGTGCCGGAAGGCTTTGCCGACTTGCTGGCCGATTCCGATGCGGGCGCGGCCAAGGGCGGCCTGGAAGACCATGGCAAGCAATTGAGCGCGCTGATTGGCCGTCCGACGACGAGTCTGCATGACGCCGTGAAGGCGGCGCTGGCCAAATAAGGGGAGGGTGCCGCAGGGATGCGGCATTCTGGAATCATTCTGGAATGAAAAAAGCCGCAAACTCGTGAAAGTTTGCGGCTTTTTTGCGAATTAGGTAATGGTGCCCACGAAGGGACTCGAACCCCTACACCCGAAGGCACATGGACCTGAACCATGCGCGTCTACCAATTCCGCCACGTGGGCACTGATGCTGCTACTGCTATATCTCACTACTGTACTGCGGACTACAACGAAAACGACTCGTTGCTGGTGGTGCCCACGAAGGGACTCGAACCCCTACACCCGAAGGCACATGGACCTGAACCATGCGCGTCTACCAATTCCGCCACGTGGGCATTGTGCTGCTTTTACTGCTATCGACTACTTTACTGCGGATCACAACAATGAACAACTTGTTGCTGGTGGTGCCCACGAAGGGACTCGAACCCCTACACCCGAAGGCACATGGACCTGAACCATGCGCGTCTACCAATTCCGCCACGTGGGCATTGTTACTGCTTGCTGCTTGTCGCTGCATGTTCTGCAGCGAGGACAAAATCATAAGGGCTGGCGCGCATTCGGTCAATCAACATTTTGCACTTTTCTGCAAGAAACATGTTTTTTCGCCTGAAAAGGGCTTTTCCCTATGAAAAAAGGCTGAATCTGCCTATTTTTTCAGCGTTTTTGATGACGGATGGCGTTCGCTGGAGTGCGGGGAGTGAATGTCATCGCCTGGCAGGTGCGTGGCGATTGCGGGGAGGGGGAAATGGGTTTTCGTCTCGGAAATGAAAAAAGCCGCAAACTCGTGAAAGTTTGCGGCTTTTTTGCGAATTAGGTAATGGTGCCCACGAAGGGACTCGAACCCCTACACCCGAAGGCACATGGACCTGAACCATGCGCGTCTACCAATTCCGCCACGTGGGCACTGATGCTGCTGTGACTTATTACTTTTACTGCTCGAGTACTTGTTGAAAAATAACTTCACAACAATTCTGCTATTATAGCGACTTGAAGAGTTTTGCGCCAGATGAGCTTTCGCTCCATACTGCACATCAACCCTGTACCGCTTTCCTGCAACTGCATCCCCGTGAAGGTTTGTCGCTGCAAGAGACCGAGATTATAGAGCAATATTTGCCGAAGTCAAATGCATTGCGCAGCTTTTCTCCTTTTTTTCATCGGCGGGGCACTTGTTCGGTTTCCGCTACGCTGTCCGTTAGGCAAACCAAGGCGTCCTCCGGTACACTACCGGACATCACCGTGTCAATATTGACGGTGATGTCATCGGTCTTTGTCTTCCGTTTGATCACTGTCAATAACAACTATAGAAATACTTTTGAGCCAAAATACCCACACCATCCCCAGCCGGGAGGACATTCTCGGCATATTCCGCAGCGTCAGCGCGCCTCTCGACCCGCAGTCTCTCGGGAAAACGCTGCAAGTGCATGCCGATTCCATGGATGTCCTGGTCCGTCGCCTGAAGGCGATGGAGCGCGACGGCCAGCTCAAGTCTGACGCCAGCGGTGTTTTCAGCCTGGCCGACCAGAGCGCGCTTGTCGCCGGTCGCGTCACCAGCCACCGCGACGGCTTCGGCTTTGTCATTCCCGACGACGCCAGCGCCGACCTGTTCCTGCCTGAGAAAGAAATGCAGAAAGTACTGCATGGCGACAAGGTCATGGCCCGCATCGTCGGCACGGACCGCCGCGGCCGTCCGGAAGGAACGATCGTCGAAGTCACCTACCGCGCCAATACCCACGTCATCGGCCGCCTGATCCAGGAAAACGGTACCTGGGTCGTGGCGCCGGAAGACCAGCGCATCGGCCAGGACATTTTGGTCACCGGTTCGGTGGGCAAGGCGAAGGCCGGCCAGATCGTCAGCGTCGAGCTGACGGAGCAACCGATGCGCTTCAAGCAGCCGGTCGGCAAGATCGTCGAAGTGCTCGGTGCGCTCGACGATCCCGGCATGGAAATCGAGATTGCCGTACGTAAATTCAACGTGCCGCACGTCTTTTCCGCCGCCGCCCTCAAACAAGCTGAAAAGCTGCCATTCGAAGTGCGCGCCGCCGACCTGAAAGACCGTGTCGACCTGCGCGACGTGCCATTGGTCACCATTGATGGCGAGGACGCGCGCGATTTCGACGATGCCGTGTATTGCGAACCCGTCAAGATCGGCCGCGCCAACTGCTTCCGCCTGATCGTGGCGATTGCCGACGTCAGCCATTACGTGAAACCGAACGACGCGCTCGATGTCGATGCGCTCGAGCGCAGCACGTCCGTCTACTTCCCGCGCCGCGTCATCCCGATGCTGCCGGAAAAGCTGTCGAATGGCCTGTGCTCGCTGAACCCGGCCGTCGACCGCCTGACCCTCGTCTGCGACGCCGTCGTCAGCGACAAGGGCGAGTTGAAGGCTTACCAGTTCTACCCGGCCGTCATCCATTCGGCCGCGCGCTTGACCTACGACGAAGTCGCTGCCGTGCTGGGCAATACCAAGGGACCCGAAGCGGCGCGCCGCGCGGACATCCTGCCGCACCTGCAGAACCTGGAAGCCGTCTACCGCGCCTTGCTGAAAGCACGCACGGAGCGGGGCGCCATCGATTTCGAGACGACGGAAACGTATATCGTCTGCAATAGCGCCGGCAAGATCGAAAAGATCATCCCCCGCACGCGCAACGAAGCGCACAAGATCATCGAAGAGTGCATGCTGGCGGCCAACGTTTGCGCGGCGGATTTGTTGCTGCGCAACAAGCACCCCGGCACCTACCGCATCCATGCCAGCCCGACCAAGGAAAAGCTCACGCAAGTGCGCACCTTCCTCAAGCAGGTGGGCCTGAACCTGACGGGCGGCGACACGCCATCGGCATCCGATTACCAGACCCTGATGCAGCAGATCAAGGCGCGTCCCGACGCGGCCCTGCTGCAAACGATGCTGCTGCGCTCGATGCAGCAAGCCGTCTACAGCCCGGACAATATCGGCCACTTCGGTCTGGCCTACGAGGCGTATGCCCACTTCACCAGCCCGATCCGCCGCTATCCCGACCTGCTGACGCACCGCGCCATCAAGGCCATTCTGCAAGGCAAGAAATACGAGCCGAAGCTGTCCGAAAAGACCGTGCTGAACACGAACGTGTCGAACGCCACGCGCAAGCAGCAGGCGAAGGACAAGGCCGACGGCAAGCCGAAGAAGACGGATTTGACCATCTGGGACGCGCTGGGCGTGCATTGCTCGGCCAACGAGCGCCGCGCCGACGAAGCGTCGCGCGACGTGGAAGCCTGGCTGAAGTGCTACTTCATGCAAGACAAGCTGGGCGAAGAGTTTACCGGCACCATCACGGGCGTGACCACGTTTGGCGTGTTCGTGCAACTCGATACCCTGTTTGTCGAAGGCCTGGTGCACGTCACCGAGCTGGGCACCGATTACTTCCAGTACGACGACGCGCGCCATGAATTGCGCGGCGAACGCACGGGCAAGCGTTATCAATTGACCGACCGTCTGACGGTGCAAGTGGCGCGTGTCGACCTGGAAACGCGCAAGATCGACCTGCGCCTGGTCACCGATGCGGAACTGGCGGGCGAAGAAGCGCCAGCCAAGCCGAACGGCAGCGGCAAGCGCAAGGGCGAAAAGAAATCGATGGTCAAGCCCGGTCCAGCGACCGAGCAGCGCCATGAGATCAAAACCAGCGTCAACAACGGTGGCAAACCCGGCAATGGTTCCGGCGGCCGTGCCAACGGCGCCAAGGCGCAAGCCAAGCCTGCAGCCAAGGCCGCGCTGAAGGAAACCCCGAAGGCGGCGGCGCCCAAGGCCGCCGCGCCGAAACGCAGCAAGAAACCAGCCGCGGCACCCGCTGCGGCGGCACCACGAGCAGCAAAAACTGTATCTGTATCAAAAACAAGCAAGAAGAAACGATAAATAATGAAGAATAAAATGATTTTCGGCTTCCACGCCGTCACCTCGCGTCTGCGTCATGAAGCGTCGTCCGTGGAAGAAATTTTTGTCGATGCCAGCCGCGTCGACGGCCGCATGAAGGATATGATCGCCGCCGCCAAGGCTGCCAACGTGCGCGTCATGCCTGTCGACTCATCGCGTCTGGACAAGATCGTCGGCACGCGCCGCCACCAGGGCGTGATCGCGTTTGCCTCGCAACTGTCGCTGGCGCGCAATCTCGATGAGTTGCTGGACGCTATCGACGGCCCGCCGCTGCTGTTGATTCTCGACGGCATCACCGACCCGCACAACCTGGGCGCCTGCCTGCGCGTGGCCGACGGCGTTGGCGCACATGCCGTCATCGTGCCGAAGGACCGCGCCGTGGGCCTGAACGCCACGGCCGCCAAGGTCGCCAGCGGCGCCGCCGAAACCGTTCCGTACATCACCGTGACGAATCTGGCGCGTACCATGCGTGAACTCAAGGAACGCGGCATCTGGCTGATCGGTACGTCGGACGACGGCGAAAAAGGCTTGTACGAAGCCGATTTCACGGGCCCGACGGCCCTCGTCATGGGTTCCGAAGGCGAAGGCATGCGCCGTTTGACGCGCGACACCTGCGATATCCTCGTCAGCATCCCGATGTTCGGCTCCGTCGAGAGCTTGAACGTGTCGGTCGCTTCCGGCGTTTGTCTGTACGAAGCCCGCCGCCAGCGGATTGCGAAAGAAGGCTAAAAAACGTCCAGGGCGGCGTTGCATTGCCTCGCCGTACTTGCGTACTGTCTTCGGCAATGCGCCTTGCCCTGAACGTTTTGTAGCGCTTCTTTATATGCCGCCGCCCTTGAGGCGGCGGTTGTTTATCTGCCTCCCCGGCAGCACGCCGCCGAATACGCTACCATTTGCGTTCCACCTTATTCATTGTCATTATGTTCCACCACCTGCGCGAAGATATCAACAGCATCATTGAACGTGACCCCGCCGCCCGCAATGGCTGGGAGGTGCTGACCTGTTATCCGGGCTTGCACGCCATCGTCATGCACGGCTGGGCGCACTGGTGCTGGACGCGGCACATGAAGTGGGTAGGGCGCTTCATTTCGTATATCGGCCGCATCATCACGGGCATCGAGATCCATCCGGGCGCCGTCATCGGCCGGCGCGTCTTCATCGACCATGGTTTCGGCGTGGTGATCGGCGAGACGGCCGTCGTCGGCGACGACTGCACCATCTACCAGGGAGTCACTTTGGGCGGCACCTCGCTGCACAGCGGCAGCAAACGCCATCCGACCCTGGAACGGGGCGTCATCGTCGGTGCCGGCGCGCAAGTGCTGGGCAGCTTCACGGTGGGCGAGTACGCCAAGGTAGGCTCGAACGCCGTGCTGCTGAAACCCGTGCCGTCCGGCGCCACGGCCGTCGGCAACCCCGCGCACATCGTGCAAAAGGATGTCAGCGCCCTGCGCGAGGGCAGCACGGCCCATTTGTTCGCCGCGTATGGCGTCACGCCCAACGGCGACGATCCCCTGTCGAAAGCCCTGCAAGGCTTGATCACGCACGCCGTGGCGCAGGAACAGCGCATCGAGACCATCCTCGCCACCCTGAAGGCGGCAGGCATCTGCTGCCAGGGCGTGCCCGAGTGTGATAAATTTGATTCCGAGCAAATGAACAAGCTGGTTGATTAAGGATACAGGCATGACTACAGACGCAAACGCAGCAGAGAAAAGCAGCGACAATCCGAATCTGCTCGACCCCTTCGAGATCCGCGTGCTGGCCGTGCTGGCCGAAAAGGAAGCGCTGACGCCGGACAGCTATCCGCTGTCGCTGAACGCGCTGACGAACGGCTGCAACCAGCTGTCCAGCCGCGACCCCGTCATGGCCCTGTCCGAAGAAACCGTCTACGACGTGTTGCAGCGTTTGATGCAGCGCAAATTCGTCAACGGCATCACGCAGGCGGGTGCGCGTGTCGCCAAGTACGAACACCGCATGCGCATCAAGTGGTCGCTGGAACAGGACAAGCTGGCCATCCTGACGATCTTGATGCTGCGCGGCTTGCAGACGGCAGGCGAGATCCGCAGCCGCAGCGGCAGGGTGCATGAATTCAAGTCCGTGGCGGAAGTGGAAGCCGGCCTGCAATTCTTGATCGACAAATACCCGCCGCTGGTGGCCAAGCTGGCCGTCGCTCCCGGTGCCAAGGAACCGCGCTACGGCCATCTGCTGGGCGGCGAAGAGGCGCTGGCGCAGATCGAGACGGCGGCCGGTTTTGCTGGCGCCGTCAGCGCGCCGCAGCAGGGCAGCAGGGTCGCCCAGCTGGAACAGGAAGTGCTGCAATTGCGCAGCGATTTCGATGGCCTGGCGGCGCAGTTCGAGGCGTTCCGCAAGCAGTTCGAATAGTTTTCAGGGCACGCGCCTATTGGGCCTGCGGGTCGAAATAGGCGGTCCAGGTCAGGCTGGAAGCGGCAAGACCCTGCGCCTTGCCAAATTGCGCGATGGCCTTGCGCGGCTTTGCCAGTCCCGCCAAGGCCACCCCCAGGTTGTAATGGGTATGGCTGTCCGTCGAGCCCAGCTTGAGCGCTGTTTCCAGTACGTTGACGGCGTCCCTGTACTTGCCCTGGTCGCACAGCACGGCGCCCAGGCAAGTGATCAGGGCCGTGTCTTGCCGAGCCGCTTGCAAGGCGCTGCGCAACACGGCTTCAGCCGCCGCCATGTGCGTCTCCCAGTGCCCGGCATCGCCATCGGCCTGCTGGATATGCGCCCTGCTTGCGGCGATGGCGTCCATTGCCGTCTTAGCCAGGCCAGGCGGCGGAATTGCTTCCGGTTTCATAGGCGACGCTGGCGGTAAAATCCCAGTCATCGGTGTCGCGCCCTGTCTTCTCGGACCAGGCCTCGGGAGCGACGCTCAACAGTTCTTCCAGCCACGCGTCCGTTTGATCGGGCATCAGTGTGGGGTCGGCCAGAACGCTGTCGTACGTGGCCTTGCCCGAGCCGACGACGAAACAGCGCGCATACAGGAAACTGTCATCCGACTTCCCTGAATCACCGGCCTGCTCCGCAAACACCTTGCCATCGAGCTGGTACAGTGCCTGCGCCAGGCACTCCTCGAAGCCCTTGATGTCCTTGACCGGCAACTCGGCGAGGGCTTCGGTCAATGGTTCCACCGCAGCATCGGCGTCGCCGTCTTGCAGGGCTTCACGGTCGATTTGCTCTATCAGCTGCCAAAATTTTTCTTCGTTCATTGTTCATTCCAGGTAAATAGTCGATCGATACTGAAAGAGTCCAGGCATGCAATGCCCGTGGCGCGATGCGTCCCGTCTGTGCATCTTGGGCTTGTTTAGAATATCATCTTGCCCGAATGCCAAGCGCACGGTTTCCCCACGTAACTCTTTGCATGCAACACCACAAACAATTCGACCAAGCGTACCTCCCACATGACTTTTTCCTTCCTGTGCCGCTCCTGCGGCGAGACCCACACGGGCATGCCCAGCTTTGGCGCCGATGCGCCGTGGCTGTACGAGCAGATGGCGCCCGCCGAACGGACCGCGCGCTGCCAGCTCGACAGCGACGCCTGCATCGTCGACGAAGCGCACTGCTTCGTGCGCGCCACCATCGACATTCCCGTGCACGGCGCGGACGAGCCGTTCAGCTGGGGCGTGTGGGTATCGCTGAGCGGCGACAGCTTCGATGCCTGGGACGCCTGCTTCAACGATGCCAAACGGGCGCACATCGGCCCCTTCTTCGGCTGGCTCAGCACGCAGCTTCCCGTGTATCCGGACACCCTGAACCTGAAAACCCGCGTGCACCTGCGCGACGATGGCCTGCGCCCGGCCATCGAGCTGGAACCGACGGATCATCCGCTGGCGGTGGAGCAGCGCGACGGCATCACGGCAGAGCGGGTGGCCGAGCTGTATGCACGACTGATGCATGGCGCGTGACGGGCCCGGCGTTGCAGCCGCTCCCTGTCGGACCGCTCATGTTTCCGGTATCATTCGGCATGAATACTATTTCCTTCCAACCGTTTGTTATTGGTGTCGCTGGCGGAAGCGGCAGTGGCAAGTCCACCGTATCCCAACAAGTGCTGGCGTCGTTCGGCGCCGACATGGTCTCGGTCGTGATGCAGGACGACTACTACTGCGACCAAACCCATCTCTCCCCTGAAGTGCGCCGGCAGCAGAATTACGACCATCCGCAGGCGTTCGAGTGGCCATTGCTGGTGCAGCACATCCAGGCCTTGCGCAATGGCGAATCGATCGAGATGCCCGAGTACGACTTCACGCTGCACAACCGCTCCGACAGGACCATCTTGGTCAAGCCGGCGCCGGTGATCGTCATCGAGGGCCTGTTTGCCCTGTATGACGAAGACTTGCGCAACATGATGTCGCTGAAGATCTTCGTCGACACGGCCTCCGACGTGCGCTTCATCCGCCGCATGCAACGCGATATCACGGAACGTGGCCGTTCGGTGGAAAGCGTCATCGAGCAATACCTGGAAACCGTGCGCCCGATGCACAAGCAATTCATCGAACCGACCAAGCGCAATGCCGACGTCATCTTGCCGCACGGCGCCAATGGCCCCGCGGTCGACATGATCACGGCCAAGGTGGCCAGCGTCATCGGTCGATTGAAACCGGCCGTTTGAAGCCTGCCGGTGACGCAGCCCGCTGCGTCACCGCTCTCCCATCGACTCCGAGAACGTCTTGGTGATCGGTTTCGTCAGGTAGCGCAAGACCGTCTTGCGGCCCGTGTTGATTTCCACGGTGGCCGTCATGCCGGGCTGGATCAGAATCGGCTCGCCATTCTTGCCCATCAGGTTGCGCCCGCTGGTCTTGATCTGCACGCGGTAGTACGGCTGCTCGTTGCCCTTGTTGTCTTCGCTTAAAGTGTCCGCGCTGATGTAGCTGACGGTGCCGCGCAGGCGGCCGTAGATGCCGTAGTCATAGGCGTCCAGTTTCACGGCCGTGGGCAGGCCGGGCTTGATGAAGGCGATGTCGGCCGGTTTGACCTTCGCTTCGATGATCAGGTCATCGTCCGTGGGCACGATCTGCAGGATTTCCTCGCCCGGCTTGGCCACGCCGCCCAGAGTGGTGAGGCGCACGTTGCGCACGATGCCGTCGGTGGGCGCGTAAATGTCCGTCGAACCCAGCTGCTCCTTGCGCTGGGTCACCGTCTGCAGCACGCCGGCCAGGTCTTCCTGGGCTTTCACCAGATCCGTTTGGCTGTCTTGCAGGTATTTGTTGCGGCGGTTGGTGATCTGCGCCTGGATGTCGACCACCTGCCGCCGCAGTTTCAGCACTTCGGCGCGGCTGACGTCACCCGTTTCCAGCAGCGGCAGATTCATTTCCAGCTCTTCCTTGATCAGTTTCATGGCGCTTTCCAGGGAGCTCACTTCCGCCTGCACGGCGCCCTGGCGCTTGCTGAACAGGGCCAGCTGGTTGGCGCGAAATTCCGGAAACGCCTGCAGTTCGGGCGGGAACTTCGGCGCGCCGCCAAACACTTCCGCCTGCAGGCGCGCCACGGCCGCCTTCAGCCCGGCCGCCTTGGCCGTGCTTTCCAGGTAGCTCGTCTCGGCCCGCGTGCGGTCGAAACGGGCCAGCAATTCGCCTTTCTTCACGATGCTGCCTTCATGCACGCGCAGTTCGGCCAGCACGCCCCCATCGGCCACCTGGATGATCTGGTTGCGCGAGCTGGCGATCACCTGGCCGTTGGCGCGCGTGACCTGGTCCAGCTCCGCCCACGAAGCCCAGGCGATGACGCCCGCCAGCGCCGCCGTGCAGCTCCAGATCAGCACCCGGCCCCGTTTCGCTTCTTCCCTCGTTTCGACCTTGGCCAGTTTCATGCGACGGCTCCTTGCGCTGCCGCAGCCTGGACCACCGACGCGGGCGCGGAAGCGGGAACGGCTTGCGGTTTGCCCGACAGCTTGGCCAGCACGGCATCGCGCGGGCCGTCCAGCAGCACCCGTCCCGCCTGCAGCACCACCAGGCGGTCGAGCAGGGGCAGGAGGGCGTTCTTGTGCGTGGTGGCGACCATGGTCACGCCTTCGGCCGCCAGCTCGCCCAATAGCCCGACGATGCGCGCTTCCGTCTTCGCATCCATGGCGCCCGTCGGCTCGTCGAGCAGCCAGATGCGCGGCTTGGCCAGCAGCAGGCGCGTGACGGCGATCAACTGGCGCTGGCCGCCCGACACGCCCCGTCCGCCTTCGGTGATGCCGAGTGCCAGTCCCCGTGGCTGGCCCAGTATCAGCTCGATCAAGCCCGTGCGTTTGGCGGCGGCCAGGATGGCTTCCTCGCCCGGGTCGGCCAGTCCCAATAACAGGTTGTCGCGCAGGGTGCCGCTGAACAGCCGCGTTTCCTGCGGCAGGTAGCCGACCATTTCGCGCACCACGGCCGGCGCCAGCAGGGCCATGTCGACGTCGCCCAGGTAGGCTTTTCCCTCGGCCGGTAGGTACAGGCCCGAGGCCAGTTTCAGCAGGGTGCTCTTGCCCGAGCCGATGGCGCCCACCAGGCCGACGCGCTCGCCGGGGCGGATGGCGAGGTTTTCCACTTCCAGCGCCACCTTTTGCGCGCCGCCATACGTAAAGCGGATGCGTTCGAAGCGCAAGCCCGTGTCGAGGCTGCGCGGCGTCAGCGCGAACTGCGCATTGTCGGCTTCGTTGGGCAGGCTGATGACCTGTTCCAGGCCGTCGATCGAAGCGCGCGCATGCGCCCATTGCACCATCACGGCGGGCAGCTGCACGATGGGCATCAGGGCGCGGTTGCTGATGATGGTGCAGGCCATCAGAGCGCCCATGGTCATCTGGTTTTCGGCCACGAACCAGGCGCCCATGGAGATCAGCGCCACATTGGTCAGCTGCTGGAAGGCGGCCGTGATGTTCTGCGACAGGGCCGCATAGTCGCGGATATTCTGCTCGGCGTGGCTGCTCTCGGCCACCAGTTCGGCCCAGCGCGCCTGCATCATCCATTCGGCGCTGCTGCCCTTGAGCGTTTCGACGCCGTCGACGGCTTCCACCAGCAAGCCGGCCTTGCGGTTGCTGGCGTTGAGGTTCTTGCGCGTATGGCTTTCGATGGCGCGCTGGAACATCAGCCCGCACGCGAGGGCCAGCGGCAGGGCCACCAGCGGCACCACCACCAGCCAGCCGCCGATGATGGTGATCATGGCGAGAAAAATCACGGCGAAGGGCACGTCCGTCAGTACGAACAGGGATGTCGACGTGAGCACGCCGCGCACCATTTCAAAGCCTTTCACCTGCGCCGCCAGGGTACCGACGGACGCGGGGCGCGCCTCCATGCGGATGCCCAGCATGCGCTGGAAAAACCACTCGGACAGTTCATGGTCGACGTCATTGCACGAGTGGTCGACGATGCGGCTGCGCACCTGCTTGAG
Organism: Janthinobacterium sp. SUN206; assembly: GCF_030587305.1. Lineage (NCBI taxonomy): Bacteria > Pseudomonadati > Pseudomonadota > Betaproteobacteria > Burkholderiales > Oxalobacteraceae > Janthinobacterium > Janthinobacterium sp. SUN206. Next base: position 363,901 of record NZ_JAPWIB010000002.1, on the reverse strand, counting down.
GATGAATTCCAGGCCGATCGACAGGGCCACGCCCACCACCAGTACCCACAGGGTGCTGAAGCTCTGGTTCGGGATCACGCGGTCGTACACCTGCATGGAAAACAGCGAGGTGGCCATGGTCAGCAGGGTCACCAGCGCCGTGGCCAGCACGGCGTCGACAAATACGCTTTTCTTCAGCCACAGGGCGTTGCGCACCAGGGCCAGGGCGCCGGGCCGGGCGCCGCTTTTTTCGCTGCGGCGCGGCAGGCCCACGCAAGCCAGGCCGGTCAGCGAGGCCAGTTGCAAGGCGCGCCCGTCGATGCCTTCGCCGCGCCAGGCGCCGTCGGCACCGCGCGACTGCAGCAAGCCCCAGCCCGTGCTGGCGCTGTAGACGGCGAACGGCAGCTCGCCCGGCGTCGGCTCGTGCAGCGCGCGCGCCGCGCCTTCCAGCCCGGCCGCCTGCCAGATGGCGGTCAACACCACGCCGGGGGCGCCGTTGTCGTCGACGTCATCGAGCTGGCGCTGCAGGTCGGCCAGGCGGGCGGCGGGCACGTGCTGTCCCGTCAGGCGGGCGGCCCGCTCGATGAGTGTCAGCAAGCCATGTTTGATGGAGGTATCCACGCTGTCTCCTGTTCGTGTTCTGTGGCGGTCAATTGGCGCGCACCGACGCGGCCGGCGCCGTGCGCCCGGCCAGGGTGCCCGTTTGCGCGGCCAGGCGCAGGCTGGCGGCGATCGCCTGCGCGCGCGTGTCTTCCAGCGAAAATTGCGCCTGTGTCGCTTCGCGCACGGCGTTGAGCACGTCGTTCCAGCTCTTGCGGCCGATCACGTACTGGCGCGCATACGATTCGAATACCTGCGTCGAGGTGGTGCTGGCCTCGCCCGCGTTGCCCAGGCGCTGGCGGCTCGCCTCGGCCTCGTTCCAGTCCAGCGTGAAACGCTCGCGCACCTCGCGTTCGGCCACGTCGTGCGCGGCGCGCGCGCCTTCGCGGCGGGCCACGGCGGCATCCACGCCAGCCTTGGCCGACAGGCCGGCGCCCGGCTGCGCCTGCAGCACCAGCATGGCGCGCGTGCGGTTGTCGGCATTGATGCCGCCCGTCGGCTTTTCCATGCGCAGCACGACTTTCGGCATGTAGGCCGAGCGCTGCATGGCGATTTCGGAATCGGCGGCCTGCGCCTCGAAATCGAGGCGATGCAGGGTGGGGGAATAGTCGATGGCCTGGCGCATGACCCGTTCCAGGCTGGCGTCGGGCAGCGGTTCGCCCACGCCGATGCCGGTGGTGCTGACGAGGCGCACGGGCTTGCCCGCCAGTTGCGACAGCTGCGCCAGCGCGTTGTCCAGCGCCTGGCGCGCATTCGACACGTCGTTGGCCGCCTGGTAGGCGCGCGACTCGGCCAGGCGCTGGTCCGTCTGCGAGCTGACCGACTGCACCACGCGGCGCTTGATCATGTCCAGCAGGCGCTGGTGCTCGGCCAGGCCCGCCTCGGCCGAACGCACGCGCGCCGTCTGGCGCAGCGCCTCGGTGTAGGCGGCGATCACGCGCAGGGACAGGGTCAGGCGTTCTTCCTCGATGGCGGCACCGGCCGCGTCGACCCGGCTGCTGGCGGCATCGATGCCGGCGTCGATGCGCCCGCCGCTCCACAGCGGCTGCTCGATGCGCACCACGCCGCCCGTTTCCTGCGAACCGGTGGGGACTTCCGCCGACAGGCTGGGAAAGCGCTGCCATTGCGCGCCATCGAGGTCGGCCCGCGCGGCTGCCTGCGCCGAGCGCCTGCCCTGCACGGCGGGATGGCTTTGCAGCGCCTGCTGCAAGACCTGGTCGAAGCTCCAGGCGGTGGCGCCCTGGGCATGGGCGAAAGACGCCATGGATGCCATGGCCGCGGCCATCAGCAGGGCCGCGATGCGTGGCAGTGAGGACAATGCTGGGGAACCGCTTGATCTCATCCCGTATTTTTCCGGCCCGAGGCCTGACGCATTTCAAGGTGGGGCGGGAGCGCGCCGCTGTGCGCTCCCGCTGCCGTGCCTGGCGTGGGTGCCCTGCTTCAGACGATGAAGTTGGCCGCCGTCAGCTGCGTGATGTTCACCCCGCTCAGCAGCACCAGCGCCGTGTCGATGGCGTTGGCGTTGCTCAGGTCACTCGAGTGGTACACCGTCACGGCGCCGCTGTTCTGCGCATCGGCGATGACGATGTAGCCCTGGCCCGACAGGACGCTGTTGTCGGCCGCGATGGCGCTGGCCGCCGCGCCGATCGACACGGACGTGCCATCGAAGATGAACAGGTTGTCGTTGCCAAAGTCCGTGCTCAGGTTGACGCCCACCGCCACCGCTGCCGTCAGGTGGGCGATGGCCGACATGTCGATCACGTCGCCGCCGGCGGCTGGCAGGCCGGTGCTGAAGTCGCTCACCGTCAGCGGGTTGTGCAGGGCGTTCTGGCTCAGCACGAACAACTGGCTCGCATCCGTCAGGTCGGCGTGGGCCTGGGCTGCCGCTGCCGCTGCGGCTGCGGCATTTGCCGATACTGTCAGCGAGTTTGCATCCGTCAGGTCCGCCTGCGCCTGCGCCTGCAGGGCGGCGGCGGCGGCCGCATCGGCTGCCAGGTGCAGGGCGGTGGCGTCCGTCAGGTTGGCCGTCTGCGCCGCGGCCAGGGCGGCTGCCGCAGCCGCATCGGCGGCCTGGGTGAGCGCCACGGCATCGGTCTGGTCGGCCAGCGCTTGCACGGCGGCGGCGTGGGCGGCGTCCGCCGCCGACACCACGGCCAGGGCGCTGGCGTCCGTTTGCGCGGCCAGGGCGTTCGCTTGCACCAGGGCCGCATCGGCTGCCTGCGCGTCGGCGTTGGCCTGGGCCGCTGCCGCATCGTCCGTGTAGGCCGCATTGGCATTGGCATGCGCCTGGGCCGCTGCTGCCGCCGCGTTGGCGGCGGCGGCATCGTCCGCTTGCGCGGCCTGGAAGGCCAGCAGCGATGCGGCGGCCTGGGCCTGGGCCAGCGGCGCGGCCGCATCGGCGGCATGGGCGGCCAGCGCGGCTGCGGCCGCATTGTTGGCGTTGACGGTGGCCGCTGCCGCTGCCGCATCGTCGGCCTGTGCCTGCTGCGTGATGGCCAGCGAAATGGCGGCCTGGGCTGCTGCGGCTGCCGCGGCGTCATCGTCGTTCTGCGCCGCGGTGGCGGCGGCCAGGGCGGTGGCTGCCGTTGCCGCCGTGCTGATGGCCAGGGCATCGGCGGCGATCGCTGCCGTGTGCGCGGCGGTGGCGGCGGCGGCATTTGCCGCAGCCTGGTTGGCGGCCGTGTCGTCGGCTTGTGCTGCCTGGGCGGCGAGCAGTGCCGCTGCTGCCGCCGCGGCGCTGGCGGTGGCGGCAGTATCGGCGGCGGCTGCGGCAGTCGCTGCTGCTTGTGCGAGGGAGGCGGCGGCTGCGGCGTCCGCTGCGGCCTGGTCGTCGGCGACGGCGGCGTTGTGCGCTGCCTGGGCGTTGGCGGCGTTGGCCGCGGCCAGGGCGGCCGCCGCATCATCGGCCTGTGCCGCTTGTGTGGCTGCCAGGGTAATGGCGGCCGCGACGGCGGCTGCCGCGGCGGCGGCATCGGCATCGTGCGCGTTTTGCGCCGCCAACTGGGCGGCGGCGGCTGCAGCTGCGGTGGCGGCGACGTTGGCGTCAGCGGCGAGGGCCGCGTTCAATGCCAGTTGCGCATTCGCGGCGGCCGTGGCGGCCGCTGCTGCCGTGGCGTCATCCGCCTGGGCATTGAGCGTGGCGGCCAGCGAGATGGCTGCCTGCGCCGCTGCCGCTGCCGCGACGGCATCGGCGTTCTGCGCCGCGACGGCCGCCGCATGCGCGGCTGCCGCATTGTTGGCGGCCGTGACGGCCGCTGCATCGTCGGCCTGGGCCGACGCCAGCGCCGCATGGGCGGCTGCCGCATTCGCGTCGGCCTGGGCTGCTGCATCGGACGCATTTTGCGCGGAGATGAGCAGGTTCAGCTTGAGCGTCTTGTCATTGTCGGCGTCCAGGGCGTTGGTATCGGCCGTTACCGCCGCGTTCAGGTTGGCGATGGCCGCGTTGAGCGCCGCATGGGCGTTGAGAGCGGCCGTGTCGGCCAGTTGCGCCGCCAGCGTGGCGGCTGCCGACAGGGCTGCCGTGTGCGCGGCACTGGCGGCCGCATCGTCGGCGGCCAGCGCGGCGCTGGCCGCGGCCAGTGCATTGTTGGCCGCCGTGGCGAGGGCCGCCAGGCCGGCGTCGGCCTGCAGCGCGGCGTCGGCAATGATCTGCGCGGCCGCTGCGGCGGCTGCCGTGCTTGCCGCCGTGGCGTCGGCGCCCAGGGCGGCATTGGTGGCGGCGAGCGAGGCGCTGGCCGTCAGGATTGCCGCGTTGAGCGCCGTCGTGGCCGCATTCAGGGCCGCTTGCGCATTGTTGGCCGCCGTGGCCGCTGCTGCGGCGACGCTGTCGTCGTTCAGGGCCTGGTTCAGGGCGGCCAGTGCGGCTGCTGCCGCCGCCGCCGTCGTGCCGACGGCCAGGTCGGCCGCCTGCGCGGCCTGTGTGGCGGCCAGCGAGATGGCCGCCGTGAGGGCGGCTGCCGCTGCTGCGGCATCGTCCGCCTGCGCATGCTGCGTGGCAGCGGCCGAGATGGCGGCGACGGCGGCGGCAGCGGCGGCCGCCGTATCGGCGGCGGTAGCGGCCGCAGCGGCGGCCGTGGCGTTGGTGGAGTTGAGGACGGCGGCTGCGGCGGCCGCATCGTCAGCCAGTGCCTGGTTCAGCGCGGCCAATGCATTGGCGGCGATGGTGGCGGCGCTGGCGGCCGCATTGTCGGCCAGTTGTGCCGCTTGCGCGGCCGCTTGCGAGGCATTGGCGACGGTGGCGGCCGTGGCGGCGGCCAGATCGTCGGCGACGGCGGCGGCCGTGGCTGCATTGGCCGTGACGGCAGCCGCGGCGGTAGCTGCCGCATTCGCGTCGGCGGCCAGGGCCGCATTCAGGGCGGCCAGGGCATTGGCTGCCGTCGCTGCCGTCGCGGCGGCGGCGGCATCGGCCGCTTGCGCCGCCTGCGCCGCTGCCAGCGAAGTGGCGGCCACGCCGGCGGCGGTCGCCGCGAGAGTGTCGTCCAGCTGCGCCGCCGTGGCGGCAGCCTGCGAGGTCAGGGCCAGCGTGGCGGCGGCGGTGGCGGCATTGTCGGCGGCAATCGCATTGTTCAGCGTGACCAGCGAGGCGGCAGCCGTGGCGGCCGTCGAGGCGGCAGCCGCATCGTCGGCTTGCGCCGCCAGCGCCGCCGTGTGCGACAGGCCGGCCGTGGTGGCGGCCACGGTGGCGGCCAGCGCGGCCACCAGGTCGAGTGGATGGGCGGCCGAATAGGCGGCAGCCGCAGCGGCGCTGGCGGCATCGTTGTTGGCGATGGTGGTCAGCGCGGCCGCGTCCGTCAGCGCCGCCTTGGTGGCGGCCACGGTGGCGGCCGTGACGTCGAGCGTATGCTGGGTGCCCAGCACGACGGCGTCGGTCAGGCCGGCGACGGTGGCGGCGGTCGCGGCGGCCGTGGCATTCACGGTCGCCACCAGGCCCAGGGCGACGGCGTCCGTCAGGCTGGCCGTCGTTTGCGCGGCGGTGGCGGCGGCGGCATCGACGGTGGCCGTCAGCCCCAGGGCGACGGCATCGGTCAGCGCGGCGGTGGCGGCGGCCGTGCTGGCGGCTGCCGTGGCGGCCGTCGAGACGGTGCCCAGGGCAACGGCGTCCGTCAGGTTGGCCGCCGTGGCAGCCAAGCTGGCGGCCGTGTTGGCGGCCGTCGAGACGAGGCCCAGCGCCACGGCATCGGTGAGGTTGGCCGTCGTTTGCGCCGTGGCGGCGAGTGCCGCGTCGGCCGTGGCGACGAGGCCCAGGGCCGTGGCGTCCGTCAACGAGGCGGTGGCGGCGGCCGTATTGGCGGCCGTGGTGGCGGCGGCCGAGAGCGTGCCCAGTGCCACCGCATCGGTCAGGTTGGCAACATTCGTCGCCGTATTGGCGGCGGCGGCGGCCGCCGCGGCGGCCAGGCTCAGGGCGGCAGCGTCCGTCAAGTTGGCCGTTGTCAGCAGGGTGGCGGCCAAGGTGGCATCGGTGGTCGAGATTACGCCCAGCGCCGTGGCATCCGTCAGCGCCGCCAGGCTGGCGGCCGAGGCGGCAGCCAGGCCATCGGCGTTGGAAATGAGGCTTAGCGCGATGGCGTCCGTCTGGCCCGCCGTCGTGACGGCTGCGGCGGCGGCCGCATCGGCGGTCGACGACGCCACGGCCAGGGCCGCGGCATCGGTCTGGCCGGCCACGAGCTGTGCCGCGGTCAGGGCGTTTTGCGCCAGCGTATTGGCGGCCGTCAGTGTGCTGACGGCGGCCTGGGCGGCAAGTTCGGCGGCGGCATCGGCGGTGGAGACAAGGCCCAGTGCGCCGGCATCGGTCAGCGCGGCGGTGGCCGCTGCTGCCGTGGCGGCAGCTTGGGCCGCCGCCGCGGCGCTGACGGCCGAGATGTCGATCCCGCCCAGCAGGGCAGCCGTTTCCGCCGCCGCAACGGCCGCGGCGGCGGTGTTGGCGAGCGCCACGGCGTCGGTCAGGTTGGCAGTGGTCAGCGCAGTCGCGGCCGCCAGCGCATCGGCGGCGGAGACGCCGGCGAGGAAGAGGGCGTCCGTCAGGCTGGCATCGGCATCGGCGCCATCGGCGTCGAGCTGCAAGGCGTTGACGGTGGCCGTCAGGTCGACGACGCTGGTCTGCCCGGCCGTGACATTGGCGGCCAGGGCGGCGAGGTTGGCCAGGTTGAAGGCATTCAGGGCGACGTTGACATCCAGCAGGCTCGCTTGCGAGTGGGCGGCGGCGGCATCCGCGTCCGCCTGGTCGGCAGCTTGCTGCAGAGCAACCACATCGGTCTGACCGGCCACGGCCTGGGCATTCGCGGCATCGCTGGCCGCCGCCGCATCGGCAGCGGCCAGGGCGGCAGCGTCCGTCTGGTCGGCGGTAGTTTGCGCTGCCAGCGCGGCGGCAGCGTCATTATCGGAGACGATTTGCAGCGCGGCCGCATCGGTCAGCGCCGCTTGCGCGGCGGCGGCGGTCGCGGTGTTGGCGGCGGCATCGGCCGTGATCTGCAGGGCGGCTGCGTCGCTCAGGTTGGCTGTCACCACGGCGTTGGCGGCGGCAGTGGCGGCAGCGGCGGCAGCGATGTCGAGCGCGGCGGCATCCGTGTTGCCGGCCAGAGTGGCCGCTGTCGCCGCTGCGGCGGCATCGGCGCTGGAAATCAGGGCCAGCGCTGCCGCGTCGGTCAGGTCGGCCTGCGCCTGCGCCGCATCTGACGCCAGGGTCGCGGCATCGGCGATCAGCCCCAGGGTGGGCGCGTCCGTCATGTTCGCTTGTGTCTGCGCATTTGCGGCGTTCGTGGCGGCCGCATCGGCGGCGGCCTGCAGGGCCACCGCATCGGTGGCGTTGGCGATCGAGGCATCCCAGGCGGCTGCGCCGGCGGCGGCGTCCGCTGCCATGGTCAGCGTCACGGCGTCGGTGAGTCCTGCTTGCGTGCTGGCCGACGTAGCGGCATTCGCTGCCGCCGTGGCGGCGACGCCCAGTGCCGCGGCGTCGCTGGCATTGGCGTTGATTGCCGCATTCGCTGCCGCGGTAGCGGCCGCATTCGAGGCGGCGGTCAGGGCGACGGCATCGGTGGCGGCGGCCACGCTGGCGGCCGCGGCGGCGGTGGCCGCATCGGCATCGGAGATGACTGTCAGAGCGGCGGCGTCCGTCAGGCTGGCCTGTATGCCGGCCGTGACGGCGGCATTGGCGGCGGCCGTGGCCGCCAGGTCCAGCGCGGCGGCGTCCGTGGCATTGGCCAGCGCCGTGGCGGCGGCAGCGGCGGCGGCATCATTGGCCGAGATGACGCCCAGCGTCGCCGCATCGGTCAGCGCTGCCTGGGTATTGGCGGCGGTGGAGACGACATCGGCCGCATCGGCGATCAATTGCAGTGCGGGGGCGTTGGTCTGGTCCGCTTGCGTCTGTGCCGCATCGGCAGCGGCGTGCGCGGCGGCGGCGTTGGCGGCGGCCGTGACGGCAGCCGCATCGGCATTTTGTGCCGACGTGGTGGCGGCCAGCGAAATGGCGGCGGTCGCGGCCGCGGCCGCGGCCGCGTTGTCGTCGGTCGTGGCAGCCGTGGCAGCGGCTTGCGCACCGGGCACGGCGGCTGCCGTGCTGGCGGCCAGCACATCGTCACTGGTGGCGTTATTGGCTGCGAGCAAGGCTGCTGCCGCTGCAGCTGCAGCGGCAGCAGCCTGCTGGTCGGCGAGCGTGGCCGCATTCGCCGCTGCCAGCGCAGCTGCTGCCGTGGCGGCGGCTGCTGCTGCGGCGGCATCATCGGCCAGGGCATTGCTGGCCGCCGCGACCGCTGCTGCTGCAGCCAGCACGGCCGCGTCGGTAATGGTCGTCGTCGTGGATTGATTTCCCGTGCTACCGCCGGTCGAGCCGCCCGTGCCGCCAGTTCCTCCCGTGCCACCGGTTCCTCCCGTGCCCGTGCCGCCAGTGCCCGTGCCACCGGTGCCAGAACCGCCAGCCGCGGCACCGCCACCGCCACCGCCTGCTGCGGCGGCTACCAAGCCAAGGCCGCCGAGCGCGCCCAGCACGCCAAGTCCGCCCAGGCCGCCTGCAGCGCCGGCGCCGGCGCCTGCACCCGCTCCAGCTGATGCTCCTGCGACATCCACGACGCTGCCGCTGGGGATGCCGGCGGCGCCCGCGCCGGTGCCTGCCGCGCCCGCGGCGCCGCCGTTGTTGTCGCTTTGCGACGTGCCGGGATCGGCACTGCCATTGCCGGCCTGGCCTGCGGCCGCACCGCCGCCACCGGCTGCCAAGGCGGCTGCCGCCACCGCTGCGGCCGTGCCCAGGGCAGCGGCATTGCCACTATCGGCGCTTCCCGTGACTTCCACGACATTTTCAGGCGGCATGGTCGAGCTGGCATCGGCCCCTTTTATCAGCTCGTCTTCGTCATATTGCTTGCGGTCGCCGTTTTTCGGATTGACCGCTTTTTTAGCGGGCGTAGCGACCTTGACGCCAGCGCCTTCGGCATTGACGGGAACTTGTGCTGGATTTTGGGTGGTGGCCATTTGAAAATCTCCGGAAGAAGGTTATATGTTCGTTCAATTTTTTAAGATATTAAAAAATCAATAATGTGTTTCGTTTCCTTGCTTACTCCGGCGTGGCTTGGGCCGTGGTTGAAATTGGGTATTGCCGATGCAGATGGTGAAAGTAAAACATAACTGGCAAAAAAACGCTGGCGTAATGGAACGTCGGCTCTGAAATATTTAAAATGCCATTTTTGCATTTGTTTTGCATGGCGTTATTTTCTTGCATCCTGTTTTTCCGATAACTGGCTTGCCAGCCGATACACCTAGAAAGATAGCGGTATTTGCATGCAGGCCGCACCAGCTCTCACTCTGATGGTAGTTTCAATTTTGAAACTTTCAATTCAATTTTTATCATTTTTCATGACTCTATTCTGTCAAGCTTTGCGCAAGTGAATAATCACGGATTGTCACGGATTGGGACTTTCAGGCTGAATCCGCTATCCGGTTGCAGTGTTTCTGCGCCTTTCATCGAAAAAACCCTATCGCTATCGAATTGCTAGTTGTTGCTTTTTTGTATGGTGATTATCAAATTTGATTGGTAATAAAATACGATAGAAATAATTATTTGTAATTTTTATATCGAACTGATGCTATCGAATGAATAGTCGTTATTCAGGGAGGGAATTTTTTAATAATCACTATCAGAAAGGTAGTTATTATTTTCAGATGTTTTGCCAGCGCAGAAATAGAAAACGCCCCGACGGGCGGGGCGTTTTTGACGGGGAAGAGCTAGTGCGCTGTCAGCCTTCCTCGCGCCAGCTGCGCAGGCGGATGGCGGCGTAAATCAGCGCCGCGCCTGCCGCCGCGCCGAGCCAGACGGCCGGCAAGGCGAGGCTGGACCAGGAATTGCTGAACACATCGATGCGTGTCATGTGTGATCCCCCCTCTGCCAGGGCGTGCATGCGCGGCAGCAGTTCCGGTTCGAACAGATACCAGCTGCCGGGGAGGGTGCCCAGCAGGGCACGTCCGATGACATTCATCTGTATCCAGCTGACATCGCTTTCCGTCTGCGTCAGCTTGCCGGCCCAGACTGTCAGGATGAGCAGCAGCAATGGCACGCCGACGGCCCACAGGAAGACTTTCGACTTGGCCCAGCTCGATACCATCAGCAGCCAGCCGACAGTCGGCAAGGCCCACAGGCAATACACGGGCAGCAAGCCAAACACGCGCAGCGGTCCCAGGTACAGGCCGGAAGAGCCCAGCAGTTCGGCAAACACGTGGATGCCGTTGGCCGCCAGCACGCCGCTGAGGATCAGGATCAGGGCCAGCGACGTCAGGCTGGCGGCAGCGGCCACGATCAGCGGCGCGACCAGCAGGGCGATGGCCGCTTTCGACAGCACCGTCTGCGCATCCGAGATGGGCAGCGATTTCCAGAACAGCACGCTGCGGTCGCGGCGATCGTCATGCAGGGCGCTGAGGCAATAGAAAAATACGAGGAAGCCCAGCGCCAGGAACAGCGGTGCGGCCGCGTACGTATAGTTGTTGGCGACGGCGTCGATGATTTCCGTGCGGCGCGGGCCAAAGGTGCGCGTATTGAAGACGGTGCTCCAGGAAATTTCCTCGCCATTGACGATGAGCGCCGTGTGCATTTTGGTCTTTGCGACGGTCGCGGCCGCCATCAGGGCGCCCAGCACCGTCATGACGACGCCGATCAGGGCAGGCGTCCACACCAGCATGCCCTTGTGTTCCCACAACTCGCGCCGGAGCAGCCATTGCATCTTGTTTACAGGGGAAATGCTCATTGGTACGATCCTTTCATGGTCGCGACAAACAGGTCAGCCAGGCTGGGCGTGCGTACTTCGCCGAGGGCAGCCAGCTGGGTGCGGGCGACGCCATCGAACAGCATCACGGACTTGCCGAACACGCTGCGTTCGCTGATCGGCTGCAGGGCGCGTGCCGGATTGACGTGCTGCGGGCCCACCATCACCTCGATATAGCGCTCGCCCACCTCTTCCATGCTCGAGGCCAGCACGATCTTGCCGTCGCGAATGAACATCAGGTCGCTGAGGATGTGTTCCACTTCCTCGATCTGGTGCGTGGTGATGACGATGGTCTTGTTTTCATCGAAGTAGTCTTCCAGCAAGTTCTGGTAGAACTGCTTGCGGTACAGGATATCCAGGCCCAGGGTCGGCTCGTCGAGCACCAGCAGTTTGGCGTCGATGGCCATCACCAGCGCCAGGTGCAGCTGCACCACCATGCCCTTCGACATGGCCTTGACCTTCATCTTCGGCGACAGCTTGGTGTGGGCCAGGTAGCGTTCGGCCTTGCTGCGGTCGAAGCGTGGATGCACGCCGGCAACGAAATCGATGGCGTCGGCCACGCGCAGCCAGCCCGGCAGGATGGCCACGTCGGCAATGAAGCACACGTCGTCCATCAGCGCGTCGCGCTGCACGCGGGGATCGCGCCCCAGCACGGACAAGTCGCCATCGAAGCCCGTCAGGCCCAGGATGGCTTTCAGGGTGGTGGTCTTGCCGGAACCGTTAGGCCCGATCAAGCCGACGATGCGCCCCGGCGCGATATCGAAGCTGATGTTGTCGATGGCCACCTGCTTGCCATACTGCTTGCGCAGGCCGCGCGCGCTGATGACGCTGTCCTTGTTCAATGCATTCATGCGTTCTCTCCGTGTGCGCCGCCGTCGCGGCTCGCTTGCAGCAGTTGATCGAGATCAAGGCCCAGGCGGGTGATGTGTTCCAGCAAGGCTGGCCATTCTTCGCGCAGGAAGCGTTCGCGTTCGCTGGCCAGCAATTTGTCGCGGGCGCCTTCCAAGACATACATACCGAGTCCTCTGCGTTTTTCCACCAGGGCATCGTCGACCAGTTCCTGGTAGGCGCGCGAGACCGTGATGGGATTCAATTGATAATCGGCCGCCACCTGGCGCACCGACGGCAAGGCGTCGCCGGACTGCAGCACGCCATCGAGCATCATGCCCACCACCCTGGCCTTGAGCTGGCGGTAGATGGGGCTATTGTCGTTCCATTCCGCGCTCATGGGATGCGCTCCGACAAGGGCGGGGCGGCGCGGCGCGTAAAAAGTGCTGTAGGCATCGAAGCTCCGTGGTGTATTGGGTTGGTGTTGTAGTGAACTATAACAGTGAAAATGCAAATGTCAACAGTTCGATGATTTCTAACCATGTGGAAACTATAATGTTGCGTGTTTGAAAAAATTATTTGATAGCTTCTGGCGAATATCGTCGCCACTTACCATGAAAGCAGCAATGATCAATCGATATGACGAGTTGCAAAACCTGTTCAGACGCGCCAGCTGTGGCATCGCCCTGCTGGCCGGACTGAGCGCTTGCGGCGGCGGTTCCAGCGGTGGCACGGCCATGCCCGTAGCACCTGTCGAAACGCCACGATACCTGCTGGGAGGCACGGTCAGCGGCTTGCTGCCAGGCGCCAGCGTCGTGCTGGCAAACGGCGCGGATAAAGTAACCGTTACGGCCAACGGTGCGTTCAGTTTTGCCGGCAAGCTGGCGGCGGGCGCCAGTTATGAAGGCAAGGTCGACAGCGCCTCCGAGGGGCTGGGCTGCAGCATCGCGCAAGGCGCGGCGACCATGGGCAACGCGGATGTCAATACCCTGGCCGTGCGTTGCCTGCCGGTCGTGCTGGCAGGGGTGCAGGAGAAAATCCAAAAGATGGCAGGGATGGTCCGCGATGCCGCTGGTAACTACTATATCGCCGATGCGGGCAATCAGGTCATCCATAAAATGGGAATTGACGGCAGCTTGAGCGTGTATGCGGGCGTGATGGGCAAGCGCGGCGTGGATGACGGCCCGGTGTCGAGCGCCACGTTTTCCTTCATCGAGGGTTCCCGTCTGGCAATTGATCGCCAGGCGAATCTCTATGTGAGTGACTACTGTCACGCCGTGCTGCGCAAGATCACGCCGGCCGGCGTGGTTAGTACGGTTGCTGGCCAGCGGCGCAGCAGTTGTGAGGTTGATGATCTTGAGCCGGCGTCTGCGTATGTAGATGGGCAGAAAGAGCAAGCCCGCTTTGGCTTGCCTGGCAGTCTGGCCATCGATGTGAATGGCGATGTGCTGCTGGTCGATATGCATAAAAACGCCATACGCCGCGTCGCTGCGAACGGCATTGTCAGCACCCTGGCGTGGACATTTGCTCCCATGCCTGAAGTCAGCAGCGACTTTCAACGAGTGGGCCGACTTGCGCTTGATTCCGCTGGCAGCGTTTATTTTGCGGATGCCACGGGTTCTTATCTATTCCGCATCCAGAATGGCATGGCGGTCAAGGTGGCGGGGAACCGCTCGCAGAATTCTTCTGTCGACGGTATCGGTGGCGCTGCCAGCTTTTTCCGCATTCGCGGCATGCAGTTCAACCGCGATGGCGAGTTATTGCTGGCCGACGGCGGCAGCATCCGGAAAGTGCAGGCAGACGGCAAGGTGACGACCTTGCTCGGTGCTGCCATGCCTGATGCGAACGGTCAGGCACCAGGCTTCAAACAGCTCACTGAAATGGTGCTGGAGCCTTCCGGTGCCATGGTCGTGTATGACCTGGGCCGGCATATGCTGCGCAGGCTGGATCAGGATGGAAAGCTGTCGACCCTGCCGGCCTTGCCGGGACATATCGGCCTCGTCGATGGTAGTGGCGCTGCCACCCGCTTGACGTTGGGCTACGCGAGAGCCGTCGTGGCCGATAGCGCGGGGAATGTCTACCTGGCCGATGATGTCAACAAGGTCATCCGTCGCGTGACGCCCGATGGTCAGGTCAGTACCTTTGCGGGTATTGCGGGAAAAGACGGCGGGGTCGATGGCGGGCGTGGCACCGCGACCCTGGAGGGGCCGGTGGCCATGGCGTTCGACAAGGAAGGCAACCTGTATTTTGCTGACCAGTTCCATGGGCAGCCTCGGCTCGTGTTGCGCAAGATTAACAAGCAGGGCGAGGTATCCAGTATTGATTATTTGCCAATTTCGCATGGCACGCGCTTCGCGCTGGCGATCGACCAGCAAAACAATATTTATTGGGTGCACAATGCTGGCAATGGTATCTACCGGCGCCCTCCGGGCGGCGAGTTTGCGCTGTTTATGCCGTACGAGAATGCCATGAAGGCACTGAATGGAAAGACCGGCACGCGCGACTATATTTCAGCCGCCAGTCTGGCCGTCGACCGCCGCGGAGCGCTCTACTTTGAAGATGTCCAGCATCATGTGATCTTCAAGGTGGCCCAGAATGGGGATGTCAGCCATTTTGCCGGCACTTCCTTGCGGAGCGATGGAAAGGATGGTCCGCCGGGAACCGGAAGTCTGATGGCTAGTGACTATTTTCCATTGGCAATAGATGCCAACGACAGTCTGTACACGGGGAGCCAGGACGCGCTACGCAGAATTGACACCGCCGGTGTAATTTCTACGCCGCAACTAGGCTGGGGTTCTCCCGTACTGAGCACTTTCGCCATTGGCAATGGCGTGCTGTATGGTTTTACCGCGCAGGCTGTGATCCAGGCACCCTTGCCCTAGGGAAGCAATTGCGCGGCTGCTGCATCCATCAGCCGCGCCTGCAATTCCAGCGCATTGAACAGGGCGGCTCCGGCCGCCGTGTTGTCGAAGATGCACCAGTTGTCCGCCTGTGTTTGTGCGTGCAATTCAACGGCCAGCGCCGCCAGGTAGTCGGCCGGGTAGTCGGAATAGTATATTTTCGGGCTGCCATGCAGGCGCAGGTAGGCTACTTCCGTCGTCGGCACGTGTGGCCCCGGCTGGCCGGCGGGCGGATCGGCGCGCACGCGCGTGATGCGCTGCGTGGTCAACAGTTCGGTGGCTTCCGCCGCGAACCAGCCTGGGTGGCGCGCCTCGCAAGCGAGCATGCCGCCGAAGCGCTGGCGCAGCGCCTGAAAAAACTGCGCGGCCACGTCCGCCTCGAAATGCAGGCTGGGCGGCAGCTGCACCAGCACGCAGCCCAATTTATTTCCCAGTTGCGTGACTTCTCCCGCAAAGCGATCCAGTTCGGCCGCACAGTTGCGCAAGCGCCGTTCGTGCGTGATGCTGCGCGGCAATTTCACGCTGAAGCGGAAGTGCTCGGGTGTGCTGGCGGCCCAACGCGCGTAAGTGGCGCTCTGGTGCGAGCGGTAGAAAGAGCTGTTGATTTCCGCGCAGGGCAAGACCTGGGCATAGCGCTGCAGGTGGCTGCCATCGAGGGGGAAGTGGCTGGCGGCGGCGCTGGACAGGCTCCAGCCGGCCGTGCCGACGTAATGAGTATGCATGCTGCCATTACAGCAAGGTCGGTCGGGTTCGGCTATCGGACAAACGCCCGTGACGTGGTCGGCGCCAGCCTAGTCGATGATGTCGCCGTTCAAGTCATGGCGCGTGATGTTGCCGCGCGCATCGATGGCGATCCAGCCGCCGCGCGGCTGTTGTGGCGGCGTCACGTCGCATTCCCAGTCGGGCAAGACATAGCGCAAGGTTTCGTCAACTTTATGCAGGGCGGGGCGGTGCGTATGGCCGTGGATCATGACGGTGCTTGCGTGTTCGGCAAATACTTGTGCCACGGCATCGGGCGTGACATCCATGATGTCCATGGATTTTTCGCCATTGTGCTCGCGGCTGCTTTTGCGCAAGCCGTCGATGATCGCCTTGCGCTGCGCCAGCGGCATGGATAAAAACTGTTTTTGCCAGGCAGGCTGGCGCACCATGGCGCGAAACTCCATGTATTGGACGTCTTTCGTGCATTCGGCGTCGCCATGCAGCAAGACGATGCGCCGGCCGGCAAGCGTTGCCACGTGCGGTTCGCTGAGCAGGGTGGCGCCGGCGGCGGCGGCAAAGCCGGAGCCGACGAGAAAGTCGCGGTTGCCGGCGATCCAGTAGACGTGCACGCCCGCATCGCTGACGGCGCGGATGGCGGCCGTCATGCGCGCATTGAACGGGTCTTCCAGGTCATCGTCGCCGGCCCAGTATTCGAACAGGTCGCCTAATAGATACAGCGCTTGCGCATATTGCGCATGGTGTTCCAGGAAAGAAAGAAACGCCGCGCTGGTGCGCGGGTGCGAGCTCTGCAGATGCAGGTCGGAAATAAAGAGTGCGGCAGGCATTGTCATCGTTCAACGCTCCCAAAAAGTGATGTACATGGAGAGGCGCAAACGCTGCAATGCCTGTTAGTCATGGTGCAGTGGCCGAATTAAACTGCTTCGACTTTTTCGATGATGACATCGGTGACTGGCACATCGGCGAACATGCCGGCGCGCGAGGTTTTCACGGCGCGGATGGCGTCGACGACTTCCTTGCCGTCGGTGACTTTACCGAACACGGCGTAGCCCCAGCCGTCCTGGCCCGGGTAGTCGAGGAAGCTGTTGTTCTTGATGTTGATGAAGAACTGGGCCGATGCCGAGTGCGGGTCCGACGTGCGGGCCATGGCCAGGGTGTAGGTATCGTTTTTCAGGCCGTTCTTGGCTTCGTTTTCCACGGTGGTGTCGGCTGGCTTTTGTTTCATGCCTGGCTCGAAACCGCCGCCCTGGATCATGAAGCCGTCGATGACGCGGTGGAAAATCGTGTTGTCGTAGTGGCCGGCTTGCATGTAGGCCAGGAAGTTGGCAACCGTTTTCGGCGCTTTTTCGGCGTCCAGTTCAGCGGTGATCTTGCCCAGATTGGTGGTGATGATGACGGAGGTCATGATGATCCTTAATAAATTGGATGAATAATTGATTCAGCGGCGCCAGGCAGGCGGGCACCGCAAAAACGCTATTTTACAGTTTTGCGGGCGCTGTCTTGAGTAAAGTCGCCGATTCGATCACCACGGGGGTGACGGGCACGTTCTGGTGCGGCCCCTTGTCCGCCACGGGTACGGCCTTGATCTTGTCGACCACGTCCATGCCGCTGACGACTTTGCCGAACACCGTGTAGCCGAAACCGTCGCGGCCAGGGTAGTCGAGCGGGCCGTTGTCGTTGACGTTGATAAAGAATTGCGCGGTGGCCGAATGCGGGTCGCCCGTGCGCGCCATGGCGATGCTGTAGGTCACGTTCTGCAAGCCGTTTTGCGCTTCGTTCTTGATCGGCGCTTTCGTCGGTTTCTGCTTCATGTTCTTGTCGAAGCCGCCGCCCTGTATCATGAAGCCATCGATGACGCGGTGAAATACGGTGCCCTTGTAGTAACCGCTGTTGACGTACTGCAGGAAATTGGCCACGCTTTTCGGTGCTTTTTCCTGGTCCAGTTCCAGCACGATCTCGCCCATGCTGGTTTTCAGGGCCACGTGCGGCGTTGGGTCGACGGCGGTCGCCGGAGCGGCTGCCACGACGGCACTGCCCAGGGTCAGGCCGGCAAACAGGGTGCAAAAGCGGGCCAGGAAAGACAGGCGTTTCGATTTGATTTCTTGCATGAAGGCGTCCTTGATCGTTATTTTTCTTTAAACTTGCTTTAATTGTAAAGAAGTGAAAATTCGGTTGAACATCGTAAAAACCTGATTCATATCGGGCCAGTATGGTTTTTATCAATGTTATACTTGACCGCTAACGCCCTAATTCTAACAAACAAGAACAACAATATAGCGGGTCGTACAGTCTTCGGCGCACACGGCAGTTCTGTGGCGCGGCACCCCCGGTGTCCGCGCCTGTCTGTCGTTTTGCCAGGCTGGCGACCGCTCCACTTGCAAAGCACGATGAGCAATCTAAAGATTTACAACACCCTGGCTCGCGAGAAGCAGGTATTCGTCCCGATGGAAGCGGGCAAGGTTCGCATGTACGTGTGCGGCATGACCATCTACGATTATTGCCATATCGGCCATGCGCGCATGATGATGGCGTTCGACGTCATTTACCGCTGGCTGAAGGCGTCCGGCTTCGACGTCACCTATGTGCGCAACATTACGGACATCGACGACAAGATCATCCGCCGCGCCGTGGAAAACGGCGAGACGATTTCCCAGCTGACGACGCGTTTCACCCAGTACATGGATGAAGACACGGCCGCGCTGGGCATCCTGACGCCCGACCACACGCCGCGCGCCACGGAATACGTGCCGCAGATGCTGCGCCTGATCGAACAGCTGGAAGCCAAAGATTTGGCTTACCAGGGCGCGGATGGCGATGTGAACTATGCCGTGCGCAATTTCCCCCACTACGGCAAGCTGTCGGGCAAGTCGCTCGACGACCTGCGCGCGGGCGAGCGTGTCGACGTCAACACGGGCAAGCGCGATCCGCTCGACTTCGTGCTGTGGAAGTCGTCGAAAGAGTCGGAGCCGGAAGAAGTCAAATGGGATTCGAAGTGGGGCAAGGGCCGCCCGGGCTGGCATATCGAGTGCTCGGCCATGTCGTGCGCCTTGCTCGGTGAACAATTCGACATCCATGGCGGCGGCGCGGACTTGCAATTCCCGCACCACGAAAACGAGATCGCCCAATCCGAAGGCGCGTTCGGCCATACCAGCGTCAATTACTGGATACATAACGGTTTCGTGCGGCTGGACAATGAAAAAATGTCCAAATCGCTGGGCAACTTCTTCACCATTCGCGAAGTGCTGCAAAAGTTCGATGCCGAAGTGATCCGCTTCTTCATCCTGCGCGCGCACTACCGCAGCCCCCTGAATTACTCGGACGTGCACCTCGATGACGCGCGCCTGTCCTTGACCCGGTTGTACACGGCGCTGGCCGACGTGGTGGTGGAAGAGGGCGCCATCGACTGGAGCGAAGCCCATGCCGTGCGCGTGCGCGAAGCGATGGATGACGATTTCAACACGCCGCTGGCCGTGGCCGCCCTGTTCGACCTGGCAACGGAAGTCAACAAGAGCAAGTCGCCCGCCCTGGCCCGTCAATTGAAGGGTCTGGCAAGCGTGTTCGGCCTGCTCGAGCGCACGCCGCAACAATTCCTGCAAGCAACCGTCGGCGCCGCTGACGGTGGCCAGGATGAGGCGGCCGGCATCGAAGCGGCCATCGCGGCGCGCAGCGCGGCGAAAAAGGCGCGCGACTTTGCCCAGTCCGACAAGATCCGCGCCGAATTGTTGGCTGCCGGCATCATTCTTGAAGACAAGCCTGACGGCTCGACCAACTGGCGCCGCGCATGATGCCAACGTCCAGGGAAAACGGGGAAGCCCCGGTGGCGGCGCAGGTGATCCAGGTGCCGCATTACTGGGAAGAGGCGAAGATCGAGCTGATGAAGCGCGACCGCATCATGAAAAAGCTTATCCCGCAATTTGGCGACCTGCACCTGGTCGGCCATAGCGACCCGTTTACCACCCTGGCCCGTTCGCTGGTGGGGCAGCAGATCACGCCCAAGGCGGCGGATGCTGCCTGGAAAAAGCTGCTGCTGGCTTGCCCGAAATGCACGCCTTCGCAAGTATTGAAGGCAGGCGCCGAGCAGTTGTCCGCCTGCGGTTTGTCCAAACGCAAGACCGAATACATTCTCGACCTGGCCGACCATTTCAAGGCCAAGCGCGTGCACGCGAGTCAGTGGGACCAGATGGATGACGAAGCCGTCATCGCCGAACTGGTGCAGATCCGCGGCATCGGCCGCTGGACAGCCGAGATGTTTCTGATATTTAATCTGCTCCGGCCGAATGTCTTGCCGCTCGACGACCCCGGTTTGATCCAGGGCATCAGCGTCAATTATTTCTCCGGCGAACCAGTTTCCCGCAGCGATGCGCGCGAAGTTTCCGCCAATTGGGAACCGTGGCGCACCGTGGCGACGTGGTATTTGTGGCGCAGTCTCGACCCTGCAGCCGCCCCTGCCGCATCCGATACAGCCCCCGGCGCACCAGCCGGTACGGTAAAATAAACATAGATGACGCCGCGCGCCCTGGCGCCGTGGCCGGTAAAACCTGGAGGTACAATGACTAAAACGACTTTCCTCAATTTTGAACAGCCGATCGCGGAACTCGATTCCAAGATCGAAGAGTTGCGCTTCGTGCAAGACGATTCGGCCGTCGACATCTCGGAAGAGATCGACCGCCTGGCCAAGAAGAGCCAGCAACTGACCAAGGATATCTACGCCAAGCTGACCCCTTGGCAAGTGGCGCAGATCGCGCGCCACCCGCAGCGCCCCTACACCATGGATTACGTGAATGAAATCTTTACCGATTTCCACGAATTGCATGGCGACCGCAGCTACGCGGACGACCTGTCCGTCGTCGGCGGCCTGGCCCGCTTCAACGGCCAGCCGTGCATGGTCATCGGCCATCAAAAGGGCCGCGACACGAAAGAGCGCGCCATGCGCAATTTCGGCATGCCGAAGCCGGAAGGCTACCGCAAGGCCATGCGCCTGATGAAAGTGGCTGAAAAGTTCAACTTGCCTATCTTTACCTTCGTCGACACGCCAGGCGCCTTCCCCGGCATCGATGCGGAAGAGCGCGGCCAGTCGGAAGCGATCGGTCACAACCTGTACGTGATGGCGGAACTCAAGGTGCCGCTGATCGCCACCATCATCGGTGAAGGCGGTTCCGGCGGCGCGCTGGCCATCGCCGTGGGCGATGCCGTGCTGATGCTGCAATACTCGACCTATGCCGTGATCTCGCCGGAAGGCTGCGCCTCGATCCTGTGGAAGAGCGCCGAGCGCGCCTCCGACGCGGCCGAAGCGCTGGGTCTGACGGCGCACCGCCTGAAAGCCATGGGCCTGATCGACAAGATCATCAACGAACCGCTGGGCGGCGCCCACCGCGATCCGAAACAGATGGCGACCTTGCTGAAACGCGCACTGGCCGACACCCTGCGCCAGTTCCACGGCATGAAAACCAAGGACTTGCTGGCCGCGCGCCATGAAAAACTGCTGAGCTACGGCAAGTTCAAGGAAACCACGCCGAGCGAGTAAACCATCGCCGGCGCAGGCCGGCAGCAAGAACACCAGGGACAGGCAGCCAAGCGATATCACTCGTTTGGCCACCTGTCCCTCTTTGCATTCCAGGAGTCTTATGAAAAAGCAACAAAACGCCACCGTCGCCGACATCTTCGCCAGCGCGCTGGCAACTTGCGGACCGCAAGCCGGCGAAGCGGTCGGCATCGCCCTCAGCGGCGGCCTCGATTCCTCGGCCCTGCTGCACCTGGCGCATGCCTGGGCGCAAGAGCACGGCGTGGCCCTGCACGCGTTCCACGTGCACCATGGCCTCAGCCCGAACGCGGATGCGTGGTTGGCGCACTGCGCGCAGTTGTGCGCCGGCATGGGCATCGCCTTCGAGGCACGCAAGGTCACGCTGGAAAAGAATGCGAAGACGGGCACGGAAGAGGCGGCCCGAAAGCGCCGTTACGCGGCCCTGGGCGAGCTGTGCGCCGCGCACGGCGTGCGCCTGCTGCTGACGGCGCACCACCAGGATGACCAGGCTGAAACGGTGCTGCTGCAATTGCTGCGCGGCTCCGGCACGGCGGGCTTGTCCGGCATGGATGGCGCCAACAGCGCGCCCGAGCTGCTGGGCAACCCGGACTTGGTGATGGCGCGTCCGCTGCTGCCCGTGTCGCGCCGGCAACTGGAGGCGTACGTGGCGAAACATGCGATCGCGCACATCCACGACGAATCGAACGACGATCCCCGCTTCGCCCGCAATGCATTGCGGCACCAGGTGATGCCCGTGCTGGCGCAGGCGTTTCCCGGTTTCCAGGAGCGCTTCGCCCGCAGCGCCCAGCACGCGCAATCGGCGCAGCGCCTGTTGACGGAACTGGCGACGCAGGATTTGGCGAACTGTCTCGATGGCGAGTGCATCGAACTGGCGAAATTGCGCGCGCTGAGCGTGGACCGCTGCTACAACCTGCTGCGCCACTGGTTCGGCACGCGCGGCTTGCGCATGCCGTCGACGGCGTGGCTGGCGGAAATGCTGGCGCAGCTGCTGGAGGCGCGGCCCGATGCGCAATTGCTGGTCACGCATCCCGAATGCCACGTGCGGCGCCACCGCGACCGTCTGTACCTGACGCCGAAGCTCGATGACCTGGCCGGCATGCGCGAGCGTGACGACGCGGGCATTCCCGGCCTGGAAAAAGCCAGCCAGGAGTTTGCATGGAAAGGCGAGGCCAGCCTGGCCTTTCCCGCGTATGGCGGCGTGCTGCATTTCGATGCGGTGGACGAGGGCGGGCAGGGCATCGATATTGCCTGGTTGCAATCTCAAACCTTGACGATCGATTTCCGCCAGGGTGGCGAGCGCCTGAAGCTGGCCTTGAACCGTCCCACCAAGAGCTTGAAATACCATTACCAGGCGTTTGACGTGCCCGCCTGGGAGCGCGAACGCCTGCCCCTTGTCTGTGCGGCGCAACAATTGTTGTTCGCGGCGGGGATCGGCCTCGATTGCCATTGTCTGAGTCTGCTGGACCGTCCCCGCGTGGCCTTGCGCTGGGTCTCCTGCTGAGCGTAAGGGCAGCCGCCACGGCCACTCCCGGGGTGGCTGCCAAGCGGCTGCTCAAGCCAGCTGGACTGCATGGATTGGTTATTTCCATATACGCAATCGGTATGAGCTAATGCGCTTTTTAGCTTGTTATTTTGCATTGCGGCATGTAGAGTAAAGCCCTCCTTTTTTATTCTTCTTGAGCGGAAACTTCACTCTTATGGCTTTAATCGTCCACAAATATGGCGGTACGTCGATGGGCTCGACTGACCGTATCAAGAATGTCGCCAAGCGCGTTGCCAAGTGGCACGACGCCGGGCATCAAATCGTGGTGGTGCCATCCGCCATGTCGGGCGAAACCAACCGCCTGATTGGACTGGCCAAGGAAATCATGGATCAACCCGATCCCCGTGAACTTGACATGATCGCCTCGACAGGCGAACAAGTGTCCGTCGGCCTATTGTCGATGGCACTGCTGGCGATCGGCAAACAAGCCGTATCCTATGCTGGCTGGCAAGTCGCGATCAAGACCGATTCCGCCTTTACCAAGGCACGCATCCAGTCGATCGATGACGAAAAAGTCAAACGCGACCTCGATGCAGGCAAGATTGTCATCATTACCGGTTTCCAGGGCGTCGACGAACACGACAACATCGCGACCCTGGGCCGCGGCGGTTCGGACACCTCGGCCGTGGCGATCGCCGCCGCCATGCAGGCGGCCGAATGCCTGATCTTCACGGACGTCGACGGCGTCTACACGACCGACCCGCGCGTGGTCTCCGAGGCGCGCCGCCTGAAGACCATCACCTTTGAAGAAATGCTGGAACTGGCTTCGCTGGGTTCCAAAGTGCTGCAGACGCGCTCGGTGGAATTTGCCGGCAACTACCGCGTTCCCACGCGCGTGCTGTCGTCGCTGACCGACCCGATGTTGCCGCTGGAAATAGAAGCCAATTCAGGCACCCTGATTTCGTTTGAGGAAGATACAAACATGGAACAAGCAGTCATCTCCGGCATCGCCTTCAACCGCGATGAAGCCAAAATCACCGTGCTCGGCGTGCCCGACCGCCCAGGCGTGGCGTACCACATCCTGGGACCGGTGGCGGACGCGAACATCGAAGTCGACATGATCATACAGAATCAGTCGGTAGACGGTAAAACGGACTTCACCTTCACCGTCTCGCGCGGCGAATACACGCGCGCGCTGGCCGTGCTGGAAGCGAACCGCGAATCGCTGGGCGCGGCCAGCATCACGGGCGACGCGAAAGTGTCGAAACTGTCCGTCGTCGGCGTGGGCATGCGCAGCCATGTCGGCGTCGCATCGCAAATGTTCCGCACCTTGTCGGAAGAGGGCATCAACATCATGATGATCTCCACTTCCGAGATCAAGATCTCCGTGCTGATCGATGAAAAGTACATGGAACTGGCCGTGCGCGCGCTGCATAAAGCGTTCGAGCTGGAAAAAGCTTAAATATCCAAAAATATTGCCCCACGCCCTTGACCAAAGGGGGGGCAATCGATATTATGACGTTCGTCGCTGCAGCGCAGTTAGCTACAGAGACATAGTTGAGTAATCAGCTAGGAGACGTGGCCGAGTGGCCGAAGGCACATCCCTGCTAAGGATGCATACGGCTTATACCTGTATCGTGGGTTCGAATCCCACCGTCTCCGCCAGAATCAAATAAAAAAGCCTCCCCTGCGGGAGGCTTTTTTATTTGTCTGGACGGAACTGTGGGATTCGGAGAGGGCGGGGCCGTGCCGGCCCAGCCCTCTCCGAATGGCCCAACCACCGCGCTCCGCGCGGGCCGTTGGCCGCGCAGCGGCCAACGCCGTCCCCCCATCTCAGGCTCCAGCAGCCAGCTCGCCCGTCGGCCCCAGTTACCTCAGCAATAAATACAACAAGTGACTTAGTGTGAGTATTGACTCTTTGTCATTATGGATAATGGCAATGTTATTAATAAAAATACGCATGCCCCGCCATGCTTCCATTGTCCAGTCCAATCGAGGAGTTGTCATGTCCCACCGCCTTCCCCGCAGGTATGTGTCGCTGTGCCTGGCCGCCATGCCGTTCGCTTGCAGTGCCGCCTTCGCCGCGGAAAGCACGGTCAATCTGAATGTCGACCTGAACCTGCAGTCCGTGCCCAAACTCGAGCTGCGCCTGCTGCAGGAGCCGCCGAAGCTGAAGGCGCGCGCCAGGCCCGCCACGCGCGCGGCGAGCAAGCGCGACGAGTACGAGAAAGCGTACGACCTGTACATCCGCTATGCCAACGGCAGCATCTATAACCCGACCACGGCCAAGCATGACAAGGTGCGCCTGCGCTCCTACCAGCAGACGGACGGCCTGGCGCTCGATGGACGCGACGAGAATGCGGCCACCTTCATGGCGCCCACCGTGGTGATGGCGCCGGGGCAAACCGTGCGCTTCAAGCTGCATAACCAGTTGCCGGCGCTGCCGGACGAGCAGTGCGCGACGAGCGATATCAATGCAGCGCGTCCCATTGGCTGCTTCAACGATACCAATCTGCACTCGCATGGTCTGTGGGTCTCGCCCTCGGGCAATAGCGACAACGTGTTGATATCGATCAAGCCTGGCGTGGATTTCGAGTACGAATACAATATTCCCATCGACCATCCGGCCGGCACGTTCTGGTATCACCCGCACCAGCATGGCGCGACGGCGATGCAGGTCGCCAGCGGCATGGCCGGCGCGCTGGTGGTCGAAGGCGACCGTTATCCGAGCGCCACGGCGAATGGCGACCTCGATGTGATACTGAAGCCATTCCAGCCCGACGACGGCAGCGGCAGCGCCGGCGAGGTGATGCTGCTGCAGCAAATTCCCTATGACTGCCCCAGCAACAGCCTGACGCCGACGACGCCGTGCGCCACGGACGGGGTAGGCGTGCTGGAGGATTTCGGTCAGGTCAACGATCCGAATGCCTGGCTGAAGTCGGGCCGCTATACCTCCGTCAACGGCAAGGTGCAGCCGGTGCTGAAGATGAAGACGCAGCGCCTGTACCGCTGGCGCATGATCGACACGGGTTTCCAGGCAACCGTGGTGCTGCGCATCCGCCGCGCGAACGATCCGCAAAAGCTGTTCAAGGCGCTCAGCGTGGCCAACCAGGACAAGGACGTGATGGAGCTATGCGATGGCGAGGACGTCACGCAGTTCGAGGTGGCCAGCGACGGCTTGACGCACGACAGGATCATCCCCAAGACCTTGAACTACCTGCAGCCGGGCTACCGCAGCGATATCCTGTTCTCGCTGCCGAAAGCCGGCGCCTATTGCGTATATGCGGAAACCAACGTCAACAACATGACGACGATGCATGACGTCAACAACACGCGCCTGATCGGCGTGATCGCCGCCAAGACCAACACCAAGGCATCCGCACGCGTCAGGTCGGGCGAGTCGCCGCGCGATTTCCTGCTGGCCGAGTTGCGCAATGCCGTCCAGAGCCTGCCCGGCGCCCAGTTGCCCGATAGCGTCAAGAGCACGATCCTTGGCGACCTGGAGAATGGTCTCAAGCTCGGCAAGTTCGTCCCGCATGCGGGCTTCAGCGCGGCGGCAAAGGACGCGATGCGCGGCAAGAAGAAGGAGTATGTGACCTTCAATATCGCCAAGTTGGGCGGCAAGGCCCGCTTCATGGTGGAAGGCAAGCCGGAAGACTCGCCGATACCCGAGCTGAAGTATGTCTATGACCCGCACCGCGTCGACCACATGCTGGTGCTGGGCACCGAGCAGATATGGGAGCTCGCTTCGAAGAATGGCAGCCACCCCTTCCATATCCACGTCAACCCCTTCCAGATCATCGGCATTAGCCGCACCGACGGCGGCGCGGTCGATGCGCAATACAAGGACCTGATCGGCACGTGGAAAGACACCTTGCTGGTGATCGAAAAGCACAAGATCGAGATCGCCACGCGTTACCAGCGCTACATCGGCGAATACGTGCTGCATTGCCACATCCTCGAACATGAAGACCAGGGCATGATGCAAAACGTCAAGGTGGTACTGCCGGATGGCAAGGGCGGCGGCGACGCGGGCGGACACGGACACTGACCGTTCCTGGCGGCAGCGCGTCCGGCGCGCGTCCGCCTTTCCCAACCTGTCTTTGGAGCAACTGCCCATGTTACGCATGAAAACTTCCATCCTTCCCCTCCTGGCCGGCTTGCTGTGCGCGGGTGTCTGCACCGCGGTACAGGCGCAGGCTGGCGTATCTTGCCGCCCGGAATTGCAGGCCCAGGCGGAGCCGGGTGGCGCGCGCGTCGTGCGCTACCGCAAGAATATCGATGAACTGACCCCGGCCGAGCTCGACGCCTTCAAGCATGCGGTGAGCGAGATGAAACGCAAGAGCCAGGAAAACGTGTATGACCGGCGCGGCTTCCTGTGGCAAGCCTGGGTGCATAACTGCACCTCCGTCGACGTCTTCAATGACCGCCAGGCGGCCTTGCCCGGCGACAGGCTGAAGCAGTTGCTGGGCGATCCGACGCGCAACAGCTGCGACATTGCTTATTTCATCGACAAGGTGGCGACCGAGGACAATGCCCACGAGGAATTCCCGGGCGAGTGCGAGCACCAGAAGAACACCTTTTTGCAATGGCACCGGGCGCAGCTGTACTTTTATGAGCAAGCCCTGCAGGCGGCCGACCCGAACGGCGAACGGGGGCCCAGCACGCGCAACGTTGCGCTGCCGTACTGGAACTTCACCCGCAAGCCTTCCGGCGTGCGCTATCCGAAAGCCTTCGAGGATGTCGATTCGCCGCTGTACGATGCCACGCGCAAGAGGGAGGGGCTCGACAGCTCGCTGGCCACGGCTTCCCCCAATTTGCTGGCCTACCAGATCTACTACATGGATTGGGCCGATTTTGGCGGCGACGAATACGGCAGCCTGGGCGGTGGCAACCTGGAGACGAAGATCCACAATCACATGCACGCCACCTACATGGGCGGCAATATGGGCGACAACGTCACGGCCGGCCTCGATCCGTTGTTCTATGCCTTCCATAATTTCCTCGATTACAGTTTCGAGAAGTGGCTGGACGAGCATGGCGACGCCGGCATACGCGGCAGCGGGCGCACGGCGTTCATGCGCAGCGAACAGGACGCCAGCTTGCCACGGCCCATCGGCTGGAGCGCCGGCAGCGGCGATGCCCAGCGCAGCGATTCGGGCGACTATACGGCCAACATGGGCCAGGCGGTGCTGTACTTCGACACCCTCCGGCAAGGCTATGGCTTCCAGCCGCGCTATGGTGGCGAGTTTGCCGGCAAGAAGGATATCCAGGCCTTGATCGACCGGCACCAGCAGGCGGGGTTTGTATTCGGCGACAACCAGAAAAGCCTGTTCGCCGCCTTGCTCAGCGACGATGCGGCCGATGGCGCGGTCGCTAGGCCCGACCTCACCGTCACCGGCGCCTACACGATCCCGGCGCGGCGGGTGGCCGGCGACAAGCGGGCGAACATGGTGCTGGACCGCGCGCATGCGGACGAGGACTACAGTTTTCAGGCCGATATCTACCTGTATCCCGCCAAGGTGACTGCGCGCATCGGCGACAAGGCGTTCCGCGACCGCTACCTGGTCACCAGCACCAGCCACTGGGCCTTGTCCGGCGCCCACCAGCATGATAAATATGTCATCGAAACGGATATCACCGGCATCGTCGACAGCCTGGTTCCCAAGAAGCGCAGGCAGGCCTGGCGCATCACGGCGGCCATCACCACGAATGACAAGGGCCGCGGCCTGATACGGCAAGGCGATTTTTCCACGCCCGTGATCCAGGTCGTCGACCGCCGCAAACCTGCCGAAGCCACGTATGAGGAGAGCAAGCCATGAGCGAACGGACCAGCTTCAAGCGCGATGTGCAGGGCCTGTTTTCCCGCTACGTGGCCGACATGAACAAGATCAAGCTGTCGAACCCCGAGTCGACGGGCGTGCAGCGGCTGTACCTGAATGACTATGCGAGCGTGAAGGCGTTTGCCTGGCAAATCCAGGTGGCCATCCACGGTTACGACTATGACAGCCGCAACGCAAAATGGCGGGTGGATGCCGGGCACCGCCTGCGCGCGCCGGGAGGGCGGGAAGGCGAGTATGTCATGTCCGCGCCGCACCCGATGCCGCCCGACGGCCCGATGCCGCAGGAAGGCATCGATATCTTCGACCAGTGGGTCAGGGACGGCATGCAGCCGTGACTCTCAGGCCAACCGGCACAGACACCCTTGATGATCAGGAGTTCAGCATGGCATACACAGGTTTGAGAATTCACCCGGCCATCGGCATCGCCCGCGTCGGCAACAGCGAAGAATACTATCTGGGCCCGGAAAGCCTGGCCGGCATGCCGCTCGATGGCCAGGATGGCACGGGAGGCTTGCCGATCCGGCCCGGCACGGAAGACACGACCATCGCCAGCACCGAGTTGCGCGACGCCGGCGGAAAGCTCAAGCGGCAGGCGGCCCGCTTCCGGATTTACCAATATGCGTTCGAGGCGGCGGACGGCGTGGAAAGCTACCCGCTGGGCCGGCGGGGCGCGGCGGCCGAAGTGGCCATCGGCAGCATGGTCGATGGCAAGATCGTCAAGGACATCGTCTGGACTGTGCACCTGGCCAACAAGAAAGCCAATAGCTGGGAGGGTGGGGACGGCGTGGCGCCGTTTGAAAACCAGCGCGCGCCAGCCCTGCGCAATCCGGCCTTCGGCACGCCGGCCGACCCGCTGCGCCTGAAGCTGCTGGTCATCGATCCCGGACCGCGCAGCGTGCAGGCTTCGCGCCAGGGCGTGCAGCAGTTCGACACATCGACGCCGCCGTCGTGCGCGGATGCGGCCAGCGGCGCCGTGCGCAGCCTGCCCGACTATCCCGTGTCGTTCCCGCGCGGCGGGCAGCCTGGCGCGCCGGCGCAGGGCCCTGGCGCCATCATCGCGTCGCTGGGCGCCATCACGACGGAAAAGAATGGACGATTGCTGGTGCTGGGCGGCTATGGCAAGGCCTGCGGCTTCGACGCGCAAGGCAATTATTCGGCCGCCGCCGTCCTGCACGACAATGTCAACAACGACAACTGGTTCGATGACGTGGCCGATGGCCCCGTCACGGCCATGCTGCTTTTTGCCGACGGCACGGCGCGCAGCGTCGAGGGCAGCGCCTGGGTGATCTCGAGCGACCCGTCGTACGCGCCGCAAACGGCGAACGTCGTATCGCTGTGGGACGACCTGTATTGCACCTGGCTGGAAAAGATGGCGCTGCGGCCGGCCGTCCATGCGGACGGCAGCTACCAGGCGGGCTACCGGAGCAATTTCAGCACCGATGTCCAGCCCATCCTGCGCGCGGCGTCGCTGCAGCGCTGGACGACCAGCTTGCCGGCCAGGGCGATCAAGGAGCACGACTTGCTGGGCAAGATGAAGGCGGAAGGCCTGACCTACCCGATCATGAATTTCATCCGCCATCCTGACCAGACGGGGGCGCCGTCGCTGAAGCCGCAAATGCCGCTGTCGCTGGGCGATGCGGGCAGCAGCCTGCTGACCCTGACCCGGGCCCAGTATTTTTTCATGGACCAGTGGGCGCATGGCCAGTATGTGGCCGACAGCGGTGATTTCCTGCTGGGCGCGGGCGAAGCGCTCGACCGTACGGTCCTGTTCAACTGCCTGGGCGGCCGCTACAGCCCCGGCATCGAGATGGGTTTTATCGTACGCGACCCCGGCCTGTACCGGCAGGCGTGGCGGCGCCATGATGCCGGCGGCCCGTTCCGCCTCAATGCCCAGCATCTCGATTACGCGGCCGCCGTCAGGGACCAGCCTTTCCTCGGCGCCGGCTACATGCCGCTGCGCGGCGGCGAGGTGCAGCCCGGCGACGTGTCGAAGTTCATGGCCTTGCCGTGGCATACCGATTACAACTCGTGCGCCACGCATTTGCCCGATCCGAATCCCGGCGGCACGGTACTGAATAACCAGCAGGCGATCGATGCGGCCACGGCGCTCAATGGCAATGGCTACAATACCTTGCTGTATTCCTCCTGGCCGGCGCAGCGGCCCGTGGCCGTGTACACGTATGACGACGTCGTCGCCAATGGCGGCGAATTGGCGACGCCGCGCTATTCCGTGCGCGGCAAGGGCACGCGGGCCGGTGGGGTGCCGTCGACCACCCCGGAAAATGCGGAAATCGACCGGCCCGCCATGCATGTGGGCCGCTACCAGGACCGCGCGCAGTTCCTGCTGAACTGGCACCGCATCGGCGTGGTCGTGCAAAGCACGGCGATTGCGCGCAAGGCGGGCGAAAAGGCCATCTGCAAGGATTACTACCTGGAAGTCGAAAGCCTGTTCGACAGCGATGAAAGCAACCTGGTCGAGTATTGGCGTAACACGGCCATCGACAAGGTGTACCGGCCGAAGCCGCAGCCGAAACCGAAGCCCTGATGGCGGCGGTTGCAGACAGTCCCGGCGCGGCAGGGCCGTCGCGGCAGCGCTACCGGGTCGCCATCATCGGCGGCGGCCCGGCGGGCTGCGCCTGCGCGCTGGCGCTGGCGCAGCATGGCGTGCACGACGTGCTCGTGATCGAGGCGGGCGACTACGCTCAATTTCGCATCGGCGAAAGCATTCCGCCCGAAGCCAACCGCCTATTCCACGCGCTGGGCATTGCGCAGGATTTTTTCGCCGAGGCGCACGCGCCTTGCCATGGCAGCTGTTCCTGGTGGGGTAGCGACAAGCGCGGCTACAACGACGCGCTGCTGCATCCGCTGGGCCATGGCTGGCACCTGGAGCGATCCCGTTTCAATGGCTTCCTGGCGCGCCAGGCGCGCTTGCGCGGGGCGGAAGTGCTGCTGCGCGCCAGCCTGGCCGCGTCGGCCCCGGCGCAAGGCGGCGGTTTTACCCTGGAATTGGTGCTGGGCGATCCGGCGCACCCGCGACCGGCCAGCATCCATGCCGATGTGGTGGTCGACGCCAGCGGCACGCGCGCCGTCTTCGCGCGCCAGCGCGGCAGCCGCAAGGTCGAAACGCTGCCGCTGGTCTGCCTGGCCATGCGCTTCGCCGCGCCCGATGGCCCCCGTTCCGGCCTGACGCACCTGGAAGCGGTTGAACATGGCTGGTGGTATGGCGCCCATCTGCCCGACGCCACCATGCTGCTGGCGTTCTACAGCGACGCGGCCACCGTCAAGGCGCGGCGCCTGCAGCATGCCGCGCACTGGCTGGAAGGGCTGGCGGCCGCGCCCAATACGGCTGCGCTGGCCCGCAGCGCGGTGCCGCTGGCAGGCGGCGTGCAGAGTTTTCCTGCGCCGTCCTACTGCCTCGAGCAACTGTATGGCGACGGCTGGCTGGCCATCGGCGACGCCGCCTCGGCCTACGATCCCGTCACCTCGCAAGGCATCGTCAAGGCGCTGGCCAACGGCATGGCGGCCGCTGGCGCCATCGCCGGCCACGCCACCCTGGACGCGGTGGCGCAGACGGTGGCGCAGCGCTACGCCGATTACCTGGCGCAGCGCCAGCAGTACTACGGCTGGGAGCAGCGCTGGCCCGCCGCGCCGTTCTGGCGCCAGCTGCATGCGGGTGCGGGTGCTCTAGCGGATTAACGGCGCTGCGCTTCGCGTTCGAGCGTATCCCTGCCGATGATCTTCAGGCTGGCGCCGCCCTTGAAGGGCAGCGCTTCCTCGCTGCCCGCCGTCTGGATGCCGGCCGAGACGCCGATTTCTGCCGTCACGTCGACGAATTCCGTACGGAACATGCGCAGCTCGGTGTGCTTGATGACGCTTTGCAGCGCAATCGACTGACCCGGCGCGATGGGGGTGAAGGCGCGCTTGAGCGCGTGATTGGCCAGGCCCGTCTTCAATACCTGGCTTTGTTCGCTCGCGTTGTCGATCAGGCGCATATTGGGCCCCCGCGCTTGCATGTACTGGAGCGGATAGCCGACTTCCCCATTGCCGATATTCTTGATGACCACCTCGATGCGCATGTCGCTGCCCGTGAAAATGCAGGCTGGATTATCGATGCAGTGGGCGCTGATGGAGAGGATGTCGTTCGGCATGGCGTTTCCTGGGAGTTGTAGGGACACTGCGAGCAGTGCGATTAGGAGCCGTTCAGGATGATATCGCATTTGATCTGCCGTCCTATTTTCGTCCGTAGCAAGTCCTGCACTTCGATGGCGATCTGCCAGGCATGCCGGTCACGGATGACGATGGAGCCGGCCGAGTTCATGATGTTGGCAGCGGCCGGTTCCGGTTCCTCATCGTCCGAGAGCGAAGGCACGGGCGCATCCCAGCTGCCGTCCGGCTTCTTGTATTTGACGGTCTCGTCGTCTCCTTCCACATACGAGTATTCATCCGGCAAGCCATAGCAGTGACCGAATTCATGGGCGTGTGTCTGACCATCGGTCGAGGCGGACACGTCGATGATGGTACCCGTCACGCTTTCGCGGTCGTAGCGTTTGTGGATCTGCATGACGTAATGCTCGTTGCTCTCCACATAAACGACGCGGTAGATGATGGGCAGGGTGCGCGTGCCGCATTCCGGATCGCTGATTTTCATCTGGAATTTATTGTTCCAGTGGCTTTCCAGCCCCGTGGTGGCGATGCCCTTGACGTACTTGATGACGGCGGCGCGCTGCTTGGCCCGCGTGGCGGCCTGCGGGGTGCCCTTCTCGCGCTCTTCCAGCGCCTGGTCGGCCGGCTCGAGCACCGTGATCACCTTGACGCGCAATTCGGCGATGATGCCGGTATTCGACTTGACGGGCACGTAGATCTTGTAGCGCACGGTGTCGAAATAGTTATGCGGCGCGCCAGTGGCGCCGAAGGTGTTGTTGTAGCGCGGCACGCTGGAGACGCTAATCTCCTTTTCATAGTCGGCGATCCAGCAGGCGGGGCGCTTGATCAGCACTTCCTTGCGCTGCTTGTTGTCGACGGGGCTGGTGCTGGACGTGCCCGTTGCCTTGAATTTCGGTTCGGGGTTGGGCGGCGCCTTGGCCGTCGTGCCGGGCGCGGGCGACTTGGCGCGCGTGTCCGGCCTGGGCGCAGGAGCCGGGTCAGGGCTGTTCTCCGTCTCGGGCAACTGGCCCGGCGACTTGAGCAGTTCGATCACCAGCGCCTCGACGGCGGCAGCGGCCACGATGTGGGTCAGGCCCCTGGCGTCCGTCATGCCCGTTTCGATACTGCCGTCGGCGCGCTTGACGCGATACGGCTGGCGCGCCATCAGTTCGCCCGTGTCGCGGTCTTTCAGCACGAAGCCTTCGTCGAACAGTTTCAAGCGGCTGTCCGGCAACGGCGGCAGGCCGGCCGCGGCGCTGGCGCCGCCATTGAAGACATGCTGCCCGCCCTTGACCGTAAAATGGCCGGGGCAGCGGAAGGTGATGTCGCCGCCTTCGAGCGTGATCGAGGATTGTCCCGCCTGCAGGACGATTTTCTGGTTGGCCTTGATGTCGATGCTGTCGCTCACGGAGATCACCGTGACGGCTTGATCGGCGAGGATTTCCAGCTGGTCGGTATGTGCTTCGAGCGAGACGGGGCCGTTACCAGCGACGGCCTTGATGCCGCCTTCCTGGCTGAACAGCGTGGCCGCGTTGGCCGCCACCGAGGCGACCGTCTGGCCGGCCGTCATGTGCAGGTCGGCCTGCGCCGTCCAGTGCAGCTGCTGGCCCGCGAACAGCACGGTCGACGCGGGCGTGGCCCAGTTGATGCTGCTGGGCGACTCCATCAGCACGAGCGGCTGGGCGTAGCGTTCCACGGGCTGCGCCGTATCGGGCGCGCGCGTGCCGCTGCCCGCCTTGCTGGCTTCCTGGCCGCCGACGCTGGCCTGGTACTTGCCATCCTGCTGCGGGTCGATCTGCTTCGCCATGTCCAGCTGCGCCTGGTTCGCATCCTTGCTGACGATGGCTTTTTGCTGGCTTGCCGACGTCGCCACCGCCTTGCTCAGTTCACAGGCGCCGCGCAGCAGGGCCAGCGCCTCCTTGGTGTCGAGCTGGCTCGACGCCACGCCGGCGCCCTGGCGCGCGCGCGCCGTAGTCGAGAGCAGCACGCCTTCGCCGGCGCGCAACATGGCCCAGGCATCGGTGCGCAACTCAAAGCCGCTGCCGCGGTAGCTGCCCCGTTGCGCCGAAATGGCGCCTTGCTGCACCAGGTAACCCAGATTGAGCTCGGTGGCGGCGCTGCTCGACGCAAGCCGGGTGCGCAGCTGGCCCTGGGTATCGTCCAGCACCCACTGGTTGTAGCCGGCGCCATCGAAATTGTGGCTGTGCATGCCCGACAGGACGCCCGCGTGGTTGACGCCAGAATCCTCTCCGGCCGCATACGGCGGCGTGTCGCTGCCCGTGTAGAGCTGGGCGACGACCAGCGGGCGGTCCATGTCGCCTTCGATGAAGTCGACCAGCACTTCGGTGCCGAGGCGCGGCGTGAATTGCGAGCCCCAGTTCGGGCCGGCCAGCGCTTCGGCCACGCGCACCCAGGCGCCGGACGCCTCGTTGCCGGGCGCGTTGCCCTGCTGGTCGGTGTTGTGCGCC
This sequence comes from Janthinobacterium sp. SUN206, assembly GCF_030587305.1. Lineage (NCBI taxonomy): Bacteria > Pseudomonadati > Pseudomonadota > Betaproteobacteria > Burkholderiales > Oxalobacteraceae > Janthinobacterium > Janthinobacterium sp. SUN206. Next base: position 329,157 of record NZ_JAPWIB010000002.1, on the reverse strand, counting down.
AGGCCGCCGGGATTGGCGGCGCTGCCGCGCTGCCAGGCAAACTGGATGCGCACCTGGTGGTCGCGGCCCGTGGTGGCCACGCTGTCGGCCAGGCCCACCACCAGCGCCGTCTGCGGACCCAGCGCCACGGCCGGTGCACGCGCGGCCGTGGCGCGCGGCACGATGGCCACGCTGGCGCGCACGCAGCCGAAGCGGTTGCGGTAGGTGCCCGGCTCGATCTGGCCGGCGATCCAGTCGGCCACGCCGCCCAGGCCGGCCGTCCTGGCCAGCTTCGACAGCATGTCGCCCAGGCTGGCGCCGGCCGGTCCCGTATTGTTGCGCGCCTGGTGCTCGGCCCACAGCACGGTGAAGGCGTTGGCGCCATCGGCATGCTGTTCGTGCTGCAGCAGGCGCATGGCGTGGCCGGCGGCCAGGCGGCGCACGGCGCCGGCGCCGTCGAACTGCTTGTTGTCCAGCTCCAGGGCTTGCAGCATGCGCTCGCTGTGCGGCCCGGCCGCCGCGCGGTCGGCGTGCAGGCGCTCGCCGGCACCGTCATACACGGCCAGCTGCGGCAATTGCCCGGCCTCCAGGCTGGAGACTTGCTCGGCGGCGGGCGCCGTCACCTGCGCCGGGTCCCAGCTGCTGATGCTGACGGCGTTCGACTGCACCTGGCGGCGCGCGCCGAAGCGGTCGATGGCGTCGTCCGTATCGGTGGCGCGCACGCCGTGAAAGCGCATGTCGGCGCCGCCCGGCGTCTGCGGCGCGGTGGCCTTGCTGTCGAAGATCACCAGTTTGTGCCTGGCCTGCGCCTGGCCATCGCCGCTGTCCTGCGCGCCGCCGGGCTGGTCGTGCTCGAAGCGCCAGCTCAGGCCTTCGGCAGCGAGCAGGCGCGCGAAGAAATCGAAGTCGCTTTCGCGGTACTGGGTACAGATGGCGCGCGTGGCCAGCGCCTGGCTGACGTCGAATGCGAAGCGCAGCTGCGGGTAGTCGGCCAGCAGCTCGGTGACGATGTCGCGCGCATTCTTGTCCTGGAAAATGTAACTGTCGCGGCGCAGCTGCAGCAGGGCCAGGGCCGGCTCGAGGCGCAGCCGGTAGCGCGCCACGCCGCCGTCGGCGCCCAGCCAGGCGCAATCGGTGCAGATGCCGTGCCAGGCGCGCTGGCTGCCGTCGGGCTGCAGCAGGCACAGCGTCATTTCCTCGCCGATGAAGGAGGCCAGGTCCAGGCTGGCCGCGGTGCTCAGGGCGTCGACCTCGAAGCGGAACAGTTCATTGACGGCCTCGCGGCCTTCGAACTGTTCCGCCATCAGCGATTCCGGCTGCCCGGATTGCTGGGCCGTGGCCAGGCTGATGAGCCGTGCATGCTGGCTCAGGCCCGTGCCGAACTGGCCCGTTGCCGCGGGGGTTTGTTGTGCGTCGCCCATCACGGCAGGGTAATGCTCAGGTTAGCCACGCGCGGCGCCAGCTTGACGATGTCGTTATAGGCATTGATCTGCGCTTGCGTCTGTTTGGCCAGCATGGTGCGCAGCCCCAGGTAGCCCAGTGCGCAGATCAGGGCGAACACCGAGCACAGCACCCATGGCGGCACGTTGTTGCGCAGTTTGTGGATGATCTGGTCGGGCCGCTCCGCATGCGGGGCGAAGCCGGTTTTCTTTCCCTTCATCTGGGCGATTTCGTCGCCCAGGCGCGCCGTCAGGTAATTGAGTTTTTCCGGGCCTTCGAGGATGTAGCGGCCCTGGAAACCCAGCAGCAGGCACATGTGGAAGACCTCGAGCGCCTGCAGGTGCGCGCTGCCGCGCGCGCGCAGCGCTTCGAGACGGATGAAGAAGTTTTCGCCGGCCAGCTGGTCGCCGAACAGCACCAGCTGCAACGGCCGCCGCGCCCATTCGTCGCGGATGCTGTAGGGCGAACGCAGGATGATTTCATCGACGGCCGCGCAGAACGCATATTTGGCGGCGTCGATGTCGTCCGCCGACGCACCCTGTTTTTTCGCGCCGCGGCTGAACTCATCGAGGAAGTGCGTCATCTTGCTGATGAAATCGGCATTGTCTTGCGGTCCGCTGCCGTTCTTCAGCATGAACAGGGCGTAAAAACCGTCGTACATCAAGTCCATCAAGGTGTGTTCGGTGCCGGGACCGGCAGCCATGCTGGCGGCATAGGCGGCCTGGCTGCCGGACATCAGGGAAGGGGGAGCGCTGGAGTGCATCGTTGGACCTCAGGAAGTGACGGCGACAAGTTCGAGTTTCAGTTCACGCATGCCGGAAGGGACATACACCAGCAGCGACTGCGCCTGCAGCATGCGTTCGTACATCTGGCCCTTGGCCTCGATGGTGAAGTAAAACATGTCGGGACGTACCGGCACGGCGGCCGGCACCTGCGGGGCATGCTGCAGGCGCACCCCGGGCAGGGCGGACAGGACGAATTTTTCCACGTCGTCCGGCGCGCCCACCTTGAAGCGCAGCGGCACCACGTCGACCAGTTCCACGCCGGCCATGTCGGCGGACACGCCCAGGTAGAACGCCGTCTTGGCATCGATCTTTTCCGAGTCCAGCTTGCCGTGATGGTAGGACGGCTTGGTTTCCGTCAGCGCGATGGCGAAGTATTTCGACGAGATCACGGTGTCGAGCAATTCGCGGATCATGGCGTGCAGCTGGGCGAACGAGGGTCCGGGATCGGCATGCCGGTACGGCGGCAGGTCGGCCAGCGCATGGCTGCGTGAAAAGGTCATCAAGCCGCCGGCCAGGGCCAGCAGCTGTTCGTACAGGCGCTCCGGATGCAGCGCCGGATGATGGAAGTAATGGCTGAGCGAGGCGTAGGCCGCGCTGGCCGTATGCAGCAGCCAGAACGAGGACATGTCGCCGGATCGAAATTCGATCACACTCTTGCTCGGCTCGCGGTGATGGCCATACAGCGCGTTGACCTTGGCCTGCAGCGCGTCGATCAGGCGGCGCAGCTGCAGGAACAGCAGGGGCGCGCTGCGGATGGACAGGCTGGGGGGCACGAAGGCCGGATCCTGCTCGAAGCCGCCCGTCGACAGGCGCCGCAGGCGCAGCAGGGGGAAGCTGACGTAGGAATCGCGCGGTTCGGTATCGGCGACGAGGCGCAGGGTTTTTTTCAGGTAGGTCAGTTCGGCCTGCGCGGCCTGGGTGTACAGGTCCGGCGTGCTGAGATTGGCCTGGGCGTAGCGCGCCGCGTTGTTGGGCTGGCCGCTGGCGGCGAAGTTGCCGCCGAATGGCTTGAAAGCCGGCAAGGCGGCGTGGAAGGTCACCGATTGCAGCGACGACGGCAAGTTGCCCAGGTCGAGCGCGTCGGGCAGGTCATCGCTTCCGGCGGCGTTGTAGATTTCGCCGTCCTGGAAGACCAGCGACAGTTCCAGCAGGCGCAAGCTGTTGTTGGCCAGCGCATCGCGGTCGATCTGCAACTGGTTCACGCCCCACGCGTACGGGTGCAGCGCCTTGACGCTCTCGTGCAGGCGCTGTTCGTGGTACTGGTCTTGCTGCTGGAAATGCTGAGGGCGCAGGAACAGCCCTTCGCCCCATAACAACTTGTTTGCCATGCTCATGGATTGCCCTCTATGCCAGACACAGTGAGGCGCGCGGCAGCGACTGAAAATCATGCTTCGCATCGCGCAACTTGGTGCTTTTTTCGCAACTGCAAGAACCTTAACATTATCTTGAAGAATGGTGCGTACGGTACGTTTTTAGCGTGAGTAGTGTGAGTTTTCGCGTATTTTCTATCGAACGCAGTGAATTTTGAAATCATGCTACGCTCCGAAAAATAAATAATTAGCAACTATAAAAAGCAACTTTTCAATCGCCAAAACCGTCTTCTTTTTTGAAGGAAAGCTCAACATGACACGCCCGGTTTCGCTACGCACGCTTGCAGTTATCGCCTGTGCTTTTACCCTCAGCGCCTGCAGTACGGCGCCGGTGGCCAAGCCGCCGCCCGTCGTGGCGCCGACGCTGGAAGAGCTGATGGCCAAGGCCACGCAGGCGGTGGACACGGGCAACAAGGCGGCGGCGCTGGCGCTGTGGCAGGAGGCGGCCGCCGCGGCGCCCGCCGACAAGCAGCCCTGGGTGCGCATGGCGCAAAGCCGCTACGATGCGGGCCAGTATGGTGAAGCCATCCTCAATGCCCAGGAAGTGCTGGTGCGCGATCCTGCCGACAAGCTGGCCAACAGCGTGATCGCCATCAGCGGACTGCGCCTGTCGACGCGGGCGCTGGCCGACCTGAGCCGCCAGAACAACCTGTCCGGTCCGCTGCGCGCGGAATCGCAGGACCTGGCCAAGCTGCTGCGCGAGAGCCTGGGCGAAACCGTGCTGGTGCCGCCGCCGGACAAGCCGCCCGTGCGCGCGTCGCGCAAGCAGCCAAGCAAGCGCACTGCCGATGAGGGCAGCGCCAATCCATTCAACGCCCTGAAGTAGCCAGCCAGGCACAGGTACGCCGCAGTTCAACAGGCGCATCGCCGATGCCGCCAATATTTGGGAAGGGGATGTCATGTCGAAAAAAGATAGTGTGCAGAAGCGCTTGCAAAAGGTACGCCCGCCACGCGTGCAGATGACCTATGACGTCGAGATCGGCGACGCCATCGAAAACAAGGAGCTGCCCTTCGTGGTGGGCGTGGTGGGCGATTTCGGCGGCAATTCCGAACTCGAGCAGAAGCGCCTGAAGGACCGCAAGTTCGTCGATATCGACCGCGACAATTTCGATGAAGTGATGAAGGGCATCGAGCCGCGCGCCACCTTCCGCGTGCCGAATGAACTGGGCGCCGCTGGCGGCCAGTTCGGCGTCGAGCTGAAATTTCGCGCGATCGCCGATTTCCGCCCGGAAGCGGTGGTCGAGCAGGTCGAGCCGCTGCGCAAGCTGCTCGAGGCGCGCACCAAGCTGGCCGACCTGCGCAACAAGCTGGCCGGCAACGACAAACTGGAAGACATCCTGAATGACGTGCTCAACAGCACGGAAAAACTGGCCCAGCTGGAACAACATTCCCACGTCAGGAAAGATTGATATGTCCGCACAACTGACCCCCGCATTGAGCGCTGCCGGCGCCGCCGAAATCGACTTGCTCGACCAGATCGTCGAGCAGAGCAAGGTGGCCAAGTCCAGCGTCGAACACGCCCGCGCCAAGGATCTGATTTCCGAACTGGTCAGCCAGGTCATGGATGGCACGGTGGTGGTATCGAACAACCTGGCCGCCACCATCGATGCCCGCGTGGCCGAACTGGACCAGCTTATTTCCGCGCAGCTCAGCGCCATCATGCACGCGCCCGAATTCCAGAAGCTGGAAAGCAGCTGGACGGGCCTGCACTACCTGGTGAAGAACACGGCTACCGGCACGAATCTGAAAATCAAGATGATGAACGCGACCAAGCGCGAGCTGGTCAAGGATTTCCAGAGCGCGCTGGAGTTCGACCAGTCGACCATGTTCAAGAAGGTCTACGAAGAGGAATTCGGCACCTTTGGCGGCGCGCCGTTCGGTACCTTGCTGGGCGACTTCGAATTCAGCCGCCAGCCGGAAGACATGTATTTCATCGAGCAGATGTCGCATGTGGCCGCCGCCGCGCACGCACCGTTCATCTCGTCCGCGTCGCCGGAACTGTTTGGCCTGGAAAGCTACAGCGACCTGGGCAAGCCGCGCGACCTGGCCAAGGTCTTCGATACGGTCGAGTATGCGAAGTGGAAATCCTTGCGCGAATCGGAAGATTCGCGCTACGTGGGCCTGACCTTGCCCCGCTTCCTGGGCCGGCTGCCGTTCAATCCGCTCGATGGCGCCACCGTCGACGGCTTCAATTTCGTCGAGGACGTCGACGGCACCGACCATCAGAAATACCTGTGGTGCAACGCCGCCTACGCGTTCGGCACCAAGCTGACGGCCGCCTTCGAGGATTACGGCTGGTGCGCGGCGATCCGCGGTGTGGAGGGGGGCGGCCTGGTGGAAGACTTGCCGACACATACCTTCAAGACGGACGAAGGCGAGGTGGCGCTGAAATGCCCGACCGAGATCGCCATCACGGACCGCCGCGAAAAGGAATTGAGCGACCTGGGCTTCATCTCCCTCGTGCACTGCAAGAACACGGACTATGCCGCGTTTTTCGGCGCCCAGTCGGCGCAGAAGGCGAAAAAATACAATACCGACGCCGCCAACGCGAACGCCGTGCTGTCGGCGCAGCTGCAATACATCTTCGCCGTGTCGCGCATCGCCCACTACATGAAGGCCATGATGCGCGACAAGATCGGCAGCTTTGCCGCCGCTTCCAACGTGGAAGATTTCCTCAACCGCTGGCTGACGCAGTACGTGCTGCTCGACGATAACGCCAGCCAGGAACAGAAGGCCCAGTTTCCGCTGCGCGAAGCCTCGGTGCAGGTGGCGGAAGTGCCGGGCCGGCCAGGCGTGTACCGCGCCGTGTCCTTCCTGCGTCCGCATTTCCAGCTCGACGAATTGTCCGTTTCACTCCGTTTGGTCGCGGAGCTTCCGCAGTCGACCAAATCGTAATGTATTTTTCTTCACACCCTTGAAAGGAATAACATGGCAATCGACGTATACTTGCAAATTGATGGCATCAAAGGCGAATCCACGGATAACAGCCACAAAGATTGGATCGAATGCAAGTCGGTCCAGTGGCAGGTGTTGCAACCCAAATCGGCGACCGCCTCGACGGGCGGCGGCCATACCGCCGAACGTACCGAGCACAAGGATATCGTCATCGCCAAGATGGCCGATCTCGCCAGCCCCCTGCTGCTGCAAACTTGCTCTTCTGGTAAGACTATCCCGAAAGCCAAGCTCGAGTTCCTGCGCGCCGATGGCCAGGGCGAGCGCATCAAGTACTTCGAGATCGAACTGGAGAATGTGATGATCAGCAGCGTGGCGCCATCGGTGGCCGCGGGCGACATTCTCGGCGAAGACCTGGCACTCAAGTATTCGAAGGTCAAGTGGAAGTACACGCAGCAAAAAGTGGGTGGCGGCTCGGGCGGCAACACCTCCGGCGGCTGGGACCTGTCGGCCAATAAGACAGCCTGACCGCATCTGACCGCGTACGCCAGCGGCGCGCTGCCGCCGCTGGCTTTCCTGGCCGCCGGCAGCGGCGTCCACGCCACCCATGAAACGGGAAGCCCATGAAAGGTTTTACGCCGGGCCTGTTCGACCGCCTGATGGATACGCCCGTGCACGGCGCCTCCAGCGGCACCGTCTCGCGCCTCTCGCTCGAGGACTTGAAAGACACCGTGGCGCGCGATCTCGAAGCGCTGCTCAACACGCGCGCCGTGCTGCCCGAGGCGCTGCTCAAACCCTTTCCCGAGTGCGGCAAGTCGATCATCACGTACGGCTTGAACGATTTCGCCGGGCTTAGCCTGTCGAGCACGGACGACCGCGCCTATATCTGCCAGTGCTTGGAAAAGGCCATCGCCCGCCACGAGCCGCGCTTGCGCCAGGTGCGCGCATCGCTGGAAATCGAGGAAGGCTCGATCAACCGCCTCAATTTCGCCATCAGCGCGCTGCTGGTCGTGCATGCGGCGCACGAGCCGGTCAGCTTCGACGCCATCCTGCAGCCTTCCAGCCTGCATTACACGATCAGCAAGGGGCGCCGCGCCGCGTCCACGGGAGCCTGACCTTGGACGAATTGCTGCCCTATTACGAGCGCGAACTGGGTTTCCTGCGCCGTTATTCGCGCGAGTTTTCCGAGCGCTACCCGAAGATCGCCGGCCGCCTGCTGATGGGCGGCGAGGTGTGCGAAGACCCGCACATCGAGCGCATGATCCAGTCGTTCGCGCTGCTCAATTCGCGCATCTCGAAGCGCATCGACGACGATTATCCCGAATTTACCGAAGCGCTGTTCGAAGTGCTGTATCCGCATTACCTGCGGCCGTTTCCCTCGTGCTCGATCGCGCGCATGGATTACGGCGCCGCGGCGGCGCAGCTGACGGCGCCTGCGGAAATCGCCCGCGGCACGGAGCTGACGACGCGCCCCGTGAAAGGCGTGGCCTGCACCTTCCGTACCGCCTATCCCGTGACGGTGGCGCCGCTGGCGCTTACGCATGCGGCTTTTTCCGCCATCATCGAGGCGCCGGAACAGGTGCTGCTGCCGGCGAATGCCACCTCGGGCGTGCGCATCACCATCGAGTCGAGCGCCGCGCAGCTGTCGCTGGGCCAGCTGGGACTGGCGTCGCTGCGCGTGTTCATCGATGGCCAGCCCTCGTTTTGCGCGGCGCTGCGCGACGCCCTGTTCATGCGCACCGTGAAGGCCTACGCCGAGGCGGACGGCAGCGGCAGCTGGGTCGCGCTCGACGGCACTCCCGTGCGCAGCGCCGGTTTTGCCGAGGACGATGCACTGATCCCGTTTTCCGCCCGCTCGCATCCGGCCTACCGGCTGCTGACCGAGTATTTCTGCTTTCCCGAAAAATTCAATTTCTTCGACATCGACCTGGGTGCGCTGTGCGCCGCGCTGCCGTCCGGCAGCCGCCGCATCACCTTGCACCTGGCGCTGAGCGGCTTGCGCACCGATTCGAACACGGCACGCCTGCTGGGGACGATGAACACGCACAACCTGCTGCTGGGCTGTACGCCGGTAGTCAACCTGTTCCGCCAGCGCGGCGAGCCCATCCGCCTCACGCACACGGCCGCCAGCTACCCCGTGCTGGCCGATGCGCGCCGCGCGTATGCGTTCGAGGTGCAGGCCATCGACTCGGTCAAGCTGGTGCGGCAGACGCCGCAGGGCGAATCCGTGGTGGAATTCCGCCCATTCTATTCGCTGCGCCATGGCGAGACGCCGGCCAGGGATGGTCACTACTGGGTCATGCGGCGCGACGAGATCATCGCCAGCAAGAGTCCCGGCTACGAAATGCAGATCTCGATCGTCGACATCGATTTCGATCCGGCCGAGGTGGAAACGGACACGCTCAGCCTGGAGCTGAGCTGCACCAACCGCGACTTGCCGGCGCAGCTGACCTACGGCCTGCACGGCGGCGACCTGTTCCTCGAAGGCGGCTCCAGCGTGCGCAGCATCAGCCTGCTGCGCAAACCCAGCGAGTCGCACCGTTTCGAACGGGGCAGGGGCGCCCACTGGCGGTTGATTTCGCATCTGTCGCTGAATCACCTGTCGCTGGCCGGCAGCGGCCTGGAAGCGTTCCAGGAAATGCTGGCCCTGTACGACTTGCCGCGCTCGGCCACGTCGCAGCGGCAAATCCGAGGCATCACGGCCATCGCCCACCAGGCCGTCAATGCCTGGCTGCCAGGCAATCCCTTCGCCTGCCTGGTGCGCGGCGTCGAAGTGCGGCTGACGATAGATGAAGAGGCCTTCGTCGGCAGCGGCATCCACGCCTTTGCGCATGTGATCGAGTGCTTCCTGGGCTTGTATGTGCATGCGAACAGCTTCACGCAGCTGGTGGTGCTGGCAAAAAAATCAGGAGAGGAGCTGTGGCGATGCAAACCACGCAGCGGCGATTCGAGCCTAGTGTAATCGAGCGCCTGTTTGCCCAGCCTTGCCGCTTCCAGTACTTCCAGGCGGTACGCATGCTGGAGCTTTGGCTCAGGCGCAATGGCTTGCCGCACGACGATGCGGTGGCCAGTTTCCTGCGCTTCCAGAATTCCGTCTCGCTCGACTTCGCCCCCAGCCAGATCGAAACGCTGGCGCCCGAGCCGCGCGAACTGGCCACGGACGTCAACGCCCTGGGCGCTGCGCTGCGCAGCGCCCAGCTGAAATACGTGCGCGTCACGCCGGCCTTCATGGGTTTTCTCGGCGTCGCCGGCGCGCTGCCGCTGCACTATACGGAACGCATCGCCACGCACCAGCTGTATGAAAAGGACGAGGGGCCGCGCGCCTTCCTCGACACGTTCTCGAACCGCGCCCTGGCTTTGTTCTATGAAGCCTGGCGCAAGTACCGGCTGGAGCTCAAGTATCAGCTCGACGGCAAGGACCAGTTCCTGCCGCTGCTGCTGTCGTTGGCAGGGCTGGGCAACGCCTCGCTGCGCCAGCGCCTGGCGGGGGACGGTACGGGCGTGCTCGACGAATCGGTGGGCTACTTTGCCGCCGCCATGCGCCACCGGCCGCCGTCGGCCGTGATGATAGGCCAGGTGCTGTCCGAGTATTTCGGGCAGCGCGTCGCCGTCAGCCAGTTTGTCGGCTGCTGGTACGACGTGCCGCGCGAGCAGCAAAGTACGCTGGGCGGCAGCAACGCCGTGCTGGGCGCCACCGCCATGGTCGGTGCGCGCGTCTGGCAGCGCGACTTGCGCCTGCGGCTGACCATCGGCCCCCTGGCCCGCCGCCACTTCGACGCTTTCCTGCCCGGCGGCGCGGCCGCTCTCGCGCTCGAGAAAATGCTCGCCATGTTCACCGGCCTGTGCCTGGAATACGAAGTGCAGCTGGTGCTGCGCGCCGCCGACGTGCAGGGCACGGCGCTGGCAGTGCCGCGCAGCGGCGGGCGGCTGGGCTGGGACAGTTTCCTGATCACCGGCGGCGAGGCGTGCGACCGCGCCGATGTCCGCTATGAACTGCATGCGCCGGCTTGAGCGCGCCACTCCACCGATTTCGCCAACCATCACCCGACAAGGACCGCCGCCCCATGAGCATCAACCTGAAAACCCTGATCAGCAAGTTGAACGACACCTGCCGCACGGCCGCCACGCGCGCGGCCAGTCTGTGCGTCGGCCTGGGGCAGTATGAAGTCGACCTGGAGCATGTCTTTCTCGCCTTGCTGGAGCAGCCGCGCAGCGATTTCGTGCTGATTGCCCGCAGGAGCGGCGTCAGCGTGAGCATGCTGGAAGCGGATTTGCGCGCCGAAGTGGCGCGCCTGCAGACGGGTAACGCGCGCACGCCCGTGTTTTCCGTGCGCCTGCCGAAACTGTTCGAGCATGCCTGGCTGATCGCTTCGCTCGATTTGCGGGCCGGGCGGCAGGTGAGCATCCGCAGCGGTCACCTGCTGCAGGCGCTGCTGACCGAGCCGGAACTGGCGCAACTGGCCTACCGGGGCTCGGCGCTGTTCCACGAATTCAAGCTCGACGAGATCAAGCACGGGCTCGACAAGCTGACCGAGGGTTCGCAGGAAGCCGGCGAGGCGGCTGCAGGGCAGGAAGAGGCGGGCGACGCCGGCGGCGATCCCGTGGGGGAATTGGCCGGCGCGGCGGCGTCGAAAACGCCGGCGCTGGACCAGTTCACCGTCAACCTGACGGCGCGCGCGCGCGCCGGCAAGGTCGATCCCGTGATCGGGCGCGACATGGAAATCCGCCAGGCGATCGATATCCTGATGCGGCGGCGCCAGAACAACCCCATCCTGACGGGCGAGGCCGGGGTCGGCAAGACGGCCGTGGTGGAGGGCCTGGCGCTACGCATCGTGCAGGGCGACGTGCCCGACATCCTGCAGGGCGTGGAAATCCACACGCTGGACATGGGCCTGCTGCAGGCGGGCGCCAGCGTCAAGGGCGAATTCGAGAACCGCCTGAAAAACGTCATCGCCGAAGTGGGCAAGAGCGCGCACGCCATCATCCTCTTCATCGACGAGGCGCACACGATGATCGGCGCCGGCGGCAGCGCTGGCCAGAACGATGCTGCTAATCTGCTGAAACCGGCACTGGCGCGCGGCGAGCTGCGCACCATCGCCGCCACCACCTGGGGCGAATACAAAAAATATTTTGAAAAGGATGCCGCGCTGGCGCGCCGCTTCCAGGTCGTCAAGATCGAGGAACCGAGCGAAGAGCTGGCGTGCGCCATGTTGCGCGGCATGGCGCCGCTGATGGAACAGCATTTCAAGGTGCGCATCTTCGACGAGGCGATCACCGAAGCCGTGCGCCTGTCGCACCGCTACATCGCGGGCCGCCAGCTGCCGGACAAGGCCATCAGCGTGCTCGATACAGCCTGCGCCAGGGTGGCGCTGGGGCAGAGCGCCACGCCGGCCCTGCTCGACAGCGTGACGCGCCGGCGCGAGCGCATCGATGCGGAAGCCTCGGCCCTGGCACGCGAGGAGAGCGGCGGCGCGCGCCATGGCGCGCGGCTGCAGCAACTCGACGCCGAACGCGGTGCCGCCACGCAGGAACACGCGCAGCTGGCCGCGCGCTGGGATGGCGAAAAGGCGCTGTCGGAACAGATCCAGGCGATCCGCCGGCAGCTCGAGGAGGGCAAGCCGGCCGACGCGGGTCAGGGGCGCGAGTTGCTGGCGCTGCAGGCCGAGCTGGCGTCGCTGCAGGGCGAGACGCCGCTGGTGCCGGTGCAGGTCGACGGCCACGTGGTGGCGGAAATCGTCGCCGGCTGGACCGGCATCCCGCTGGGCAAGATGGTCAAGGATGAACTCAAGACGGTGCTGCGGCTGAAGGATTTGCTGCAGGAGCGCGTGCTGGGCCAGCCCCACGCGATCGAGGCGGTGGCGCAGCGCGTGCGCACGGCGCGCGCCAACCTGGACGACCCGGACAAGCCGAAGGGCGTGTTCCTGTTCGTCGGCCCGTCCGGCATCGGCAAGACGGAAACGGCGCTGGCGCTGGCCGACGTGCTGTACGGCGGCGAACGCAAGCTCATTTCCATCAACATGAGCGAATACCAGGAAGCTCACAGCGTCTCGGGTCTGAAGGGTTCGCCGCCTGGCTATGTCGGCTATGGCGAAGGCGGCGTGCTGACCGAGGCGGTGCGCCGCAATCCCTACAGCGTGCTGCTGCTCGACGAGGTGGAAAAGGCGCATCCCGATGTCATGGAGCTGTTCTTCCAGGTCTTCGACAAGGGCGTGATGGACGATGCCGAGGGACGCGAGATCGATTTCAAGAACACCATCATCATCCTGACCTCGAACGTGGCGTCGGCCGCCATGATGCAGGCGTGCCTGAACCTGCCGCAAGAGCAGTTGCCGACGCCGGAGCAGCTGGAGCTGGCCATCCGTCCGCAGCTGCTGAAGGTTTTCAAGCCCGCGTTCCTGGGGCGCCTGAAGGTGATTCCCTATTATCCGCTCGGCGACGATGTGCTGGCCCGTATCATCGGCCTGAAGCTGGGCCGCATCGCGGCCCGCATCGCCGCCAATCACCAGGCCGAGTTCCTCTACGACGAGGCGCTGGTCGAGGCGGTGCTGGCGCGCTGCACCGAAGTCGATTCGGGCGCGCGCAATGTCGACAATATCCTGAATGGCAGCCTGCTGCCGGAAATCGCCGAAGCCGTGCTGGCGCGCATGGCGGAAGGGCAGGGCATCAGCCGCATCAAGGCCAGCGCCGGCAAGCAGGGGCAGTTCCGGTACACGATCAAATAGGCGTCAAGCCGGCTCAGTGTCCGCTGCCGGGCGCGATGCCCAGCAGCTCCTCGATGTGGGCCAGCGAGGCGCCGTCCTTGACCACGCCGCGCAGCCATTCGTGCAGGTTCTGCTCGCCGGCGTTGGCGGCCTTGTCGGCGAAGTAGGAGACGGGGCTGTGCGGTTCCGTCTGGCGGAAGTACTGCGCCACCTGACGCAGCTGCGCCAGCGCCTGGGCGCGGCTTTGCAGCTCGCCGGGCGCCGCCGGCAGCGGCGCCGGCACGCCGGCCACCGCCGCCTGGCCGCCAGCCGGCATCGGCGCGGCGGCGACGCTGGAGGCAGGAAGGGCCGTGGCGGCGGCAGGCAGGGCGAGCTGTATCGCCTGCAGGGCCTCGCGCGCCATGGAAAAGCCCGGGCTATCCCTGCCCAGGCGGGTGTCGGCCGCCTGTTCCAGCTCGGCCAGCGCGTCCAGGCAGAACTGGGCGTCGGCGGCAAAGGCGGCGCGGAACTGCGCCGACGTGCCGCGCCGCGCCGCCTCCATGTCCACCAGCTTGGTGCCGTTGACGCCGTCCTGGTTGCTGGCGGCCCGCTTGCGCGCCGTCTCGAAGTCGACCGTCGACCAGCCGCCCGACTGCTTGTCCGTCAGCGCCATCGCGCGCACGAGGGACGGTGTGTGCGCCAGGATCCAGCTCAGGTTGCCGATGCGCTGCTCGTGGTCGTCGCCATCGGGCTGCGGGTACAGGCCCAGGTCCCAGTACTGGCGCAGCAGGCCCGCCAGCAGGCGATAGCCTTCGCCCAGGCCGCGCAAATGGTCTTGCCTGGCGCAAGCTTCGGCCAGCCAGGCGGCGAGCCGCAAGTCCTTGCTCTTTTCGCCCAGCAGGGTGGCGCAGCGTTGCAGTACGAAGGCCCAGTCGGCTTCCTTCAGGTCGGTGACCCACTCGCCCTGGTCGAGCGTGGGGTCGTCGAACTTGCGCGCCTGGCCGATGGCGTCGAAGTCGGTGGAGAAGGACAGGTCGACGCCGCATGGCTGTTCGGCGCTGATGGGAAGCAGGAGCTGGTCGGCTGAAATCATGTGTGTTCTCGGCAGTGGGGCGGATAGCTTGCGGGAGGCGTGGCGGTCTTACTGGACCATGCGAAATTCGATGCGGCGGTTGCGCGCGCGGCCATCGGCGCTGTCATTGCTGGCGATGGGACGGTCCGGGCCCTGTCCGGAAGCGCTGAGCAGGTCGCTGTCGATGCCCTTGCCGGCCAGGTAGGTCTTGACCGCCTCGGCGCGTGCCTGGCTCAGGTTCTGGTTGCTGGCGCGCAGTCCCAGGTTGTCGGTGTGGCCGATGATGTCCACCTTGCGGCCCGCCAGCTTGTGCAGCGCCGCGCTCATTTCGTCGAGGATGGCGCGGCCAGACGGCGTCAGCGTGGTCTTGCCGCTCTCGAATTCGATGGTGCGGTTGGCCAGCGTGCCATCGAGGATGTTCTGGTCGGAGGCGGACACGCGCAAGCCGTTGTTGACGGTGTACGTGGGATTGAGGCTGGTGGCGAAGTCGCTGGCGATCTTTTGCCGCTGCGCTTCGTTGGCCACTTCGCCGCGCACGCTGACCACGCTGCCTTCGATCTTCAGCTGGCCGCGGCGGATCTGTTTGAGATCCGCCGTCAGCAGTTTTTGCACATAGGCGTTCCAGTTGGCCGGCTGCGCGACCTGGCCGACGGCGATCTGGTCGACCACCTTGTCGGCGCCATACAATTCGCGCAGGCGCACCAGCACCGCCGCCTTGGCCGCTTCGTCCGGCACCGTGCCGCTGGCCAGGACCTGGCCCGGTTGCGGCGTGGCGGCGGCGGGCGCCGAGACAGCGGCCGCCGGCACGGCGGCGCTTTGCGCGCCGGCGCCGGCCGGGGCGAATACCAGGCTGAGAAGGATGGCAAGGCGGAGGTGGCGCATGATCAGGTCCCGATGAAGGCGGCACGAAACGTGTCGTGCGCCGATTTAAGTGACAGGTTGGGCTGCGCGAGGTAGCTCGAGGCTTTCTTGATGGCGTAGTCGCTGTTGGCGTGTTCCTCGACCCAGGCCAGGTCGTCGAAACCGATGTGGTGTTCCAGCGCCGCCTGCGGTTCCATGATGGCGTGCAGGGTCTGCGCCGAGGCGCCGCAAAAGCCCAGCACCAGCGCATGGCGGCCGCGGATGCGGGTGATGAACAGCGCCAGTTCGAAGTCGGCGCGCGCCAGGAAGGGGGCGATCAGGTGCATCCAGAAGGCCGCCACCAGGTTGCGGTACAGCGGGTCGGCCGGCAGCGGCAGTTCCAGGCTTTTTTCCAGCCGGCTGGAACTGCTGGCCATGACGGGCTGCAGCAGCATGCCCAGGGCCAGCAGCACCTGGCGCACGGAACCGCCAAAACCCGTGGGCGCCAGCAGGGCGTCGAGCGCGCCCACAGTCTGCAAGCCGAGGAAATCGTCGAAGGCGGCATCGTAGGCGCTGCCGCGCAAGTCCAGTTCGATGCTGGCGCCTGCGGCGGCTGCCGGCAGCGCGGCGCCGGCCGCCGCGCCGCACATCTCGGCGCTCAGTGCATCGAGGCGGTTCCACAGGCGCGACAGCACAAGCGGACTGGTCGGCACGAAGCCGGCTGGCTGCGCCACTTCCATGGCGCCCATCATCAGGAAGGGAAAGCGGCGCGACGAGGCATCGCTGCTGGCGGAGATATGCCCGGCGATGGCGCGGCCGCGGCGCGGGCCGATGAAGGCGAAATGCAGCGGCGGCAGCACGTCGTAGGTCAGCTTCCAGCGCGCATCGGCCGTCATCAGTTCCATGGCGTTGGCCAGCCACTCATCGAGCATCTTCAGCAGGGCCGGGTTGTCGCCGTGCTTGATGAAGTCGCCGCGGCTGGGGATCTTGCCGAAATAGCCGATCTGGGTAACGGTAGGGCGGCTCATGGCGTGTTCCCGGCGATGGCGGTGGCCGTTTCCGGCGCGCCGATGACGACCGATTCCGGCAGTTTCAGGCCGCGGAAACCCTGGTTGCCGGCGGAGGTGGCGGCCGGCGCGGTCGCGGCCACGATCTTCAGGTTGGCCATCACGGTGACGCCGCCGTTCTCCCAGCTCAGTTCGAATACGCCGCCCTCCTTGCGCGTGCGCCTGGCCGAGTCGATCATCTTCTTCAGGCCGAAATGACCCGGTTCGTTCAGCAGTACCACGGTGCGCCCTTCCGGCGTGATGGCGCTGATGCGCGAGCCGGGCACGCCCTGCGGGTTGGGCCAGACCATGTGCACCCAGGGCTGCGGCTGGCCGCGCCAGCGCAGCGCCTGGCCATCGATCTCGATCGTATATTCGGTGGCGCCGGGCGCGCTCAAAGCCTGCAGGTCGAAGCGCGTCTGCGCTTCGGCGGCGCCGGCCGCCGTGGCCACACCGTTGGCGCTGAGCGGGGCGACCCAGCCGGGCAGGCTGGCCACCACCGGCGGCGCCAGGGTGATGCCCATCGCGGCCCAGGTCCTGGCGCTGATGGCGTCGCCGCGCCGCACGACCAGCGGGCCGATGGTGGTGTTGAAGAACTTGGCGATGGCGCCTTCCGGGCCGAATACCTGGCCGATGTCGGCATTGCTCGCCTCGATGCGCGAGTCGGGCGCGAACGGATATTTCGGCGCCAGGGTTTTCTGGAACGGTTCGAGCACCTGCGCCAGCCATACCTTGTTGATCTCCGTCTCGGTGGGCTTGACGATGACGGCGAAGGTCTGCATCAGCGGGCGCACCAGCAGCGGGCGGATGGCCTGCTTTTGCGGGTCGCTCATGCCGGTCAGCATCTGCTCGTCCACGTATTTCAGCGCGTCGGCCAGCTCCGAGCCGCTGCCATCGAGCGTCTGCTGCATCAGCTGCTTGGCGCCGGGGCCCGTGTCGCCCTGGTTCTTGATCTGGTTGAAGCGCACGCGCAGCTTCGACAGGGCCGCCAGGTACCCGCGCATGGGCGAGGCTTCCTTGTCGCGCGCCACCACCAGGCGCGCCACGCCGGAAAATTCGCGGCCGACTGGCCCCATCGGCATGGCGCTGCCGGCCTGGCCCGCCGCGGCGGCGGCAGGCTTCTGGCGCAGCACCGTTTCGCGGAACCAGTCCATCGCCCCGCGCTGGGCGCGCTGCAAGCCCTGGCCCAGCAGGGAAGGGTTGTCCCACGAGGTTTCCTGGTACACCGTCTCGATCAGCTTGTTGAGGGGCGAGGCTTGCGGATCGCCGAGGCGGTTCATCGCCTGCGCCGCATTGTCGAAACCGTTCAATTCGCGGATGCTGACGCCCTGGATGAATTTCTGCCACTCCCGCGCGTAATCGGTCTTGTACAGTTCCACCAGCGCTTTCTGGATCTGTTCCGGGCTGCCTTCCAGGGTCAGGTCGTCCTTCGACGCCGTTTTCAATACCCAGTCGGCGCTTTGCAATTCGCGGTTGGCCGCTTCCTGGAACGCCTGCTGGATGTATTTGTCCCACGCGTCGCGCGTGAAGGTGCCGGGGATGGCGTAGCTGCCCAGTACCAGTTCCTTGTCCTGCTCGCCAACGATGCGCGCCACCGTCATCGACGGGAAGCGCGTGGCGGCGCGCGCCTTCACGTCCGCATACACGCGGTCGCGCGCCGGCATGCCGCGCACCACGCGCCGCAGGCTGTCGCGCGACTGGTCGGCCAGGGCCAGCTTGTTCTCGATCTGCGGCCAGGACGGGTCGTCGATCTGCGTCAGATAGAACGAGATCAGGCGTTCGGCGCTGCGGATCATCTGTTCGCGCGGCATGTTGCCCCGGTTGGCGTCGAGCCAGCCGCGCCAGTAGCGGGTCAGCTGGTCGTTCAGGTGGCCGGCCTCGGCGCGCGACTTGTCGCCCAGCATCAAGTAGGTTTTCAGGGCATTGTAGGCATCCTCCACATTCGTCGGCGCGGCATCCTTGAAGGGCTGGCCTGTCGTACCGACCGCCGTAGCGGTTGCCGTGCCGACCGTGGCGGCGGCCGTCGTGCCGGCCGGCGCCGGCGTCAGCGGCTGCAGCCGGTCGGCGCCCGCGTTCACTTCCGCGAGGAAGGACTCCAGCGATTGCGCCACCGGCGCGAGCATGACTTCCTTGAGGCCGGAAAAATACTCCTCGCGCAGTTTGCGCTCCAGCAAATCCCCCTGGTACAGGCCCAGGCTGAGCGCCAGCGGCCGCTTGCTGCGGTACGCTTCCAGCTGCTCGATGCGGTCCTGCATGATTTCCAGGGCCTGGAAGCGCGACTGCAGGTCCAGGCGCTGGTCCTGCACCTTGATGGCTTGCTCCAGGTCGGCCTGCACGTTGGCCGCCAGCTGGCGGTTGGCCAGGTAGGACCAGCTCCAGCCGCCCAGCGCCAGGCCGGCCAGCGCGATGGCGGTGAAAAACGTGGCATAGCGCAAGCGTGTCTTGCGTGGGCTGGCGTATTGCGCCACCAGTTCCCTGTCGGCGAAGATCACCTTGCGAAACAGGTTCAGCAGGAAATAGCCGTGCTGATCCTGGGCCTGGACCGTCTTGTGTTCCTGCTGCTGCGGCTTGAGGTCGAAGCGCTGGGCCACCCGTTCCGACGAGGCGGAGACGGAGGCGCCTTCTTGCAGCGCGCTGGTGAAATAGAAACCGCGGAAGACGGGCTTGAACTGGAAGGGATTTTCTTCGAACAGGGTGGCGATGAAAGCGCGCAGCGATCCCTTCACGGAACTGAATTCCAGCGGGAAGGTGAACACGCCGGGCGGCATGCGCTCGCGTCCCAGCAGCGACATATTGGCCAGGCTGAGGTCCTTCAAGCCATCGTACAGCTCATCGAAGCGCTGGTCGAACTGTTCCAGCACATCCTGTTTCGAGCTGTTGACGCTGTAGGGCAGGGTGGCGCCCCAGACCTTGTCGCGTTCGGCGCGTTCGGCATCCTGGAAAAATTCGCTGAAGCCGGTGATCAGGTCGGCCTTGGTGAAGACCACGTACACGGGCGCATGGACTTCCAGCTTCTCCGTCAGTTCCTGCACGCGCTGGCGCAGGTTCTTGGCCAGTTCGATGGCGAATTCGGGCTTGCTGCCGGTCAGCTCGGCAATACTGACGGCGATGATGATGCCGTTGATCGGCGCGCGCTTGCGGTGCTTTTTCAGCAGGCCGAGAAAGCCGAACCATTCGGCGCGGTCTTCATCGTTGATGGCGTAGCGCCCGGCCGTGTCGAGCAGGATGCCGTCGGTGGTGAAAAACCAGTCGCAGTTGCGGGTACCGCCCATGCCTTGCACGATCTTGCTGTCGACAAAAGGAAACTGCAGGCCGGAATTGGCGATCGCCGTGCTCTTGCCGGCGGCGGGGTTGCCGATGATCATGTACCACGGCAATTCATACAGCGCGGCATCGCCCGACAGCTGGCCCAGCCGCGATGTCTTGATGGTATTGATCGCTTCCAGCATGCGCTTGCGGATGGCTTCGGTTTCCTCGCGCTGCACCGGACCTGCCTTGGGCGCGGCGCCCGCCGCCTGCTGCTCCAGCATGCTGTTGAAGCTGGCGCCCTCGCGCCGGCGCCGGCGGCGGCGCAGCCACCACACGATGGCGCCCAGCAGCGCCGCCGCGGCCAGCAAGGGCAGCAGCCGCATGGCCGGCCAGTCGAAAATGACGGCGCAGGCGAACAGCAGCAGGATGGCGGCCGCGATGCCGAGGATGAGCAGGCTGGTGCGTGAAGTCAGGGAGTGCCAGAATCGTTGCATCATAGTTTTATAGTGTGCAAACCGTTAAGGTGTGTGAATGGGACGTCGCTGTATCAGGTGGTGCCGTGACTGTTTTTCGCGCGCGGACCAATGACGAGGGCGCCGCGCTGCAGTGGATCGAGGTTGCTGAGACATAAAACGTGTGCGCCATCGTCGGCCGCCGCCTGCCGCGCCATGGCCAGTGCGGCCAGCGTCGTGACGGCGCCGCACTGGCCGCATGCGGTGCCGACGCCCAGCACCTGCTCGCCCAGGTCCAGCTGGGGCAAGATGGCGCCGGCGCACTGCATCAGTTCGAGCATGCGGTTGGCGCGCTGGTCGGTATCGGCGCTGACCAGCGCGATGCCGGCCGCCGCATCCTCGCCGGCTGCCGCCAGCGCCTGCCGGCTCAGTTCCGCCAGCATGCTCTTGTCGGCCGGGCCGCGCTGGCTGGCGCCTTGGGGCAGTTCGCCCGTGGCGGCGCGGTGCAGCAGGACAGGCGCCGGCTCGTCCGGTGACGCCGTCGCGCCAGGAATGGCCAGCAGCAGGCCGGCCGCGCCTTCGCCGGGAATCTGTCCGTTCGCCTGGCTGGCGCTGAACAGCTGGCCCTGGCTCGCCAGGACATGCACGCGCAGCTCGCCCAGGTGCGAATCGCAGGCCAGCACGATGGACAGGCCGGGCGGCTGCGGTGGCGCGGCATGGCCGGCAAGCTGGTTCAACAGGGCAAACGGCGCCGGTGGCCGGTTGGCGGATTCGGCGGGCGGCGGCAATGTCTGCGCTGGCCAGCCCTGCTCGCGCGCCAGGTGGCGCAGCCAGGCGTCGCCGGCCTGGCGCTGGGCGGCGCTCCACGAGGCCGGCATCAGCAGGTGCAGCCGCAGCATGGGCGGCGCGCTGGCCGGCGAGGCCCGTGCGCCGGCGGACAGCGCATGCTGCAAGGCTTCGTCCACCAGTTCGGCCAGCACCTCGGCGCCCAGGGCCAGCGCGCGCACGTCTTCCGGATTGAAGGGAAACGGTTCGCTGGCCAGGCCGGCCTGCGGATGCTCGCGCAGCCAGGCGGCCAGCACTTGCTGCTGCTCTTCTTCGTCGATGCCGTCCACCCTGCCGCACAGCAGGGGATAGCCGTCTTCATCGAGCAGCTGGCCGTCGAGCGCGGGTCGCGCCTGGCGGGAGCGCATGGCGGCCAGCAATTCTGACGGCGTGGCGCCGCCCGGCATGCGCAGGGTGGCCGCCACGATATGCAGCGGCAGCGGTGCCACGGGAGGTGTCGCCGCCTCGGCCTCGAGTGGCGCGGCCAGACCCGGCGCCGCCAGGGCTGGCCCGGCCAAGAGCCTGGCCAGCAGTTTTTTACCCAGCCACAGCATCAATAGCAGGGCCAGCGGTAGCGCCAGCATGGCGCCGGCCAGTTCGCCCGGCGTCGGCATGCGCGTGCTGTCGCGCCAATAGGCGATGGCGCCCGTCCAGCTCAGCGCAAAGACGGACACGGTCAGCAGGCCGCGTCGCAACCAGGGGCGCATCAGCGGGCTCCTCCGCGTATGGGCAGGGCCGTCATGCCTGGTCGATGGTGGCTTGCTGGCTGGCGATCAGCAGCGCCCCGCAGCTGGTCTTGTCGCCGTGGCGCGCCACGGGCTTGCCATCGACGATGAAGCTGGAGTCGCCGCTGACGATGGGGCAAACGCCATGGCCGGGCAGGGGACAGGCGACCTTGTCGCCGACCCGCGCCATGCCGATGCCGCCGCTGTCGCTCACCGCCGATGCTTCCAGCACGGTGCCGCCATGCGATGTCTTGTCGCCCAATCTGATTACCGGACCCGCCATACGCGCTCCCCTCAGTGTTTTTTCATTACGCCGGGCAGGCGCAGTTCGGTATGCCCGAAATCCATCATTTTCCAGCGTCCGCCCCAGGTCATGCCGACCGATTCGGCCACTTCGCCATACAGCTGGTAGCCGCGCATGGCCCACGGGTCCTTCTCGGAAATGACCAGCTTGCCATTGCGCAGGAAGGCGCAGTCGGCCGCCAGGCCGTACTGGTGCCAGCTTTGAAAGGCGGCCGCGTTGCTGACGTTGGGACCCATGCCCGCCAACATGTCTTGCCGCTCGGGACTGCGGTAGCCTTCCAGCAGCGCCATCTCGTAGCCATGTTTTTCCTTCATGATCTTGAAGACCAGCAGCAAGCGCTGGGCGTATTCCACATTCAGCAAGGTCCAGTTGCGGCTGGCCGATACCAGCAGCGGGCGCTCCTGGCGCACTTCTTCCGTGGCAAACACGAGCGGCGGCAGGTCGACGGGCGGCACCAGCTGTTCGCCCTGCAGCAGGCTGGCGACCTGCATATTCATTTCCCGCGTCGATACATCGTAGGCGCCCAGCATGGATTTGCTGTCGGCCATCAGGGCCAGCAGGGTCGGCAGGCTGAGCGTAGCCACGCCCGCGAGACACAGCAGGTAATGACGGCGCAGCAGGTCGGCAGTGCGGGTCCACAGCGCGCTGCTGCGCTGTCCCAGGCTGGCCATGCCCGTCTGCCTGCGCCTGGCCACGCGCTGCAGGCAGGCGGCGAGGCGCTGCTCCGCGCCATCGACGGCGTGCAGCACGAAATCGCGCCCGGCCGGGAACAGGATCAGCCAGCTGATCAGGCATGCCAGGATGAAATACAGCGCTACCGCGAGTAGGAACACGCTAACCTCAATCAAGAAATGTTTGGCTGCGGGGAACGGTGCTGTCCATCGGGAAAAACAGGGCTGCGATGGATATTGCCTGGAAGTATATCTTACAAAACTGATAATTAAGGGCGGCTTTTTTCAATTGTGCGGAGGGTGCGCACTGTTGATTTTATGGCACGCGTCATGATTTTGTTGAATAGCGTAAAGTCTTGCAAATATTACAGGAGCGCACATTTTGCGAACTCATGACGATAGCCCCCGGCTCCCGGCCCGGCCCAGCCTGTTGACGCAGGCGCAGCAGGCGGAGGCCGACCGTAACCGCATCCTGAGCACGCTCGAGGGTGGCCACGCCGGCGCGTCTGCGAAGGCCAGGCGCGGCAGCCTGGCCCTGCGCGGAGGCGTGGGCGCGCTGCTGCTGTTATTGGCAGCGGGCGTCTGGCTGGGGCAGCGCGGAGAACGGGTTGGCGACGACGATGCGCCGGCGGCGCCGGTTTCCCCGCCCGTCGCCACCGCCGCCGTGGAAGCGCCGCCGGTCGTCGCCAGCATCCGTGACGAGGCGCCGCCCGGCGCCGCCGCACCGCAGCAGAGCCTGAGCGAGATGCTCGATGCCGGCGCGGCCGCCACAGCCGCCACAGGCGCTGCCCGGAATGCGGGTGCTGCGCACCCCGGCGATGTCCTGAGCAAGGCGCTGGAAACGCCGTCGCCCCCAGCCGCCGCCTCGCAACCCGTCACGAAACAGGTGGCCAAGGCACCCCGTCCGGCAGCCAAAAAACCGCCGGCGAAAGGGCCTGCGGCTACGCCCGCCCGCCGCGCGGAAGACAGCGATATCGCCCTGCTGTCGGCCCTGCTGGCCCACGCGCAGGCCGCGCCGGCGCCGAAGAAAACCGTTCCCAATCTGCGGACCCAGTTGCAGCAATGCGCGGCGCTCAAGCGCGACGCCGCCGCCGCGTGCCGCGCGCGCGCCTGCCAGGGCCATGCCGAGTATGTGCAATGCAAGGCCGGGCAAGTTGCCGTGAAAGGCGAAAAATGAGCGCCGCCAGCGCCGCTCAGGTCAACGCTTCCCTCGCGGGTTTCAGCAGCGTGACGCGATTGTATGAGCTGTCGCTGGACGGCGGCGACGGCGGGACGGCGCAGTGGCTGGTGGAAGCGTTTGTCGCCGACGAGCAGTTGCAGGCCGTGGGCGTGCGCGACGTCATCGTGCTGTCCACGCAGGCGAATGTGGCGCTGGCGCCCCTGCTGGGCAAGCGGGCCGCGCTGCACGTCAGCCTGGCCGACGGCAGCCGTGCTGTCTTCAGCGGCTATGTCAGCGCAGCGGCGATGCTGGGCAGCGACGGCGGACTGGCCCGTTTCCGGCTGCGCCTGACGCCGTGGCTATGGCTGTTGAGCCAGGTACGCAACAGCCGCGTCTGGCAAGACAAGAGCGTCATCGAAATCGTCGACAGCGTGTTTCAGGCTTACGCGCCGCAAGCCGACTGGCGCTGGAGCGGCGACACGGGGCCGTTCATGGCCGAGGCGCAGCCGCGCAGCTATTGCTGCCAGTACCGCGAGTCGGACCTGGCCTTCGTCACGCGTCTGCTGGGCGAAGAAGGCCTGGCCTGGCGTTTCGAAGAACACGAGGGTGGCCATTGCCTGGTACTGTTCGCCGACAGCAGCGCCTTGAGCGCGGTGCCGGAAGACGCCAGCAGCGCGCAAGGCGGCGGCATCCGTTTTCATGGCGCGCGGGCCATGGAGCAGGCCGACGCCATCCAGGCGCTCTGCCGGGCACGCGCCTTGCGCACGGCGGTGGCGACCGTGCTCAGCTATGATTACAAGGCCAAGAAAGCCGTCAGCGCCAGCGTGCCGACGCGGCTGGCGCCGGGCGGGAAAAACGCGCCCGCGCTGGAAAGCTATGACACGCCAGGCCAGTATTTCTATGCCAATGCGGCCCAGGCCGAACGCTATGCCTTGCTGCGGATGCAGGCGCTCGAAGCGCGCGGCGAACGCTGGCAGGCGCGTTCGACCGTGCGCACCTTGCGTGCCGGTACGCGCTTTACCCTGACGCAGGGACCGTTGCAGCAGGACGGCGCCGACGCGCCGGCGCTGGTCGTGTTGCGCGTGTACAGCGTGGGCGTGAATAACTTGCCGGCGCCTGCCAGGCAGGGCCTGGCTGAGCTGTTCGGCCCCATACCCGAATTGCTGCAGGAAGGCCTGGCTGGCCAGGCGCTGGCGCCGCGCGATATCGCG
Organism: Janthinobacterium sp. SUN206; assembly: GCF_030587305.1. Taxonomy (NCBI): domain Bacteria; kingdom Pseudomonadati; phylum Pseudomonadota; class Betaproteobacteria; order Burkholderiales; family Oxalobacteraceae; genus Janthinobacterium; species Janthinobacterium sp. SUN206. Next base: position 304,457 of record NZ_JAPWIB010000002.1, on the reverse strand, counting down.
CATGTCCAGCAAGTGATCGCCCAGGCGGTCGAGAGTGGCTATGCCAACCATATTGAGGCGATCGCGGCTGATACGCCATGGCGCCCGGCACCAGAGGGCGGCGATGCGCGCCACCATCCGGCACCGACGGCCCGCGGCAGCCAGAGCGCCATCGTCGTCGGCGCCGACGGCAGCGCCAGCGCCAGCGGCGGCAGCGAGATCCATTGCGACAAGCTGGGCCGGGTGCGCATCCGTTTCCACTGGCAGCAGGAAGGCGGCGCCACCTGCTGGGTACGCGTGGCGCAGCGCTCGGCAGGCGGCGGCATGGGCAGCCAGTTCCTGCCGCGCATCGGCCAGGAAGTGCTGGTGCAATTCCTGGAAAACGATATCGACCGTCCCATCATCGTCGGCGCCCTGTACAACGGGCAGGGCGAGGGCGGCGTCGCGCCCTCGCCGGGCGGCATCACGGACAAGCCCGCGGATGCCAGCGTATTCGAGCCGGCGCGCGACCATGCGCCGTCGGCGCAGGGCAACGTGGCCGGCGGCAACAGCCCGGTCTGGCATGGCGCGGCCGGCGGCAGCGCCGGCCACCGCAACGGCGCGGCGCAATGGGGTATCCGCAGCAAGGAATTCGGCGCCGCCGGCTACAACCAGTTGCTGTTCGACGATACCGACCAGCAGGGGCGCATCCAGCTCAAGAGCAGCCATGCGGCAAGCGAGCTCAATCTTGGCCACCTGATCCATGCGGCCGACAATTACCGGGGCAGCCTGCGCGGCACGGGCGCCGAGCTGCGCACCGACGCTTACGGCGCCGTGCGGGCCGGCGCCGGGCTCCTGATTTCCAGCTACCTCGTCAACCACGACGCGCAGGCGCGCGATCCGGCCGGCGACAATGCACCGGGCATGGTCTTGCTCAAACAGGCGGCCAAGCTGGGTGCAACCTTCAGCGCCGCCGCCGTCACGCACAAGACGGTCGCGTATGCCAGCCACCTGGGGCCGGCCAAGGCGAATGCCAGCGTGCTCGACGAAAAGGCGGCGCCCTTGCCGGCGTTTTTGACCAGCGTCTCCGGCATGCTGAGCCAGGACGATACGGCCGCCGCCAGGCGCGACGCGGCGGGCAAGCCGACCAGCCCCGGCGATGACAAGTTGCCGCACAGCAGCGACGCCATCATCGCCATCGCTGCCCGCGCCGGCCTGGGCGTGCTGGCGGGCCAGGATATCCAGCTGGCAAATGGCGAAACCACCTCCTTGATGAGCGGCCTGGACACCCAGTTCGTCGGCGGCGGCCAGTTGCGCGTGCACAGCGGCCAGGCCATCGGCGCCCTGGCCGGCGTGGTCAAGGCGGGCGAGAACAATATGGGCCTGCAATTGATTGCCGCCAAGCAAGCCATCGACCTGCAGGCGCAGGCCGACGTGCTCAACGTGCAGGCGCGCGAGGAAGTCAACATCGTCAGCGCCGCCGCGCATATCGACTGGGCGGCGGCGAAAAGCATCCGCCTGTCGACGGCGGGCGGGGCGAACATCACGATCGAGGGCGGCAACATCACCGTGCAATGTCCGGGCAAGATCACGGTGCATGCCGGCAAGAAGAGTTTTACGGGGCCATCCCGTGCAAGCTACCCGCTGCCGGTCATGCCTCGCAGTATTTGCAAGGAATGTCTGTTAAATGCGGCCAGGAGCGGCTCGCCCTTTGCCGCGAAGGGGGAGTAAGCATGCGCGACGACGATGGCGGGGCCCCCGCCTGCGGCTTGCAGCTGCTTGCGCTGCTCGATAGCCATCCTGCCGACCAGGGCGTGACCCTGTACAGCTTGATTGATGGCGCCAAGTTTGATGGTTTGGCCCGTATCCGCTTGCCAAGCGATCACAGCGTCGAGTTGTATTCCTTGTTAGGTGAATTGGCCGAGCCAGACGCCTTGTACGCCGGCCCGATATTGTTGCGGCATATTAAGCGGGAGCAATGTCCCTTGCTCGCCCAATTGCTTTGCACTGCCGGCAGCGCCCATTTCATGTCGCTGATTGTTTCTGACCGGCCCCAGCCCCAATTGCTGGAACGGCTGACGTGGCTGACCGAGGTGGAGCACGATGACGGTACGGAGTGGATCATGCGCTACTACGATCCGCTTATCCTGCCGCACTGGCTGGACGTATTGGAAACGGCGCAGCGCAAGGCTGCACTCGCGGAAATCACGGGCTGGTTGTACATGGACGTGCGTGGGGTGCCACAAATTGTACCTGGCGAGAAGGATGAGGAGTCTGTGCCCCTTGGAAGTGAACGAATGCTTTTGACACAACATCAATATGTCGAGCTGATGAATAGAACAGCGCCGTACATGCTGATGAAGCAAATGGAGAGCGATGATCCGCAGGCGCTCGACGGTTTGCCTCCGGATCAGCGCTATGACTTTTTCTTTCAACAGCTGGGCAGGGCGCAGGCATATGGACTCAGTTCGCCCACAGACTTGAAAAGTTACTGCATGTTGTCGCTCATGCTGGGCGCCGATTTTCATCTGTCCCCGCTCGCCGCCATCGCATTGCAGGCGACGGGAACGGCGCAGTCATTCAGCGACCGGATATTGGCCTGGACTCCCCAGCAATGGGCTGCACTCGAAGAAATTTCCGCTTCCAGCATATGAATGCGATCCCGACATGAAAAAACTGACCTCTATCGTATTGTGCCTGTTTATTTTGGCCGCTTGCAATTCCAAGGAAAAGGAAAATCGCTTGCAACAGGAATTAAGCGAGAAAACCTTCACTACCACCTCATATAACTACACGCCGTACGATATTTACTCCATCACCTTCAAGGGTATTTCAATGCCATTCAAGATCGATGAAGCTCCCAGCGGAGGTTCCATTTTTTTTCGCGACGCCAGCGAGGCGGAAATGGACAATGGTGAAAAAGTCCGTTTCAGCAGCGGAAATTGCTGTTTTATCTGGGATAGTCCCGTGGATAAACCGCTGAGAGTGCGCGTGGTCTGGAGCGTGGTGTTCGATACTGCCTATCACAATGGAAAATCGAGTGTTGACTATGACGAACGCACTTCCAGGCAGAGTTCTCCCGGAAGCCGCTGGTGTCAGGCCACTGTGGATATCCTGCCCGCCAAAGGGCCAGATCGTCCAACCACCGTGCTCTTGCACTTTCTTGCCGATGGAACAGTTCAGGCACATCTGGGAACCTTCAAGACGCAGGCGCCACTTGCTGCCGAGCAAGTGAAACTGCATGCCACGCGCCTTCCCCAAGGCCAGTTCTGCAAGCAGGAAATCGAGAATCCTTTTTATGGCATACCTCGCACACCGCATAGGGAATAGACCATGAGTAAACCAACGATACGCCGGCTTAGCGACGTCACGAAGAGTGAAAGACTTGCCCGAGGAATTTATCGCAAGGAATTGGAGAAATGTGCGAAGGAGTCGGATTGCCGAAAGCCCGTCTGGATCAGTTGTTTTTTTGATGGAACTGGAAATAATTTCAAAAAAGATGGAAATGGTTCGCTGGCTTCGTCGAATGTAAAGTACAGCAATATTGCGAAACTGGGAAAGTTTGCGCATACGGCCGAAGATGAAAAAAACAAGACCTACGCGATATATACGCCAGGCGTCGGCACGCCGTTTCCGGAAATTCAAGACAGCGGTGATGGAATCGATGGGGCACTCGGCATGGCATCGGCTGCAAAAGGTCAGGCCCGGATCAGCTGGATGCTGAAGGAGTTGAAGGTGCGGGTGGACAAGCACATGCCGCATGTAAATCAAATCAATGTTGCCGTGTTTGGTTTCAGTCGGGGGGCGGCCCAGGCGCGGGCCTTTGTGCGTCAGTTGGCTGGACAGTGTTATCAGCAGGGAGATGGATTGATCTGGATCAAAAGTGGCGGATTTATTCAGCCGCGTCTGGTGATTTACTTCCTCGGCATTTTTGATACCGTGGCCTCGGTAGGGTTTGGCGGTAGCCGCCTTGAGTCGAATCTCAAATATCACCTGGGACCTGTCTGGGGTGGCGTGATGTATCTGGCAGACGAGGGCGGCCATGCGGAATGGGCCTCCGATCTGCGTATTCCACCGTATGTGCGCTTTTGCGAGCATTATGTCGCAGCGCATGAAGTGCGCGAGAAATTTCCATCAGACTCTATCCGAATCGACCAATCCACTGACTCGAACTGTCGGGAAACCCTTTATCCCGGGGCGCACTCCGACGTGGGCGGCGGTTATGACGACATGAATCAGGAGGGACGGTCAAATGAACTGGCGCGCATTCCGCTGTGCAATATGTATCTGTCGGCATATGCCGCCGGGGTGCCGTTCAAGTCACCCGAAGAGGTTCTTCAGGATTATGGCTCGCTGTTTAACATCAGCAGCGAATTGGAGGCATGCTTCGACGCTTACATGAAGCACGTCAGCGCGGACAAGCGGCTCGAGACGCAAGTCATCAGCCACATGAACAATTACTATCATTGGCGCTGGGGACGCACGGAACGCCAGCGCGCGGCGCGCAAAGAACGCGAAGCCATCATCGCAAAGGGGCAGTCCGTCATGTATGCCACGCCTGATAAGTACATGACCACGACGGACAGCGAATGGGAACGCGACGTTCAGAATATTGCAGAAAAGAAAACAGGATTTTTTCGCAGTGCCACGGAACCGCTGGAGGACGCGATCTACGATGCCTGGAAAGGCAAGCTCCGAAAGTCGATGTCGGTTGCGGAGCGGACTTTATTTGACAAATTCTTCGATCGCTATGTGCATGATTCTGTTGCGGGATTCAAGAACCAGATGAGTGACGCCAGTATCGGCTTTGTTGAAGCCAGTCGCTGGTCCCGAAACCGGCAGTATTTCATGGGAAAACGAGGCAAGAAATATCTGTATTGGCGATATGAGGGGTCAAAACCGGCCTTGGGCGGCGTAAAAGAGGCGATGCTGGTGCCGAAAGAAGCGTCGACAGGTGGCGACACGGCGATAGCCTAGCGGAAACGGGCCTAACCGCTATCTGGCGCGGGCCGCCGCCCTGGCTTGCTTGTCGCACTCGCGCACGGCCGCTTTGCACGCGGAAAACGCTTCCAGATACGTCACGGCGGCCTGCCGCTCTTCGACCAGTTCCGCCACCCGCTGCGTGAGCTGCAACGGTGTGGTCGGCGGCAGTTTTTCCAGTTTCTTGCTGATGTCTTTGAGAGAACGTTGCTGACGCGCCAGTTCCGCGGCCAGCACGGCCTTGCGCTCGGCAGCGGGCAGGGCCGGATACAGCCTGCCGTTGCCGGCCTTGACGCTGCCATCCGCCGTCATCGACTGCGATTCGTGCGGGTCGCGAAATTCCAGTGCCAGCTTGCCATCGGCTTGCACGACGACCAGTAGTTCCTCGGTGATATTGCCGGCAGGCAACGGCAGCGTGCGCGTTTCCGGCTTGCCGTCAGGCAACCAGCGGTACTCGATGGTCAGCTGTACCGGTTTGTGCGGCGTGGCCGGCAGGTAGAAACAGCAATGGGCGGCGCTGCTCATGTAAGGGTTCAGGGGATCGGTATCGACGGCATTGGCCGGATTGCCGGCATCGCTGACGCCGACCTGGATGGGACGGGCGCTGTAGCTCAGGGTGCTGACCGCTATCTTCGCTTCATCGGCCCGGGGCCGGTAATCGTGCTGGCCGCGCTCGCTGCGTTCGGCATGGCCTGCCAGCAGCGGCCGGCGCTGCATGGACTTGATGCCGATGGCAAAGATATGACTCAGGTAGCCGGTATCCGAACGGCCGTCGCGCGAATAGCTGTCGCCGGGCGTGCGGTAGAGGTAGCCGATGTCTGCGATGGCCAGGGTGCGCACCTTGCTGTCCTGCGGAAATAGTGCATCCTCCAGATAGCGGTCCCTGGCGCCCATCACCTTTCCAGAGAGCACGCCAGCCCACGCCCGTTCCCCTGCGAAGCGGGGAAAGACGTTGAATGCGCCGTTGATGAACGGTTCGATTTTCAGCACATCCTGCGTTATGCCCGTGACGGGATCGATGACGGAATAAATCCCCGGAAAGGGCGAGTCTGCGGCGTGCGCCTGCGCGGGCATGGCGAAGATGAGGCAGGCTGCGATCACGGCGGGGTTGTGGCTCATGCCGGCTCCGATCGCATACAGGCTGGCTGACGGTGGAATGCCACCAGGTCGGCGGGATAGAATTTGGCATCGCGGTAGCTGCTGTCGTCGATATCGAGCAGGCAGGTGATGGCCGCCGCTTCCCATGACCAGTAGCCTGAAAAGGAGGTGTCGCGCGCGTGGCTGTCATAGTAGGGTTCGCGGCGGCTGGCGTCATACCATTGCCTCAGGTAATCCTTTATCAGCGCCGGGCGCTGGTTTTTTTCTGCCGCGAATATCTTGAGCGTCTTGATGTAGGGCAGGTGGCGGGTACATTCCGGCCAGGCGGTATCCCTGTTATCGATGGAAAATGCCAGCAGGCGTTCGACCAGCCCATCTTTTTCGTGGTTGTTGAAATCGATGACTGGCGCCAGGCGGGGCAGCAAATTGCCCCAACCCAGGAGAATGCCAAGGCAGATCATGCGGTTGACCTGCTCGTAGCCATCACCGGGCAGGGCGAAGTGGGGAAATCCCTGTTCCGCAGCGCAGGCCTGCACGTCAAAAGCCCTGTCATAGTTGGCAAACTCTTCCCAGTATTCGAGTATCGTGGGGTACAGCGCGCGCAGATCGGCTATCGTATGGCCGGCGCTGTAGGCCAGGCTGAGCAGGTCTATGCCATCCCAGGCCCGCTGGCGCGTGGCCGTCATGAAATTTTCTGGCGGGATATTTTGCAGTACTTCGGCAGGCTGTTGCAAGCCTGCCTCCACCATGTCGAAGCACTCGTCGTGGCTGTCTTTGCTTTCAAGGTAAATCGCGTAGGACAGCAGCGGTTCCCTGCGCCAGGCCAAAAAAGTGTGTTCGTCCAGAGTCTGCATTCTTACTCCCGAAAATCCGTGTCACGGCAGGGCTGTTTGCCTTCGACATGCCCGCCATCGCTTGCCTCGTTCCTCTCTATGCTGGTATAGCGAGCTTCTTTCGATAACTGTCGCGCATAGTCAACGAGGTCTTTGGGATAGACCAAATGGTCTATGTCGCTGTCATCAAGGTCAAAAACAAAAACCATTGCAGCTGCTTCAAATGCCCAATAACCATAATATGGCGCGTAGCCTTCATCGCTGATTCTGAGATGGCCGTTGTACCAGCGTGGATGGTCCTTCATCGCCGGGTACCATTGTTTCAAATATTTCTTGAGTAAATTTCGTGCCGAATTTTCATCATCTTCATACACTGTCTGCAGCAAGACATCGTACGGTTTGCCCAGTAAGCAAGTGTCGATCATGATCGCATCCTCCACATAGGCGCTAATCAGTTCCTCGAACAAGCCATCCTGTCCACGGTGGCTGCTAAGTATGCGTATGATGCGACTGACCGAACGCTGGTCACGCAATAATATGGCGATACTCAGTAATTGCAGAGTATCTTCATAATCGCCAAGGTCGCCAAAATTTGGTGCTGCCCGATATCTATATGGGCCATATTCAGGGTATTTCGATAATATTTCCTTCTGATGAATTTGATCGACTTCATTCCACTCCGCAAACTTGTCCACGATGCCAGACAGGCGTGGTGCGAGGTCCTCCATGGGCATGCCCGCAGTGTAATCGAGTAGCCAAATCCAGAAATTTTCAAGATACAGAAAATTGTAAGCCAGACTGAGATCTGCCGCAGATTCAGCCGATTCCTTATTCTTCTGTTGGACTTGTATCAGGGTAAGCGAATTTTCCAGGGTTTTTTCATACAGTTCCTGGTAAATGAATTGCTGGCGGCGGCGATCATCAAATGGTGGATTTTTCATTCTATTCGCCGGGTTCTTGTTCGGCTGATGGTTTCATCTCCAGGCTGGTGTGGCGGCCTTCTTTCCATAACTGTCGCGCATAATCGACCAGGTCCTTGGGGTAAACGAGATGGTCGATCTGGCTGTCGTCCAGGTCGAGCATAAAGACGGTCGCTCCGGCTTCAAAGGCCCAGTAACCGTAATAGGGAGCGTATCCTTCGTCCCTGATTCTCAGATGCCCGTCGTACCAGCGGGGATGACCTTTCATGGCTGGATACCACTGTTTCAGGTATTTCTGGACCAGTTTGAGTATCTCTCTCTCATTGTTTTCATAGAAAACCTGAAGCAAAGTACCATAGGGCTTTTCGAGAATGCACGAATCAAGATCTTGCTTATCCTCGACATATGCGCCAATCAATTGCTCAAATAATCCATCCTGGCCACGGTGGCTGCGTAACACATGGATGATGCGCAAGACCGAATGTTGATCGCGCAGTAATAGTGCAATACTGAGTAGTTGTAGCGTGTTCTCATAATGTGCAAGCGTGGAAAAGTCTGGTGCTCCCTTGTATTCGTACGGCCCATAATCCGGAAACTCAAGCGCCGCTTCCTGTTGACAGAATTGATCGACCTCATTCCACTCTTCAAACTTATCCACGATGCCGGCGATACGCGGCGCCAGTGCATCGATCGGTTCACCCGCTGTGTAATCCAGCATCCAGATCCAGAACGCTTCCAAATACAGAAACTGATGTACCACAGAGTTTTCCAGCGTTGATTCCACTATTTTTTTATTTGCAAGTCGGACTGCAATTAATGCGAGCAGATTTTCCCGCGTTTTATGATAAAGATCTTCGTAGAGAAATTTCTGCCGGCACCGCATGTCGAACGGGGCGGCTATCATTGTTTGTCCGTCGTTTTTGCTTCTCGCTGGCGCAACTCGGCGCTGGGCCAGTCGCTGTCGGCGTCGAAGCGCCGCATCCAGCGTAGCGAGTCGGCGTCATTGAAGCGTTCGTTAGGGTCGCCGTCCCATTGGCCAAAGCCCAGCAGCGCCATGTGGTCGTTGCGGATCGGCTTGAGTAGTTTGTTGAGCAGCGCCGGCAATTCCGGCACGCCGTCCTCCACCGGGTAGAGGGCCGGTTCCTCGCCCAGTTCGATCCATAGGCCTGCGCCGAGCTCGTCGATCCGGATGTGCGGATGTTGCAGGCTGAGTTTTATCTGGTCGCGGCTGAGATTCAATTTTTCGCGCCACATATCCGACAGCAGGAAGCCCCAGGTTGGCGGGCGAATGCCGTCTGCCAGCGAGCCGCTCATGGAAAAAGGATAATCAATGTCCAAACCAAAAAATCGAGGTGCCAGAGAGCGTTCCCACACGGTCACTGCCGAGCGGGTGCCGAAAGCAATCGGATTGGCCATCGAAAAGCCGCTATAAACCTGATCAGGTTTTAGTTTTTCCATGGTTTCCAGAACAAACCGCCGCCATGCATTCTTGTTATCCTTCCACCATGACCAGCGATAGTAGAATTGAATGAATGAGTAATCCCTGTTTGACGGTTCTGAATTATCGTTCATATGATCCCGCATTTTCCAGAAATATCCAGCAGTGGAAGGCGAGGAGTTATGTTTTTTCTGATCGGTAAAATTGAAAATGAAAATAGTCTTCTTTTTTTGTTTTTCTTGCAAACTCACGCAGATCAGGTAAACGTTTCGATCCGTAAGGGTGCGGTCTCTCAGAACTCGGATGCGTTGCGATAATATATGGATTTTCTGTGATTTTATAAAATTCTTCATGGATATCAATCATGAGATTGGATATGTCAAGATGGCGTTTAGTATCATACAAGAAGTAAAATGTTATGAAAGGAGACACCCCCAGATCTTGATTACCATCGTCACAGGACATGTTTGGCCATTCTTTGAGGTCAGCAACCATTCCCTCTACATCTTCGGCAGTAAAAAAACGTTCCGTTGTGCTCATCTTTTCTCCTCTCACTGCATTGTTTCTTTACGCCTTCATAAAACGCCACACCGTCAAGCCATAGGCAGAATCCAGATTGCTCATGATCTCGCCCTGTTCAAATCGCCGGGTTGACGGAGGAACGTCCAGCGCTTGCCACTGGCCGGCCTGCGGGCAGACCTAGCCGGCTTCAGCGCGCAATTCCAAAGGCCCCTGCACTGGACCAGCCGCTGACTGTGCGAGATGGAATTTGGCTATTGTTCTTCACTCCAATGCCAGATGGTTTCACCGTATGCCGCATCGTCAAAAACAGGCATCACTTGGCCTTGCGCGAAGTGGCTACGGCTGTGTAACCTTGTTGGGGCTTCCCAGAAGCCAGTTTGGGGGCAGGGGTGACCACCCTCAACACGACCGGCCTTATTTATTAAGTCAGTATCCATGCTTGTGTAACGGTGTTCCGCGCGTAACTTGCGGCCATAATTGACCAAGTCTTTAGGGTAGACCAGATGATCGATAGCGCTGTCGTCCAGATCGAGAATAAAGACTGCAGCTCCGGCTTCAAATGCCCAATAGCCATAATAGCCGGCATAGCCCTCTTCGCTGATCCTAAGGTGCTCGTCGTGCCAGCGTGGATGATCCTTCATTGCCGGATACCACTGTTGTAAATATTGCTTGAGCAAGCTGAGTGTGGCAGTCTCATTTTCTTCATAAAAGACACCTAGCAAGGTGTCATAAGGAGCGCCAAGCACGCAGGTATCGCGCTCGACGACGTTGTCGACATAAGCACTGATCAATTGCTCGAACAGGCCATCTTGACCGCGATGGCTACGTAGTACGTGGATGATGCGTTGGACCGAACGCTGATCGCGTAGCAAGATGGCAATGCTCAGCAGTTGCAGTGTGTCTTCATAGTCGGAAAGTGTCGAGAAATCGGGCGCCCCCGAATATTTATATGGACCATATTCAGGCAGCTTCAGTGCACACTCCTGTTGATATTTTTGATCCACTTCGTTCCACTCTTCAAATTTGTCCACGATATCGGCGATTTGAGGCGCCAGTTGATCGAGGGCTATGCCAGCCGTGTAGTCAAGCATCCATATCCAGAGTAATTCCAGATACAGGAAATGATGAACGGAGGAGCTTTCGCCTATCGAATATGCATCCTTTTTGTTTTCTTCTCCTCCGCGGATCAAGGAAAGTTGATTTATCCGTGTTTTTTTATAAAATTCTTCATAAAGAAATTGTTGCCGACGCCGTTCGTGAAAGACGTTATTTTTCATGGTGAAGTACCATTTTTCTTGTTTGGTGCAGATTTCTTCAAGATGTTGTCGGACATTACTTTCAACGTAAATGCCTAACATACTTGGCTGTGTGAGATGAAATATTGACTATTGTCCTTCACTCCAATGCCAGATTGTTTCGCCGTATGCCGCATCGTCAAAAACAGGCATCACCTGGCCTTGCGCGAAGTGGCTGCGGCTGTGTAACCTTGCTGAGGTTTCCCAGAAACCACTTTGGGGACACGGATTTCCCCCTTCAACACGGCGGACATTGTGCTGTTGTTTCGTATACAAACTGGTGTAACGGTTTTCTTCGCGTAATTTTCGCCCGTAGTCTACAAGGTCTTTTGGATAGACCAGGTGATTGATGCCGCTGTCATCGAGATCGAGTAGATAGACTGTTGCGCCTGCTTCGAATGCCCAGTAACCATAATAACCGGAATAACCTTCCTCGTTGATATGCAAGTGTTCGTCATACCAGCGTGGATGATCCTTCATGGCTGGGTACCATAATTTCAAATACTTTTTCACAAGATTGAGCGTCGCACTTTCGTCTTCTTCATAAAATACCTGCAGCAGCGTGTCATAGGGTTTTTCAAGAATGCAACTGTCTAGATTTATTTCTTCTTCGACATATCCTCCAATTAATTGTTCGAATAAGCCATCTTGACCACGGTGACTACGTAGCACATTAATGATGCGCATGACCGATTGCTGGTCGCGCAGTAAAATGGCAATACTAATTAATTGAAGGGTATTTTCGTATTCAAAAAGATTGGAAAATTGCGGGGCGCCGACATATTCGTAGGGGCCAAATTCTGGAAATTCAAGTGCCGCATCCTGTTGAAGCAATTGATATACATCATTCCATTTTTCAAATGCATCGATAATGGCGACAAGGCGCGAGGCAAGTTCATGGATGGGGACGCCTGCGGTGTAGTCCAACATCCAGAGCCAAAATAGTTCAAGATGCAAGAACTGATAAATCGAATTTTCACTTTGCGTTGTACTGGCTACATTTTCATTATCATGTCCTACTTCAATGAGAAGAAGTTGATTTTCCCGTGTTCTATTGTAAAGTTCTTCATGGAGAAATTGCTGTCTGCGTCGGTGATGAAAGGGTAAATCTTCCATGGCTACTTGCTTTTTTCTTGGGTAAATTGTATTCGTGTCAAAGAAGGTACGCGCATGCTGAAACCGCAATGCATGATTGCCTTTTTCAGTCGAGCATCAGCTCGATGGTTTCGAACATCAGTACCGTCGCTGTTTTTTATGCGTTCAGGAAGCGCCACACCGTCAAGCCATAGGCGCAATCCAGATTGCGCATGATCTCGCCTTATTCAAATCGCCGGGTTTGCGGCGGAATGTCCAGCGCTTGCCACTGTCCGGTCTGCGGGCAGGCCTCGGCGGCGTAGGCGTGCAATTCCAAAGCCTCCTGCGCTGGGCCAGTCGCTGGCTGTGCGAGATGGAATTTGGCTATTGTTCTTCACTCCAATACCAGATGGTTTCACCGTATGCCGCATCGTCAAAAACAGGCATTATTTGGCCTTGCGCGAAGTGGCTGCGGCTGTGTAATTTTGCTGGGGTTTCCCAGAAGCCAGTTTGAGGGCAGGGCTGGCCGCCCTCGACGCGTCCCTTGCGCATCAGTGGTTCTGTTTCCTGACTGGTAAAGCGGCCTACTTCCCATAACTGTCGTGCATAATCGACCAGGTCTTTGGGGTAGACCAGATGGTCGATCTGGCTGTCGTCCAGGTCGAGTATAAAGACGGTCGCCCCTGCTTCGAATGCCCAGTAGCCGTAATAGGCGGCATAGCCTTCCTCGTTGATGTTGAGATGCTCATCGTACCAGCGCGGATGATTTCTCATAGCTGGGTACCACTGTTTCAGGTATTTTTGCAGCAGGACTAAGCTAGCTTTTTCATCTTCCTCATAGAATACTTGCAACAGGGTGTCGTAGGGTTTGCTGATAATGCAGGTGTCGAGGTCTTGACTGTCCTCGACATATGCGCCAATTAATTGCTCGAACAGCCCATCGTGGCCACGGTGGCTACGCAGTACGTGGATGATGCGTCGCACCGAACGCTGATCGCGTAGCAGGATGGCGATGCTGAGTAGTTGAAGCGTATCTTCATAATCGGAAAGGATAGAAAACTGTGGCGCTCCCTCGTATTCGTATGGCCCGTATTCTGGAAAGTCAAGCGCCGCTTCCTGTTGATAAAGTTGATCGACTTCATTCCATTCTTCAAATTTATCCACGATGCCTGCAATGCGCGGCGCCAGTGCATCGATCGGCTCACCTGCCGTATAGTCGAGTATCCAGATCCATAGCGCTTCCAAATACAAAAACTGGTAAATGACAGTTTGACTTTGTGTTGATTCGGCCACTTTTTTGTTGGCAAGTTGACCTTTAATTAGTGAAAGTTGATTTTCTCGAGTTTTAGTGTAAAGCTCCTCATAAAGGAATTGTTGGCGACGGCGTTCATGGAATTCTGGGTTCTTCATTGTTATTTTCTCCGCTTTCTCTTTCCTGAAACTGCTTTGCTTGATTTATTCTTGTTCTCTTGCTGTTCTTGTTGATCGACTGGTTTTTTAGACGTTGCTTTTTCGAGGCTTCTACGTCCTTTGTCTATGCGATCAATTTCCATATAGTTGAATGTGTCGCTTATGCCATGAGTTTCTTTGTGTTTGTCATGTATTTTTATATTGTAATGATCACCTGACGCGAGTAATTCCAATGTCGCTGCAAGATGGTCGACAACTCCAGGTGCTGCTGCTAACTTGAGCTTGCCATGCGGGTGTGCCGCCGTCACAAACGGATTAGAGAGTGCGGTGCTTCCCAGTATTAGATATGTCCAGCGATTTTTTAAATTTTCAACGGATTGCATGGCACCGTTTTTGGTGCTGTTGGTAAGCCATTTTTTCCCCATCTGCGTGCCCTTTATACGTTCACCGAGCAAAGTCCATAACATCAGCTCTCTGTCGTTGAGGGATGCCGGGGGGCGTGGGATATTGCCACGTTCCACTTCCTTTTGCAGCCGCTGGAACAGTGTGTAGGCACTGCTACTGAATTTTGCTTCGATGAAATGGAAAGTGTCGCTATTTGTCTGCCAGATGGTATCCACACCATTTTGTAGCATTTTTTTTAAGTCTTCGGGTACAAGCTCTGTCGGGCGTTTGTGTGCGTTATCGGGACCGACAACGCGCGGGTAGTCAAAGCGCCATTTTCCATTGACGTTACCGTGCGGCCAGGCGGTGGCTTTTTTAAGCACGTGTTCCATATGATAATAATCTGCCATATGCTCGCCGATGAGTCCCTTTGGCCCGAATGGCACTTTGGACAGCAATTCGCGAATCGGCCGCGACGTATTCTTCACCGGTGCGGTGCCGCCGTCGCTGCTCTGGCGGTGCGAGTCGTCCACGGGTTTGTGTTCCTTGCCCTTGCCCGGCGAGTCCCGTTCTTTGGTTTTTGCTTTGGCATCCACGCCCTTGGTTTTTTTATCGGTGCTGATCGTGGGCGACTTGAACTGGGCGTTGGCGCTGTGCGGATGTGTGTTGCCGGGCTTGTGATTGTGCCTGGCTGCCGTATTGGCGCCGGTGCCGGCGGCGACGGCGATTTTTTTTGCCGCCCATAACGCGTCTTCGCCCAGCATGTCCTCGATCAAGTCCTGCAACGCCTTGGCGCCTTGCGCAATGCCGGCCTTGAGGGGGCCGCGCACCGCTTCGACTTGCGGCTTCATGTCGCGTGCCAAATGCTGCAAGTCCGACGGCAGCCACCAATGGCTGGTCGACAGGTAGCCGAGCAATTGCACGCAGTTGTCCAGCGCGCTCATGGCCGTGCTGATTGCCAGCTGGGTGTTTTGCGCCCACTGGAAGGTTTTCAGGAATTTGATCGCGGCGCCCTTGCTCTTGCCCAGCATGGCTTCGATCATGACATTGCCGCCAGCGGCCGCCGCGCCAACCTCCTTGCGGTACTTGCGCAAAGGCTTGATGATGGTCTTGAACAGGCTGCCGACTTCTGGAATGCAGCCGAACGCCGCCAGCGCCATGTCGACCCAGTCATCGCGGGTCGCGCGCGACACGCCTTTCCTGCCGACCCGGTAGATCATGCCCGAGACATCGCGCACATCCATCACTTGGTCAACCACGGGGATCAGGGAAATGGCGCCGCCGACGATCATGGCGGCCTTGCCCTGGTCATCCTCGAAGTCGCCCAGGATCAGGTCCTTGAAAAATTCTACAATCTCATCGACAAAGTTCTGGCTCATGGTTGGGGATCCGGTTTACTGCTTTTCCTGGCCGCTTCCAGCAATGCGGAAGCCTGTTTCAGCTGCTGCCTCGCTTGCTGCAGACGGGGTTCCGCTACCAATGGCGGCGCTACCCAGTCGCGCTGGTCCTCGCCATATTCAATGTGATATGCGCCGGGAGGAATGTTTTCGAGGCGGGCATGGCCCTTGTCGTTGAGCAATCCACTGAGTGAAGTACCATTGGCGAACGTGATTTTGTAGGGGGAGTTAATGACAGGTTCGAGATCGCCATAATGCAGGTTCAGTTCGACTGCCCGGCCCAGGTCGGCCGCATTCGGCATCGCCGGCAAGGTGGGCTGGCTGCTCGCCGGCCCCGTCAATTCCTTCATGCTGGCGTTGAAATCGATCTTGCCCGGTCCATGCAGCATGATGTTGCCGCCTTCGAGGCGGATATACGCGCCCTGGGCAGTCATCAGGATGTGCTGCTTGGCCGCCGCCGTGACGCTCTTGGCGGTGCTGCTGACGGTGATGGCCTTGTCGGCCGTCAGCCGTGTCGCATCGGACTGGCTTTGGCTGCTGACCTTGCCGCTGGCCGCATGCAGGCGGATGCCGGTTTCCTGGTTGGGCTTATCCTTGCTGCTGGCCTTGCCATAGGTAAACAGGCTGATGCCCTTGCCCAGCGCGTACAGGCTGTTGCCCTGCGCGGCAAAGTTGAGATCCGCGCCCGCTGTCAGACTGCCATTGCCGCCGGCGACCAGCACGGCGTTGGCCGGTGTGGTGGCGGCGATGCCGGACGGACTGGATAATTGCAGCTGCGGGTCGCCATACGCGCTGGCCTGGCCTTCGCCGCCCGCCGCCTGCTGGCCCTGGCCCGCAGCGGCGGCGCCCTCGGCCGTCGCGCCCAGGACCTCGATGCTGTGCTGCATCTGGGCGAGGGCGGGGAGCTGCGCGGCTGGCGCAGGCGTCTCCGCCTGGTCCGGCGTGGCAGCGGAAGCTGGCGCGGCCGCACCGGCTGTGGCCGGGCTGGGCATTTCGAGCGCGAAATGTTTTTGCGCCTGCTCGGCCAGCGAGGTCTGCAGTTGCAAGCTTTGCCTGAGCTGTTCCAGCGCTTCCTGCGCATCCATCTGGCTGCCGCCGGCATCGCGGCCATGCGCCGACAGCAGCATGCCCGCTCCCGCGCGCAGGGCAGCGCCGTGTTCTGTTTTCAGCTCGGCGCCAAAGCCGGACGGCGCCAGCCGCTGGTTGTCGCTCTGGTGGCGCAAATGGCCCAGGTTCAGTTCGGCCGTTCCCTGGTGAGGGCCGGCGTGGCGCTGCAAGGCGACGCGGCCCTGGCCCGGGCTGTCGTCGAATACCAGCTGGCTGTAGGCGCCGCCGCCGCCCTGGCTGGCTTGCATGGCTTGCGTCTTGATGCCGGACAAGGCCGCCGGGTGGGCGTGGGCGCCGGCCTGGCCGGGAAACCAGGCCGGCGCGTTGCCCGTCGCCGCGCCCGTGCCCTGGCTGACCTGGTTGTTTTGCGCGTCGGCCTGGCCGCGGCCGTTGTACAGCGTGCCGATGACGACGGGGCGGTCGATATTGCCTTCCAGGAAATCGACGAGCACTTCCTGGCCCACGCGGGGCAGGGCGTTGCTGCCCCAGTTGGCGCCGGCGACGGGGGCCAGCGGCGTGGCGACCCTGACCCAGGTGCCGGCGCTATCGTCGCCGGGGGCGCCCGTGTGGCCGTCGGCGGCCGGATGCGCCAGCCGGCTATGGCTTTGCGTCCCCCGCTGCCAGTGGAATTGCACCTTGACGCGGTGGTCGCGGTCCGTATGCAGCTGGACGCCGGCCGGGCCGACGACGATGGCGGTCTGCTGGCCCATGATGCTGGGGCGCGGATGCAGCAGCTGGCCGTGGTCATCGGCATAGCTGCTGCGGTAGGGGATATTGCTGCGGATGGCGTCGATGCGGTTGCGGTAGGGCGGGCGTTCGCCGATGGTGTCGCCGACGGCATGCAGGCTGCCGGCCGCTTCGTCGCCGATCAGCGCGTCGAGCAAGCCCTGGCCGAAGCGCTGCAGCAGTCCGCCGCCGAGTTCCGCATTGAGGTTGTTATGCATCAGGTGCACCGTGCGGGTGACGAGGAAAGTCGCCGCGTCGCCATCGCCCGCCGCGTCCGTTTGCGCCTGGCCGCTCAGGGTGAACGTGGTGCCGGGCGCCAGGGTGCGCACGGTGCCGGCGCCGGTAAACACTTCCCTGGCCGCCGTCAGCGCCTGCAATTGGCGCTCGGCAAGCCGTTGTCCGTGCTCGCGCGACGGGTAGGCATAGGCGCCGGGAGCGTCGCGGCTGAGCAGCGCCATCGTCCCGTCCCTGGCGCCAGCGGCGCTGATGGGGCGCTGGCCCAGCGCGCGGTAATCCCAGCTGGACAGTTCGATGCCGTTGGTTTGCTGGCGCAGCTGCATGCGCCAGCGGTCCATCGTGTCTTGCGGCATGACGGCGCCTGGCTGGCTGTAGGCGATGCTGGCCTGGGCGTTGGGCTTGAAGCTGCCGTTGTGGTCGGCGATGACGAGGGTATGGCTGCCCAGGCTGGCGCTGCCCGCATCGCCCGTGTGTTCCGCATAATAAAACAGCCCTTCCTCGCTCATCAGCCGTTCCGCAAAGGCCCAGTCGCTTTCCTGATACTGGCTGCAGATGCTGCGTTTCGGATAGGCCGCGCGGTCGAGCAGGTCGAAGCGCCAGGCGGGCGCCAGCATGCCCTGGCCCTGGTAGCGGGCGAAGACGACTTCGAGGATGTCCGGTACCGCCAGGTCCTGGAAGACGCGGCTGTCGCGGCCGTGCGCCAGGAAGGCCGTCCACGGCTGCATGGTCAGGTTGTAGCGGGCAAAGCCGCCGTTCGCGCCCGCCAGTTCGACGGCGGTGATGTGGCCGTGGAACGGGCGCCAGTCCTCGGTGCCGGCGGCCGTGCGCAATTCCAGCAGGATGGGCTGGCCGATCAGCGACTTGAGGGGAATGGCTGCGTCGAGCGACAGGGCGGCGATGTTGAAGACATAGCCCAGTCCCAGGCCTTCCTCGCCGCGCACGCATTCGGCCAGCAGCTTGTCCGGGCCCAGGGGCGTGCTCAGCTTCAGCAGGCGCGTGGCCTGGCTGAAGCCGTTGGCGACGGGTGACGTAGCAGGTGACGGCGACGCGCTTGCTTGGACCGGTTCGGACATTGATTGGAACTCCGTGTGGAGAAATGAGCGTACTTGCAATTAATTCAATGACTTGCTTATAAGATTACACCTTAGAAATAGTGATTTAACAAGCGCGATTCAATTGAATCGTGCGGCAGGCCGGGTCGTGCGCGGGCCGTGCGGGCCGTTTTTGCCCCTTCTGCTAGAGTGCGGATCTTGCCAATTCCACCATTGCAAAAAATACTGCGAAATATTGCTTAAAAGCAATAATGTGGCGTGCTGTGCCTGTTTTTCGGCAGCCGTCCCCCGTGAACCGGAGCAAGAATGAATACAATGAAATACGCGGCTGCCGCCGTGCTGTGTGCCAGCCTGTCGCCCCCCATGGCGACGGCATCCCCCGTCGAACCACCGTTTCTCGATGTGCTCGTCCATCAGTACGCCAGTTGCGTCCAACCCGCCTATCACCAGGCCGAGCTGCGGGTACAGGACGGGACGGGGCGCTACCAGATCGACGTCAAGGGCGAGGCTTACACGGTCGAATTGCAGGAGCGCATGGGCTTTTCGCTGCAGGCGGGCATTGACGGTCCCGTGGCAGCCGTCGTCAAGCTGGACCGGCCGCCAACGGGGCAGTTCGGGGAGCAGGCGCGCTGGCGCGAACGCTGGCTGCGCGATGTGGCCGAGCGCAGCGGCGTGGCGCTGGAAGAGCGGGCGCTGGCCGGTGGCGCGCGCCTGCTGATCGTGAACAAGGGCGAGATCAAGGGCAATTATGTGGGCCAGTCCCTGCTGATCGATCCGGCGCGGCTGTTGTTCATCGATGTGGCGTGGCCGAACACGCTGGGGATCTATCGTGGCCCCGACGGCTTGCGGCATGTGCGGCAGGTGCAGGACGACGTATGGCAACGCCTGCTGTCTTGCCCGCCGGCTGCGTGACGCTGGCGGCCGCCGCATACCCCTACTGCGCGCACGCGCATAGACAAATAATAATGATTCTCATTTATAATTAGAATCCATGGGGGTGCGATGGGCTGGCGCCATGGCGCCACGGTCGGTGAAGGAGGGCATGATGGGCAGTGTGTATGGCAACGAAGACATGATCGCGCACGAGCATCGCGTGCTGATGGGGGAATATGGCCGCGCGCAGGCGCGCTGCAGTGCGCAACTGGCTGCGCAGGCGGCCCGCATCGTGCAGCTGGAGTCGGAATTGATGCGCGCGCGGGCGCAGGTCGTGATCCGCGATACCCGGCTGGCGCTGGCGCGCGATGAACTGGCCGAACTGGCGGCCAGCGTGCCGGGCTTGCCGACGCGCGCCCGGCTGGCCCGCCGGGTCGAGTGGCTCGGCGAACGGGTGCAGGACCTGATGCGCGAATTGCTGCGCCTGCAGTGGCTGCCCGCGCCTTCCGCCGTGCCCGTGCCTGCCTTGCAGGCCGACGTGCGCGAAAAAGCCGTGCTATATGTAAGCAACTATTCAAGCCTGGAGCTTGGCCAGGACGCGGGTGGCGCCAACGTGGCGCAGCAAGCCATCGAGCAGGCCGGCGGGCGCTTCCTGCACCATGCCGGTGGCGACGATGGCGCCGACGATGCGGCGGCGCTGGAGGCGGGCCTGGTGGCGGCCGACCTGGTGATTTGCCAGACGGGCTGCGTCAGCCACGACGCCTACTGGCGCGTGCACGACCACTGCAAGCGCACGGGCAAGCAGTGCGTGCTGGTGGACCAGCCGCAAGCCATGCATTTCGTGCGCAAGGAAGCGCTGGCCGCTTCTTAACGCCCGCTTAATCCGCATCGGGCAGAATGGCCGTCCATTCGACGTTATAAAGAGCGCCCATGCTGTCCCTGCAAATCGGCCCCCTGGCCCTGCCTACGGGCCTGGTCCTGCTGATCGTTTCCCTGTGCGTCGCCTACGGCGCGGCGTGGTCGCTACGGCGCTATCGCCAACTGCCGGACGCCGGTCCCCTCGTTTCCGACATGCTGATTGCCGGCCTGCTGGCGGCGCGACTGGCATTCGTCTTGCGCTGGCACGAACAGTATTTCAGCTCCCCCTTGGCGGTGCCCTGGTCCATCCTCAACATCCGCGATGGCGGCTTCATGGCGCCGGCCGGCATCGCCGCCGCGCTGGCCATCGCCGCGTGGCGCTGCCGGCGTCCCGCCATGGCGGCCATGCGCTGGCCTCTCGCCATCAGTGTGGCGTCGGGTGCGCTGGCATGGGGCGTGCTGAGTGCGGGGATATCGCTGGCCTACGACAAGCCGGCGGCCTTGCCGGCCATGGCGCTGCAGGCGCTCGATGGCGCGCCGGTGACCCTGGCGGCGCTGGCCGGCGGCAAGCCGCTGGTGGTCAATCTGTGGGCCAGCTGGTGCCCGCCGTGCCGGCGCGAGATGCCCGTGCTGGCTGCCGCGCAGCAGGCGCGCACCGATATCGTCTTCGTGTATGCGAACCAGCGCGAGAATGCGGCTGCGGCCAGCGCTTTCCTGGACAGGAGCGGCGTGACCCTGCGCAATGTGCTGCTCGACAGCGAGGCGGCGCTGGGCAAGGCGGCCGGTTCCTCGGCCCTGCCCACCACCCTGTTCTATGACGCGCAGGGGCGCCTGGTCGATACGCACCTGGGCGAATTGTCCGACGCTTCGCTGGCCAGCAAGCTGCAAAAGATCGCGCCGGCGCCATAGCGCCCGTTCCTGCCTGAATAAGCCGCCCATCCGCGAGGATGCGCGGCTTTTTTAACGCCTTGCCGCATGCGGCGCGCTTTCTGATAGTATACCCCCCTATAGTATTTATCGGAGTGGAACCATGGGACACACGGCGCACAACAAGACCAAGCTGCTGAACAGGATCAAACGCATCAAGGGGCAGGTGGAAGGGCTGGAACGGGGCCTGGAAGAGGGGCGCGACTGCGGCGAAGTGCTGCAGTTGATCGCGGCCGTGCGCGGCGCCGTGAATGGCCTGATGGCTGAAGTCATCGAAGAACACCTGCGCGAGCACGTGGCCAGTCCCGATATCTCCGGCGACGAGCGGGCCAGGGGCGCCGACGACATCGCGGGCATCCTGCGCACCTACCTCAAATAAGGAGCACGTCATGCAAACGCCATCCATCAAGGAAGACCTGTCCGCCTGGCAGCATGAACACGTGTTTGGCGCCGCCAGCGACAAGGCGGAACGCCGCGCGCGCATCGTCATGTGGATCACCCTGGCCACCATGGTGCTGGAAATCGTCGCCGGCTGGTGGTACAACTCCATGGCCCTGCTGGCCGACGGCTGGCATATGAGTTCGCACGCGCTGGCCATCGGCCTGGCCGCGTTTGCGTATGCGGCCGCGCGCCGCTATGCGCGCGACCCGCGCTTTGCCTTCGGCACGTGGAAGATCGAAGTGCTGGCCGGCTACACGAGCGCCATCCTGCTGCTGGGCGTGGCCGTGCTGATGGTGGCCGCTTCCGTCGAGCGCCTGTTCTCGCCGCAGCCCATCCACTATCCGCAGGCGATGGCGGTGGCGGCTTTCGGCCTGGCTGTCAACCTCGTGTGCGCGCTGATCCTCGGCGGGCACCACGACCATGGCCACGAGCACGGGCATCATGACCATCACGGTCACCATGAGCACCATGGCCACGGCGAAGACTTGAACATGAAGGCCGCGTACATCCACGTGCTGGCCGACGCCGCCACATCCGTCCTGGCCATCCTTGCGCTGGCCGGCGCGTGGGCTTACGGCTGGAGCTGGCTCGATCCCGTGATGGGCATCGCGGGCGCCGCGCTGGTGGCGCTGTGGGCGAAAAAACTGATGCAGGAGACGGGCAAGGTCTTGCTGGACCGAGAAATGGACCATCCGGTGGTGGATGAAATCCGCGAGGCGGTGGAAGTGGAAAGCGCCGGCGACACGCCGCGCATCGTCGACCTGCATGTGTGGCGAGTCGGCAAGCAGCTGTATTCGTGCGCCTTGTCCGTCGTCAGCCGCGACCCCTCGCTGACAGGTGCCGAGCTGCGCGCGCGCATCGGCATCCACGAGGAAATTGTCCACAGCACCATCGAGATTATTCGCCGTCCTTGACAATGATGGCGAAAAAAGCGCGCTGATGCGGGGCGTAGGCACTATACTGTCGGCTTTTACAGCACGCGCTGTTCACCAGACAGAGAATAAAATGAGCACATTACCACCATGCCCGCAATGCAAGTCCGAATTCACGTACGAAGATGGCAGCCAGTTGATCTGCCCTGAATGCGCGCATGAATGGTCGGCCACGGCTGGCGAAGCGGCGGAAGAGGGCGCTCGCGTGTATCGCGATGCGGCCGGCAATATCCTGCAGGACGGCGACACGGTCAGCGTCATCAAGGACTTGAAACTGAAGGGCGGCGGCGGTGTCGTCAAGATGGGCACCAAGGTCAAGAACATCCGCCTGGTCGACAGCGACCACGATATCGACTGCAAGATCGACGGCTTCGGTTCCATGAGCCTGAAAACCGAGTTCGTGAAAAAGGTCTAAGCCTTTTCCTTGCCATTCGCGGCGCGCCTCGCATTCCTGCCGGCGCGCCGTTTTTTATTCAGAATCCATGCAAATCGATCATCTCCGCCAGCGCCTGCGCGCCCTGGGCGCCAAGCCCCTGCACGAACAGCGCGTGCTGCGCGACTGGATACAGGCGCAGCCGCACGATCAGGGCCGGCGCCGCGCCGAGGATTTTTTGCCGCTGCCCGTGCGCGAGGCCTTGCCCGCGCTCGACCTGGAATTGCAGGGCATGCTGAAATTGCTCAGCACCCACCCGGGCGCCGACGGTTCCGCGCGCCTGCTGGTGGGGTTGCACGATGGCCAGACGGTGGAGAGCGTGCTGCTGCCGCGCGATGGCTTGTGCGTGTCCAGCCAGGTCGGTTGCGCCGTCGGCTGCCAGTTCTGCATGACGGGCCGCGACGGCTTGATCCGGCAGGTGACCAGTGGAGAAATTGTCGCGCAGGTGGTGCTGGCGCGTACCTTGCGCCCGGTGAAAAAAGTCGTCTTCATGGGCATGGGCGAACCGGCGCATAACCTGAACAACGTGATGGAAGCGATCGACCTGCTGGGCACCGAGGGCAATATCGGCCACAAGAACCTCGTGTTTTCCACCGTGGGCGACCCGCGCGCCTTCGAGCGCCTGCCGCAAGGTCGCGTCAAGCCGGCGCTGGCCCTGTCCCTGCATACGACGAAGCGAGAGCTGCGCGAACAGCTGCTGCCGCGCGCGCCCAGGCTCACCCCGCAGGAACTGGTGGACTTTGGCGAGTCGTATGCGCGCCTGACGGGCTACCCGGTGCAGTACCAGTGGACCCTGATGGAAGGCGTCAACGATGGCGAAGACGAGATGGATGGCATCGTTGAACTCTTGAAGGGGAAATATGCGGTGCTGAACATGATCCCGTATAACACCATAGCCGACTTGCCGTTCCAGCGCCCCAGCTGGGAAAAGGCACGGGCGATCGCCGCCGCCCTGCACGCGCGCGGCGTACTGACCAAATTGCGCGATTCGGCCGGGCAGGACGTGGAGGGCGGCTGCGGACAGTTGCGGGCGCGCGAAGCGAAGGGCCGGGTCATTCCCATCCGCGCCGGCGTCTAGACACCACCCAGCAAGTCGTTTTCATTCAGGATTGCAAACGCGATTTCGGGATGCGCGGCCAGGCAGCGGCGTACGGCGGCCGGAATGGCGGCGCGCGTCTTGCGGCACAGGCCGGGCCGCTCCAGCAGACGGATCTGGAAACCGCGCACGGTGCGCACTTCGCCGCTGCCCGGTGTAATCTGCAATTCCACGCCCAGGTTGTCGCGCAAGCGCTGCTGCAGATTCCGCAACTGCGCATGGGTGGCGATGCCCTCGATATGCGCCAGCAGGCGCTTTTCTTCCGTCAGGTTCAGGCGCAGGATGGCAAGGTCCGCCTGCGGATCGTCGAGCAGGCGCTCGCGTTCGCAGTCGCACAACTGCGGCGGGCACTCCTTGCGGATTTCAAAGTCGACGATGCGCATACGCGGCTTCCAATGGCGATCCCGGATAAATCAAGTATCGTCCGCCACCTGGCGCCTGTCAATCAGCGCGGGCTGACGATCAGGCGCCAGCGGATCGGCCCCTGCTCGCTGTTGTGCTGATGGTGATTTTGCGGCGGCATGACGTGGCCTTCCGTCGAGACGATTTCGTGCGCGCAGCCGTCGCAGCGGTAGATGCCCGAATACGGCACGGCGTCGCCCGGTGACGTCAGTTCATCGAAACGCGGGTGCATGGAGCGGGCCACATAGCTGGGGTTCTTGTAGTCGGCCATGGATTCCTCGGGAAGTGGGCAGGCCCCATTCTGGCACACAATCGCGCGCGGGCTTGACCGCGTATCTTGGCGCGCGCGCCGCCCTGTGTTGTAATGTTGATCATCCCGATTGAACACGCCAGGCCATGAGAACCCGCATCAAGATTTGCTGTATCGCTTCCATCGACGAAGCGCAACTGGCCATTGCCGCCGGCGCCGACGCGCTGGGCCTGGTGGCGGCCATGCCGTCTGGCCCTGGCCCGATTCCCGATGCGCGCATCGCGCAAATCGCCGCCTGGACGCCGCCGCCCGTGGCCACGTTCCTGCTGACGTCCGAGACGACGGCGCCATCCATCGCCGAGCACGTGCGCGCCACGCAGCCGTCCACCGTGCAGATCGTCGGGCATATCGACCCGGACGAGGTGGCTGAACTGGCGCGCTTGCTGCCGCACGTGCGGCGCGTGCAGGTGATCCACGTGGAGGGGCCCGAGGCTTTGGCGCTGATCCCCGCCTATGCGCCCCACGTCCATGCGTTTTTGCTCGACTCGGGCCGTCCCGGCGCTGCCGTGCCTGAACTGGGCGGCACGGGCCGTACGCACGACTGGAGCATCAGCGCGCGCTTCGTGCGCGCCAGCCCCCGTCCCGTCTTCCTGGCCGGCGGGCTGGACGCCACCAACGTAGCCGATGCGCTGCGCCAGGTACGCCCCTACGGCATCGACCTGTGCTCGCGCGTACGCACGGATGGCAAGCTCGATGTCATGAAGCTGGCCTTGCTGATGGCGGCCGTGCGCGACGCGGATGCGGCGCTGTATGCGGAAGGCTAATCGGCCGGCAGCTTGGCCATCTCGTGCACGAATGCTTCCGTGAACGCGGCCACCATGTCGCCAGCGGCGCGCGGCGAGATCAATCCCACGACGGAATGCGATTCCTCGTCCGGCAAGGGAATAAAACGCACGCCGGGAGGTGCCACCAGGCGCATGCTGTCCGGGACGATGGCGATGCCCATGTTCGCTTCGATCAGGTTCAGCTGCGAAGTCTTGCGCGACAGGGCGCGCGCCGCCTTCGGGAAGAATCCCTGCGCTAGGCACAGGCCCGCCACCAGGTAGCTGAGGCCTCCCCGGTCCTTGTGCGGGATCGAGACGAAGGCTTCGTCGCGCAGGGCGGTGATCGTCGTGCGTTCCAGCGCGGCCAATGGCGACATCGCTGACACGGCCACCACCAGCTTTTCCGCGTACAGTTCGCGTACGACGATGTTGGCATGCTTGCGCAAGGTGGGCAGGCGCACGAGGCCCAGGTCGGCGCGGCCTTCCTCGATGTCTGCCGCCTGGTTTTCCGACGATCCCTTGGAGATATCCAGCGAAACGCCGGGGAACTGCGCCAGCAGGCGGTTCAGTACGGCGCCGATGGCGGGCGTGAGGGTGACGGAACTCGAATGCAGCAGGCGGATGATGCCTTGCGCCCCTTGCCCCACGTGGCGGGTCTGGCGCACGGTTTCGTCGATATCTTCGAGGATGCGTTTGGCCCGCTCATAAAAGACCTGTCCCGCAGGCGTCAGTTCGATATGGCGCGCGTCGCGCGTCAGCAGCAGCGCCTGCACCTCGCCCTCCAGCTCCTTGATCTGCCGGCTCAGGGCCGATTGCGCGATATATAATTTTTCCGCCGCGCGCGAGTAGCTGCCCGCATCGACGACTTCGACAAAATAGCGGAACTGTCTGATGGAAATCAATCGTATGCCTTTTCGAGATCGGTGACTGCCTGATTTGATATTAGCCTGGCCCCGGGGTTCGCGTTACAGTGGCCTGGTCTGCTGTCACTGCAAAGGAATGGCCATGCTGGAATTGATCGGGGTGCTGGGACTGCTCGTCAGTATTATTGTAAAACTGATTTTCGTCCAGATCGGCGCGGCGGCCGAGGGCAAGGAAGACTAGTATGCCAGGGTCGCCACATACGGAGCCGCCAAGCTCAAAGGCTGCAGGCGGCAAGCTGGCGCGGCTCCGTCCCATTCCGCCAGCGGCAAGCCCGCGCACTTGAGCGCCGCCTCGCGCGCCGTCCACGCTTGCGCCAGGGCCAAGGGGCGTTGAGCATCGGGCAATGAAGCCAGCTCCTGTGTCACCTGCGGCCCCAGGTAATCGCGCGCCAGATTGCACCAGTCGGCAATAGCCTGCACCCGCATCACGTCAAGGCCGACAGGGCCGTGCAGATGGACGGCGGCCAGTGAGATGCCCTCGTCATGGGTCAATGACAAACCCGCTGGGCGGCCGGCCAGCAGCAGGCGCGGGGCCTGGCCAGGCGTCGACTCCACCGAAATCGCCTCGATGTCCAGCTTCAGCCACTGGGCTAGCGCCTCGCGCACGGCGGCGCGGATGCGCAAGCGGGCTTCGGCGCGCGGCAGCACGGCGCCGATGCCGATCACCAGCACGCCGTTTCCAGACCAGAGCACCGTACGATTCATCGACTGCGATCAGCTGCGCAGCGGCGCGGCCGGGCAGCCCGCCCAGTTGCTGCCGGCGGGGATGTGCTCGCCCTTCATTACCAGGGTCAACGGTCCCAGGCGCGCATTGTCGCCCACCTTGGCGCTGTACAGCACGGAGCTGCGCGGACCCATGTAGACGCGCTGGCCGATTTCCACGTGGTCGATCTTCATCACGCGGTCTTCGAACAGATGCGTTTGCGGGCAGGTGAGGGCGTTCAATTCGCTGTAGTCGCCGATGTGCACGCAGTCAAATTCCGTGATGTCCGTCGTGTCCATGTAGACGCCGCGGCCGATCTTGCAGCCGAACAGGCGGAAGGCGAGAGGCAGCCACGGCGTGCCGCGCAAGTAGCGCATGAAGTTGGGCACGGCGATGCCTTCGTACAGATTCGTCACGCCTTCCGAAATCCACACGAACGGCGTCCACATGGGCGCCGCGTGCTTGCGGTAGCGTCCCAGCAGCAGCCACTTGAACAGCACCACCACCAAAAAATTGCCGATGCCGTAGGCCAGGCCGGCGATGGCCAGGTCGCCCACCACCTCGCCCCAGCGCCCGGCGCCCGCGATCGGCATCACGTCCAGCACCAGGGTATAGCCGACGGCGATCACCACCGCGTGCGGCGCGACGATGCGGAACGCTTCGATCAGGCTGCGGCCCAGGCGGCGCAACAGCGATGGCTTGAACGTCAGGTGCTCGGCAAAGCCGCTGACCTGTTCGCGCGCGGGCAGGTGCATGGGCGGGGAGCCCAGCCAAGTGTCGCCGCTATGCATCTGCTCATTGCGCGGCGCATGCGTGTGCACGCCGATCAGCACGTGTTCGGGCAGCGTGGTGCCGTCCGGGATGTAGCTGCCGTTGCCGACAAAGCTGCGGTGCGAGATGACGGTGGGACGCATGGTCATCCAGCCGCCGTCGATCTGTTCGTCGCCCAGCATGACGGCGTCGGCGATGAAGGTGTCGTCGCCCAGGGTCAGCATGTCGGGCACCACGCCCAGCGCCGTGGAAATCTCGGCGCCCTTGCCCACCTTGGCGCCCAGCAGGCGGTACCAGTAGGGCGCGTAGACGGTGGCGTAAATCCCGTGCAGGACGTTCAGGCTCGATTCCTGGATATGGCTGACCAGCCACTTGGCGCAATAGATATTGCTGTGCACGGGCGAACTGCCCGGCTTCAAGCGGGGCAGCGCGCCCCAGCGGATGGCGGCCGACAGCAGTGCCGTCAGCACGATCAGCACGGCGCTGGCGGGGAAGGCCAGCAGGAAGTAGCGGGCCAGCTGGGTCGTCACGTCGCGTCCCTGCAGCCACGGCATCATTTCGCGCTCGTCGAACCAGTCGATCAGCACGAAGCTGGGGAAGACGGGCATGAAGAACAGCACGGCGATGAGGACCATGCCAAAGCAGAAGAACAGGGTTTCGCCCGTCAGGCGCAGGCGCGAGACGGCGGGGCGCGGCGGCTGGCTAGCCACGTCAAACGGGCCGATATCGCGCGCGGGCGAGCCAGTCCAGACTCTGCCGGCCGGCACCGAGGCGCCATCGGCGAGCGCCGATTGTCCCTCCAGGTGGCCAAACGCGCCCACGCTGGTATTGCCTTCCAGGATAGCGTAAGAGCTGATGCAGGCATCGTCGCCGATGCGGATCTGGCCCAGCAACAGGCGGCCCCGCTCGACCCTGGCGTTTTCAAAGTTGACGGCATTACCCACGCTGACGTTGTCGCCGATGGCCAGCAGGTCAGGCGCGCGCAGGGTCATCGAGCCGATGACGACTTCCTTGCCCACCTTGGCGCCCAGCGCACGCAGCCACCAGCTGTTCAGGGACGAGCCGCTGAGCAGGTAGGCGGGCGCCGATTCGACCAGGCGGTCTGCCAGCCACCAGCGGTAGTAGGTGACGCCCCACAGCGGATAGCTGCCCGGCTTCAGGCGCCCGGCGATCAGCCACTTGCCGGCAATCGCAATGGCAAATTCGGCCAGCGTCGCCAGCAGGAATACGCCGATCGAGGCAGCGATGGCGCGCGGCACCGTATCGCCCGTGTCGCCCGTGAAGAAGTGGTAAGTGAAGAAGGGCGCCATCCACTGCGCCATGCGCAGGGTGACGAGGCCAGGCACGGCCGCCGCCTGCGCGGCGCCGCACAGCCAGCGCTTCCAGGTCGATGGCGGCGTCCATTCCGCTTCCGGGGTGGCCAGCGCAGGCGCTTCACCCAGCACGGCGGCGATCTTGCCGATCTGCCGGTTCTGGTAAATGTCGCGCACCGTCATGTGGGCGTAGGCCGGATCGGCGCGCAGGGCGGATGCGAGGCGCGCAGCCAGGAAGGAATGGCCACCGAGGTCGCTGAAAAAATCCAGCTGGCGCAAGATCGCCTGGCCAGGAAACAGCTTGGCCAGCGCCGCGAACAGGGCCGCTTCGGCCGGCGTTTCCGGCACGTCCGATTCGCCCGCCTCGCCTGCGGGCGGCGTGGCCAATGGCATGGCCTTTAATGCTTTCCGGTCGATCTTGCCGGAAGTGAGGCGCGGCATCAGCGGCAGCAATTCAAAGCGGCCCGGCACCATATACGGCGGCAAATGCAGGTTCAGGGCAGTGCGCAGGGTTTTCGCCGCCAGGGCGTCCTCGGGCGCCTCGTCGCTGCCGACGATATACGCCACCAGCTGGTCGATGCCGTCGTCCTTGCGCAGCAATACTGCCACCGTGCCCACGCCCGCCTGCTGCGCCAGCACGGCTTCGATCTCGCCCAGCTCCACGCGGAAGCCGCGAATTTTCACCTGGTCGTCGGCGCGGCCCAGGCACAGCACCTGGCCGTCCGCATCGATGCGCGCCAGGTCACCCGTGCGGTACAGGCGCGCGTCATCGTCGCTGGTCGCCCAGGGATTGGGCAGGAATTTTTCCACCGTCAGGTCGGGCCGGCCCAGGTAACCCTCGGCCAGGCCGGGGCCGATGATGCACAATTCTCCCGTCTCGCCGCGAGGCAGCAGGGCCAGGGGACGGTTTTCTCCCGCTTCGGCCACCTGCAGCACCAGCAAGCCATAGTTGGGCAGCGGCGTGCCGATGGTGACCGGTTCGCCGGGCCGCAGGCGCGCCAGGCTGCACGAGACGGTGGCCTCCGTAGGGCCATAGGTGTTGAACATGGCGCGGCCCGGACGCGACCAGCGTTCGACCAGCGACTCCGGGCACATCTCGCCGCCCAGGTTGATCAGGCGCAGGCTCGGTACTTCCTCGGCGAACAGGGCCAGCAGGGTCGGCACCGCGTGCAGAACGGTGACCTTGTTCTCTGTCAGGGCGCGCGGCAAGGCTTCCGGGTCGCCCGAGATATCCTTGGGGCCCAGCCACAGGGTGGCGCCCACCAGGTAGGCGATCCAGATTTCCTCGAACGACATGTCGAAGGCGACGGAAAAGCCCTGGTAGACGGTATCGTCCTGCGTCACTTCCAGCACGGCGTTTTCGCTGCGCAGGAAGTGGCAGATGCTGCGTTGATTGATCAGGATACCCTTCGGTTTTCCCGTGGAGCCGGACGTATAGATGACGTACGCCGGGTGTTCGGGCAGCACGGCGCCGCGCGCGGGCAGCACTTCGCCCGGCGCGGCGGGCGCCAGCAGGCTTTCCGCCGTCCACACGGGGCGGCCCACGCTGGCCTCCGCCAGGCGTGGCGCGAAATGCGCGCAGCTGACGACGCCGGCGCCATTGGCGTCATCGAGGCACACTTGCAGGCGCTCGACGGGCGTGTCTTCATCGACGGGCAGCCAGGCGGCACCCGCCTTGGCGATGGCCGCCTGCATCAGCAGCAAATGGGCGCCGCGCGGCAGCCACAGGCCCACGATGTCGCCCGGCTTCACGCCGGCCGCCACCAGGCGCGACGCGGCCAGGCCCGCCTGGGCATCGAGTTGCGCATACGTGATGCGGCGCGCGCCATCGATCAGGGCGATTTGCTGCGGGCAGCGGCGGGCCGTCGCTTCCAGCAGGTCGGCCAGCACTTCCTCGCGCAGCAAATCCGGTCGCGGCGGGCCGTACAGGATGTCGGCATGGGTGGAAGGGGTGCCTGGGCTGGCTGCGGTGAAATCGTTCATGGATGACGCTTATCTGTAATGCGGTGTGAGGAATCTGACGGGCTGCGCGTGGTGCGCAGCACAGTTGATACATTACAGCACGCAAGACATTTCAGCGTTGCAGAACGGGGAATTTTGCGGGGCTTTCCGAAATAATCTGCTTGTCGGCTCAACTGCCATGGTTACGGAATGTAAAACGGGGAAACATGGCGCCGATTTGCGCCACCGTGCGCGCCGCCGGATAGCCGTGCAGGGGGCGCCCGGACAGTGCCGCATCCGCGCAGCCTTCGGCGCGGAATTGCTGCAGCACGTAGTTATCGACGCCTTTGGCGGCCAGAGTGGAGGCCAGGGCCAGCAGCTGGTCGTCCGGCAGCAGGTCCGGATGGGTGGTGGTGCGGCATTCGTAGGCCACGCCGCTGGCGAGGATGGCGTCCAGGCAGGCGCGCGCCGGGTCGCCGCTGCCGGCCACGCGGGTCACATGTCGATAGTCGGCAAACGGCGCCTTGATGTCGAAGCCCACCCAGTCGACCAGGGGCAGCACTTCCTGCAGGCGCTGCGGATAGATGCAGGCCGTGTGCAGGCCGATGCCGAAACCCAGTTCCCTGACGTCCTGCATGGCGCGGCCCAGCGCCGGATCCATGCACGCTTCGCCGCCGCTGAAGACGACGGCGTCGACCAGGCCCGTTCTGCGGCGCAGCCAGGTCAGGACGTCCTGCCACGGCATGGCGCCTTCCGGCGTGCGCGCCTGCAGGTGCGGATTGTGGCAATAGCCGCAACGCCAGGGGCAGCCCTGCACGAACACCACCGCCGCCAGTTTTCCTGGATAGTCGGTGGCGGAAAAGGGCGTCAGGCCGCCCACCTTCAATTCAGCCGCCATGGCAGGCGGGCTGGCCAACCCGGGCGCTCGCTTCCGTAAAATACTGGCGCTCGTGGAATTCGCCCTGCTTGCCGATGTTGAACGAGGCGACGGGGCGGTGGTAGCCCATCACGCGCGTCCAGATTTCGCAGCGCTGGCGTTCCGTATCGAGCAGGGTGATGGCGGGAGTGAAGTCGGGACGTGCATTCATGGCGTTTCCTCAAGTGATGGAGCAGGTTGGGCTTGCTTGCGGGCAATGAGCTCCGCATCGCAGGTGGGACAGAATTCATGCTTGCCGGCCAGGTAGCCGTGGCGCGGGCAGATGGAAAACGTGGGCGTGACCGTGATGTAGGGCAGCGAAAAGCGGCTCAGCGCGCGTTTCACCAGTTCGCGGCAGGCGTTCGCGTCGGACAGTGCTTCCGTCATGTACAGGTGCAGCACCGTGCCGCCCGTGTATTTGCGCTGCAGCACATCCTGTAATTCCAGCGCCTCGAACGGGTCGTCCGTGTGGCCCACGGGCAGTTGGGACGAATTCGTGTAGTACGGGTTGTCGACGGTGCCCGCCTGCAGGATGGCGGGATAGCGCTTGCGGTCTTCGCGGGCGAAACGGTAGGTCGTGCCTTCGGCCGGCGTCGCTTCCAGGTTGTACATATGGCCCGTCTCTTCCTGGAAGGCCACCATGCGGGCGCGCACGTGGTCGAGCAGGCGCACGGCCAGCGCGTGGCCTTCTGGCGTCGTGATGTCCCAGGCGTCGCCGCTGAAATTGCGGATCATCTCGTTGATGCCGTTCACGCCCAGGGTGGAAAAGTGGTTGCGCAGGGTGCCCAGATAGCGTTTCGTGTACGGGAACAGGCCTTGCTGCATCAATTCCTCGATGGTGCGGCGCTTGATTTCCAGGCTGGTCTTGCCCAGTTCCAGCAGGCGGTCCAGGTCGGCCATCAAGGCTGGCTCGTCGCCGCGCCACAGGTGGCCCAGGCGCGCGCAGTTGATCGTCACCACGCCCAGGGAACCCGTCTGCTCGGCGGAACCGAACAGGCCATTGCCCCGTTTCAGCAGTTCGCGCAAGTCCAGCTGCAAGCGGCAGCACATGGAGCGGATCATGTTCGGCTTGAGTTCCGAATTGATGAAATTCTGGAAGTAGGGCAGGCCGTAGCGGGCCGTCATTTCGAACAGGCGTTCGGCGTTTTCGCTATGCCAGTCGAAATCCTCGGTGATGTTGTAGGTGGGGATGGGGAAGGTAAACACGCGTCCCTTGGCGTCGCCCGCCATCATGATCTCGATGTAGGCGCGGTTGATCATGTCCATTTCCGCCTGCAGTTCGCCATAGCTGAAGTCCATCTCCTGGCCGGCGATGACGGGAATCTGCTCGCGCAGGTCGTCCGGGCAGACCCAGTCGAAGGTGAGGTTGGTGAACGGCGTCTGCGTGCCCCAGCGCGATGGCACGTTGAGGTTGAAGATCAGTTCCTGCATGTACTGGCGCACGTCTTCGTAGCGCAGGCTGTCCTTGCGGATGTAGGGCGCCATATAGGTGTCGAAGGAGCTGAACGCCTGCGCGCCGGCCCACTCGTTTTGCAGCGTGCCGAGAAAATTGACGATCTGGCCGATGGCGCTCGACATATGTTTCGGCGGACCGGACTCGATCTTGCCCGGCACGCCATTCAAGCCTTCATGCAGCAGGGTGCGCAGCGACCAGCCGGCGCAATAGCCGGCCAGCATGTCGAGGTCGTGGATGTGCAGCGCCGCTTCGCGGTGCGCCGCGCCCACTTCCGGCGGATAGACCTGGTCCAGCCAGTAGTTGGCGATGACCTTGCCCGACACGTTGAGTATCAGGCCGCCCAGCGAGTAACCCTGGTTGGCGTTGGCGTTGACACGCCAGTCGCGCCGGTCCAGGTATTCATTGATGGACGCGGCGACATCGACCTGGCCGCGTGTGGGGGAAACTGCATTTGTCGTCATGAAACCTCCAATAAACACAACATGTGGTGTTTTTATGGAGATTAATCACTAAATATAGTGGCGTCAAAGGGCGCGTGCAGTGGCATGACGAATCCTTGATGCAGGTGAAAAAAGCGCCCCCGTTTACTTTTTCAGGCGGCCCTGGCGCAGGATGAAGGCGCTCGCGGCGAAGTAGGCGGCGCCGCAGACGGCGATGCTGAGGATGGAGGCGGGCAGCACGTGCGCCCAGATTTCCCGCGCCGAGAAGGTGCTCCAGCTGGCCACGCGCGCGTCGAACGTGACGTAATTGGCCAGCAGCCAGTAGAGGGCCAGCAGTCCCGTGCAGATGGCGGCCTGGCGCGTCACGGGCATGGCGCGGCGCGCGAAGACGGCTTGCAGGAACAGCAGCAGCACGCCCGGATACGCGCCCAGTACTTCGGGCGACAGCACGGAGAGCGCCTCGGCGTCGTAGCCTTCCGTGGGGGAGGCCCACTGCACCTGCAGCACGGTGAGGAACAGGGTGAGCAGAAAGATCAGCAGCGGTTTGCGGGGCATGGCGGGCAATCG
Source organism: Janthinobacterium sp. SUN206 (assembly GCF_030587305.1). Taxonomy (NCBI): domain Bacteria; kingdom Pseudomonadati; phylum Pseudomonadota; class Betaproteobacteria; order Burkholderiales; family Oxalobacteraceae; genus Janthinobacterium; species Janthinobacterium sp. SUN206. The sequence goes on along the minus strand of NZ_JAPWIB010000002.1, from coordinate 269,960 downwards.
AAGAGGGAGAAAAGGGGGCATTTTACAGCCAGGTCAAGCAAGTTGAACGCGCACCAGCCATGCATGCATTCCTTCACCTGCGTCAAGGACTGGGCAGCCTGGGCGGGGCTATAGTCTGCACCCTGAGCCGATACAGGACTGTGAACACCATGATGCTTGAATCAACCACCGCCACCCGCGTGGCCGGACCGCTGGAACTGGTCTGCCCCGCCGGCAGCCTGCCTGCCTTGAAAGCGGCCATCGACAATGGCGCCGACACCGTTTACCTGGGTTTTCGCGACGCCACCAATGCGCGCAATTTCGCCGGCCTCAATTTCGACGAGAAGGCCATCGCCGAGGGCGTGCGCTACGCCCACCAATATGGGCGCAAGGTGCTGCTGGCGCTGAACACCTATCCGCAGCCGCACAACTGGGCCGTGTGGCGCAGCGCCATCGACCGCGCCGCCGATGCCGGCATCGACGCCATGATCGTGGCCGATCCGGGCTTGATGGCGTATGCGGCCCAGCACCACCCGCAGCTGCGCCTGCACTTGTCCGTGCAAGGTTCGGCCACCAACTACGAAGCCATCAATTTTTACCATGAACACTTCGGCATCGCCCGCGCCGTGCTGCCGCGCGTGCTGTCGATGGCGCAGGTGGAGCAACTGATCGCCAAGACGGAAGTCGAGATCGAAGTGTTCGGCTTCGGCAGCCTGTGCGTGATGGTCGAAGGACGCTGCGCGCTGTCGTCGTATGCGACGGGCGAGGCGCCGAACACCCACGGCGTGTGCTCGCCGGCGAAATCCGTGCGCTGGCTGGAAACGCCGAACGGCCTCGAGTCGCGCCTGAACGGCGTGCTGATCGACCGCTATGCGCCCGGCGAAAACGCCAGCTATCCCACCCTGTGCAAGGGGCGTTTCGAAGTCAATGACGAAGAGTATTACGCCATCGAGGAACCGGCCAGCCTGAATACCCTGGCGCTGCTGCCGCAGCTGATCGCCATGGGCGTGCGCGCCGTGAAGATCGAAGGGCGCCAGCGCAGCCCCGCGTACGTGGCGCAGGTCACGCGCGTGTGGCGCGAAGCGATCGACGCCTGCCGCGAAGGCAATGCGCGCTATGCCGTCAAGCCGGGCTGGATGGCGGCCATGGACAAGCTGGCCGAAGGCCAGCAGCACACCTTGGGCGCTTACCACAGATCTTGGAAATAGAGGATGAACATGCTGAAGCTTTCACTGGGCCCTTTGCTGTACTACTGGCCGCGCGCCACCGTCTTCGAGTTTTACCAGCAGATCGCCGGTACCGCCGTCGATATCGTCTACCTGGGCGAAACCGTCTGCTCGCGCCGGCATGAGGTGCGCCTGGCCGACTGGCTCGATATCGCGGACATGCTGGCCGCCGCCGGCAAGGAAGTGGTGCTGTCGACGCAGGCGCTGATCGAGGCGGGCGCCGAACTGGCGACCCTGCGCCGCATCACGGGCAATGGCCGCTACGGCGTCGAGGCCAACGACATGGGCGCCGTGCACTGCATGGAAAAGGGCACGTCCTTCGTCGCCGGTCCCCATCTGAACCTGTTCAATGGCCCCAGCCTGCAATTGCTGGCGCGCCTGGGCGCGCGGCGCTGGGTGATGCCGCTGGAAATGGGGCAGACGGCGCTGGCCGAGATGCAGCGCCAGAAGCCGGAAGGGCTGGAGACGGAAGTCTTCGCCTACGGGCGCATGCCGCTGGCGTTTTCCGCGCGCTGCTTCACGGCGCGCAACCGCAACCTGCCGAAGGACGATTGCGGCTACAGCTGCCTGGAAGAGCCGGACGGCCTGCTGCTGCGCACGCGCGACGAAGTGCCCTTCCTCGTACTGAATGGCACGCAGACGCAGTCGGCGCTCGTCTACAACCTGGTGCGCGAACTCGACGCCATGCGCGACATGGGCGTGGCGGTGGCGCGCATCAGCCCGCAGGCCATGCATACGGAACAGGTCATCGCCATCTTCGACCGCGCCCGCCGCGGCCAGGTCAGCGGCATCGGCGCCCAGGCTCAGCTGGCGGCCTGCCAGCCGGCCGGCGCCTGCGACGGCTACTGGCACGGCCAGCCCGGCATGGAACAGCACGCCGCCCATTGAACGCCTCGAAAGGAAGCACCATGCAAGATCAACTGGAAAGATTGCCCGTCCCGGCGCCGGTCCCCGCCCGTCCCGGCATGAGCAAGCCCGCAGTGTCGTACCGGCTGCCGGAACCGCTGGCCGAATTGCTGTCCAAACTGCCCCCGTATCCCGCCTCCTGGCTGTTCGTGCAGGGCTTGAACCGCCTGCTGGCGCCGCAATTGCCCGACGACGTGCGGCGCAGCCTGGAAGGGCGCAGCTTGCGCTTGCGGCTGCTGGACGCGGGCATCGCCTTCGACTTCGAGTGGCAGGGCACGGTGTTCGTGGCGGAGCGCTATGCGGACGTGCCGGACCTGTGCATCGCCGCCAGCGTGCATGATTTGATGCTGCTGGCGCGGCGCCAGGAAGATCCGGACACGCTGTTCTTCAGCCGCCGTTTGAGCCTGGAAGGCGACACGGAACTGGGCTTGCTGTTCAAGAATACGCTCGATGCCATCGAGTTGCCGCCATTCGACCTGCAGGCGCTGGGGCCGCGCCGCGTGCTGGCGCATCTGCGCGACCGGGGCGCGCGCGAAGGCTGAGCGGAAAAAGGGAGGGCGGGCGCTCAGTGGCGGCAGTGGCCGCAGGCGCCGCTGCACGAGGCCAGCTGTTCTTCATCCGTCGCCTCGCCCATGAAGCCGGCGTCATTGACGGCGGCCAGCAGGCGTTCCTGCGTGGCCAGCCGTTCGTCGAACTGCACCGTGGCGCCGTGGCGCGCCAGCGAGACGCACACGGTGGCCACGCCCGTGACGGCTTCGAGCGCGCCCGTCAGCCTGTCGGCGCAGCCTTCATGATCCATTCCGATAATATTCAAGCGTGCTGTCTGCATGGGTTCCTCTTGTTTTTCAGATAAAAAAACAGCGTAGGCGAGCCATGCGCATGCCGTCCAGAGCAGCACGCAAGATTTATTTTGTATTTGCGGTTTTATTGATCTGGATTAATCCCCAGCCCTGCGGGTCACCTTGAAAGTGCTGTTGTTTTGTACACAGTTGCCGTATTCCAGTCGACAAGCGTGCCCTGCTGCGCGATACTGTCATTCTGATAAGAACGCTATGACAGCGCTGGAAAGGAGGGGCCATGCAGCGCCGCCCCCTGCTCAAGCTTGCCGCCCTGTGGCCGTTGGGTGCGGCCGCCGGCGCGGTGCCGCCGCTGCCGCTCGTGTATCCGCGCCACCAGGCGCTCGATGATCCGCAGCAAGGTTATGTGACGGCCTTGCTGCAACAGGCGCTGGCCAGGTCGGGTCAGGCGTATGCCTTGCGCCGCTCCGAACTGCGCATGGTGCAGACGCGCGCGATGCAGGAAATCGCCACTGCGTCGGGCGGTGTCGACGTCGTCTGGGCCATGACGAGCCGCGCGCGCGAAACGCAATTGTTGCCGGTGCGCATCCCCATCGACCGCGGCCTGATCGGCTGGCGCGTGGCCCTGATCCAGGCCCGCCAGCCGCAACTGCTGCGCGGCGTGCGCAGCATCGCCGCCCTGGCGCGGCTGTCGGCCGGCCAGATGCGCGACTGGCCCGACTCCGCCATCCTGCAGGCGAATGGCTTGCGCCTCGATACCTCGAGTACCTACGAAGGCCTGTTCCAGCAACTGGCGGCAGGGCGCATCGATTACTTTCCCCGTTCCGTAATCGAGGCGCAAAGCGAACTGGCCAGCCATGCGCACTTGCCGCTGGCGCTCGACGCCCACCTGGTCATCCGCTACCCGGCCGCGCTGTACTTCTTTGTCGGCAAGCACAGGCCGGAACTGGCACGCCACATTGCAAGGGGATTGGAAAGCATGCTCGCCGATGGCAGTTTCGCGCAGCTGTTCCAGCGCCATTTCGGCCGCCTCGCGGACGGCCTGCAGCTGTCCCGGCGCCACGTGCTGGAGCTGGCCAATCCCGACTTGCCGGAGGAGACGCCGCTGGCGCGCAAGGCACTTTGGTATCGTCCAAAACATTACTAATAGTTTTGTTGATCAGTGTCAAACAGTGGCTTCAATCGTGCGCCCGATGTTTGATGAAACGCAAGGCGAGTTCAACAGAACACCTGTTGACACTTGTAAAATTTTCACCGAACATAATTCCTCGTAACAACATTTCTCCGGCGCAAGCGTTTATCGCAGGTGCCGTGCAGGAGTCGTGCGCCCGTTCCACAGCCAGCTGCCGCCAGCCGCCGAACGCGCTGTCCCCTTGTCACCATCCGTTATCTTTTCGAAGGTTCGTCCATGCTCGATTCGATCACGTCCGTATTGCACCAGGTGCCGGAACTGGCCCTGTTCCTGGCGCTGGCGCTCGGCTACGCGGCAGGGCAGATACGCTTCGGCCCCATCCAGCTGGGCGGCGTGTGCGGCACCCTGGTCGCCGCGCTGCTGATCGGCCAGCTGGGCATCACCCTGGACGCCAGCGTCAAGAATGTCTTCTTCATGCTGTTCATCTTTGCCCTCGGCTATGCGGGCGGTCCCCAGTTCTTTGCCAACCTGAATGCCAAGGGCTTGCGCCTGGGCCTGCTGTGCCTGATCGAAGTGGTGGTGGTGCTGGCGCTGGTGCTGCTGGCCACGCGCTTCCTGGGCCTGGACCAGGGCACGGCGGCCGGCATGATGGCGGGCGCGGCGACGGAGTCGGCCGTCGTCGGCACGGCCACGGACGCCATTTCGAAGCTGGCGCTGCCGGCCGCCCGCATCGCCGAGCTGCAGGCCAACGTCGTCACCGCGTATTCCATCACGTACATTTTCGGCCTGATCGCCATCGTCATCGTCACCAGCCAGATTTTTCCGCTGTTGCTGCGTGTCAACCTGCGCGAGGAAGCCGATAAGTTGTGGGAAAAGATGGGCGGCGCGCAGACCGACGGCGACGGCGTGCAGGCCACGCCGGAGATGGTGGGGCGCGCCTACCGCATCAGCCGCGGCGCGGGACGCCGCCTCGACGCCTTGCAGCATATCTTTGCGGGCCGCGCCAGCATCACGCGCGTGCGCCGGTATGGCAAGGTCTTGCCCTTGGAACCGGCATTGCGCCTGCGCAATAACGACGAAGTGCTGGTGATCGGCCACCGTCCCGCGCTGGTGGCGGCCGAAGCCATCCTGGGCGAGGAATTTGCCGATACGACGGGCTTGAACATGGCCGTCTCCGCCGTCGAAGTGGTGCTGCAGCAAGCCGCGCTGGTGGGCCAGCCCTTGCGCCAGTTGGCCTTGCCCTCCGGCGTGCACGTGGCGGCCGTCGTGCGTGGCGAGCACAGCATGCCGCCCTTGCCCGACCTGGCCCTGCAGCGCGACGACGTGCTGCGCCTGTACGGCACGACGGAAGGGCGCGAGCTGAACACGGCGCTGGCCGCCATCGGCAAGCGCGTGCCCACGGGCGACCGCAGCAATATCGTCTACGCCAGCATCGGCATCGTGCTGGGCGTGTATATCGGCGGCTTTTCCGCCAAGCTGGGCGGCATCCCGTTTTCGCTGGGCACGGGCGGCGGCGCCTTGCTGACGGGCCTCGTGTTCGGCTGGTACCAGGCGCGCAAGCCGGGCATGCAGGGCATCCCCTCCAGCGCGCTCGACATGATGAAGGATATCGGCCTGGCCACCTTCATCGCCTGCGTGGGCCTGGCGTCGGGGCCGCAGGCGATCGATCTGATCCGCCAGTACGGCCTGTCCTTGCCGCTGATGGGGGTATTGATCGCCGTCATCCCCGCCTCGCTGTCGCTGCTGGTGGGACACTTTTTCCTCAAGCTGGAAGCGCCCGTGCTGCTGGGCGCCATCGCCGGCCAGCAGTGCAGCACGCCGGCCCTGTCGGCCGTGCAGAATGCGGCCGGCAATTCCACGCCCTTGCTGGGCTACACGATCACCTATGCCATCTCGAACGTGGTGCTGCCCCTGCTGGGGCCGCTGATCGTGGCCCTGGCAGGGTCGGTGCACGCATGAGCAGCCAGCAAGGGCAAACGCAGTAAAGAATTCCTTCAACACGAAAGGCGGTCCGCATGGAATGGTTGCATGAGTTATTCAAGAAGTCGCCTGAAATTGCCTTGTTTCTCTCCCTGGCAGTGGGTTACTACATCGGCAAGATCAAGTTCGGCTCGTTTCAGTTGGGCGGGGTCGCCGGTTCACTCCTGGTGGCGGTGCTCGTCAGCCAAGTGGGCGTCGCCATCGATCCCGGCGTGAAATCGGTGCTGTTCGCGCTGTTCATCTACGCCGTCGGCTATGAAAGCGGGCCGCAATTCTTCAATTCCCTGGGCCGCCAGTCGGTGCGCGAAATCATCCTGGCCGTCGTGCTGGCCGTGACGGCGCTGCTGACGGTGGTCATCCTGGCCAGGGTCTTTGGCCTGGACAAGGGCTTGGCGGCCGGCGTGGCGGCGGGCGGCTTGACGCAGTCGGCCATCATCGGCACGGCCGGCGACGCGATCACCAAGCTGGGTCTGGCGGCCGACGAAGTGGCGCGCCTGCAGGGCAACGTGGCCGTCGGCTATGCCGTGACGTATGTGTTCGGCTCGTTTGGCGCCATCATTGTCTGCGTCAATATCTTGCCCAAGCTCATGGGACGCACCATCCGCGAAGATGCGATCAAGGCGGAAACGGCGCTGCAGGCGGGCGTGCAAGTGCTGGGGCCGGGCCAGACGCCGGCCGCGCCCGACCTCATCGGCCGCATCTACGACGTGGGTCCGGGCGCCGGGCGCTCCGTGGCGGACATCGAAAGCGCCCATCCGAGCACGGCCATCACCATCGAACGCGTGAAACGCAATGGCCAGATCATCGACGTCAGCCCGGACCTGGTGCTGGCGGCCGACGATAGCGTGCTGCTGGTGGGCCGCCGCGAAGCCATGCTCAGCGTGTCTTCCCAGCTGGGCAAGGAATTGCTGGCAGTCGAAGGCATGGAACTGGTGATGCAGCGCCGCGACATGGTGCTGACCAACAAGGCTTACCACAACAAGACGGTGGGCGAAATCCGCAGCGCGACGGCGCCGGGCGTGCGCCACGGCATCTTTGTCGTGCAACTGAGCCGCATGGGCAAGATTCTGCCCATGCAAGCGGAAACCGTCGTGCAGACGGGCGATGTGGTGACCATCTATGGCGCCGAGCAGGACGTCAAGCGCGTGGCGGCCGAAGTGGGCTACATGATCGTGCCGAGCGCCAAGACGGACTTCGTCTACATGGGCGCCGGCCTCGTCGTCGGGCTGCTCGTGGGCTTGCTGGTGGCGCGCATCGGCTCGATTCCGCTGACCCTGGGCAGCGGCGGCGGCGTGCTGCTGTCGGGCCTGGTATTCGGCTGGTTCCGCGCGAAGCGCCAGACGTTTGGCTACATGCCCAGCGGCGCCGTGCAAATCCTGAAAGACCTGGGCCTGGCCGGCTTCGTTGCCGTCGTCGGCCTCACGTCCGGCCTGCAAGCCGTGCAAACCGTGCGCGAACATGGCCTGACCCTGTTCGGCGTGGGCGTGGTGGTGACCATCTTGCCGATGATCTTGACTATGCTGATCGGCCGCTACATCTTGCGTTATGACAACGTCGCCATCTTCGCGGGCGCCTTGTCCGGCTCGCGCAGCGCCAATCCCGCGTTCGGCGAAGTGCTGAACGCGGCGCAAAACTCGATTCCCACCGTACCGTTTGCCATCACGTATGCCCTGGCCAACGTTTTCCTGACCTTGCTGGGGCCGCTGATTGTGGCCTTTGTCTGAGTCGGGCGTATTTGCAGGACCTAAGCCGCCTGTGCGGGGCTTTTCTCATATTGTCAGTTGATAAGGAGTCGTTGAAATGGATTTCAGTAACCCAAGCAAACTCGCGCTGTTGAGCCCCTTCGAATTGAAGGATGCGCTGATCCAGACGGCCAAGCAAAGCAACCGTCTGATGCTCAATGCGGGCCGCGGCAACCCGAATTTCCTGGCCACCACGCCGCGCCACGGCTTCTTCCAGTTCGGCCAGTTCGCCATGACGGAAGCGGAACGTTCCTATGTGTACATGGATGACGTGGGCGGCTTCCCCACGCGCGACGGCATCGAGGCGCGCTTCGAAATCTTCGTGCGCAAGCATGAAGGCAACCCCGGCGTGCATTTCATCGAGGCAGCCATGTCGTATGTGCGCGACCAGCTGGGCCTGGATGCGGGCGACTTCATCTATGAGATGTGCGAAGCCATTCTCGGCTGCAACTATCCCGTGCCGGACCGCATGCTGCGCCTGTCCGAGAAAATCGTCGGCCAGTATATCCACCGCGAAATGATCGGTGACCATCCGTTCGTCGGCAACTTCGACATGTACGCCGTTGAAGGCGGCACGGCGGCCATGACGTATCTGTTCGCCAGCCTGAAATCGAACCACATCATCCAGGAAGGCGACACGATTGCTCTGGGCATGCCGATCTTCACGCCGTACATCGAGATTCCCCAGCTCAATGATTACAAGCTGAACACCGTGCATATTGATGCGCCGCAATCGAACAATTGGCAATTCACAAAGAAAGAGCTGGACAAGCTGCTGGACCCGAAAGTCAAGGCATTCTTCCTCGTCAACCCCAGCAATCCGCCATCCGTCAAGATCGACGATGACACCCTGGAATACATCGCCAAGATCATCAAGAAGCGCCCGGACCTGATCATCCTGACCGATGACGTGTACGGCACGTTTGCCGACAATTTCGTTTCGCTGTTCGCCATGTGCCCGTACAACACCATCCTCGTGTATTCGTTCTCGAAATACTTCGGCGCGACGGGCTGGCGCATGGGCGTGGTGGCCACGCATGAAAAAAATGTACTCGACGACAAGATTGCCAAGTTGCCGGAAACCATCAAGAAGCAGCTGGACGCGCGCTATCACTCGATCACGACGGAGCCGCGCGAGCTGAAATTCATCGACCGCCTGGTGGCCGACAGCCGCACGGTGGCGTTGAACCATACGGCCGGCCTGTCCACGCCCGTGCAGGCGCAGATGACCTTGTTCTCCCTGTTCTCGCTGATGGATGAAGAGCAAAAGTACAAGCAGTCGATGAAGCGTATCGTGCTGCGCCGCAAGGAAGCGCTGTACCGAGAACTGGGCTTGCCGATGGTGCACGACGCCAATTCCGTGCGCTACTACCACCTGCTGGACATGGAATCGCTGGCCGCGCAGATGCACGGCGTGGAGTTTTCGCAGTGGCTGCTGAAAAAGCTCAAACCGAACGAAGCGCTGTTCCGCCTGGCCGAGGAAACGGGCGTCATCCTGTTGCCTGGCCGCGGCTTCGGCACCACGCACCCGTCGGGCCGCGTGTCGCTGGCCAACCTGAACGAATACGACTACGCCAACATCGGCCGCGCCATCCGCAACATGGCGTCCGAGTTCTTTGCCGTGTTTGAAAAGGAAAAGGAGAAGGGCGGCAAGAAGGCGAAGAAGTAATTCGCCGGGTAGCTGCTTGAGCTCAACGGGCGTCCCGCAAGAGGCGCCCGTTTTTGCGTATCCGCCGCAGTAGGCAATAGTGCAGGCCGGAATAGACATCCGTAGATATAATTGCTATTGTGAAAGTATAAACATGGCAACCCCGTGCTTTCCCCTCATTCATTGACTGGACGCTACATGGGCAGATTGCAAGGACACTTATCATTATTGCTGGCGGGCGCGCTGGGCGCGGCCATGCCCGCCCTGGCGCAGTTGCCGGCCGGCGCGCCGCTGACATTCAACGAAGCGCTGCAGCAAGCGGCCAAGGCTTCAGGCGCCGTGCAGGGCGCCGCGCTCGACGTGCGCGCGAAAACACTGAAGGCGGAAGCCTTGTCGAATATCGATGGCCCTTCCGTGGACTTGACGGCGTTTCGCGGCCGTTTGTCGACGGATTTGAGCATCGACACGAGCGGCTTGTCCGGCGTGGTGGGCGGCATCGAATCCGTGCTGCCGCCCATTCCCGGCTTGCCCACGCCGCACATTCCCAATTCCCTTAACCGCGAAGTGGTGACGGATCTGACCTCGTTCGGCTTGCTGGGCATGTGGCCCATCTACACGGGCGGGCGCCTGGACGCCGTCAAGGGGCTCGCATCGAGCCTGACCCTGGCCGCGCAGGCCGAGCGCACGGAAGCGGAAGAGCAACTGGCCACCCTGGTGGCGCAGCGCTATTTTCAGTTGCTGCTGGCCAAGAGAGTGGTGGCCGTGCGGGCCGAAGTGACGGCCGGCGTGACGCAGCACCAGCGCGATGCGGCCAAGCTGGAAAAGGGCGGCCTGATTTCGCGCGCGGAACGCTTGCGCGCCGACGTGGCCCTGGACAGCGCCCGCAGCGACGAAGCGCAGGCGCGCAGCGACGAGGAAATCGCCCAGGTGGCGCTTGATCGTTTGCTCGCCGTCAATACGCAAGTGCGCCCCAGCACGCCGCTGTTCGTCAATAGCTTGCCGGTTGGCACCTTGCAATCGTTCATCAGCACGGGCATGCGCGAAAATGCGAACTGGAAAAAGATCGACAGCAAGCGCGTGCAGGCCGAGCAAGCCTTGAAGCTGCATGGCAAGGAATATGCGCCCACCGTGTTTGCCATCGGTAACTACAATTTGAACCGCGGCAACGAAAAGCTCGTGCGCTCGAACTGGGCCGTCGGCCTGGTCGTGTCCGTGCCCCTCGTGCACCGCATCAATACGGGCAAGATGATTGCCGCCGCCAAGCTGGACCAGGAGCGGGTGGAAGTGGTGGCGCGCCAGGCCGAGCGCGACATTCCCACCCTGATCGAAAAGAATTGGCGCGCGCTGGAAAACGCCCGTATCCAGTACCTGTCCACGGCCTCGTCGGTGGAGCTGGCCCGAGAAAATATCCGCCTGCAAACCGTGGCTTTCCAGCAAGGGCAAGTGACGTCGCTGGAAGTGGTCGACGCGCGGCTGAACCTGGCGAAGGTGGAAACCCAGCGCGCGCAGACGGCCTATAACTATGTGATGGGGCTGGCGCAATTGCTGGAAGCGACGGGCGAGACCCAGCGCCTGGGCAGCCTGGCCGCCGCGGCCGATATCCAATTACCTGTGGACAAATAATAATGAGCACCTCCAAAAAACCCTTGGCCATAGTCGCCGCCGTCATTGTCCTGGCCTTCGTGGGCTGGGGCTTGTACCAGGCCTTCCAGCCGCAACGCCTGCCCTTGCAAGGACAGATGGATGCGCAGGAAGTCAATGTCTCGTCGAAAGTGCCGGGCCGGGTAGGCGAGCTGTACGTCAAGCTGGGCCAGACGGTGCCGAAAGGTGAGCTGCTGTTCCAGCTGACGAGTCCGGAAGTGGATGCGAAGATCGCGCAAGCGACGGCCGCCACGCAAGCGGCCGAAGCCGTGGCGCACAAGGCGCAAGCGGGAGCGCGTCCGGAAGAAATTGCGGCTGCGAAAGCGAACTGGGAGCGGGCGCAAACGGGGGCCAGCATCGCCAAGACCACGTATACCCGCGTCAACAATATGTTCGAGCAAGGCGTGATTGCCCAGCAGAAACGTGATGAGGCGCAAGCGCAATGGCGCGCGGCCGACCAGCTGGCCCAAGCGGCCCGCGCCCAGTTTGACATGGCGCAAAAGGGCGCCCGTCCCGAAGACAAGACGGCCGCCGCCGCCCAGGCGCGCCAGGTGGGCGCCGTGCTGACGGAAGCGCAGATCGCGCTGGCCGAGACGAAGATCGCCGCGCCGGTGGCCGGTCAGGTCAGCAAGATCCAGATCCAGCCTGGCGAACTGGCGCCGCAAGGTTTCCCCGTGATTACCCTGGTGAACCTCGATGACGCCTGGGCCGTGCTGCAAGTGCGCGAAGATGAAATGGCGGCGTTTTCCATGGGCAGCACGCACACGGCGAACGTGCCGGCCTTGAAACAGCAACTGAGCTTCAAGGTCAGCTCGGTCGCCGTGCTGCCGGACTTCGCCACGTGGCGCGCGGCCCGTCCGGGCGGCACGGATTTGCGCACGTTTGAAATCCGTTTGCGTCCCGCCATCAAGGTCGAAGGCTTGCGTCCGGGCATGTCGGTCGTGTTCCCGCCGCTCTGATAGCCGATGAGCGAGATTGACAAAGAGCAGCCGGCGGCGCTGGCACGCGAGTGGCGGCGGCTGCGCGGCGACTTCTGGGACTTCGGCATGCTCAGCTGGATTCCTGTCGTGCTGTGCGGCATGCTGTGGCTGGTGTTTTCCGCCGGCATCGCGCGCGACTTGCCCATCGTCGTCATCGATAACGACAATTCCACCCTGTCGCGCCAGCTCACGCGCTGGCTCGACGCTTCGCCCGGCATCCAGGTGGCGGCGAAAGTGGCGTCCAGCGACGAAGCCCTGCATCGCTTGCGCGAGCGCACGGCGTTCGGCTATCTGCTGATCCCGAACGATTTCGAGCAGAAACTGCTGGGCGGCCGGCAAGCCACCGTGCAATGGCTGTACAACGCGCAGTTTTCCTCGCACGCGGGCGCCTTGCTGCGCGACGTGCGCACGGTCAGCACGACCTTGTCGGCCGGCATCGAGATGACGGCGCGGGTGAAAAAGGGTATGTCGGGCGTGCAGGCGGCGGCCCAGTTCGAACCGATACGCACGACCCTGAACAGTTTGTATAACGAAAACATCAGCTATGAAGCATTTTTAACGTTGGCCCTGATCCCGGCCATGCTGCAGATTTTCATCGTCGTCGCCGTCGTCACCAGTATTGGACGCGAGTTGCGCGACGGCACGGTGCCGCAATGGCTGGCCTCGGCCCATGGCAGCTGGCTGCGCGCCGTGGGCGCCAAGCTGCTGTTTCCCCTCGTCGCCTATTGCGCGCTGGCGCTGCTGTACTTGCTGTTCTTCAGCCTGGCGCGGGATTGGGCCGTGGCGGGCAGCTTGCCGGCATTACTGCTGAGCATGCTGTTGCTGGTGCTCGCGTATTGCGGCCTGGCCACCTTGCTGATCGCCGCCACCCTGTCCCTGCGCCTGGCGCTGTCGGGCGCGGCCTTCATCACGGCGCCCGCGTTCGCGTTTGCGGGCCAGGCTTTTCCCTTGATGGCCATGCCGGCGCCAGCGCGCGCCTGGGCGGAAGCCTTGCCGCTTACGCATTATCTGCAGCTGCAAACGAAATACTGGCTGGCCGGCGCGCCATGGCGCTATGGCGTGCAGGAAATGCTGATACTGGCCGGTATTGCCATCGGCTGCGGCGCCGTGGGCGTGTTCCTGCTGGCGCGCCGCGCGAATGCGCCTGCCGCCTGGGGGCGCACATGATCTGGCCGGCCTTTGTCGCCACCTGGCGCGCCATGCTGACGGACAAGGGCGCGCTGACCTTGCTGTTTATCGGCGGTATCATCTATTCATTCTTCTATCCGCTGCCGTATTCGACGGAAATCGTCCAGCGCGTGCCCGTGGCCGTCGTCGACCAGGACCGTAGCGCCATGTCGCGCCAGCTGACGCGCTTCGCCATGGCCCACCCGTCGCTGGACGTGGTCGCCGTCACGCCGGACCTGCCCGTCGCACAGGATTTATTATGGCGCGACCAGATCATGGGCGTATTGATCATTCCCGATGGTTTGCAGACGGACGTGCTGGCCGGCCGCACCGCCCACGCGCAAGTGGCGGGCAATGGCTTGTATTTGATGCTGAACAAGGTGGCCCTGAACGGGCTGGCCGAAGTGGTGGGCACGGTGTCGGCCGGTATTGAGCTCAAGCGTTTGGGCGCGGGCACGCCGTCCACCATCCAGGCCAGCCAGCAGCGCTCGCCCATTGCCTTCGACGCCGTGCCCCTGTTTAACGTCAAGGAAGGCTATGGCGCCTATGTCGTGCCGGGAGTGGCTACTCTCATTGTGCAGCAGACTTTGCTGATCGGCATGACCATGCTGTTCGGCACCTGGTACCAGCGCAAGGCCTTCCCCGTGGCGGGCAGGCGCACGGCGGGTGGGTATATGGGCATGCTGCTGGCGTTTGCCTGCGTGGCGTTTTTGAACTGCTGCTATTTCTTCGGCTTTGTCTTCTGGTTCCAGGATTACCCCCGTGGCGGCAACTTTGGCGGCATGCTCTTGCTGCTGGTGCTGTTCTCGCTGTGTGAGGCGGCCTTCGGCATGCTGCTGGGCATGCTGTTCCGCACGCGCGAGCGGGGCACGCAGCTGATGATCGCCACCTCGATGCCGGTGCTGTTCCTCGCGGGCCTGACCTGGCCCGTGTCGTCCATGCCCGTCGTGCTGCAATGGCTGCGCTGGCTGCTGCCGTCCACGGCCGGTATTCAGGGCTTTGTTGCGCTTAATCAAATGGGCGCCTCGCTGTATGAAATCCGCCATGAAGTGGCCGGGCTGCTGGCCTTGCTGCTGGCCTGCGTGGCGCTGGGCTGGTGGCGCTGGCGCGCCGAGGCGCCGGCACCCGTCATCAAACAAGGATGAGCATGAAATCAGAGCAAGCGCTGGAGCCCCCACTGGCTGTGGCGGAAGAAAGGTATGCCACGATTTTGGCATCGATACTGGCTTATACGCAGTTCTGTGACACACATGGCGACGACGACAACGCCGAATACGACAGACTCGCGGATCAATTGCAGGCACTAAGCGGAAAAGATATTTCCCGCTTCAATTTGCGCGAGTGGTGGGAAGAGGAGGGGGCGGAAGTGCTGGCGTTCAGGATCGCCTTGCCCGATCCCGTGAAACTCGACGGCGTCAGCAGGATGGACATCGCGCACATCGTTGCCAGGTTAGGCACCTTCGAGTTGCCCGAAAAAGACGCCAGCGAACCACGCTTCCAGCAGATATTCAGCGCTTTTCTTGATGACTACTACCACGCCTGGCTGAAGCTGCACTGCAAGACCTACAACTACCAGAAAATATTCGGTGTGCACAAGGATAAGGACGGAAAGCGCTGGTGGCTGAGCGACGACGAGAAGGTTGACCTGCTCTGGCCGCATCGCTAGCGACGGGATCCATCATGCGTTTTGCTCAGCAGATGGTGCCCGACGTGATGGCGGCCAGCGATTATCTGGCCGTGGCCGCGCTGACGGCGCTGGCCGAGCGGCAGCCGGTGTTTTTGGCCACACCGATGGCGTGCTGAGCTGCTTTTCATCCGAACCGGTGCTTGCAGGTGGCTTGTGCAATAATTTCATTTCCTTAATGGAAGAATATTGCCATGCCGTCTTTTAATCTGTTCCAGCGCCTGTCCCAGGCCCCCACCAAACCCAAGGCGGCGCCTGCCGCGCGGCAGTTCGACGTGGCGGACCTGTACCAGGGCCCCATCGCACTGGGAGCGGAAGGCGAGGCGCAAGCCCGGCCTTTCGATGAAAAGCTGCGCCAGGCATACTTTTGGATCGTCAACCACGCCATCATCAGTCCCCATTACGACATCGAGTACAACGACGGCCCGTCGCAGACGTATGCCGTGGGCGACAGCCGCCGCACCCTGAATTTGCCGTCGGCGCAAAGCTATTCCAGCTTCATTTTGCTGCCCCTGCTGACGTTCGCCACGCGCCGCAAATGCCTGTTCGTCGGCGGGCCGGGGCGTGGCAAGACGGCCAGCGCCCTGTTGATGGGCGTGCTGGCCGGTTCCACCGTCAAGGAAGTCAAGCGCGCCATGCAGCATGGCCACCCGCAGATGACGGTGGCCGACTTGCTGGGCAATCCGCTGCCGGCGGACCTGGTGAACGCGCAAAGCATGGACGACATCCGCATCGCCTGGCGCGCCTGGCTGGGCATGCGCGTGAAGATCGTCGATGAATACAACCGCATTCCCACGCGCACGCAAAGCGCGCTGCTCACCGTCATGGGCGACAATTACGCGGAAGTGCTGAACCATATTTACGAATGTCCGGAAGCGGCCTGGTATCTGACGGCCAACGATGACCAGGGCGGCGGTACCTACCAGGTGATCGAAGCGCTGCGCGACCGGGTGGACGTGACGGTGCAGGCGCTGGCCTTCAATCCGCGCTTCCTGAATGAGCTGCTGCTGCGTGTGGAAGAAAACGTGCGGCCAGAAGAACTGGTGCCGCCCGATATCATCTTCACGGAAGCGGAGGTCGATCAAATTGGCGAATCCATCCGCCAGGTGGGCGTGCCCGAAGCCGTGCGGCGCCGCCTGGAATTCTTCGCCAGCCAGTTCGAGCTGTTCGAGACGGCGGGCGGCCAGTTCGAATACATGACCAAGGATACGGCCCGCCTGGCCGGCGCCGACCGGGGCGCCGCGCAGGCGGCCGACAATGGGCGCGACCGTTTGAAGGATCTCGGTTGCCAGACCTTGAATGGCATTTCCGTGCGTACCCTGATGGCGCTGTTGATCTATGCCAAGGCCATGGCGTATTTCCGCGGCAATGGCGAGGTGGAGCTGGAAGACTTGCGCCAGGTGCTGCCATTCGTCCTGCATAACAAGCTGCAGCCGGACCCGGATGCGCCATTTTTCGCGCTGCCGGAAAACGCCGCCTACCGCAGCGACAGGCTGGGCTGGCTGCGCCGCCTGTTCGATTTGTCGAACGATGAATTCAACCGCTTGGACCTGGACCGCGACGACCCTGTCGGCGTGCTGTCGGCCGAATTTGACCTGGGCCTCGATGGCGTGAGCGAGCGCGAGACCCTGGCGCGGTTGAACCGCATCGAAAAGCTGATCGGCGAGCGTACAAAAGGGAGAAAACTGTACGGCCCCCTGTATGATGACCTGCTGAAGCTCAAATATCTGCACCAGCGCTATACGAATTACCGCAGCTGGCTGCGTTCGCAATGAATGACGCACTGAATATCGACCATTGCCGCGGTTTTCTCGACGCGCTGGCCATGTTGAACAGCGAGGCCAGCGACCTGTGCGCAAGCTACGAGCTGCAGCGCCTGCCCGACGCGCCGGATCTGCTCACGGCGCTGGGCTTGCGGGTGGAGGACTACGCCCTGAATGTGAGCGCCCCGGCGCGCGCGCTGCCGGCGCCGTTGTGGCAGATCACAATGGCGCCGTGCGGGCGCGCGCACCTGGAGCAGGTGTGCCAGCGCTGGTTCTTTTCGTCGGACCACATGCGGATGGCGCCGCCGGACCGTTTCCGCGCCTGCCTCGTCAACGCCTTCCTCGAAGCGCTGGACATGTCGCTGGCCGGATTCACTGTGCATATCGTGACGATGACGCCGCCGCCTGGTGTCTGGTACGCGATCCACTGGGACGAGATCGCGTTCGAATCGGGGAGCGAACGCTATCTGCTGCATTTTTCGCATAGTGATTGAGGAGGAACAATGATTTCTCCTGCCTTCGCAACTATCCTTGCCAGTGGCCGCGCCCAGTTCAACGGCCGCGCGGCGGAAGCGCGCCGGCGCTTTCCCGCGCTCGACATGGCCGCCTTTGGCGCCTTCTTGCACGATGGCGTCGATCCGCTGGTGGTGGCCGTGGCCGCCGCAGCACCCGAGCGGGCGGGCGGCGCGACCCTGGCCGCCTACGACATGGCCCTGGAGCTGGTGGGCCATGGCCTGGCCGGTCCGGCCGCGAAAAATCCCTTCCTCAATACCGTCTGGCGCGAACTGGCGCCATCGTTTGCGCCGCTGCTGGCGATGGCCCCCGTCGACGTGCTGGGCATGCTGAGCAACGCCGCCATCCACATTTCCTCCGTGGCGGGCGCGCGGCCCGCGCAATGGCAGGCCGGGATGGCTGCCGTCGCGCCGCAAGTCGGCAGCGTCGCACAGCTGCGCGCCGTGGGCCAGGTGCTGGCCTGGCGCGCCGGCGTCGCGCATTTCCGCCAGGGCGCGCTGGCCGCCGCCGACACCTTGCCGCATGCGCTGGCGTTGGCCGCCTTTGGCGAACCGGGCGCGCACTGGCCGCAGGTGCATGCGCAGCTCATGGCCAATCCGTGGCGCGGCAATGCCGAAGGCAGGGAGTTCGGCAGCTTCAGTGGCCTGGGTGGCGATTTCGCCACGCCGCCGCAAGTGCGCGCCACGCCGGACGGCTTTGGCTTCGCTGTGCGCAGCGCGGAGCGCCATTATTTGCTGGTGGCCGATGCCTATGGCGCCGTGCTGCACAGCGCCACGGCGCAGGAGTTTGAGTTGGCGCAAACCGCCGTGCCGGCGTCCGTGCGCCTCGATGGGGCCACCGTTCACGTCGGCGCGCGCAGCATCGCGCTCGACCTGCCGGCAGGTGACATCGCGCTTGCCGCGAATGCGCACACGCTGGCCATCACGTCGCCGTGGACGCACGCGATCCGTTTGCTGCCGCTCGCATGAAGAACGATGCCGACTTGATCGACCGCTGGCGCGCCGCCTGGCCCGAGGCCCTGGCCGCGTGGAGCAAATTTACGCGCCTGCGCGACCCGAACCTGTGCGCCAGCCGCGTCGAGGCCAGCAGGCAGGGCTTGTCCGGCAGCTTCGCCATGATCCGCTTGCTGGACCAGAGCGTGGTGGTGGACTTGCCGCTGGTGACGGAGCTGGGCCTGGACGACTATGCGCTGGAAGTGCTTGCCCATGAAATCGGCCACCACATTCTCGCGCCGGGCAGCGCCAGCGACCAGTTCCGCCTGCTGGCGCGCATGCGCCGCGCCTTGCCGACCCTGGAGCAGCATGCGCCCATGGTGGCCAACCTGTACACGGACCTGTTCATCAACGACCGTTTGCAGCGCCAGGCGAATTTGCGCATGGCCGATATCTACCGCAAACTGCAGCATGGGCGCTCTGCGGAGGCGAATGCCAAAGGCAGCGGCGGCGTGTGGACCCTGTACATGCGCATCTATGAAAATCTGTGGCAGTTGCAAAAGGGCGAACTCGGAGGCGGTAGTGCAGACGAACGCCTGGACACGGATGCCTGGCTTGGCGCGCGCCTGATCCGTGTTTACGCGAACGACTGGATGCTGGCGGCGGGCCGCTTCGCCACCTTGCTGCTGCCCTACCTGGTGGAAGATACGGATGCCCTGGGTGACATTGACCCCAGCCGCTATCTGCAGGACACGCGCGACGCGGCACGCGGCTGCCAGACGTATGGCGCGCAGCAGATCGAGGATGACGAAGAGGACGGCGCCATCCATCCCGTGCACGACAAGCGCATCTCGGGCCTCGATGGCGAGGAACCTGCCGCCGAACCTGCGGCCGAGGCGCCAGTCAGGTCGGGCGGCGGCCAGCTGCGCGAACCGTTCGAGCTGGGCGACATTCTGAAGGCGTCGGGCGTGGACTTGAGCGACCATGAAATCGCCATCCGCTACTACCGCGAGCGGGCTTTGCCGCACCTGGTGGCGTTTCCCAGCCGCCCGGCGCCCGAATCGCAGGAGCCGCAGATGGAAGGGCTGGAGCCATGGGAAATTGGCGACCCGCTGGAAGACATCGACTGGCTGCAGTCCGTGATGCAGTCGCCGCGCCCCGTGCCGGGCGTGACCACCGTGCGCCGCGTGTATGGCCGCGAACCGGCGCGCGCCACCGACGCCGTGCCCGTCGACCTGGACATGTACGTGGACAGTTCCGGCTCCATGCCGAACCCGCAGGCGCATACCTCGTTCCTGACCCTGGCCGGCGCCGTCATCGCCTTGTCCGCCCTGCGCGCGGGCGCGAAAGTGCAGGTGACCCTGTGGAGCGGCAAGAACGAAGTGATGCTAACGCCAGGTTTCGTGCGCGATGAAGACATGATCCTCGGCGTGCTGACGGAATTTTTTGGCGGCGGCACCTGTTTCCCCATTCACCGCCTGCGTCAGACCTATGCGGCCAAGCGCGAACGGCCCGCGCACATCTTGATGATTTCCGACGATGGCATCACCACCATGTTCGACCAGGATGAACTGGGCAACAGCGGCTGGGATATTTCGGCGAAAGCACTGGCCCAGGGCGGTGCGGGCGGCACCATGGCCCTGAACCTGGCGCGCGACTGGGATGGCGCGGCCAGCCACCAGTGGCTGCAGCAGACCTATGACGACTTGAAACGCGCGCGCCGCGAGCAGGGCTGGGATATTCACGCCGTTGAGCGCTACGAGGACTTGCTGGACTTTGCGCGGGCGTTCAGCCAGCGCCACTATATACAATCATGACATGCAGATTCCCGGACCCCACCTCGAAAGATTAACCCACCGCCTGGCCGACACGCCCGTCGAATTCCTCGCCGAGCCCCGCATCGCCGGCGTCGCCAATGCGCAGGCAGTGGCGGTGGCGGCGCTGGTCAACGACGTTTTGCTGCTGCATGGCGCGCGCGCGCCGGCCGCGTCCCTGCAGGGGTTCATCGGCGCGCAAGTGAAGGCGGACCGCAACCGGCTGGCGCTGGCCATGATCCTGTGCTGGCTGCTGGCCGACGAGTGGTTCACCGCGCAGAAGTTGCCGCAGCCAGCCTTGCTGCAGGTACTGGGCGAGGCGGCGCGCGAACTGGCCGCCGCCACGCCGGCCCACCAGTTCACGCAAGACCCCGAGCGGCGCGAGGAACTTGCGCGCATCGTGCTGGCGCGCCTGGATTTTCGGCCCCTCGACGAAAGCGTGGCGCAGGCCACGGACAGATTGTCCGCCATCAGCGGCACGGAGCGGCGCCGCCTGCTTGAAGCGAGCCGCCTGGCCGAACAGCGCGCGCGGGAGATCCGCGAGGCGCTGGCGAAGAAGGCGGCCGAGGAATCGGCCGACAAGTGGTCGCGCGAATGACGCTCGCTGGCAAAGCTGATGTCAATCTGCCTGGCGGCGCCTGGGAATCGGATCGCGACTACTGTCCCACCCTGACGCAGGAGGGCGCGCGCATGCTGGAAAAACTGCGCAGCCACCCGGCGGCGCCCCGCTACCGCAACCGCAGCGGCAACAAGCTGCTGGCCGGGGAGGTCGAAGCGCTGCGCGCCTACGAGCAGGAAGTCATGCAGGCGGAGATCAGCTGGAGCAAAGACGCGCCGCCGCCCTGGCTGGCGGATTTCCTCAGGACGGCCTACGCCACGGTACCGCATTACCGCGCCTGCGGCTCGCCGCCCGCGCGCCTGGCGGACGTGGCACCCATCAGCCGCGCCGAGCTGGCGCATGACATTGCCGCCTTCGTGCCCGACGATGCGGACCTGGCGCGCATGATCAACTTCCAGACGACGGGCACCACGGGCCACCCGCTGCTGATCGCTTCGCACCCGCTGGTGGCGGGGCGCTATCTGGCCTACCACAAGCGCGCGCTGCGCCGCTTCGGCGTGACCCTGCGCCATGGCGCAGGGCAGGTGGGCGTGATGCTGCTGGGGCACCAGCGCCGCTGCTTCACCTATGTCTCCGTCACGCCGACGATGAACGAGTCCGGCCTGGCGAAGATCAACCTGCACCCGGACGATTGGCACCACCCGGACGACCGCGCGCGCTACCTGGACGCCATGGCGCCCGAGCTGATCGCGGGCGACCCCATCTCGTTTGCCGAACTCCTGACCTTGCCCATGGCGCACAAGCCGGCCGCGCTGATGTCTGTCTCGATGATGCTGTTGCCCGGCATGCGCGCGCGCCTGGAAGCGCGTTTCGGCTGTCCCGTGCTGGACATCTATTCGCTCAATGAAGTGGGGCCGGTTGCCGTCTACGACGAACGGGCGGGCGGCCACGTGCTGCTGCAGCACCGGCTGTACGTGGAAATCCTCGATAGTGCGGGCCAGCCCGTGCCGGATGGCGCGCGCGGCGAAATCACGGTGACGGGCGGCTTCAATTTCTGCCTGCCGCTCGTGCGCTACCGCACGGGCGATTACGCCTCGCTGGCGCATGGCCCGCATGGCCCCGTGCTGGTGGGGCTGGCCGGCCGCAGCCCCCTGCGCTACAGGACGATGACGGGCGAGTGGATCAATAATATCGACATCACGCACGCTTTGAAACCGCTGGCCATCGCCTTGTTCGGCGTGCACCAGCATGGCGACGGCGCCATCGCGCTGCGCCTGGCGCCGAGCGCCATGCCGCAGGCTGACCGGGCGCGCGCCTTGCTCGCGCCTTTTTTCGGCGTTATCACGGTCGAGACCCTGCTGGCGGAAGACAAGATCATTCAATACACCTCGGATTTGCAGGAAGCAGTGGCATGAACCTTTATAAACGCGGCCTCGTGGTCGGCAAATTTTGCCCACTGCACCAGGGCCACGAACTGTTGATCAAGCGTGCGCAAGACGCCTGCGAAGAACTGCTGGTGGTCAGCTACACCAGGCCCGAATTTCCCGGCTATGAGCCGGCGCGCCGGGAACGGTGGCTGCGGGCGCAATTCCCGCAAGCGCACATCGTGGTGCTGGACGATGCGCGCCTGGCGGCCCTGTGCACCGCGCGCGGCGTGCCTGCCCGCCATCTGCCGCACAACGACGACGATGGCGAGCTGCATCGCCACTTCATGGGCTGGCTGTGCTGGACGGTGCTGGCGCTGCCCGTCGATGCCGTGTTCACCAGCGAAGACTATGGCCCCGGCTTTGCCCAGGTGCTGGAACGGCATTATGCCGGCCGGCCGGTGGCGCACGTGAGCGTGGACCAGGCGAGGACCCTGGTGCCCGTGTCCGGCACCAGGGTGCGGCAAGACCCGCATGCGCACAGCGCCTTCCTGTCACCGATTGTGCGCGCCGATTTTATCACGCGCGTGTGCGTGCTCGGCGGCGAATCGAGCGGCAAGACCACCTTGGCGCAGGCGCTGGCGGCGCATTTCGAGACGGCCTGGGTGGCCGAATATGGCCGCGAATTGTGGGAAAGCCAGGATGGCATATTGAACTATGACGATTTGCTGAAAATCGGCCGGGAACAGCTGCACCGCGAAGCGCAGGCGCGCCTGGCTGCGCGGCGCTGGCTGTTTTGCGATACCTCGCCCATGACGACGTATTTCTACTGCGTCGAGATGTTCGGCAAGGCCGAGCAGGAACTGGCGTTGCTGGCCGAGCACGGCTACGACCTGGTGCTGCTGTGCGCCCCTGATTTTCCCTTCATCCAGGACGGCACGCGCCGCGACGAGGATTTCCGCGCGCGCCAGCATGCGTGGTATCAGGCCGAACTGGCGCGGCGGGGGATCGCCTTTGTCGATGTAGCAGGTTCGGTGGACGACAGGGTCAGGCAGGTGGCGCAAGTGCTGGCGGCGCGCATGCCGTGCTGACCGCCGCCAGTATCTCGTCCGAAAACGCGGCATCGTCGACGGCGCGCGCCAGCGCCACGGCGCCCACCATGGCCGACAGCATGACGATGGCTTCCTGCCGGGGGTTGCGTTTTTTCTGCCACGGAAAATGCGTGGTCAGCTTGCCGATGATGGATTTCAGGTGGAAGGTGAAGGCGGGCAGCACTGCCGGCTGCTTGCGCGCGTCGCCGGCCAGCGCCGCCAGCAAGCACCCGTTGCCCGGCGCATCGCGGTGGGCCGCACTCACATAATCGCGCACATACTGGCGCATGGCTTCCGGACTGATGGTTGCCGCATCGAGCGCCGCGCGCGAGTGCTCCGAGCCGTGCAGCGTGCTTTCCGCCATCAGCGCTTCCTTCGAGGCAAAGTGGTTGTAGAAGGGGCCATGCGTGAGTCCTGTCGCCTTCATGATCTGTCCCACGCTGACGCCGTCAAAGCCCTGTTCACGGAACAGCCGCGCCGCTTCCTGCAGGATGCGCTGGTGTTTTTCTGCCGTCTCGGCCGCTGGGTATCGCATGGTGTTCTCCCGATCATCAAATAATTTCTGTTGACATCATACATTACGTACGTCATGCTTGCGACACTAAGCATGATGATCATCATGTTTGGCGTCGCATTAAAACATGATGGCTGTCATGTTTGATCCGTCCTGCTGAAAGCCATTCATTCGAATTTACCAATTGCAAAGGAATCATCATGAGTACAGTCAATACACCGGGCACGGCCCTCGTCACCGGCGCGTCGTCGGGCCTGGGCGCCGTGTATGCGGATCGCCTGGCCAGCCGCGGCTTCGATCTGATCCTGGTGGCGCGCCGGGTTGAACGCCTGGATGTGCTGGCCAGGTCGCTGGCGGAAAAGTATGGCGTGTCCGTGCGCGCCATGGCGGCGGACTTGTCCGCACCGGCCGACCTGCAGCGCGTGGCCGATGAACTGGCCAGCAATCCGGCCATCACCATGCTGGTCAATAATGCGGGCGCGTCGACCCTGGCGCCCGTCGTCGATACGCCGAAAGCGGGCATCGCCACCATGGACAAGGTCAACGTGACGGCCGTGGCGGAGCTGAGCTACGCCGTGCTGCCGCAGTTCAAGCAGCGCAACAGCGGCACCATCATCAATATCGGCTCCGTGCTGTCCTTCCACATCTTGCCCGTCAGCACGATCTACAGCGCCACCAAGGGCTATGTGATGAATTTCACGCGCGGCTTGCAGCAGGAGCTGGCCGGCACGGGCATCGTGGTGCAGCTGGTGCTGCCCGCATCGACGGCGACGGAAATCTGGGAATTGAGCGGCGTGCCGCTGGCGCAGCTGGACCAGGCCACCATCATGCGCGCCGAAGACTGTGTCGACGCTGCCCTGGCTGGCCTGGACCAGGGCGAACTGGTGACCTTGCCTTCCGTCGAAGACCAGGCCTTGTGGGAGCAGTTTGACTCTGCCCGCCTGGCCCTGTTCGCAGGCGCGATGCGCGGCAAGCCGGCATCGCGCTATGGTATCGCGGGCTGATACACGCGAAAGAGGAAGCTACAGCGGCCGTACGGGGATGCAGATGTCGCAAGAGAATTCGCCGGTGGCCGGGTCCAGCGCCGTGGCCGCGGAAAAGCGCTCGAAGCACGGGCGCTCATCCCACTGCAGGCCGCTGGCCGGCAGCCATTCGCGCGTCATGCGCGTCCACGTTTCGGCAATGGCGCTGGACGGCCCCTTGAATTGCGCCACCGCATAGCGCCCGCCCGGCAGGGTGGTGATGCTGGCCCGGCCGCCCGACTGGAATGCATCGGGCACGGCGACGCAGGCGTCGTAGCGGCATTTGTCTGGCGGCGTGATGCTGGGATCGTCATGGCCGATGCCGTAGCACGTCGCGTCGTCCAGGCCGTGCGATTGCATCCATGGCGCGACAGTGTCGCGCCAGAAGGCGCCGATGGCGGGGCCGTAAGGGCCGATATGGCGTTGGCACGCCACGGTGGCGGGCGGCAGGTCGAGGATGGTGACTTGCATGGGACTCTCTCTATGAAGTGGATTGGAGTGCCCATGGTGCTGGAAATTCGGCCCGTTTTCCTGACCGGGATTGCGCATGGCCTGATCCGGATTGCTATCTTGCCGGCGCAGGCGCATGGCTGCGAGCATGGCAGCGTTTTTTGCGGCGACGCCGGCGCGCCAGGCCGTCGGCGTGCAGCCGAATTTCAGCTTGAAGGCGCGCGCGAACGCTTCGCCGGAGCCGAAGCCCGTCGCCAGCGCGATGTCCAGTATCGCTTCGCCGGGGCGGCAGGCCAGCCGCAGGGCGGCCGTTTCCAGGCGCCGGCGGCGCGCATAGTCGCCCAGCGTCTCGCCCATCCAGGCGGCGAACACGCGGTGAAAGTGGAAGCGTGAAAAATGCGCGACGTCGGCCAGCTGCGCCAGCTCCAGCGGCGTGTCGAGGTGGCGGTCGATATGGTCAAGCACGGCATTCATGCGCCGCGCGTATTCGGCGCGGAAATGGCCGGATGTCGGTTGCTCAGGGGGAGTAGGAGGGGAAGACATGCCGCCGATTATGGCATGAAGTCCCCTCCGGGCGGCGTGGAAAAGAGGCTTACGCCGCGTTCAATGCCTGCTCCAGGTCTTCGCGCAAGTCGTCGATATGCTCGATGCCCACGGACAGGCGCAGCATGTCTTCGGACACGCCCGCCTTGGCCAGTTCTTCGGGATTGAGCTGGCGATGCGTGGTGGAGGCCGGGTGGGTGGCCAGCGACTTGGCGTCGCCGATGTTGACCAGGCGCGTGAACAGTTGCAGGGCGTCGAGCACGCGGGCGCCGGCCGCGCGCGGGTCTTCGCCTGCGGCCAGCTTCAGGCCGAAGGACAGGATGCCCGAGGCGCGGCCGTGCATGTATTTTTTCACCAGCGCGTGGTCCGGGTGGTCTTCCAGGCCCGCGTAATTGACCCACGCGACTTTCGGATGGTTTTTCAAGTGTTTGGCCAGGGCCAGCGTGTTGTCGCAGATGCGGTCCATGCGCAGGGCCAGGGTCTCGATGCCCTGGATCAGCTGGAAGGCGCTCAAGGGCGAGATGGCCGCGCCCATGTTGCGCAGCGGGACGACGCGCGCGCGGCCGATGAAGGCGGCGGGGCCGAACGCTTCCGTGTAGACGACGCCGTGATACGACACGTCCGGTTCGTTCAGGCGCTTGAAGCGCTCCTTGTGTTCGGCCCATGGAAATTTGCCGCTGTCGACGATGGCGCCGCCCACGGTGGTGCCGTGGCCGCCCAGGTATTTGGTCAGCGAGTGCACGACGATGTCGGCGCCATGCTCGATGGGGCGGAACAGGTAGGGGCTGGGTACCGTGTTATCGACGATCAGCGGGATGCCGTGAGCGTGCGCGATTTCGGCCAGCTTGGCCACGTCCGTCACATTGCCCAGCGGGTTGCCGATCGATTCGCAGAAGATGGCCTTGGTGCGCGCATCGATCAGCGCGGCGAAGGTCTCGGGCTGGCGCGCGTCGGCGAAGCGCACTTCGATGCCGATTTGCGGCAGGGTGTGGGCAAACAGGTTGTAGGTGCCGCCATACAGCTGGCTGGCGGAGATGAAATTGTCGCCCGCTTCCGCGATGGTCTGGATCGCGTAGGTGATGGCCGCCATGCCCGACGCCACGGCCAGCGCGGCCACGCCGCCTTCCAGCGCCGCGACCCGCTTTTCCAGCACGTCCTGCGTGGGGTTCATGATGCGCGTGTAGATATTCCCGGCGACCTTCAGGTCGAACAGGTCGGCACCATGCTGGGCATTGTCGAAGGCGTAGGCCACCGTCTGGTAGATGGGGACGGCGGCAGCCTTGGTGGTCGGGTCGGGGGTGTAGCCGGCGTGCACGGCCAGGGTTTCAATTCTCATGTGATCTCCGGTTCGAATGGTCTGCAATGGTGAAATCCGCAGCCATTGTGCCATGCGCCCGTTACCAAGTTATCACGCTTGATAGAATTTTAAGTCATAAGCTAGTGCTGTCTTGATATAAGTCATTCAGCTCTGCCTTGCCGATAAACCGTTCATGCGTGCCATGCTGGGCGCAGGCAAACGCGCCGCCGATGGCGCCGCGGCGCATGGCGTCGTCCAGGCCCGCGCCGCCCAGCCAGGCGTGCAGGAAGGCGGCCACGAACGAGTCGCCTGCGCCATTCGTGTCCACCACGGGCAGCTTCAAGCCAGCCGCCGGAGTGTGGCGCACGGTCTCGCTGCCCCGTTCCAGCAGGTAGGCGCCGTGCGCGCCCGCCATGGCGATCACGGCCTGCGCGCGGCCTTCCGCGACAATCGCGCGCATGACGGACTCCGTGCGCTCGCCCAGCGCCGCCGTGCTGAGGAAGACCAGGTCGGCGCGCAGCGCAAAGACCTTGTGGTGCGGATTGACGCCATCCCAGTCGTGCAAATCGGTCGACACGGTGGTGCCGCACGTTTGCGCATCGTCAAACAGCGCGGCCACCCAGCCCATGATGGAAAAGTGCGCGTGGCGCGCCGGGCCCAGGTAGGGCAGATAGAAGGCGGCGGGCATGCGCACTTCTTCCGGGTGGCGGCCGTCGTACAGCGACATCCTGCGCCCTTGCGGGTCGACCAGGTTGACGCTGCGCCGCGTGCCCGACGGTTCGACGATGTGCGAGAAATCGAGTCTGGCATCCTTATAGCGCTGCAGGATGGCCGCGCCTTGCGCATCGTCGCCGATGAAGTCGATGAACTTGCAGCGCAGTCCCAGCGCGTGGCAACCGAGCGCCACGCCATTGCCCGTGTGCGCCACGTAGTCGCGGATGGGCGGCACGTGCAGCGAATCGGTGACGGGCAATTGCAGGTCGGGGACGCGCACGATGGTGTCGATGCCGGCGCCGCCGACTACTAAGATGTCATAGCTACTCATGGTGCTGCCTTTTCTAACAGGACGGTGCCGGCCGCATTCACGGCGACGGCGCCGTCTTTGACGGTGTAAGTGTGATTGGTGTAGGCGTCGCGCAGCGGGGTGCCATCGGCGAAGACGCCGTGTACCTTCAGTTCGAGTGCGCCTTGCGCTTCGGGCACGGCGATGATGGCGTCGCCATCCATCACGCGGGCAAACGCGTACGGCTTGTCGTCGATGAATCGGTGTTCGCCGCGCGCCAGGGCAGGGTGGCGCAGGCGGAACTGGCCCAACTTGCGCGCATGCGCGAGGGTGACCGCATCCATCGAGCTCCAGTTCATGTCGGAGCGGGTGGCCTGCTGTTCGTCGCCGACGGGCGCCGCGCCAGGCTGGCGCGCGCTTTCATCGCCATAGAACAGCTGCACGCCACCGGGCGCCAGCAGCAGGGCGGACAAGCCATGCCGCAATTGCCCGCGCGGGAACAGGCTGGTGTCGTGCGAGGAGATGTACGACAGGATGTCGTAGCGGGGTGCATTGCCGATGCGCTTGCCCAGCAACGTCGCGTACTGGCGGTACACGCCATCGATGCTTTTCCAGTCGCCGCCCGCGCGATTCTGGAAATCGAAATTGATCATCGAGTCGAAGCCCGCGTCATGCCAGCTGCTGCGCTCGGGGCCATGGCCCCACGCTTCGCCCGTCATCCAGAACGGTGCGTCGTCGATCTTTTGCTGCGGGTGGCGGGTTTTCCAATCCTTGAGGGCATCGGTGGCTGCCGCGCGCAGGGCCAGCCAGCTGGCCGGCTCCACGTGCTTGACGGTGTCGGCCCTGAAACCGTCGACGCCGAATTCGCGCACCCAGTCGGCCAGCCAGTGGACAAGGTAAGTGCGGACAGTCGCATCGGGCAGGGCCACGGCGCGCGTATCGCTTTTACGCTGCAGGATGGGCGGCAAGCCCACGGCCTTGCTGCTTTCCGTGCGGAAGTCGGGCAGATAGGCCAGCTGCATGGTGAAATCGTCCTTGCCGCCGTCGGGATAGCCTGGCAGGCCGGCGCGCACCCAGTCCGGACCCCACCATTGTGCGAAATCAAAGTTGTTGTAGTCAATGTAGCTATGATAGTCGCGCAGGGTGGCTTTTTCATGGCTGGGCCACAGCACGGGCACCTTATATTCGGACAGGGTGCGCAAGTCCGCGTAACCCGGGTGGTTCAGCACCACGTCGAACAGCACGCGGATGCCTTGCGCGTGGGCAATATCGATCATCTCGCGCAACTCCTCGCGCGTGCCCATGTTGGCGTCCATGGTCGTGTAGTCGAGCGCCCAGTAGCCGTGGTAGGCGTAATGCTGGAATTGCTGCTTGCCGCCCACCACCCAGCCGTGGATCTGCTCGTACGGCGCCGTGATCCACAGGGCGTTGACGCCCAGTTCCTTGAAGTAGCCAGCTTTGAGCTGCTGCGTGAGGCCGGCGATGTCGCCGCCGTGAAAGCTGCCGACGTCGCCGCCTTGCGGGTCGGCGGCGCGGCCATAACTGTGGTCGTTGCCGGGATTGCCGTTGGCGAAACGGTCCGTCACGGCGAAGTAGACGATGGGGTTGTCAGCGAAGCTGACGCTCCCTGCCTGCGCCGAAGCGCTGAGTAACAGGGCGGCCAGCGCAGTCAGGGAGCGTCGCATGGTCAGCCTTTCACGCCGCCAGCCGTCAGGCCGGAGATCATCCATTTTTGTGCCAGCAGGAACACGGCCGTGATGGGCAAGCCGGACAAAATGGCGGCCGCGGCGAAGTCGCCCCACAGGTATTTTTGTTCGTACAGGAACAGTTTCGAGCCGACGGCCAGGGTCAGGTTGTTCTGTTCATGCAGCAGCACGGAAGCGATCGGGTATTCGATGATGGCGCCGATGAACGACAACAGGAACACCACCATCAGGATGGGCACCGTCATCGGCAGCAGCACGTAGACAAACGCTTGCCACTGCGTAGCGCCGTCGACCTTGGCCGCTTCCTCGATTTCGATGGGGATGGTTTGATAGTAGCCCTTGATGGTCCAGATATGCAGGGCGATGCCGCCCGTATAGGCCAGCACCAGGCTGCCGTGGTGGTCGATGCCCAGCCACGGCACGTAGCTGCCCAGCACATCGAAGATGGCGTAGATGGCCACCAGGGCCAGCACGGCGGGGAACATCTGCAGCAGCATCAGCGCGGACAGGGTTTGCGACTTGAAGCGGAACTGCATGCGCGCGAATGCGTACGCGCAGGTGGTCGACAGCAGCACGGTGACGGTGGCGCTCATGCTGGCCACCTTGATGGAATTCCATAGCCACAGCAGTACGGGGAAGTCCGGCTCGACCAGGGTGCCGTTGGGCGCCTGGTAAGACATGCCCAGCGCCAGGCGCCAGTGTTCGAAGCTGATCTCGGGCGGTATCAAACTGCCCGAGGCGAAATTGCCAGGGCGCAAAGAGATCGACAAGATCATCAGGAAGGGAAACATCACCAGCGCGATCAGCGCGATCACGGCGACGTGGGCCGCCAGGATGCGCCAGCGGTTGGAACGGTCGACAACGATAGCCATGGTCGGTCCTTTATGCTTTGTTCATGCGCGTCAGGCGCATGTTGACCAGCGAAATCGCGGCCACGAGGAAGAAGATCAGCGTCGAGATGGCGGCGGCCAGGCCAAAGTTCTGGCCGGAATCCTCGAACGCGATGCGGTAGGTGTAGGACACGAGCAAGTCCGTCGTGCCGGCCGGTAACGTCGTATCGAGGAAATCGGGACGTCCGCCCGTCAGCAAGCTGATCAGCACGAAATTGTTGAAATTGAAACCCAGGCTGGCCACCATCAGTGGCGTCAGTGGTTTGATGATCAGGGGTAACGTTATTTTGAAGAAATTCGTCAGCGGTCCCGCGCCGGCCAGGGCCGACGCTTCGTACAGGTCCGACGGGATCGCCTTGATCAAGCCCATGCACACCACCATCATGTAGGGGTAGCCGAGCCAGGTGTTGACGATCAAAATCATGGCCTTGGCCAG
This sequence comes from Janthinobacterium sp. SUN206, assembly GCF_030587305.1. Classification (NCBI taxonomy): domain Bacteria; kingdom Pseudomonadati; phylum Pseudomonadota; class Betaproteobacteria; order Burkholderiales; family Oxalobacteraceae; genus Janthinobacterium; species Janthinobacterium sp. SUN206. The sequence continues at coordinate 239,181 of NZ_JAPWIB010000002.1, read as the reverse complement.
GGTGGTGTCGGAGAACCAGGCGGGCTTGATACCGAACAAGGCGTCGAGCACGAGGTTGATTTCGCCGAAGTTATTGTTAAACAAACCTTTGAAGACCAGGATGGAAATGAAGCCCGGTACGGCGTATGGCAGGAACAGCAGGGTACGGTACAGGCCGCGGAAGCGCAGCGCATCCCAGTTCAAGAGCACGGCCAGCACCATGCCCAGGCCCGTCGTGGTGGCCACGCTGATCAGGGCAAAAACGATGGTCCACACGAAAATGCGCAGGAAGGGGCCGCGGAACGCTTCGTCGGAGAAGATCTTCACGAAATTGGCGAAACCGACGTTGACCTTGAAGCCCGGTTCCAGCTTCGTGCCGTCCGGCATTTCATAAAAGCCCGTCTTGAAGTTCGGCTTGACCAGTTCGCCCGTGGCGATTTTCTTGAGCGTTTTGTCCGGCAACTGCTTGTAGACGTGCGCGACGGGGCCGAATTCGCGCAAGCCCACCATGCGCAGCTCGATCCTGTTCGGCAAGATCAAGGTGAGCAACTTCAGATCCTTTTGCAGGGCGATGATGTCCTTGATGGGCAGCGGCGGGGCCAGCACGGGCGTCTGCACGGGGTCGAGCGGCGTCACTTCCACGTTCAGGGGCACGGCGCGCTTGAGGGCCAGCGGCTGCGTCAGCAGCACTTCGCCCGTGTCCGGGCTTTCCAGGCGCAAGCGGTATTCCTTGTTGTCGGCATGCACGGTCATGGCATAGCCGGCGCTTTCCACGCGCTGCGTCTCGTCCAGCAGGTATTGCGTGGCGCGCTCATAGGTGAGCAGGTTGCGCGAACTGAAATTGGTAAAGCCGATCGACACCGTGTACACCATCGGCAGCAGCACGAAGACGATCACCGCCGTAATGCCGGGAAACAGATAGCGGTAGGCATAGGCGCGCGGCGACGTGAAGACAAACGTCGTCAGGGTCAGCAAGCCGAGGAAAACGGCGGCCAGCATGGTCTGGCCGGAAATGTACAACATGAAGAGCAGATACAGACCCAGCGCCATGCTGATGGTCAATACCGTAGGGCCGATAAACTTGCGCACGATGGGATACCTGTGAAGATGGAATGATACGAGATGGCGCAGGTCGGATCAGGCCCGAAGGCCCGTGATCCGGCCTGCGCCAGGCAGTACGATATGCTTAATTCGCCGTCGTAATCCGCTTCGCCGCCGTATCCAGGCCATCCTTGGTCGTCTGGCGGCCTTGCGTGATGTTTTCCAGCGCCGATTGCATCGACGACCAGAAGCGGCCCATTTCCGGGTTGTTCGGCATCGGACGGCCCGCTTGCGCGCTTTCCATCGTTGCCTGGATGTTCGGATTGGCTTTCAATTCCGCGAACAGCACCTTGTTGGCTGGCGTGCCCAGCGGGACGTCGGCGTTGATGGTTTTCAGTCCATTGATCTGCAGCATCTGGTTTTCCAGGAATTCCGTGGCCAGGTCCTTGTTCGGGCTGGCTTTCGAAATCATCGCGCCCAGCACGCCCACGAATGGGGTGGCCGTCTTGCCGGCGACGGTAGGGATCGTTGCCACGCCGAAATTGATCTTCGACTTGCGCGCATTGTCCCACGACCATGGGCCGTTGATCATCATGGCGATCTTGCCCTGGTTGAAACCGGCTTCCATCTCGGCATAGCCCGCGCCCTTCGGCATGGCGCCGCTGTTGATCAGGGTCATCAGCGCATTCACGCCAGCTTGCGAACCGGCATTGTTCACGCCCGTTTTCGCTGCATCGTAGCGGCCGTCGGACTTGACTTCAAACGGGAAGCCGCCGCCCGCGCCCAGCAAAGGCCACGTGAAATAGGTATTCGTGTAATCCCACAGGATGGCTTTCTTGCCTTGCGCGGACAATTTCTTGTCCAGTGCGGCGATTTCTTCGAAGGTTTTCGGCGGGGTCGGCACCAGGTCCTTGTTGTAGACGAGGGCGACGGCTTCGATGGAGATCGGGTAGCCCCAGGTCTTGCCGCCCACGGTAAAGGCGTTCCAGGCCAGCGGCAGGATGGCGGCGCGCGCTTCCTTGCTTGGCGTCAATGGTTGCAGCAAGCCGGCGTCGATCCAGGTGCCGATGCGGTCATGCGGCCAGATCCAGATGTCCGGGCCCTTGCCGGCGGCGGCCGCTTGCTGGAATTTGTTCGGCGCATCTTCCGGGTGCTCGACGACGACCTTGATGCCCGTCTTCTTGGTGAATTCCTCGCCGACCTTGGCCAGGCCCTTGTAGCCTTTGTCGCCGTTGATCCAGATCAAGAGGGTGCCTGCTTCGGCCGCGTTCGCCATGCTGACGGCGGCCAGGTTGCCGATGCCGGCCAGGGCGGCGGCGATCAGGGTGGTTTTGATGAAGCTGCGTTTCGGGTGCGTGAAGGACATGTCAATCTCCAGTGTCTTTTTTTATGTGAAGTATCAAGGCTGAAACGATGCAACCAGGCCAGGCGGCGCCTGTAGCGCCTGGCCCTTAAATCCGAAATCAGGTACGCGTCTGTCCATGCTCGTCGAACACATGGACGCGGGCGGGCGCCACCTGCAGCGCCACGGATTGGCCAATGGCCCAGTCCGTTTCCGCATCGGCGCGCACCACCAGCGGCTCGTCGCCGCCCGGTACCTGCACATACAGATAGCTGATGTCGCCCAGTTTTTCCACTGCTTGCACGGTGGCCGTGAGGGCGGCAGTGGCGCCGGGTGCGCACGCCTGCACGTGTTCGGGACGCGCGCCGACGGTGACGGGGGTGCCGCTGGCCAGCGGCTGCGTCAACACGGCTTGCAGCATGCCGCCCGCGTTGGTGGCGATGGTGGCCACGCCGTCCGCGTAGCTGTGGATCTTGCCTTTGAGGAAATTCATGCGGGGCGAACCGAGGAAGCCGGCCACGAACAGGTTGGCGGGGTGGTGGTACAGCTCCAGCGGGGCGCCCACTTGCTCGATGCGGCCCGCGTTGAGCACGACGATGCGGTCGGCCAGGGTCATCGCCTCGACCTGGTCATGCGTGACGTAAATCATGGTCGAGCGCAATTCGCGGTGCAGATTCGCCAGTTCGATGCGCATCTGCACGCGCAGCGAGGCGTCCAGGTTGGACAGCGGTTCGTCGAACAGGAAGACGTCGGGCTTGCGCACGATGGCGCGGCCGATGGCCACGCGCTGGCGCTGGCCGCCCGACAAGTCTTTTGGTTTGCGTTCCAGCAAAGGTTCGATGCGCAGGATTTGCGCGGCGCGCTGCACGGCGTCGGCGATCTGCACCTTGTTCATGCCGGCCAGTTTCAGGCCGAAGGCCATGTTTTGCGCCACGCTCATGTGCGGGTACAGGGCGTAGCTCTGGAATACCATGGCGATGCCGCGCTTGGCGGGCGGCACGTCGTTCATGCGGGTCTTGCCAATATACAAGTCGCCGCCGCTGATTTCTTCCAGGCCGCAGATGCTGCGCAGCAAGGTGGATTTGCCGCAACCCGACGGGCCCACGAAGACCATGAATTCGCCGTCGGCGATCTCCAGGTCGATGCCGTGCAGGGTTTGCACGTCGCCATATGCCTTTTTCAGGCCTGTTAACTTCAGTCCAGCCATGTCTGTCGTCCTCAATCTCACTGAATGTGCCTGGCCAAATCTACTGCGCGTCGAACTTGCGGCTGGCGATGCTCACTGTGCATTCGCACAGCTGCGCTTCTCAGCCACAACTTTCATCCGCTCGCTACGATTTTGCCAAGCACTGATACTCTGTTGTTCGGCCCCGCTGATGCGCGGGGCTCGTTATTGTAATTGGCGGCATGGCCGCCAAAGCCTGCGATTTACGCCAGGGTGCCGAACCAGCCGCCATGCGGGGGCAGGGTGAGCTGTTGGCCATCCTTGCTGCCTGGCAAGCCATGACCGGCCAGGTCGGCCGCCGGCGCCGCGTCAGGCCAGGCAAACGTGACGGCTTGCGTGCCCAGGTTGAAGGCGGCCAGCACGGGCGCTTGGCCTGGCAAGTCGCGGCGCAGGGCCAGCACGGGTTCCGGCGCATCGAAGAAGACTATGTCGCCGCGCAACAATTGCGGCAGGGTGCGGCGCCAGGCGAGGATGTTTTGCGCAAACTGCAATGGTGAAGCGGCATCGTTTTCTTCGACATCAACGGCGCGCGCCAGGTGTTCAGGCGGTACGGGCAGCCAGGGTTTTGCCGTGCTGAAACCGCCGTGCGGCGCCTTGGCCACCCAAGGCATCGGCGTGCGGCAGCCGTCGCGGCCCTTGAACTGGGGCCAGAACGGGATGCCGTACGGGTCTTGCAGCGCTTCGAAAGGAATATCCGCTTCCGTCAGGGCCAGCTCGTCGCCCTGGTACAGGCACGGCGTGCCTTTCAGCGCCGCCTGCACGGCCAGCACCACCTTGGCCAGCGATGGTGACGGGTTTTCGCCGCCCCAGCGCGTCATGACGCGCACGCTGTCGTGGTTGCCCACGGACCAGGACGCCCAGCCGTCGGCCACTTGCGCCTCGAATTCTTCCACTTGGGTGCGGATGTGCGCGGCCGAAAACTCCGCCGTCAGCAAATTGAAGCTGTAAGCCATGTGCAGCTTGTCGGCGCCCGTGTAGGCAGCCATGGTGGCCAGCGCATTGTCGTCGCCCACTTCGCCGATGGAAATGGCTTGATATTCGTCAAGTATGGCGCGCACGCGCTGCAAATAAGCGATGTTTTCCGGCTGCGTCTTGTCGTACACGTGCGCCTGCATGCCGTACGGGTTGATGGCCGACACGCTGCTCGCATCGCGCTGGGCGGCGGGCGGATTGTCGCGCAGCAATTGGTCGTGATACGGGAAGTTGCAGGAATCGAAGCGGAAGCCATCGACGCCGCGTTCCAGCCAGAAACGCAGGTTGTCCAGCTGCGCCTGCTGCACGGCCGGGTTATGGAAGTTCAGGTCGGGCTGGCTGGCGAGGAAATCGTGCAGGTAATACTGGCCGCGGCGCGGCTCCCATTGCCAGGCGGAACCGCCGAACACGGACAGCCAGTTATTCGGCGCCGTGCCATCCGGTTTCTGGTCGGCCCACACATACCAGTCGGCCTTGGCATTGTCGCGGCTGGAGCGGCTTTCCACGAACCACGGGTGGTTGTCGGACGAGTGCGACAACACCTGGTCGATCATCACTTTCAAGCCCAGCTCATGGGCACGCGCCACCAGACGGTCGAAGTCGGCCAGGGTGCCAAACATGGGGTCGACGTCGCAGAAGTCGGCCACGTCGTAGCCGAAGTCCTTCATCGGCGACGTGAAGAAGGGGGAAATCCACACGATGTCGGCGCCCAGGGCGGCGATGTAATCGAGCTTGGAGGTGATGCCAGGCAAGTCGCCGATGCCGTCGCCATTGCTGTCGAGGAAGCTGCGTGGATAAACCTGGTAGATGACGGCGCTGCGCCACCAGTCGGCGGGCAGATGGGCGAGATTGTTCTGGATGGTCGGCATGAATGATTTCTTAAAAGTTGCCTGTAGCCTTGGCTATCAGGGCGGCGCTGCTGGTTGGTAGGCGAACGTCTTATTTTAAAATTCAAAGCGCTTTGGGTATGAAATGAGTATAGTTCAAAGCGCTTTGAAAAGTAAAGCGATACACGCGCCAGACATACGATTTTTTTATGAGGGTGATTCAGGAGGGCGAGGCGCGAGCGCCGGCCAGGCGGCCGGCGGCATGGGGACAGCGGAAAACGTCTAAGTAATCCTCAGGAAATTATTGTGAATTACTTAGTGCGGCACGGGGCCGGCGGACTCGCCCGGCAACAGTTCGCACGGCCACAGTTCCTGCAAGTCGGTGACGGGCGTGCCATCCATCAGGGCCAGCAGCATGTGGATCATCTTCGCGCCGGCGCCGCGCGGGTCGGGCTGGACGACGGTGGTGACGTTGTGGCCGGCCAGGGAATCCTCCATCACGCCCCAGACGATCAGCGACATGTCGCGGCCGATGGCGATGCCCGCGTCGAGCAGGGCGCGCACGGCGCCCACGCCCGACATGTGGTTGTCGACGATGACGGCCGTGGGGCGGGGCGAGCGGGCCAGCAGGCGCTGCATGGCCTGGTAGCCGGCGCGGCGGTCGTGCGCGTTGTCGACCAGGTTGTCCGGGTCGACGGGCAGGCCGCCCGCCTGCATGGCGTGCTGGAAACTCTCGACGCGCTGGCGCACGAAGTTCAGGTCCGGCGTGGCGCTGATCAGGCCGATGCGCTGGTGGCCCAGCTGCGCCAGGCGCTCGACGGCCAGGCGCATGCCGGCCTCGTTGTCGTAGTCGAACCACGCGTGCGGCTGGTTCAGCTGGGTGCGGCCATGCGCGACGAACGGCATGCCCTGCTGCGCCAGGTAGGCGATGCGCTCGTCGAACGGTTTCGTGCGGCCGACGATCAGGCCATCGATGCGGCGGCCCTTGACCATGCGTTCATAGGTGTGGAATTCGTTGGTGGCCGAGGCGGGCGCGATCATCATGTCCATCTGCTGCGCTTCCAGCGCTTCCGACATGCCGCCCACGATGTCGATGAACATGGGGTCGGCCAGGTCGTTCGGCATCAGCGGGTAGATGATGCCGACGATATTCGTGCGTCCCACGGCCAGGCTGCGCGCCATGGGATTGGGACGGTAGCCGGCCGCCTGCGCGGCGGCCAGCACCCGCTCGCGCGTGCGTTCGCTCACTTCCGGATAGCCATTCAAGGCGCGGCTGACGGTGGTTTCGGATATTCCTAGCGTTTTGGCGAGATTTTTGAGGTTCATGGATGCTGCGGTTGGGGTCTATCCAGGGTGGGTCGGGAACGGTGCCGTGCGATGACGGGTAGTTTATCTGATAAATGCCGGATTGATCAGGGTCATGACAAGCGGCGGCGCCCAAAAAAATACGCGGGCAAACCCAGGGGCGCCCGCGCTAAAAGAGGATACTGCTGAATCACTACATTGAAGCTGCCGGCCATCGCGTGCAGCGGCGAAATGGTGGGTCCGGGTACTGCTTGCCCCTGGATGAGCGGGCGGTGTTGCTGCCACCGGCAAGCGTCCGGGGACGCTTGCCAACGTTCTAGCGGCCTGCGATTACCACCAGCTTTCCACTTGGAAACCGACGGAGCTGCCGTTGGTCTTGCCACCGAACACGCCCGTCGACGACAGCGCCGATTCCGCGGCGGCGGCCGACTGGGCTGCCTTGTTCCATTTGGCGTAGGTGTAGAAAGCGCGCAGCACGGGACGGGACCAGAAGCTGTTGCCGGCCGACAGTTGCGGCGCGAAGGTCAGCTTGGTCAGGTTGCGGCTTTCGCCGCCTTCCGGCTTGACGATGTCGTGGCCCAGTTCCACGGCCAGGCTGTAGTTGTCCGTGAAGTGGTAGACGGGACGCGCGCCGATCGACGTCCACTTGCTGCTCACGCCTGCCGATTCCTTGTCTTCGTAGACGAAGGTGCCCATGCCCGACCAGGCGCCTTTGGGCTGGATCATGATCTGTTCCGTCAGGCGCACGACCTTGTCATCCTTGTTGGCGCCCAGGCTGAAGCCGCCCGTGTTGGCGGCGCTGCCCTTGCCGTACTGCAATGCCACCTTGTTGAAGCCGCCCAGCAGATTGCCCTGCGTATGCATGATGGTCAGCAAGTGGCCGCTGGCGATGGGGGCCGCGCCTTGCGCATTGCGTTTCTGGTTGAATTGCAGGCCCAGGGTCAGTTCGCCATCCGGGTTGACCTTGATGCCGGAGAAACGCAAGTCGTGGGACAGGCCCATGCGCTTGCTGTCGCCGTCGTCGGCCGTGCGCACGACGGCGTAGGCCAGCTTGGCGGCGCCCAGGTCGATGTTTTCCAGGCCGGCGCCCGGGCCGCTGTTATTCCAGAAGTAGTAATCGGTGATGTGCACGTCCTGGCGGTCGTAGTAGCGCTTGCCGACCCAGGCGCGCGCTTCGGCGAAGGCGCCCGTGCCGATCTTGTCGGCGACGACGTTCATTTCGCGCCACGACGGGTCCGATTGCTCCCAGTCCTGGTTCTGGTTGACGGAGAACGCCACCAGGGTATTGATGCGGAAGGTGGTGCCGTTGGCTGCCTTGAAGGCTTCGCCGCCGAATTTCAGCTCGCCGTAGGTTTCGCACTCATTGCCCAGACGATACTTGGACGAGGCGCCGGCCAGGCCGAAACACGCTTCCTTGCCGCCTTCGCTGCTGGTGCCGAAGCCCGAGCGGATGTAGCCGCCGAAATCGATCGGCAGGGCGGCCTGGGCGGCCGAAGCGCTCAAGGCCAACGCCACGGCGGCAGGCAAAGTTTTCAAGAAATGTTTGTTCATTGCGTCTCCAGTGTTTTTATAGGTGTGGGATCGGTGCGCATAACTTCGCACAACCAAAGCGCTTTAGTTATGTTTCAAAGCGCTTTGAGTATAGTTCAAAGCGCTTTGATGAGTAAACTAGTTTTATCTTTGAAAACTTTTGAGGTGTTGCGGAGAAGCATCAAAGGCGGGCGGCGGCGCGTGGGCGCCGCCGGGTATGGCGGGGAGGGGGATGGTTGTCGTGCGAAAGCCGGGCCGCTTAGTTTGGCGTCTTGCAGGCGGGCAGGGCGGCCGTGTCCCGTGCGGCGTCGGCTGCATTCGCCGGATGGCGCAGGAAGGCGAGGATCAGCAGGGCCGACGCCGTGGTGATGCTGGCCAGAACATACAGCAAGTGGCGGAAGGCGGCGCCATAGGCTTGCGCCAGTTCGGCGGCGCCGGCCTGGGGCAACAACGCGTCCGCATGGCGCAGCTCGCCCAGCGCCAGGAAGGGCGCCGCCAGCGCCGCCTGCTCCGCACCGATGCCGGCAAGGCCGGCGCCGCCCAGCGCCGCCATGGTGAAGGTGCCCAGCAGCGCGCTGACGATGGCCAGCGCCAGCCCTTCGCCCGCCACGCGCGTCGTATTGAAGATGCCGGCCGCCATGCCGGCCCGTTCGACGGGCACGACGCTGATGGCCAGGCCATCCATCAAGCCCCAGGGCAGGCTGATGCCGCAGCCGATCAGCAGTAGCGGCCCCAGCAAGGTGGCGGGCGCCTGGCCCGGCGCGCAGGTGGAGAGCCACAGCAAGCCACCCGCCGCCAGCAGTAATCCGCTGGCGCAGATGTGCGCGGCGGCGAGGCGCTGCGCCGCCATGCCGGCCAGGATCGGCAGCACCAGCATGGGCGCCGACAGGGCGATCATCATGCGTCCCGCTTCCAGCGCGCTGTAGCCTTCGATGCCGATGAAGCGGGCCGGCAGCAGCACCAGCAGCACGACGAAGGAAAACGCGGGCGCGGCCGCCAGCAGTTGCACACCGGCAAAGGCGGGCAGGCGGAACAGGGATAAATCCAGCATGGGCCGCGCCGCGCGCCGTTCCACGCGGATGAAGATAGCCAGCAGCAAGGCCGCGGCACCGAACAAACCCAGGCTGGCGGCGCTGTTCCAGCCACTGTCGGGCGCCTGCAGCAAACCATACGTAAACAGGGACAAGGCGCCCGTAAACGTCAGGGCGCCGGGCCAATCGACGCCCTGCGCCTGCGGGTCGCGCGATTCGCGCATGGCGCGCGCGGCGGCCAGCAGGGCGGCCAGGCCGGCCGCGGCCGTGGCGACAAAAATGGCGCGCCAGCCCGTGTGCGTGATCAAGGTACCGGCCAGGAAGGGACCGAAGGCGAGGCCCACGCCGAAGGCCGTGCCGATCAGGCTGAAGGCGCGCGCGCGGGCGGAACCGTCGAATTCCTGCGCCAGGGCCGCCAGTCCGCTCGACAGGGCCATGGCGCAGCCCAGGCCCTGCACGGCGCGCAGCACGTCGAGCCACAGGATGCCGGGCGCGGCCGACAGGGCCAGCGCGGCGGCGGAAAACACGCCCATGCCCAGCACGAACACGCGCTTGCGGCCATAGCGGTCGGCCAGCGCGCCGGCCACCATCAGGCAGCCGCCAAAGCTGAGCATGAAGGCATTCGTGATCCACGCCAGCGCGAGCGGCGTGCCGTGCAGGTCGGCGGCGATGGCGGGAATGGCGATGGCCGGCCCCGTAAAACTGAGCGGCATGCATAGCGCGGCCAGGCAGACGGCCGCCAGCACGAAGGCGCGCCGGGCCGGGGAGGCCGGCTTCATACGTTGATTGGTATCCATGGGAATGATTCCAGAAAGAGGGAATCCGATGATAATATGGACGTAATCAATGAAAAAGTGGTTGAAAATCCACTCATAACGGACAAATATTCCCCAATCAACATGGCGAGATGACATGGATAATCTGAACGGCATTGCCGCCTTCGTGCGCGCGGCGGAAACGTCCAGTTATGTGGCGGCCGGGCGGCTGCTCGGGGTGTCGGCCTCGGCCGTGGGCAAGAGCGTGGCGCGGCTGGAAGAAAAGCTGGGCGTGCGCCTGCTCAACCGCAGCACGCGGCGCATCAGCCTGAGCAACGAGGGGGCGCTGTTTTACGAGCGCTGCCAGCGCATCCTGGCCGATCTCGGTGATGCCGAGGCGGAACTGTCGCACCTGGCCGAGGCGCCGCGCGGCAAGCTCAAGGTCAGCCTGCCCGTGATCGGCTACCGCATCATCCTGCCCCTGCTGGCCGACTTTACGCGCCAGTATCCGGAAATCGAGCTCGACCTCGATTTCAACGACCGCCTCGTCGACGTGGTGGCCGAAGGCGTCGACGTGGCCGTGCGCAGCGGCACCTTGACGGATTCGCGGCTGATGGCGCGCGAGCTGGGGCCGTTTGCCTTCGCCATCGTCGGCTCGCCCGCGTATTTCGCCCGCCATGGCGTGCCGGCCACGCCGCGCGCGCTGGAAGGGCACGCTTGCGTGCGCTATAAATTCCCCACTACGGGAAAACTGCAGGAATGGGCGCTGCAGCGGGCCGGGGGCGACAGCGGCGGCGAGTTGCGCTTGCCGACGGCCTTGACCTGCAACAATATCGAAGCCTTGATCGGCGCCGCCACGCAGGGCGTGGGCCTCGCTTACCTGCCTGACTTTATCGTGCGCGACGCCATCGCGCGCGGCGAATTGCAAGCCGTGCTGGCCGGCTACCTGCTGCACTCAAGCAAGTTCTGGGTGCTGTGGCCATCGAGCCGCCACCTGTCGCCCAAAATTCGCGTCTTTGTTGACCATTTGTGTACCCACCTGCATTTTTCCGCGCCCCCTGCCGACCCTGCATCCTTCCTGTGATGCCCCTGGCCGCCGCACCGGCGGCTGGTTGGGGAATATTCCTACCCCAAAGAGATTATTCCTAACACCGCTGAATTTATATTTGCTGCACCGCATCAGGCAATGCCGCACGGCATCAGCTTATACCCTTCCTGAATACCCGTCATTCGTTATGGAAATTGCCATAAGGAATTTATTTATGTTAATTTCATATCTGTTTCTGCAACATTGCATCGGCTGGTCGCTTGCGGGAACATGTGCAGGATTAGGCGCCATAAGCGTGTAGTAACCAACAATTAAGGGATGGTAACCCCGTTCCGTTCAGGGAGTGTGCATGAAGACAGTCACTACGACACCGCCGGATCTGGCGCCATCCGCGCCAGCGAAACCGGCCCGTAAAACGGGTCTGCTGCTTGGTGGCGGCGCACCAAATTCCACCTTGATCGCCGGCGCCCTGGCCGCTTTCCTCGACGAAGGCATCGAGTTCGACGTCATTTCCGCCTCGGGCGCCGGTGTGTTGATGGGTTTGCTTTACACGACGCCGCACGAGGCGACGCCGCGCCAGGCCTTGCAAAGCTGGGCCGACACGGGCGTGGCCGACAGCATCTACAAGATGATCCCGATCAACTACAAGGTGTTCCAGAAGCCGGGCATGCACGCGAGCACTTTCCGCGACGCCTTCCAGCCGCCGGCCAACAATCCTTTTTTTCAGGCGTTCCAGCAAACGTTTGCGGGCGTGCCCACGGCCTGGTCGGACTGGGGCAAGCTGATGGTGTCGTCGCTGTCGCCGTCGGACCTGTCGGCGAAAAGCCTCGGCCTGTGCGCGCACTTGCCCTTCCTGGAAAAGGCCGTGGATTTCTCGGGCGTGGCCCGCATGCGTCCCGATTTCTACATCAATGCCTACAATCTCAGCGAACACCGCATGCAAATCTGGGGCAAGCACGAAATCGAAGCCATCCACGTGCGCGCCGCGTTGTCGTTCCCGTTTCTGTATGCGCCCACGACCATCGCGGGCGACGATTACATCGAAGGCGCGGCGCTCGACACGCTCAATTTCGACCCGTTCATCGAAGGCAAGGGGGAACATGCTGACGCCGACACCCTGGTCATCCTCGATATCCTCGGTGACGAGCGCTTGCTGCGCAAACCGCGCAACCTGTACGACGCCTGGGTGCGCTCCATCATCACGCCGCTGGTGAAGATTTCCAAGAGCGAGCTGCGCCTGTTCGAGCTCGAGCACAACACGGACGCGCGCACGGGCCAGCCCAAGCGGCGCTTGCTCAAGCTCGACCTGATGGGCGGCATCCCGGAGCAGCACTGGCCCGACACCCTGGACTGGTCCAGTTCGAACATGCAACTGCTGTTCGACGTGGGCCACAAGGCGGGTCTGGCGTTTTGCCGCCAGCATGGCGACTTGCTGCGCCGCACGCCGGACGCTTCCCCGCTGGCGGCCTAGCCACCGATCCCCGGCCACCTGATCGGCAGCTATTTATCCTGCCTGGCCTTGCCAGGCCACTCTTTTTACTGTGAAACACCATGAATATCACCAAGCAATTAATTCTGACTCTCACCATCGCCTTGCTGGCCCTGCTATTGCTGGGCGCCGGCGGCGCCATCCAGCTGCAGCGCGCCCAGGAGCGTTTTGACACGGTGCAAAACCGCATCATTCCCAGCATCCAGGGCTTGAATGCGGCCAAGGGTTTCCTGGCCGATTCGCGTCTGGCCGGCTACCGCCTGTCCGTGTTCTCGAATTTGGCCGACAAGACGGCGCTGGACAAGGCCGTGGCCGATGCCAACACGAATTTCGACAAGGTCATCACCACCTACCGCGCCGAGCGCCTGTACGACGCGACGGACAGCAAGATGCTCGATGCCGACCAGGCCGCCATGGAAGCCTACCGCCGCGCGCTGGTGCCATTCTTTGCCGCCGCCTACGCAGGCGACATGGATGGCGTGCGTGCCACCTTGCTGGCCGGCACGCCGCTGGCCATCACTGCCGCGGCCGCCAAGAAAAGCATGGATGACCATATCGCCTACAACAACAAGCTGGTCGATGATGTGAAGGCGGAAAGCCTGGCAGCCTACGATACGGCGTTCAACACCATGCTGGCCGTGCTGGGCGTGGCCGTGCTGCTGACGGGCGCGCTGGCCTGGCATATCTACCGCACCATCAGCGGCGGCCTGGGCGATATCGAACACACGCTGGAGCGTGTCAGCGCTTCGCTGGACCTGTCCGCCGCCATGCCCGTCGAGCGCATGGATGAAGTGGGCCGCACGGCCACCGCCTTCAACAAATTCCTCGAGCGCATCGTCGGTGTGATCGCCACCGTGCGTACGTCGGCCGATACGGTCAGCGTGGCGGCCGCGCAGATTTCCGCCGGCAACGCGGACTTGTCCGTGCGCACGGAGCAGCAGGCGTCTTCCCTGGAAGAAACTGCATCCAGCCTGGAAGAGCTGACCTCGGCCGTGCGCCAGAATACGGACAATGCACGCCAGGCGAACTCGCTGGCCGTGTCCGCTTCGGACGTGGCCCGCAAGGGTGGCGCCGTGGTGGCGCAAGTGGTGGGCACGATGGGCTCGATCAACGAATCGGCGAAGAAGATCGCCGACATTATCGGCGTGATCGACGGCATTGCCTTCCAAACCAACATTTTGGCGTTGAATGCGGCCGTCGAAGCGGCCCGCGCGGGCGAACAAGGCCGCGGCTTCGCCGTGGTGGCCACGGAAGTGCGCAACCTGGCGCAGCGCTCGGCGGCTGCCGCCAAGGAAATCAAGGGCTTGATCGAGGATTCCGTCGACAAGGTCAACACGGGCAGCGCGCTGGTCGACCAGGCGGGTGCGACGATGGAAGAAATCGTCGCCAGCATCCGCCGCGTTACGGACATCATGGGCGACATCGCCAACGCCAGCCACGAGCAAAGCGCCGGCATCGAGCAAGTGAACCAGGCCATCTCGCAAATGGACCAGGTCACCCAGCAGAACGCGGCCCTGGTGGAAGAGGCTGCCGCCGCCGCCTCCTCGCTGCAAGACCGCGCCGTCGAGCTGGTCGACGTGGTGGCCGTGTTCCGCCTGCGTGGCGACGCCCAGGCAAAACCGTTGAAAGTGGCAGGCGGCTTGCCGGCCCCGGCTTCCGCCTCAGCCAGCCGGCGCCTGGCGCTGCCAGGCCGCAGCGCCCGCGCTTAAGCTTGGAAATTACCCCGGTACGCCGGGGTTTTTCTTAGGTGACGGTGCTGTTCCATGGGGGAATGTTGATGTTGGGATGGCAAGGGCAGGGCGCCGCCTGGTTCCGCGGCAGTCTGGGAGTATGCTTGCCTTTTACGAGTGTGAGTCTGCTTTCGCCCCATTGCGGTCGTTCAGCTTGAAGCAAAACCAACGGGCTAGGTATGCATTAGGACGCAACAGTACCTTGGGCGATCTCGGCGGCGTTACTGACAACATAATTTCGGCCATCTTCCTTTGCGTAAGAAAGATATCTTGCCAATTTGGGTGACTTGATATCCTTGAGCACCCAAAGTGCCATGATTCTTTGATACTCATGGCCGGATTCCCAAGCACGCTCGCATAGGTCTTCCGCATGGCTGGATCCAATCTGACCCAACGCCCGTAGAGCCATGCGGCTGACGTATTCCTTATCGTCCTCGACAAACTTCATCAAAGCTGACTCAGCGTCAATAAATTCGAAATTGCCGTTACCCAACTGTTTCGCAAACTGCCACCTAACGTCAGCGTCGTCAGACAACAGCGCATGGGGAAGCAAGAACATAAACCATTCGCTGCGGTTGGCCAGTTCCTCGACTAGTTCTTCCATCTCATTATCGCGACCGATTGCATACAGAATGTCTAAGATGTCTGTAGCGCCCGACGTTTGTGGTGGGCAAGAGTCCAGATGAGTCGTAAAAGACTGGTTCAGTTGTTGCCAATGGGCATAGTTACATTCCCATTCACCGGATCGCCCTTCGATAGGATGATAATTGGCGGCCCATGCCTTAAATCGAGCGACCTCTTCATGTAGTGAACTACCCATCAGTATCTCTCGGAAGTATTCAGAAACGTCTGTAAGACTATGCTTTTAAAGGACGTCCGGTTTTGGCCGAAGTCGGCCGCGTTACTCTGCCAACCCCAGGTCAACGTTGTTGGGGTCATGCCGCCTCAAACGATTATTTCCCGCTCAGCAGCGCGCCGAGCTTGTCCCGAGTTTCCTTCATGTCACCCAGGCTCAGCCCTTTCCTGAAGCTTTCGACGGCTTTTGGCTTGTCGCCCATGGCGGAATATAGATCGCCCAGGCAGTCATAGGTATTGGGATCATTCGGATAGTATTGCTCCAGCTGTTGGAAAAAGTAGGCGGCTCGCTCATATTGTTTGCGATTCAAGAAAGCATATCCGTTCTTGACCAGCTCAGCACTGTCCGGTTGGATGCGATAGCCCATCTTTTTCGCCAGCGCCTGATAATGGGCGGTGTGGCGCTGTACCACGTCAAAGCCAGGATTGTCTACCTGGCTTCTATAGAATTTCAAGCGGTAGTTGTCAAAAGTGAATCGCAAGGCATCATACTGCGCCTGTAGCGTCAGGGAACTGTGTGAATCGTCCGGATAATACTGTTGCCCCAGGCGCAAAGCCGTACCTTTGTGTTTGGCAAAATCATCGATCAGTTCGAGATTGGCCCGAATCAGCTCGGTGTCGCTGCTTTTATCCTTGCGCACCTGCTGGAGACTGGGTTTGGTTTCCAGATGATTGGCCATGGCAATGAACAGGGTCTTGCCTTCGTAGGACGGCTGGCCCAGCACGTTTTTTGCCTCTTTAACAACATGATGTTTGTTCCACCAGAGCGCGCCTTCCAGCGAGATATAGCTGTTAAACAGCTGCGGACGATGCACCAGAGTATGCACCACAGTCAAACCGCCCACGGAGTGCCCGACAAATGTGCGATACGGTGCACTACGGAACTTCGCGTCAATATGGGGGATCAGCTCTTTCTCTATATAGTCGAGAAATTGCTCCCCCTTGCCTTCGGAGTCCGGAAATTCCATATCCTTGCCGAAAGTAAGCTCCGCCAGCCTGTCGTCCTGCAGGATGCCAACGACAATCATCTTGGGCATCAGGTTTTCGCCACTCAGGTGTTCGATCACCGCTACCAGTGCTTGAAATTGATCCTTCCCATCCAGCACATAAATCACCGGATAACGTTCGGCGCCATCGGCCTTGTAGCCTTCAGGTAGATGAACCCATATCGTGCGCTCGGCCTTCAGGATGGCGGAGGGAATCGTTTGGGTAAAACCGATCGTCAAAGGACGAGGTTCTTGTGTGTTGCCGGTACAGGAAAAGAACAGTAGTGCAATGGACAGCAGTATTTTCTTCATCAGGTTCCACGGGATTGGATAGAAGGAACGTTCGCGCGGCAACCAATTGAAGCAAATAAACATGAAGCGCAAAGATTTACTAAGGTTGCCTTATTTGCACTAGTCTTGCAATGTGTCTTGCACTCGCCAATGTCGGCTTTTGGCCGAACTCGGTCGACAGCGCTCAGCATAGCAGCTTGTCCAACTGCAAAAATCACAGACTCTCACTCTCGCCTGAAGCCGCCCAAAAGCCGCCTGTCGCGTATCCTTCGAAGCTGACACTGTCCCGCGTGTCAAAATGATCGCAACGCCACCTTTTAAGGCCGAACCTGACGCCGCCAATGCACAAGGGCGGCGGCCCTATAACTTCCTTAAAGTGGCAGCTTGAAGACGCCATTCGCTGATGTCACCAGCAAGGCACCGTTGGCGTCGAATGCCAGCCCCATCGGCCGATTCAGGGCACCAGCGAAGGTGCCGAGCGTGTTGCCGGTCAATCCACGCGTGCCAGCCACCGTGGTGACCTCGCCGCTGGTACTAATTCTCCGTACAAGGTTGTTCTTCGTATCGGCGACATATACATTGCCAGCCTTATCAAGTGCGATGCCATGCGGCCCGTTGAAGCTTGCAGCGCTGCCTCTGCCGTCCGCGTCGCCGGCGACGCCAGTTGTTCCGGCCAGCGTGGTCACGACACCGGCTGGCGTGATCTTGCGCACATTGTGATTGAGCGAATCCGTCAGGTACAAATTGCCGCTGGCGTCAAAGGCTATCGCCCTCAGGTAGCCGAAGCGCGCCTGTGCCAAGCTGCCGTCGGCAGTGCCTCCGCTCCCGCTCCCCAGAGTGCCTGTCAGCGTAGTGACGTTGCCGTTGGCATCGACCTTGCGGACGGATTGATAGTCTGCGACGTATAAAGTAGCGTTGCCATCAATCGCAATCCCGTTGGTGCTGGAGAATCCTGCTTTGGCGCCCTGGCCATCAGTGGGCCGGCTCCTGTTTTCGTAACTACCGGCCAAAGTGGTCACGACTCCGTCATTGCCGACCCTGCGGATGGTGTTACGAATGGCGTCGGCTATGTAGGCGACGCCATCACTGCCTACAACGATACCGGCGGGCTGTGCAAATGTCGCCTGCGCGCCGGTGCCATCGCCCGAACTCAGGAAGGAGCCATGGCCCGGGTTGCCTGCCAAGGTGCTAGTGACCCCGACAGCGCTGACCCTGCGTATCAACTGATTGCCGGTATCAGCGACAAAGAGGGTGCCGTCGCTGTGCAAAGCGATCGCTTGTGGCCCGGCGAAGCGGGCCTCGCTGGCCAAGCCGTCTGTGACTCCAATGCCAGCATTGCTGCCGGTGATGGTGGTGACTTCCCCCGCTGGGGTAATCTTACGCACGCCATTGAGCTGCAGGCCGGGATTGGAATCTGACACGTATACATTGCCAGCGCCGTCCACGGCCAGCCCGTATGGCAAGTTGAATCGCGCAGCCGCACCGATGCCATCAGCCACGGCAGGACGCAGTTGTGAGGCGGTGCCTGCCAGCGTCGATACGACGCCTGCCGGGGTAATTTTTCGGATCGTATGATTTCCCTCGTCAGCGACAAACAGATTGCCCTGCTTATCGATGGTTAAGCCGTTCAGGGAGCTGAAGGTGGCCACCGCACCCGCGCCGTCGGCGAAGCCGTAGGCGCTGCCGCCAGCCAGCGTAGATACGATCCCGGCAGGGGTCAACTTGCGGATCCGGCTGCCAACGATGCCATTGATATTGCTGCCGGCATCGGCGACATAAATCGCTCCGGCGGTATCCACCGCGATGCCACTGATGCCGCCGAAACGCGCGGACTTGGCATCGCCGTCGGACGTACCATATGTCCGCGAGATGCCAGCCAAGGTGGTGACAGTGCCGTCAGGAGTGATTTTGCGGATGGAGGTCCCTCCGCCCACATAGACACTGCCGCTGGCATCCACAGTAATCGCCAGCATGGAGTCAAAGCTGGCGGCTGTTCCTTTGCCATCTGCCGCGCCGCAGCTGGAACTGCCGGCCAGCGTAGTCAACAGACCTGCGGGGCTGATCTTGTGTATCGCGCAGCCTTGGTCGGTCGCGTAAAAGTTTCCCATGGCATCACGTGTCAGCGAGACCACCCGCGACAGCTGCGCAGTGGCATCACCGGCGGCGGCTGTCAATGTCAGCATGTGTGACACGCCTTGTTGTGTCACCACCCGCAAATGACTGTCGTCTGCTCGGTCGGATAAGTAGATGGCACCATTGTCATCCACAGCGATACCTTTGATCTCGACGTGGTCATTGAAGCTGTTACCTGCTATGGCGCCCGCCAGCAATGACTTGCTTGCCACGGTCAGTTTGGCGGCGGAGCTGGTGATGCTTCCCGCGCTGTTTCGCACGATAACCGTCCACAGGGTGCCATTATCACTCACCTGCACTTGCAGCATGTATTGCGCGGAGGTGGCGCCAACCACGTTGCTACCGTTACGCTGCCATTGGTAACTAAGGGGCGCTGTGCCGGTGGCAGTCACGGAAAAAGTAACACTGCCGCCCTCAGGGGCAGAAATGCTCAATGGCTGGGCAGAAATAGATGGCGCGTTTGACGCCGCGGGGGTATTGGTGGGAGCGGAACCACCGCCGCCGCAGCTGGCAACGGCGGCCAAAAGCAGGAGGCTTATCAACTTGATGCAGGCCATAGGCAAATTTATTTTTCGCATTTCTGTCTTGAATGTTGGATTGAAGCGGATTGAGACATCTAGTGGGCCTACTACCAACTTCTTGTAGCTTGCCCCAACGTCAAAAAGCCAGCTACGAATAGCCCAGTCACAAGCGTATGAGTGTATTTCTCCATCACGTAACGTCTGGTATTGGCCGATTCCACACCTACGATTTCATCGCCGTTCCGTTGAGCTGGACCATCAATGCATCGAGCTTACGCTCAAGCTTCAAATTAGACGCCCCAATGAAATACCAGATGCAAGCGAAGTTCACGATTGGAATCAACGATAGAACTGTCCAAAGCACTGCGTTCCGTCCTTTATCCTTTGCTAGAAGATAAGCAGAAACTGCCATCATTAGCGACATGAATACTAGCGGAAGAAATGAGACAAGCACGTTTGGGGCGTTGTTTTCCATGAGTTTTATCTAGGTTGGATGGTTTAAATACGTTGGGAAGTCGACTTAGCGATACGTCCGAGCAACCTACTTTAATGCTCCTGAACGGTTGCTTCTGGATGATAGCGGCACCAGAGCATAGCGGATTGCTAAGCAGAAAGACTCACAAATTGTCACGCTGCCGTGAATGACCGCTTGTGGCCGATTGCGGACGAGCGCCTAAGCCGTGAACAGCCGATATGCGAGGAATACAATGACTGCGACGATGAGGCCGATTCCACAGTAGGTTGAGTACATCATGAACTTGCCCTCAGCGCTCCCTTCCTTGCTGAGCTTCGAATAATATGCCCAGGCATCGCCTGGTTCATATGCCTTTTTCTTTCGATGCTTGTAGTCGATGATTTGGTTCGGTATTCCAAAAACGATAGCAAACAACAACACAGCAATTTTAAAAAATATCATACTTTCCCGAGAGTAGTCTCGCCTGTCCAATTGATGTCAAGCTAACCTGCTGACGAGATGAATGAACGGTGGTGATCGCCAACAGCAGTCCAATAGAATAATAAATTACCAAGTGGAAAAAATCACGCATTGTCACCGCAACGTGAATGGCCGCTTTTGGCCGGTTACTGACTGAATCACCCGAAGGCGGCATAGTTCTAAGCATCAGTTGTCTTTACAGCATTCGCCAAGTGGCTTCGTTTATGTTTTTTTGAGAGCGACACACCCACAATCCAGGATATGGAAAATGCCGCTAAAAGCCTTCCAAAGGCCTGAGGGTTATTTGCCAATGCTGGCAGAGCGGCAATGGCTAGCGATAGCCAGTTGTAGACAGAGGCGCCGTTTACAGCGTTTCTTCCCAAGTGCTTGTTTAGCACTTCTCCCAAGCCATGGAAGGCCCATGCAACAAACGGTGTCAGAAACATTAATAAGGTGGTGGCAGCTTTTTGTTCCATGTGTTTTTCGTATTCAATTTTGAGAGGCTGCTCTTGGCCTAACTCGGTTGTTAATCAAAGATAATTCGCTGCCCCACTTCGAATTCATTCTCGTGGCAGTAAAACAGGATAAGCGGCGTGTCCTTCGAATAAACCATTGCGTCGTCACGTGAAGGGACAAAAATATCCGACCAATTCTCGACCAGGAACACACTGCTGCACAAGAAACATTCGTCCTCTCCAAACACGACGATGAGCTGCTGGTTTCCCGGCACACGGGCACGTAACCATTGGCTTGCGATGGCAGCATCCTCTCCGGATGCGAATCGCTCGATCGAATCAACGGTGTTAGCGTTCAGGCCGAGATGCGTCTTCGAGTCGTGAAGGCCTGCTATCTCATAGGCGCGGCGGGCATCCTCGGCATTCAGCCAGGCGATATCCGCTGAGTGATGCTGTAGTTCTTGAACCCGCCAATGTGCTGTGTTCATCATTTCTCAAAGTTTCATATGCTCGTGGTTATGGCGAGCAGCGCGGTCGAATCCGGTGCATCGCTTGATCCTGGCGCCAAACAAGGCTGTCATCATGGCCCGGCTTTATCTGCGACCAGTATAACCAGAATCTAATTCTATTGGCATGATAAAAAAACAGTGTATCCTTCAATTCCAGCAGATATATTTTTTGTCGAGGCAAAGAAAAAGCTGCGGCATTTGTTCCTGCTGGCGGAGTATCTTTGAATTGGCGCAATGGCATGGCGATATTGCGTGATGAATGCTATGCCGCAGGCCAATATGCAGACACAGCGCGGCGCCGGATAGCAGACCCAGTTACTTTCACCACAATGATAGGGAGATTCCCAATTGATGCAAATCAAAGAAAGCATCCACATTGCAGTCCCGCCCAAGGTCGTCGACCAGATTTGGAGCGAGGTCGACCGATGGCACCTGTGGGATCCGGATACAAAGCAAGCCCGGCTCAATGGGCCGTTCGCGGTGGGGACGCATGGCAGGATCGTTCCCAGCAAGGGCATGGGCATTCCGCTGCTGGTCACGGAGCGCACTGCCGGCCGCTCGTTCACCGTCGAGGGCCACATCCCCCTGTTCCGCATCCACTTCGAGCACACGGTTGCCGCCGTCAATGGCGGGTCGGAAGTCGTTCACCGCGTGTGGTTTACGGGAGCGCTTGCCTTTCTGTTCGGCCCAGGCGTTGCCAGGCAAGTCAGGGACGGGCTTCCCAGGACGATGCTTTCGCTGAAGGCCTATGCCGAGAAGCGCAACGAAACGCTCCATGATGGCGAGGCGGGCAGGGCGGACGCGACTACAGCCTGATAGATAGTTTCCCCTCGTCAATTCCTTGCAAAGCACTGCAGCAAATTAACGTGCCGTTCCCGTCATGATGGAATACAATTCTTGCGTGGCAGCCAGCTTGCCTGGCAAGGCCGGGCACGGCACCACGCTTTGACCTCGGAAAGATGTTGGCTTATGACTCTGCAGTTCCCCCAGCGAACGGCGCCTTGCGCGCCATCCACGCTCCGCCTTTCACGCAAGCCCCTCGTTTCCCTGTTCGTCCTGACGTTTTCATGCCTGCTGCTCACGGCGCCCGTCATGGCGGCCACGCCAGCCAGCGGCAGCGTCATGCTGGAAGAACTGACCAGCACGGAGTTGCGCAGCCGTATCGACCATGGCGCCACCACCGTGCTGGTGCCGATTGGCGGCGTCGAGCAGAGCGGGCCGTACATCGCGCTGGGCAAGCACAATGTGCGCGCCGGGCTGCTGGCGCGGCAGATTGCGCAAAAGCTGGGCAATACCATCGTCGCGCCCGTCGTTTCCTACGTGCCGGAAGGCAGTATTACCCCGCCGGCCGGCCACATGCGCTTTGCCGGCACGATCTCGATACCGCCAGCGGCCTTCGAAGCCGTGCTGGAAGGGGCGGCCGCCAGCCTGCGCCAGCATGGTTTCCGCGACATCATTTTTCTCGGCGACCATGGCGGCTATCAAAAGAACGAGCAGAACGTGGCGAATAAGCTCAACCGCGCCTGGGGCAAGGCTTCCGCCGGCAAGGAAGCGCGCGCTTACGCCTTGCTCGATTACTATGACATCACGCAATCGGCCTATATTGCCGAACTGCAGAAGCGCGGCCACAGCAGCGCCGAGATCGGCCTGCATGCCGGTTTGGCGGACGCGGCGCTGATGCTGGCGACGGACCCGTCGCTCGTGCGCAGCGAGGCCATGGCCCACGGACCCAAGCCTGGCGTGGCGGACGGCGTGCGCGGCGACGCGACCCGTGCCACGGCTGAACTGGGTCAGATCGGCATCAAGCTGCAGGTGGACACCTCGGTGGCCGCCATCAGGCAGCTGCTGCAACGACCTAAATAATTCCGCTGGAAGTGCTGAACTTCCGGCTTTTGCAACGAAACGACGCGAAATCACATGAAAAAATCTCAACGACGCACCATCGTCACCTTGTCCGCCCTGGCTGCCGCACTGGCCGGCCTGGGCGTGGCCAGCCAGGTCATCGGCGCCAGTACGCCGGCCCCGGCCGCTGCAGCACCGGCCGCAACCTATTCGCCGCTGCCGGGCATGCCGCCGCTGGTGGACCCGAAAAACGTGTATGGCAGCATCGCCAGCAGCAATATGAGTCCCGTCGTCAAGGATCACTTGCGCCGGGTGTACGTGCCCAACCTGCGCTCGAACGACGTGTATGTGATCGACCAGGACAGCCTGAAAGTGGTCGACAAGTTCAAGGTCGGCAGCGGCCCGCAGCACGTGGTGCCGTCGTGGGACTTGCGCACCCTGTGGGTGGCGAACAATGCCGAGCGCACGGACAAGGGCAGCTTGACGCCGATCGATCCCTTGACGGGCAAGCCGGGCAAGGAAGTGCCCGTCGATGATCCCTACAATATGTATTACACGCCGGACGGCAAGTCGGCCATCGTCGTGGCCGAAGCGCGCCACCGCCTCGATTTCCGCGATCCGAAGACCATGGCCGTGCAGTATTCGATCGACACGCCCCAGTGCGGCGGCATCAACCATGCCGATTTTTCCAATGACGGCCGCTACGCCATGTTCACCTGCGAATTCGACGGCACCATCGCCAAGATCGACCTGGTGGGCCGCAAGGTCGATGGTTATTTGAAACTGCAGATGCCGGCCAAGCGCTTTGCCGAGTCCGGCCCCGTGGGCGGCCCGGCGAATGAAATCTGCAGCGTCAAGAAGGGCATGCCGCAAGACATACGCATCTCGCCGGACGGCAAGAAATTCTTTATCGCCGACATGGACGCCGACGGCGTACACATCGTCGATGGCGCTACCCTGAAGGAAATCGGCTTCATCCAGACGGGCGTGGGCGCGCACGGCCTGTACCCCAGCCGTGATGGTAAAAAGTTGTACGTGGCCAACCGCGGCACGCACCGCATCCATGGCAAGCCGAAGGGCAAGGGCAGCGTCAGCGTGATCGACTTCGCCACGGAAAAAGTCGTGTCGAACTGGCCGATCCCCGGCGGCGGCAGCCCCGACATGGGCAATGTGAGTGCCGATGGTAAATATCTGTGGCTGTCCGGCCGTTTCGACGACGTGGTGTACCGTATCGATACGAACAGTGGCGACGTTTCCAAAGTGAAAGTCGGCCAGGAGCCGCACGGCCTGACCGTGTGGCCGCAGCCGGGCCGCTATTCGCTGGGGCATACGGGCAACCTGCGCTAGGCGAGGCGCGTGGCGCTCCCTGGAACCGCAGTGCCGGGTCTGCAGTTATGCTTGCCTAAAAGGCAATGTTGGCGCATACTGTATTCCCCATTCCACTACCTTCAGGGAGCACCAGCATGATTCTTGATCACATCGGTTTGAATGTCAGCGATGCACAGGCCAGCAAGGCCTTCTTTTCGGCCGCCCTGGCGCCCTTGGGCGTATCGGTGGTGATGGAAGTGCAGGGCTGGGTTGGCCTGGGCAAGGATGGCAAGCCCGATTTCTGGTTCGGCGTGGGTGGCGCGCCGCATGCCGGCATGCATCTCGCCTTCGCGGCGGCTAACCGCGCCCAGGTGGATGCTTTTTACCAGGCCGCACTGAAAGCGGGCGGCAAGGATAACGGCGCCCCCGGTATCCGCGAAATCTATCACCCGAATTACTACGGCGCCTTCGTGCTGGGCCCCGACGGTCACAATGTCGAAGCCGTCTGCCACCATCCCGAACCTTGACGCCGGTCATTACCTGAAGAGAGCAGCATGAAGCACAGCGCCACCCTGTTTGCCGACGATGCCGGCCGCTATGCCTATGTGAAAGCGGGCTTTTCCTGGCCGGCCCTTTTGCTGGGCTCGTTCTGGGCCGTCGCCAAGCGCCGCTGGTGGTTGTTGCTGCTCATGCTGGCCATGGATGCCTGCCTGTGGTTTGGCAGCCACCTGGCCACCGAACTACGCATCGGCCCGATGATGCTGCTGATGGCCGCCGCGGAGCTCAGTTACCTGCTGGCGCGCGGCTGGTATGGCAACCGCTGGCTGGAAGCCTCGCTGCGCAGCCGTGGCTACAAGCCCGTCTTGCCAGGCTGAGCGTGCCTGGCACAGATTTCCCGTCACGTCACTGACGTTTGCCAAAGGCAAGCCGTCCAGCCAAAACTTTCTGCGCAGCCTAGCGCACCTTTGATCCAGATCATCCCTCAACTGCGGTGCTCACGTAGCCTTGGGACTCGCGTTGCAAAGCATCGTCCCACCAATCGGATATGTTTTTTCGCGTTTCGTGGCGTAGCCCGGCCGTCTTCCTCACCGTTCGACAGCCGGTGGTGTCGCCATCTGTTTATGTCCACCCAACCGCTATTTAATGAGGAACTCCATGTATCCATATTCCCGTAGTGTTACCCCCGCCGCCAAAAACCACCTGGAAGCGCAACTGGCTTTTTTCAATGGGCTGTCGAAGTCGCTGTTCCAGTCGGTGCAGCACTTCAGCGACCTGAACATGCAACTGGCGCAAGGCTTGCTGGAAGAAACCGCAGTCACCAGCCAGAACCTGCTGACGGCCGAGCGCGCTGAAGATGTGTTCCAGGTGGCTGCCGCGGCGGGCCAGCCAGCCGCCGAGCAACTGCGCAAGTACCAGCAACAGGTGTCGCGCCTGGCAGCCGATACGCAGGTCGAACTGGCCAACGTGGCAGAGCGTCATGTGAATGAAACGAGCCGTACTGCCAAGGCGCTGGCCGAAGAAGTGGCCCGCACGGCGTCGGAAGAAACGGAGAAAAACGTGCGCAAGCAGCAGGAAGCCATGCAACGCATCGCTGAACCGTTCCAGGCCTATCAGCAAAACGGCGCCAGCCGCGACCAGCAACGGGGCGCGCAAAGCCGTGACGGCCAAAGCCTGCAAAGCGGCAGCCACCAGGGCAGCCAGCAGTCGGCCGGCAGCGAAGGCTCGGCCAGCGGCAGCGTATCGCAAGCGGGTTCCGCACAAAGCAAGAGCAGCAGCGCCAGCCGTAAAGAGTAAGCACGAGACTGCTTGCGGCTGAGCCGCTTCGCGAGGGCCGAGCCTTGAGCTGCGGCCAGCCGGCACGCAGCATCGTGCCTCCTGGTTTTGGGCAGAGCGCCCGCCCTTCACGGGGCGGGCGTTTTGTCGTATGCGTGCAGTTCAGAGGCCGGCGTGGCCGCGCCAGGTGAGCGGGTGGGCACGGTGATGCTTGCCGGCACGGCTGTCTTCGGCGAGACGGCGGACAAGACCGCGTCACCGCTCCCGCTTCCGCTGTTGGCGTCGATGAAGGCGCTGACGGCGTCCAGGGTGGGCGCCAGCCTGCGCAAGGGCGCGGCCAGCGTGGCGACCAGGGTGGCGTGGCCCACGTGGTCGAAATATGTTTCCGTCACGGGCCTGGCAAGCGTCCGCAAGGCCTTGGCCAGGCCGCCCGTGTTGCGTCGCGGATCGACCAGTTTATCCTGTCCGGGCAGGGGGGCGATCAGCAGGGCGGGCGGGGCTGCGGCCGTCACGTGGTGGATGGGTTGCGACGCGGCGGGCGTGTCCGGGTAAAAGAAGACGGGCCGGGTGGTGGTGTTTTCGATCGGCAAGAAATCATAGGGGCCGGCCAGGCCTATCCAGCCCCGCAAGTCGTGCGGGTGCATGCCGTGGCGCGCCAGCAGGCTGGCGTCGAGCGCCACCATCGCCGCATTGTAGGCGCCGGCGCTATGGCCCATGACGAACAGGCGCGTCGGGTCGCCGCCATGGCGGCTCGACTCCATCGCGGCCCAGGCCACGGCGCGGGCCGCATCCTGCAGGATTTCGGGATAGTGCACGTCCGGATACAGCCGGTAGTCGGCGATCACGGCCAGATAGCCGCGCGCCGCCAGCGCATGGCCCACGAAGGCATAGTCGGCGCGCTCGCCCGTCGTCCAGTTGCCGCCATAAAAGAACACCACCACGGGCACGGGCCCCGTGCGGGTCTTGGGGGCGTACACGTCGAGCTTTTGCCGTGGCAGGGGGCCGTAAGCCAGGCCGCGTGTCACGTGCGAGGCGCTGCCGGACGAAAAGGCATTGATGGCCATCAAGGGCGAGCAGGCGGCCAGGCCGGCAGCCAGCGGGATGGCCGCCAGCAAACCGAGCAGGGTGGTGCGCAGGATCGTCATGCCAGCTCCTGATGGTGAGGGTTGATGCTTGCAGTGTAGGCCAGGCAGGGCAGGGCGCACACGGGGAAGTTGCTGTATAGCATAGATAAATGTGGCATGCGTCAATCAATCCTGCAACAGCCATTTGCGCGCCGTGGCGATGACGGCGTCCGACAGGGTGCGCGTGAGCGGGGTCTGGATATCCCAGGCATGCCAGGTCAGGGGCACGTCGAGCGCCTGCCCGGCCGCCACGTCGACCAGCCTGCCGGCAGCCAGCGCCGTTTCCGCCTGCAGCAAAGGCACCATGCCGTAAGCATAGCCCGCTTCGATGAAGCGCACGAAGTCGCGCGCCGAACCGAGCACGTGGTGCGGATAGCGGCCCGTGTAGCCGAGGCGGTGCTGCAGGTAGCGCTCGTGCAGCGCATCCTTGCTGCCGAACGTGATGGCGGGCGCCTGGCTGACGGCTTCCACCGTAAAACCGTGGGGAAACCATTGCTGCGCGAACGCGGGCGAGGCCACGCACAGGTAGCGCATGCCGCCCAGCGGCGTGGCCGTGGTGCCGGCCACCAGGTCGTTGGCGCTGGTGACGCAGGCAAATACGCGCCCTTCGCGCAACTGGCTCAGGGTGTGGTCCTGGTCGTCGAGGCGGATATCGAGCAGGCAGGACGGCGGCGACAGCAGCGGTCCCAGCGCTTCCGGGATCCAGGTGGCGGCGCTGTCGGCGTTGACGGCGATGGCCAGTTCCGGCAAATGCGTGGTGGGGCCGGGCTGGGCGTCGAGCGCCGCTTCGAGCAGCTTGACTTGCCGGTAATGGGCGATCAGGCGCTGGCCCGCTTCCGTGGGCAGGGGCGGGTGGCTGCGGATGATCAATAAAGTGCCTTCCAGGTTTTCCAGGGTGCGGATGCGCTGCGACACGGCCGGCTGGCTGATCGCCAGCGCCTGCGCGGCCTTTTCAAAGCTGCCCAGGCCGATCACGGCGTCGAGGGCGGCCAATCCACGGTAATCGACGACGCGCATAAGTTTCTCTTATATATGGTTAGAATCATTCATTATACTTATATTTACTTTTTCTTTACACTGTTGAAATAGGGTAACAACTCCACTCTCCCGCGCGGTCCTGCTGGTACCGCTACACCCTCCACCTACCTTTGATGACTTTGCCGTTGCCGGCAGAGCGTGGGCGGCCGTGCGCGTGATGGAAAGCAATAAAGGAATCGATATGGACAGCGCAATCTTCTTGAAAGGCATGGGGCTCGGGGCGAGCCTGATCGTTGCCATCGGCACGCAAAACGCCTTCTTGCTCAAGCAGGGCTTGAAGCGTCACTACGTGCTCACCTGCATCCTGGTCTGCCTGGTGTGCGATGCGATCTTGATCACGGCCGGCGTGGCCGGCATGGGCACCTTCATTGCAGACAACCCCAATTTCCTGCTGTGGGCCAAGGCCGGCGGCGCCACCTTCCTGATCGCGTATGGCTTGCGCGCCGCCAAGTCCGCCTGGCGCCCAACGGCACTGACGGTGTCGGCTGCCAAGTCGCCGGAAGGCTACTGGGCCGTGATCGGCGCGGCGCTGGCGTTCAGCCTGCTGAACCCGCACGCCTTCCTCGATACGGTCATCCTGCTCGGTTCGATCGGCGGCCAGCATGAAGGCGTGGGACGCTTCTACTTTGCCGGCGGCGCCATCATGGCTTCGGCCCTGTGGTTCTTCCTGCTGGGCTTTGGCGCCCGCTACCTGGCGCCCGTGTTTGCCAAGCCCATGGCTTGGCGCGTGCTCGACGGCATCATTGCGCTCGTCATGTGGGCCATCGCCGCCTCGCTGTTCCTGTAATCAGCGGGTCAGGAAGGCCAGCACGCGGCTGGCGAGCTTGCCATACGGCGGCCACAGCAGTTTCAACGCACTGTAGCGGGCCTGGTAAAACACGGGCCGCAGCTTGCTGAAGGTGTGAAAGCCTTCGACGCCGTGGTAGTGGCCCATGCCCGATTCGCCCACGCCGCCGAAGGGCAGGTCGTGCTGGCCCACGTGATACAGGGCGTCGTTGACGGACACGCCGCCCGACATCACGCGGTCGATCAGCAGCTGCACCGTGTCTGTTTTGTTGCTGAACGGATAGATGGCCAGCGGCCGTGGTCCCGCATTGATGCTGTCGATCACGGTGTCCAGCCTGGCATAGCCGCGCAGCGGCAGGATGGGGCCGAAGATTTCCCGCGTCAGCAGCAGGCTGTCTTCGGGGGCGTCGAGCACGATGTGCGGCGCGATCTTGCGCGTGGCGCGGTCGTAGGCGGGCCCCGGCAACAGCGAAATCACTTGCGCGCCCCGTGCGCGTGCGTCGTCGAGCGCCTGCAGCAGGCGCTCAAAGGCGGCCTCGTCGATGATGGAAGTGTAGTCGGGCGTGTCCAGCCGCGGGTAGCGCGTGGGCACGATGGCGCGTGCGTGTTCGACGAAGGCAGGAATGCTGGCCTCGGGCAGCCAGGCGTGGTCGACGCACGTGCAGATTTGCCCCGCGTTCAGGAACTTGACGAACAGGATGCGCTCGGCTGCCGTGCGCACGTCGAAATCGGCGCAGACGATGGCCGGCGCCTTGCCGCCCAGCTCCAGCGTGACGGGGCACAGATTGCGCGCGGCGGCCGCCATGACGGCGCGGCCCGTCTGGCCGGAACCCGTAAACAGCAGGTGGTCGAACGGCAGTTGCGAAAATTCCATGCCCACGCCGCCCGTTTCGTCAAAGAACTGCAGCTTTTCCGGCGGAAAGTAGGCGGGCATGGTGTCGATCAGCAGCCGCGCCAGGTGGCGCGAGTTTTCGCTCATCTTGACCATGGCGCGGTTGCCGGCGGCGAAGATGTAGGTCAAGGGCACCAGGCTCAGGTTCACGGGAAAATTCCACGGCACGATGACGCCCACCACGCCCAGCGGCTGCGGCATCACGCGGTTGCGGGCGCCAGGAAAGCTGCGCCAGTCCACGCCGCGGCGCTGCGGCCGCATCCATTTTTTCAAGTGTTTTAATACATGGGCGATGCCATCGATGGCGGGAAAGATCTCCGCCAGCAAGGTTTCGTGCCGGGAACGGTTGCCGTAGTCGGCGCTGATCGCCGTGCACAGCGCTTCCTTGTGGTCGCGGATGAAGCGCTGCAAGGTGTGCAGGTCGCGTTTGCGCTCGGCCAGGGTCGGCACGGGGTGGGCCAGGCAGGCGGCGCGCTGCAAGCGCAGGGCGGCAGCGAGTTCGGTGCTCAATTCCATGTTTTCTGCGACATCAGGCATTGTTTTCCTTGGCCGGCCCGGCAATGTGCGCGCCGTTTCATCACACGTTTCAGCACACTATAGTGGACTCTGCGGACAAGTGCCGCCAGCGTGCCGACGGCGCTGCACGATACGCCGTAAAATGTCCGGCAACTGTACGCTACTCTTTCCAGGAATGCCATGACCTCGACCACGCCAGACTCCCTGCACATCGTGTGCCCCCATTGCGACGCCGTCAACCGCTTGCCGGCGGCGCGCCTGATCGAACAGCCCACGTGCGGCAAGTGCCAGAAGGATTTATTTACGGGCCAGCCCGTGGACCTGGCCAGCGCCCGCTTCCTCAAGCATATCGAACGCAGCGACATTCCCGTGCTGGTCGATTTCTGGGCGCCGTGGTGCGGTCCGTGCCGCAGCATGGCGCCATTCTATGTGCAAGCCGCCAAGACCCTGGAACCCGCATTTCGCGTCGTCAAGGTGAATACGGAAGCGTCGCCGGACCTGGGCAGCCGTTTCAATATCCGCAGCATTCCCACGCTGGCCCTGTTCCGCAGGGGCGTGGAAGTGGCGCGCCAGCCGGGCGCCATCGATGCGCAAGCCATCATCGCCTGGGCGAGGGACAAGGCGCGTTTCTAAACGCACAGGAAAACCATCACATTTTTCCATTTGACAATTGATATGGTGCCATATTATATTGCGCCATATGATAAAGCTCGAACAGAAATACACGGCCTTGCTGGGCGACGTGCAGCGCCGCGCCAGCGGTCTCGACATGGCGCAGTCGACGGCGCGCTTGCGCCTGTGCTTTGAAGTGCTGGGCCTGGCCTCCGCCATCGATGGCGATTGCGCTGCGCGCCTGGGCCGGCATGGCTTGTCGGAAGGAAAATTTGTGCTGTTGTCCCTGCTGCGCGACGTGCCAGGCGGACTGTCGCCGCACGAGCTGGCCGAGCGGGCCGGCGTGACGCGCGGCACCATCACGGGCTTGCTCGACGGCCTGGAACGCGGTGGTTTCCTGGCGCGCCACGCGGACCAGGCTGACCGGCGCAAGCTGCTGGTGCGCCTGAGCGCCAAGGGGGACATGGCCGCCGCGACCCTGGTCGATGAACACGCGCAGTGGATCGCCAGCCTGTTTGCCGATTTCACGCCGGAAGAAATGCAGTTGCTGAGTGCGCTGCTGGAAAAAGCCTGGCGCAAGACGGATAGAGGTGAAATGCAGGGCGCGCCATGAGCCGCGGCATCGCCGACATCGCGCCCGCGCGCCTGGCCCTGCTGAACGAGGGAAGTGTGGCCAGTACCACCCTGACGGAAGGGCTGGCCATCGATTTCAGCGTGCTGCTGGCTGCGGCCGTGCCCGCTATTGGCGCCGCTCGGCTGGATCAGATGCATGAGCATGCCGCAGCCGGTATCACCCGGCGCATGGCGCTGGCGGCGCAGTTGCTGCTGGAAGCCAACGCCGACCTGGCGCTGCTGCAAGCCCATGCCTCCGACACGGTACGGGGCTGGGTCTGCTTTGCCATCGCCGCCCAAACCGGCTTGACCTTGCCGCAACGGCTGGCGGCCATGCGGCCGCTGGCCGACGATGGGCACTTCGGCGTGCGCGAATGGGCCTGGCTGGCCCTGCGGCCCCATCTGGCGGCGCATCTTGACGACGCCATTCGCTTGCTGGCGCCGTGGACGGCTGACCCGTCGGAACACCTGCGCCGTTTCGCTTGCGAAGCGCTGCGTCCGCGCGGCGTGTGGTGCGCGCATATTGCCCGGTTAAAAGAACAGCCGCAGCTGGCCTTGCCCGTGTTGCACGCCTTGCGCGCCGATCCGGCCGTCTACGTACAGGATTCCGTGGCCAACTGGCTCAACGATGCGGCCAAGAGCCAGCCGGACTGGGTGCGCAGCCTGTGCGCGCAATGGCTGCTGGAAAGTGCCAATGCCGCCACGCAACGCATCTGCAAGCGGGCCCAGCGCTCGCTGGCCTGACGATTGATCACTGAAGGAGAAACCATGCATTATCTGTTGGAACTGTACAGCCCGAAACCGGCCTGGCTGGCCCTCGACGCCGCCGCGCGCCAGGCGTATTTCGGCACGGTGGGCGCCGGCATGGCGGCCTTGTCCGGCACGGGCGCGGAAGCGCTGGCCATGGGCGCCATCGATGGCGGCAAGCTGCATGGGGCTGCCCAGCAATTTTATGCCGTCTGGCGCTTCCCGGACGAGGCGGCACTGGACGCCTTGCTGGCCGGCATCGCCGCCACGGGCTGGCACGATTACTTCGACACCGTCAATGCGGCGGGACCGGCCGTGGATTTTCCTGCCCATCTGGCGCAACTGGCGGGCGTCTAAGCGTCCGCCGTTTTCCTTGCCGCTGCGGTAAAGTTGGCATTTCCATCCGACCATTGACGTTGATGCCAATCAAACTGCTCTCCATCCTGATGCTTGCCCTGGCGCCCATGCTGGCCTCGGCCATTCCTGCCACCCCGCAAGCCCTCGTCATCGCCGCCCGCAAGCAGGTGGGCGTGACCCTGCAGTACGACCCGCGCTATGAACGCCTTGCCTATCCGGGCGGCGACGTACCGCTGGAACGGGGCGTGTGCACGGACGTGGTGGTGCGCGCCTACCGCCAGCTGGGGCAGGATTTGCAGGTGCTGGTGCACGAAGACATGCGCAAGGCGTGGCAGGTGTACCAGCAGCAGGGGCGCTGGCAGATGAAGGGGCCGGACCGCAATATCGATCATCGGCGCGTGCCGAACCTGGGCACCTACTTTGCCCGCCATGGCACTAGCTTGCCGCCAAGCAAGGAAGCCAACGCTTACCGCGCGGGCGACATCGTCACCTGGCGCCTGCCGCGCAACCTCACGCACATCGGCATCGTCAGCGACAAGCAGTCGTGGAGCGGCGTGCCGCTCATCATCCACAACATCGGCGAGGGCGCGCGCGAGGAAAATATTCTGTTCAGCTATCCCATCACGGGACACTATCGTTGGCAACCCCGCTGAGGGGCAGGGGAGCGATTTCTTGCAGGATCGCCAGCACCTGGGCCAGCGCCGTGTCGATATCGAGCTTGTCGATGGCGCCATAACCGAGGAACAGGCCTGCGTGGCGTGCCACGCCATGGTAAAAACCCGATAACGCATACAGGCTGATGTCGGCCAGGCGCGCGCGGCGCAGCAATTCGGCGATGTCGAGCGGCGCCTGGGCCAGGGCCGCCACGTGGAAGCCGGCGCTGGCGGGCACCAGGCGGAACCACGGCGACAGCGGGCCGTTGAACCAGTGCTGCAGCCGCTCGCGCCGCCCCGCATAGATATCGTGGCAGCGGCGGATATGGCGCAGCAGATGGCCGTCGCCGATGAACTTGGCCAGCGCATGCTGGCCCAGGCTGGCCGTGTGGCAATCGCTCAGGTATTTCACCGTTTCCACGGCGGCCACGATAGCTTGCGGCAGCACAACATAGCCGAGCCGCAATTCTGGCAGCATGATCTTGGAAAAGCTGCCCACATGCGCGACGACGCCGTAGCGGTCCATGCTTTGCAGGGAATCTTCGGGCCGGCCTTCGTAACGGAAGGCGCTGTCGTAGTCGTCCTCGATGATGATGGCGCCCAGCTGCTGCGCCCGCTCCAGCAAGGCATGGCGGCGCGCCATGCTCATCGGCATGCTCAGCGGAAATTGATGCGCGGGCGTGACATAGATCAGCCGCGTGCCGTCCGGGATTTGTCCGACGATGAGGCCATCCTCGTCCACGTCGATGCCCACCACGCGGGCGCCCTGGCTGGCGAACACGGCGCGCGCCACCGGGTAGCCGGGTTCTTCCACGGCAACCGTGTCGCCTGCTTCCAGCAAGGTCAGCGCCAGCAGGTGCAAGGCTTGCTGCGCGCCGCTGGTGACGAGCACTTGTTCCTCGGTGCAATGGATGCCTCGGCTGAAAGCGGCATGGCCGGCGATCGCCGCGCGCAAGGCCGGCAAGCCGGCGACAGGGCCATAGCGGCCGCGCGCCTGGCCGCCCTGGCGCAGCGCGTGCAGCATGCAGGCGCGCCATTCATCCTGCGGGAAGTGCGCGGGTGTGGCGCGCCCCCCGATGAAGGCGTAGCGCGCCGGCTCTTCCTGGCTGGCGCGGCGCAAGGGCGTGGGCGTCGCTTCCCAGCGGGCGATGCGCTGCGCGCTGGCCAGCGGCGTGCTGGCGTGGCGGCGCTGCGGCGACGCGTGCGGCGTCTGCACGAAGCTGCCCACGCCCACTTTGCCGACCAGCAGCTTTTCATAACCGAGCTTGTCATACACGTCGGACACCGTCTTGCGCGACAGGCCCAGCTGGCTGGCCAGCAGGCGCGAGGGGGGCAATTGCTGTCCATCCGTCAGCCGGCCCGAGCGGATGGCCTCGCTGAGCTGGCGGTACAGCTGGCCGCCCAGGTCGCGCGTGCCGTCGATCAGGATATGTAATTCCATGGAGTATCTGCTGGTGGTCTGCTGTTTTTCGGGGGGATTGGCCTGCCGCGTGCTGTTCCTGGGCTACTACAATGGTGCATCTCTACTCCCTCAAGGAATGCATCATGACACAGCAACGACTCGATTTTACACAAGCTTCGCCGGACGCCGTCAAGGCCATGTACGCGCTGGAAGCAGCGATTGCCAGGCTGGGCGTGGAACACTCGCTGCTCGAGCTGATCCGCCTGCGCGCCTCGCAAATCAATGGCTGCGCCTTTTGCGTGGACATGCACACGAGCGACGCGCGCAAGGCGGGCGAAACGGAGCGCCGCCTGTATGCCGTGTCCGTCTGGCGCGAAACGCCGTTCTTCACGCCGCGCGAGCGGGCCGTGCTGGCCTGGACGGAAGCGCTGACCCTGCTGCCGCAAAGCCAGGCGCCCGATGACGTGTATGCGGCGCTGGCGGAACAATTGACGCCGGCGGAAATGGTCAACGTGACCCTGGCCATCGGCTCCATCAATACCTGGAACCGCCTGGCCGTGGGTTTCCGCAAGATGCCCGAATAAATCCTGTGTTCGTTCGCGAACAGACGCCTGGCTGATCCCTGCGTAGTCTGGCAAGACAACTTGTCAGCGAGGGAACGGCCATGGAAGTCAATATCAGCGAAACAATTGAAAAGACACCGGAACAGCTGGAAGAGGCGCGCCGCGAATTCATCGCGGAACTGTGGCGGCGCTTTGAAACCTTGCAGGAATGGGCCGTCAGCCATTGGCCCGACCAGGAACACCCGCTCAGTTCCGCCGACTTCGTCGAGGCGCGCAAGGAAATCTTGAGCTTGCGTTCGCCGGCCGGTTCCCTGAACCAGCCAATTACGCGCGATGGGGCTGAGCCGGAGCAGGGCGGGGCGCAGTATATTGACGTGACGCCCGCCCCCTGGCCTTGAGGAGCGCCTGAGAAAACGTCCATGACTGCGTTGCCGCGCCTGGCCGTACTAGCGTACTGCCTGCGGCACGGCGCCTTGTCCTGAACGTTTTTCAGGTGCTTCCGTCCTGAAAAATCCGCTGTACAAGTTACTGCTTGACCACTTCCGCTTTCTTGCCCTGCGCAAACACCCAGCACAGCAAACTCACCAGCAACCCCGCCATCACGCCATACGCCAGGTTCAGGGCGCTGTCGAACAGCAGTGGCGCCACCAGGCCCGAGACCAGCGCGAACAGCAGCATCTGGATGAACGACTGCATCGACGACGCCAGGCCGCTGTTGTTGGGGAAGTGGTTCAGGGCCATCAGGGTCATCGGCGGCATGGCGATCGACAGGGCGAACGAGTAGAAGAACAATGGCAGCACGGCCCACGGCACTTCGGCGGCAAAGAAGTAGTTGTAGCCGATGTTGACCAGCGCGGCGATGAGCATCAGGATGAAGCCGGTCCAGATCATCTGGCGCTGGCTGTAGCGGTGGGCGATTTTCGCCGACAGGGCCGAACCGAACACCATGCCGCTAATTAATGGAATGAACAGCCAGGCGAACGCCGTTTCCGGCAGGTGCAGGATGTTGATGATGAAGTAGGCGGCCGAACCGATGTACAGGGCGAAGCCGCCAAAGGCGGCGCCGATGGCCGTCGACAGCAGCAGGAACTGGCGGTGGCACAGCACTTTCCAGTAATTGATGGCGATGTCGCCCAGGTGGAAGGCGTGGCGCTGTTCCTTCGGCAGGCTTTCCGGCAGCGCGCGCCAGACGACGACGAACATCAGCACGCCAAAGGCCGTCAGGAACCAGAATATCCAGCGCCAGCCCAGGCCCACCTGCAGCCAGCCGCCCAGCACGGGGGCGATGGCCGGCGCCAGCGCGAACACCATCATGATGTGCGAGAGGATTTTCTGCGCGGCGGCACCCGAGTAGCGGTCTTGCACGATGGCGCGGCCGATGACGGAGCCGGCGCCCGCCGACAGGCCCTGCAGCACGCGCCAGGCCAGCAGCCAGCCCAGCGACGGCGCCAGTGCGGCACCCACGGAAGCGATCACATACAGCACCAGTGAGACGAGAATGACGGGACGGCGGCCGAACGAGTCGGACAGGGTGCCGTAAAACAGCATCATGAAGGCGAACGTGAACAGGAAAAAGCTCAGGGTTTGCTGCACCAGCAGGGGGCTGGCATTGAAATCATGCGCGATGGCGGGGAAAGACGGCAGATAGGTGTCAATTGCAAGCGGTCCGACCATCGCCAGGCCCGCCAAAATCCATGTTAATAATTTAGTCATGTTGAACAGTGTTTTTGTTAGTCCGTCATTTTACGCTAGTGACCGGAATCAGGTTTGGCGCCGGCCTTTTTGCCATCCATATGCGTTTTTCGCATATGGAATCTTGAAATTCTTCGTTTGCATCGCTTGTCACCACCGCTAAGCTGG
The DNA here is from genome assembly GCF_030587305.1 of Janthinobacterium sp. SUN206. Taxonomy (NCBI): domain Bacteria; kingdom Pseudomonadati; phylum Pseudomonadota; class Betaproteobacteria; order Burkholderiales; family Oxalobacteraceae; genus Janthinobacterium; species Janthinobacterium sp. SUN206. The sequence continues at coordinate 202,138 of NZ_JAPWIB010000002.1, read as the reverse complement.
GGCGACCCGGCCTGTTTGCCATTTTTCTGGAAGTGATACGCCATGCACAGCATTTATCCCGCGGCGCCCGCCGACGACACGGCCCAGTGGAACCTGGGGCCCGTGATTCAGGCCTTGCGCAGCTCGCGCGAAGACAAGCACAAGATCCGCCATAACGGCAGGGTGCGCGAACTGCCGTCGCGCGAAGCCCTTACCACCATCGTCAACGGCCTGTCGGCAGCCTTGTTTCCCACGCATTACGGGCGGCCCAACCTGACGGACGAAAGCATCGACTATTTTGTCGGCGACACCCTCAACACCACCCTGAACCGCCTCAGCGAACAGGTGCGGCGCGGCTTGCTCTTTTCCGTGCCGGCCGGCGATGAAGGCGATGGCGCCAGCGACGACGCGGCCCTGGCGCAGCAGGCGCGCGACATCACGCGCGCCTTTGCCGCCAGCCTGCCCGATATCCGCGCCCTGCTGGTGTCGGACGTGCAGGCCGCGTATGCGGGAGACCCGGCCGCCACCTCGGTGGCGGAGATCATGCTGTGCTATCCAGGCACCATCGCCATCCTGTACCACCGCCTCGCGCACCGCCTGCATGCGCTCGGCGCGCCCTTCCTGGCGCGCCTGATCGCCGACATCGCGCACACGTTGACGGGCATCGACATCCACCCGGGCGCCCACATCGGCGCCTCCTTCTTCATCGATCACGGCACGGGCGTCGTGATCGGCGAGACGGCCATCATCGGCCAGCGCGTGCGCCTGTACCAGGCCGTCACCCTGGGCGCCAAGCGCTTCCCCGCAGACGCTTCCGGCGCGCTGATCAAGGGCACGCCGCGCCACCCCATCGTCGAGGACGACGTGGTGATTTACGCGGGCGCGACCGTACTGGGGCGCATCACCATCGGCGCGGGATCGACCATCGGGGGGAATGTGTGGCTGACGCAGAGCGTGCCGCCAGAAAGCAATGTATCGCAGGCGCAGATGCGCAACGATTGAATAGTGGCCGAGAAAACGTCCATGGCGGCGTTGCGCCTTGCCCTGAACGTTTTTCGGGCACTCTTTGCGCCAGGAGAGGGTTCGTGGCTTTGTGATGACCTTACTTTACCGTCAGCGCTTCATAGCGCGCCACGGGCACGCCATCCTTCAGCAACAGCAATTCCTGGTCGGCGTAGCGGTAGCCATTGACTTCGCCCAGGGTGGTCAGCAGCAGGCGTTCCAGGTCCATGTCCTGCGGCTGGCACATCATCATGGTGCCGGCCAGCTGTCCAAAGTTCAGGGTGCTGACGCCATCGCTGGTGTAGCCGCCCATCATCTGGTTGCAGCCGCTGTTGCCGCTGGCGCGGCCTTCAGCCAGCAGCAGGGTCACTTCGCGCTGCTCGGGCGCCTTGCGCACCACTTGTTTGCCCTTCAATTCCTTCAGCTTCCACTGCGTGCCCGTCAGCTTGGGCGCCGGCTTGGCTGGCGAGGTGGCGCTTGGCGCGGCGGCGGCAGCGTCGCTGCGCACCGGTGTTTGCGCGCAGCCGGCGGTGATGGCGACGATGGCGGCGAGGGGAATCAGGCTGGCGAGTTTGAACATGGCGGTTCCTTCTTTAAATGAATGGCGCCAGCGTAGCAGATCGGCGCTGCGCCAGCGTGCACGGTTGACAAGCTCATTGGCAAGTTCACTGCTGCTTTTCCTGTTCCAGCCGGGAGTCGAGCACGGTGCGCGCCGCCGCCACATAGGCGCGGCAGGCTTGCGGGTCGACAAAGGCGTCGCTGCCGGCCGTGGCGCTCGCCTCCAGCCGCTCCCACAACTGTGCAGCCTCCGGATGCGCGGAAATGAGCACGTCGCAAGGCAGTTTTTCCAGGGTCTCGAAGCTGCGGCGCAAGTCCGCCACCGCGTTCGGATACTCGCTGCTGGCGCTGAACTTGAAGCCGGGACGCGAGACGGCGTTGAGGCTGTCCGCGTAGACCATGTTCAGGCAGCGGGGGCCGTCGCACGATTGCCACGTCCAGCTCAAGCCTCCGGGCGTGTGGCCAGGCGTGGCGTGCGCCGTCAGGTTGACGGGACCGACATTGAACTGGCCGCCGTCGCGCGCCAGGCGCATGTCCTTCACGGGCGGGTATTTGGGCAGCGCGTGGTATTGCGGGTCGTCCGGCCCCACTTCGCCCGACGCCAGGTCCAGCGCCGCCGACGGGCTGGCTGCCACCAGCGCATTGCTGCGCCGCTGCAGTTCGGCCAGGCCGCCCGCATGGTCGATATGGCCGTGCGAATTGAGGATCAGCTTGACGTCCTCGATGCGAAAACCCAGCGTGCCGATATTGGCGATGATCTTGGGCGCCGATTCCGGCAAGCCGCCGTCGATCAGCACGTGGCCCTGCGGCGACGTCACCAGCACGGAACTGAGGCCTTTTACGCCCACATAATAGGTATTGCCGAAGATGCGGAACGGCGCCTGGTCTGCATTCCAGGTGGCGCAGACTTCGCAGCCAGGCGTCGGCGGCGTGACTGGCGCCTGCGCCGATGCCAGGGAGCCATGGCCTGCCAGCAGCGCCAGTGCCAGCGCGCGCGTAAGAGTGGGGGGCATTGCGATCCTTATCCGTGGTGCCAGGGTGGCATATGCTGACATGGAACGGGGCTGGACGCAAACCCTAAGGGGCGGCGGACGGCGTACCGGCGGTATCCTGCTGGTAGACCAGTTCGATCAGGGTATCGTCCGCATAGCGGGTGTCGCCGATGGGCGACAGGAAGGAGCGGCCTTCCTTTTCCACCTTCAGGGCGATGCGGCGCTCGCCATCGAGCAGGGTGGCGCTGGCGAGAGGCACATCGCTGCGGGTGCCCAACTTGAGCTGCTCGGCGGAGCACCAGTCGGTGGTGCGCAGCAGGGTGCCGACCAGGGTGCGTACCCAGAACGGTATCTCTTTCTTGGCGATGGCAATCGTCACCTGGCATTGCAGGCGCAGGTCGCCCAGGCGGCGCATGCCGGCCGGCACGCCGTCGCTGTGAATGGACGGCTGCCAGCGGTAATTGCCCTTTTTCTTGTTGGTGACCAGGTCCGCATCCTCGCTGTCCGCTTGCGCGCTGCGCGGCAGCGTGAAACTGCCGTCGGCGGCCAGGGGCAGCGCAATCGAGGTTTCGTTGCCGGCGATGCGCAAGGCCAGGTCCTGCATGGCGTCCGCCGGCGCGCGGCTGCCCGTGACCAGTTTGAAGCGCACTTCGCGCGCCCCGGGCGCCAGCGCATGGTATTCATCGAAGGCATCGAGGCCGGCCGCCATCACGCGGTACGATTTCAATTCCGGATTGCGGATGCTGTTGATGTGGATGGACTGGCCGGTTTCCGCCGGCGCCGCGTCAGCCTGCGTGCCGGCGTGCGCAGCGAGGTGGCCGAGGGCCAGGATGGCGAGGATGGGAAGGGAAGGAAGGTGCACGTCGCCGCCTGTATGTCTTCAACATGGCAAGCTAACATGAATGACAAGACTTGTCACTGGCGCCGCCGCGCAAGCCTCAGATCGCGTGCGCGGCGTGTAGTTCGCCGAGGATGGCCTCTTTTAATTGCGCCTGCGCCGCTGGTGCGCGCAGGCGGGGCCGGGGCGCGGCCACGTCGTATTGGGCGCGTGGCGGTCCGGCGCGCGTGTCGAGCATGACGATGCGGTCGCTCAGGTACAGCGCTTCATCGATATCGTGCGTCACCAGCAGCACGCTCAGGCCATGGCGCGCGGCGACGGCGGCCAGCAAGTCTTGCAGCTTCATGCGCGTAAAAGCATCGACGGCGGAAAATGGTTCGTCCAGCAGCAGGATGCGGGGCTGGCCAAACAGGCCGCGGGCAATCGCCGCGCGTTGCGCCTGGCCGCCCGACAGCTGCTTGGGCAGGCTGTCCGCATGGCCCTGCAAGCCTACTTCCTCCAGCAATTGCGCGACCCTGGGATCGTCTTCGCCTTTGGGACCGAGGCCGAAGGCGATGTTTTGCGCCACTGTCAGCCAGGGAAACAGGCGCGGTTCCTGGAAGATCAGGCCGATGTCAGCATGCACTCCCGCCAGCAGCTTGCCGTCGAGGCGCACGGTGCCGCGAAAGTCCGTATCGAGACCGGCCACGATGGACAGCAGGCTGCTCTTGCCGCAGCCGCTGGCGCCGATCAGGCTGACGATCTCGCCCTGGCGCAGCTGCAATTGCAGGTTATGCAGCACGCGCCGCAGGCCATAGGCTTTGTCATGGATGGCAATGTCGAGCAGGGCAGTCATGCGTGGGGGCTTTCGTCAGGAAGTGGCATAGCTGTCGCGCCAGGCGAGCAAGCGGGTTTCCAGGCGCTGCATCAGGCTGTCGCTGGCCTTGCCCAGCACGGCCAGCAGCACGATGGCCGCGAGCACGATGTCGGCGCGGCTCGTTTCGCGCCCGTCGCTGAGCAGGTAGCCGAGGCCCTGGCTGGCGGCGATCAGTTCTGCCGCCACCATGAACATCCAGGCCAGGCTCAAACCGTTGCGCAAACCCGTGAAAATGGCCGGCAGCGCGGCCGGCAGCAGCACGCGCCGCGCCAGCGCGGGGGGGCTCAAACGGTATAAACGGGCCGCGTCGATCAGCTTGCGGTCCACGTCGCGGATGCCCGACGCCACGCCCATGTACACGGGGAAGAAGGCGCCGATGCCGATCAGGACCAGTTTAGGCGCTTCATCGATGCCTAGCCACAGCAGCAGCAAGGGCACCCAGGCCAGCGAGGGAATGGCGCGCAGGGCCTGGAACGTGGGGTCGAGCAGCGCCTCCGCCGTGCGGTTCAAGCCCACCGCCGCACCGAGCACGATGGCCAGCAGCGCGCCGCCCGCAAAGCCGGTGGCCACGCGCGCGGTGCTGGCCAGCACATGGCCGGCCAGGCCCTGGCGCGCCAGTTCGGCGATGGTGGCGCCGATGTCGCTGGGCGCCGGCAGCAGGTTGGCGGGGATGGTGCCCGTGCGCACGCCCAACTCCGCCGCCAGCAGCGCCAGTACGGGCAGCAGCAGGCCCAGCGCCGCGCGTGGCAAGGGCGGGCGAAAGAGTTTGGGCCGGACGCCCGTGTCGTGGGCCGGTGCCGGCGCGGTGAGCGTGTCTCTGGCCATGAGCGCCTACGCCTTGCTGATGAAGGGCGCGGCGAAGCGCGTGTCGACCAGGTCCGCGATGGCGCGGTTCACGTCGGCGCCGGGTTTGACCAGCGCTTCCTCGGCGAGGATGGGCGCGGCCACCAGCAGGGCCTTCACATGCTCGTTCGACGGCTGCGGATTGCTGAAGTCACTGCGCAGTTTCACCTGCAGCAGCGCCACCGGCAGGCTGACCTTGGCTTCTTCCGACAGGATTTTCGCCGCCTCTGCCGGATTTGCGCGTATCCAGGCGCGCGCCCGTTCGTAGGCTTGTATCACCTTGCCCACTTCGGCGGGGCGGCTGGCCAGGAAGTCCTCGCGCACGTTCAGGAAGCCGTAGGTGTTGAAGGCCACGTTGCGGTAGATCAGGCGCGACCCCGCTTCCAGTTCGCTGGCGGCCATGTGGGGATCGATCCCGGCCCAGGCATCGACCTTGCCCTGCTCCAGCGCCGCGCGGCCATCGGCATGCTGCAGGCTGACGTGTTCGATGTCGCCGCGCTTGAGGCCCGCCGTCTTCAATGCGCGCAGCAAGAACAGATACGGGTCGGTGCCCTTGGTGGCGGCCACCTTCTTGCCCTTCAAGTCGGCGAGACTGCGGATGGGGCTATCCTTGCGCACCACCAGCGCCGTCCATTCGGGACGCGAAAAAATATACGGCGCGCGGATAGGGTTGCCATTGGCGCGCGCCAGCAGGGCGGCCAGGCCCGCGCTCGAACCGATGTCGATGCTGTTGGCGTTCAGGTATTCGAGTGCGCGGTTGCTGCCCGCGCTGAGCACCCACTTGATGCTGGTGCCGTCCGGCTTGAACGCGTCTTCCAGCCAGCCGAAGCGGCGCAGCACCAGGCTGGTGGGCGAATAATAGGCGTAGTCGAGGCGCAGCTCCTTCAGGGGCGCTTGCGTGGCTGCGCGGGCGAGGCCGGGCAAGGCGGCGATGGTGGCGCCGCTGGCGGCCAGTTGCAAGATGGTTCTGCGTTTCATGGTGTCCTTGAGTGGGAAATCTGATGCGTCAGGCCGCTGCCAGGGCGGCGTCGGCGGGGGCGATGCTGACCTGGCGGCCCGCGTGATCGGCGGGCAGGCGCGGGCCCTGGCCGAAGACCTTGTGGCGCAAGCTGCCTTCCTCGTAATGGGTGCGGTAGCGGCCGCGCCGCTGCAGTTCCGGCACGATGTATTGCACCACGTCGGCCATGCTGTCGTGGGCCACGGCGAAGGCCAGATTGAAACCGTCGATGCCCGTTTCATCGAGCCAGCTTTCCAGCTGGTCTGCCACCTGGCGCGCGTCGCCGACCATGACTGGGCCGCGTCCGCCCAGGCCGATGTATTCGGCCGCTTCGCGCACCGTCCAGCGGCGGTCCGGGTCGGCTTGGCTGAACGAGGCCAGCGCCGAGCGGCCGGCCGGTGAATCGATGTACTCGATGGTGGCGTCAAGCGGGTAGCGGCTGAAATCGACGCCCGTCCAGCCGGACAGCAGCACGAGGGCCGCCTCGATATTCACGTGGCGCAGGTAATCGGCATGCTTGGCGCGCGCTTCTTCTTCCGTGGCGCCCGTGATGACCAGCGCTTGCGCGTAGATCAGCAATGCGTCGCCATCGCGCCCGCTTTGTCGCACGGCGGCGCGCAAGTCGTCCGCGTAACGCTTGACGACTGTCTTGCTGGGGCCACTGACAAAGGTAGCTTCCGCATGGCGCGCCGCGAAGCGCGTGCCGCGCGGCGAGGTGCCCGCCTGGTACAGCAGCGGCGTGCGCTGCGGCGACGGCTCGCACAAATGGATGCCGGGCACCTGGTAGTGGCGCCCGGCATGGTTGATCGGATGCACGCGGGCCGGATCTGCATAGATGCCGCGCGCCTTGTCGTTGACGACGGCGTCGTCGTCCCAGCTTTTTTCCCACAGTTTGTAGACGACGTCCAGGTATTCGTCGGCCAGGTCGTAGCGTTCGTCGTGGCCCAGCTGCTGGCTCAAGCCCAGGTTGCGCGCCGCGCTATCGAGATAGCCGGTGACGATATTCCAGCCGATGCGCCCTTTCGTCAGGTGATCGAGGGTGGAGATGCGGCGCGCGAACGTGTACGGGTGCTCGTAGGTGAGGGCGCAGGTGACGCCGAAACCCAGGTGCGTGGTGGCCTGCGCCATGATGGGCACGAGCGCCAGCGGGTCGTTCAGCGGCACCTGCACGCCGTGTTCCAGGGCCGCATCGAGGCTGCCCCGGTACACGTCATACACGCCCAGCACGTCGGCGAGGAAAACTGCGTCGAACAGGCCCGCTTCCAGCAGTTGCGCCAGTTCCGTCCAGTGTTCGGGATCGGTATAGCGGTGGCTGCGGTCGCGCGCATGCGTCCACAGGCCCGGCGACTGGTGGCCGACGGTATTCATCTGGAAGGCGTTGAAGCGTATCGACTTGGCCATGGCTTATTTGGCCGCCGTCTGCAAGGCTTGCTGGTAATCGGGTTTCGAGTAGCCGGCAAAGTGCTTGTTCGTGATGTCGAGGAATTCGCGTGAGCGGTAGGCGGCCGCCAGGTCTTTCGCGAACTGCTTGTCCTTGTCCGCCGTGCGGATGGCCACCAGGTTGATGTAGTTGGGCGAGATTTTCTCGGCCACCAGCGCATCCGTCAGCTTCAGCCCGGACGCCAGCGCGTAATTGCCGTTGATGAAGGAGTAATCGGTGTCGCCCAGCGAGCGTGGCAGTTGCGCCGCTTCCAGCGGCAGCAGCTTGATTTTCTTGGTGTTGACGGCGATATCCTTTTCCGACGCGCGCACGGGGTCGAAGCTGGCGCGCAGCTTGATCCACCCCAGCTGGTCGAGCAGCACCAGCGCGCGCGCCTGGTTGGTCGGATCGTTCGGCAAGCCCACCGTCGTGCCCTCCTTCACGTCGTCCAGGGTCTTGTGCTTCTTGCTGTAGATGGCGATCGGCGCCGTGGGGATCGTGATCAGGTCCGTCAGGGCCAGCTTGTGCTCCAGCGCGAATTTCTTCAGGTAGACGATGTGCTGGAAGACGTTGGCGTCCAGCGAACCTTCGGCCAGTGCGAAGTTCGGCTGGATGTAGTCGTTGAATTCCACCAGCTTGACCTTGTAGCCCTGCTTTTCCAGGATGGGCTTGATGCCCAGCTTGATCTGGTCCGCGTACGGCCCGGCGCTGGTGCCGATGGTGATGTCCTTCGGGTCCTTGGCGTGGGCGAAGGTGGCCGTCAAGGCCAGGGTCAGGGCGCTGAGGAGGATGCTGCGGCGGGCGATGGTCATGGAGGCTCCTTGGTGGGTGAATCAGGAATACGCGGTTGGTTCGGGCACCGTGCCGGTCAAGGCAAAGCGTCCCAGGTCGCGCAGCTTGTAGTCGATGGGGTCGTGCAGGGTATGCACGCGCACGTTGCGCCAGTAGCGGTCGAAGCCGTATTGGGCCGAAGTGGAGCGGGCGCCCGTCAGTTCGAACATCTGGCTGCTGATCTCCAGTCCCGCCTGGTGCGCCAGGCACTTGGCTTCGGCCACGGCGACGGCCAGCAAGCCCCGTTCGCGCGCCGTTACCAGCGCGCCCTTGCGGAATACTTTTTCCAGTTCCTGCGCCGCCGCGTCGGCCAGCACTTGCGCGGGGCGCAGCAAGAGCCACAGCTGGCCATAGCGGTGCTGTACCAGAGGGTCGTCCGTTGCCTTGGCCACGCCCGAGGCAAACCAGGCTTTCGCCTGTTCGTCCGTGTAGCGGCGCGCAGCCTCGAATGCGCCTTCGGCGATGCCAAGGTACAGGTTGGCCATGATCAGCTGGGCGATCTGCGAGCGCACGGTGGCTTGCGGCGTGGCGGCCTGCGCGGGCGCCTGCAGCACCAGCTCGCGCGGCAGGGCCACCGCCTGGAAATGCACATTGCCGCTGTCCGTCTGGCGTTGGCCGAAGGCGTCCCAATCCGCCTGCACGGTCACGCCATCCTGGCGCGTGGGCAGGGCGGCGATCAGCGCCGTCTGTGTGGGCGCGTGCCAGGCCGAGACGGTCAGCCAGTCGGAACCGACCGAACCGGAAGAAAAGCTCTTGATGCCGTCGAGGGTGAAACCGTCGTCGCTGTCGGCCGCGGTGACCCGTTTGTCGAGGGGATTCAAGGCATTGCCCCAGAACAGGCGCTCGTCGACGGTCAAGGTGAGCAGGCGGCGCTGCTGCTGCGCGCTGCCATACAGCTGCAGGCCGGCCAGCTGCAAATGGTGGAAGCCGAAGACATGCGCCAGCGCGCTGTCGGCCCGCGCCAGGATGCGGATTACCTGGTACACGAGGGGCCAGGACGCGCCTTGGCCGCCGAATTCCACGGGAATCGACAAGGTCAGCAGACCCGACTCGCGCAGCCATTCGCGTTCCTGCGCCGCGTGCCCGCCGGCCTGGTCGCGGGCATTGGCCGTTTCGGCCAGGCGCGCGGCCAGCTTTGTTGCGATGCGGATGGCGTCCTGCAGGGGTTCCGGCACAGGCGGCTGGGGACGGGCGGCATGGAGAAAAACGCTAGACATGGGTGACATTCCAGAAAGACGATGACGCCGATATTGCACCGCCAGGCGTGCGCCGTACACGAAGAAAACCGCGCATGCATATGCGAAAAAAGCCGCGCGGAAGCCGGCGCATCCGCTTGCGGGGCGTCAGGCCCGGATAGTCGAAAAACGCATATCGAAGCGCGAAAGCATTCGTTTTGCCGGACTGCTGATGGCGATAGGCTGCAAGCATCCGAGCAACTCCAATCCGACAACCTACAGGGACGGGCATCACATGAGCATCTTGTTATTGGGCGGTAGCCCGCAACTCCCCTCGAGTTCCAGCCGCCTGCTGCTGCATATCGGCGAACAGCTGGCGCTGCAGGGCCACAGCTACGCCAAGCTGCATGTGCGCGACCTGCCGGCGCGCGCCTTGCTGCTGGCCGACTACGACGATGAGGCGATTGCCCGCGCCGTGCGCGCCGTGGCCGACGCCGACGCCATCGTGATCGCCACGCCCATCTACAAGGCTTCATATACAGGGTTGCTGAAAGCCTTCCTCGACCTGCTGCCGCAAGATGGCCTGGCCGGCAAGCTGGTGCTGCCGCTGGCCACGGGCGGCGGCCATGCCCACACCCTGGCGCTCGACTACGCGCTGCGCCCCGTGCTGCATGCGCTGGGCGCCAAGCAAGTCTTCACCAGCATCTACGCGAATGCGCAGCAACTGGCGTGGCACGAAGAACGGGGCCTGAGCCTGGATGCGCCGATTGCCGAACGCGTGCAGGCGGGCATCGAGGAACTCTCCACCGGCCTGTTCGTGCTGCAGGGGCAGCGCCCGCCCGCGCCCGCCGATATTTCTGTCCCCGTGCGTTCGCTGCAAGACCAGCCTTACGCGCCGCAGTATCAAGCCGCCTGATTATTCACCGACCAAGGAACTGCCATGACACACCGCCACGCACAACGACTTTCGCGCCGCACCACCCTGGGTTTGCTGTTTTCTGCCGTCGCCGGCGTGATGGCGGCCGGCATGCCGGTCGCGGCGCAGGCGCAAGCCAAGGGGGAAGTGCAAGCCAAGGGCGAGGTGCGCATCGGCTACCAGAAATACGGCACATTGACCTTGCTCAAGGGGCGCGGCAACCTGGAAAAACGCCTGGCCGAGCAGGGCGTGGGCGTGAAGTGGACGGAGTTCCCGGCCGGTCCCGTGCTGCTGGAAGGCCTGAACGTGGGCAGCATCGACTTCGGCACGGTGGGCGAGGCGCCGCCGATCTTTGCCCAGGCGGCCGGCGCCAACCTGGTGTACGTCGGTAATGAGCCGGCGTCGCCCGCCAGCGAAGCCATCGTCGTGCCCAAGGGTTCCGGCTTGCGTACCCTGGCTGACTTGAAGGGCAAGAAAATCGCCCTGAACAAGGGCTCGAACGTGCATTACCTGTTATTGAAGGCGCTGGAAAAGGCCGGCGTCGCCTACGCCGACATTCAGCCCGTATTCCTGCCGCCGGCCGATGCGCGCGCCGCCTTCGAGCGGGGCAGCGTGGATGCCTGGGCCATCTGGGATCCGTTCCTGGCGGCCGCCGAAAAGCAGCTGGGCGCCCGCGTGCTGGCCGATGGCAAGGGCTTGGTGGCGAATTACCAGTTCTATCTCGCCTCGCGCACGTATGCCGAGAAAAACCCGGAAATCCTGCGCATCGTGCTCGATGAAGTGGCCAAGGTCGATGACTGGGGCCGCAACAACCCGGACGAAGTGGCGACGATTCTCGCCGCGCAGACGGGCTTGGGCAAGGATGTCGTGGCGCTTGCCGCCTCGCGCTATGCGTATGGCGTCAAACCCGTGTCGGTCGACGTCATCGCGTCGCAGCAAAGGGTGGCCGATGCGTTTTCCAGTCTGAAGCTGATCCCGAAACCGATCGTCGTCAAGGACGCGCTGCTGCCGGCGCGCCAGCTGGCCACCAGCACCAAATAATCAAGGAATACACACCATGTCATTGAATGTCTTCTGGTTCATCCCTACCCACGGCGACAGCCGCTACCTGGGCACGTCGCAGGGCGCGCGTCCCGTCGATGCCGATTATCTGCGCCAGGTGGCCGTGGCCGCCGACACGCTCGGCTACGACGGCGTGCTGCTGCCCACGGGCCGCTCCTGCGAAGATGCCTGGGTGGTGGCGTCGTCGCTGATCAGCGTGACGCAAAAGCTCAAATTTTTAGTGGCCGTGCGGCCCGGCCTGTCCACGCCCGGCCTGGCCGTGCGCATGGCGTCCACCTTTGACCGCCTGTCGAACGGGCGCCTGCTGATCAACGTCGTCACGGGCGGCGACCAGGGCGAGCTGGAAGCGGACGGCCTGTTTGCCGACCACGCCAAGCGCTATGAAATCTCCGATGAATTCATCAAGGTGTGGCGCGCCACCCTGGCGGGCGAGGGCGGCGCGGCCGGCTATGATTTCGAGGGCAAGCATATCCAGGTGAAGGGCGCGAAAACCTTGTATCCGCCCGTGCAGAAACCGTATCCGCCGCTGTACTTCGGCGGCTCGTCGGAGCCCGCGCATGAACTGGCGGCCGAGCAGATGGACGTGTACCTGACGTGGGGCGAGCCGCCCGCCGCGGTTGCCGAGAAAATCGCGGACATCCGCGCGCGCGCCGCGAAAAAAGGCCGCACGGTGCGCTTCGGCATCCGCCTGCACGTGATCGTGCGCGAAACCAACGAGGCGGCCTGGCGCGCGGCCGATGAACTGATCAGCCACCTGGACGACGACATCATCGCCAAGGCGCAGGCGGCGTTCGGCAAGATGGATTCCGTGGGCCAGCAACGGATGGCGGCCCTGCATGGCGGGCGGCGCGACAAGCTCGAAGTGTCGCCCAACCTGTGGGCCGGCGTGGGCCTGGTGCGCGGCGGCGCGGGCACGGCCCTCGTGGGCGATGGCCCGACCGTGGTGGCGCGCATGCAGGAATACGCGGACCTGGGCATCGACACCTTCATTTTCTCCGGCTACCCGCACCTGGAAGAGTCGTACCGCTTCGCCGAACTGGTATTCCCGTTGCTGGGCAAGGGCAAGGCCGTGGGTGAGCAGTCACTGACGGGGCCCTTCGGCGAAGTCATGGCCAGCAATATCGTGCCGGCCGCGCCGCAGAAAAAGGCGGCCTGAGATGGGCGCCGGCCCCACTTTCACCACCAAGCGTCTGCCCGGCACGCCATGGCGCAATGCGCTGGCGCCGTGGGCCTTGCCCGTGGCGCTGCTGCTGGCCTGGCAGCTGGCGGCGCAGTGGGGCTGGCTGTCGAGCCGCATCCTGCCCGAGCCGTGGGCCGTGGCGAAAGCCTTCTGGCACCTGGCCGCGTCGGGCGAATTGTGGCTGCACCTGAAAACGAGCTTGTGGCGCGCCACGGTCGGTTTCACCGTCGGCGCGGGACTGGGCCTGCTGCTGGGACTCTTGACGGGCAGTTTCCGCCACGCGGAAACCCTGCTCGACACGACCCTGCAAATGGTGCGCAACATCCCGGCCCTGGCCCTGATCCCGCTGGTGATCCTGTGGTTCGGCATCGACGAGACGGCGAAACTGTTCCTGCTGGCCGTCGGCGTCTTCTTTCCCGTCTACCTGAACACCTTCCACGGCATCCGCTCGGCGGACCAGGGGCTGATCGAAATGGCGAAAAGCTATGGCCTGTCGGGCTGGCCCCTGTACCGCGACGTGATCCTGCCGGCCGCCATGCCCTCCATTCTGGTGGGCGTGCGCTTCTCGCTGGGTCTCGTGTGGGTGCTGCTGATCGTCGCCGAGACCATCTCGGCGCAGGCCGGCATCGGCTACATGACCATGAATGCGCGCGAATTCCTGCAAACGGACGTGGTGCTGGTGGGGATTTTGCTGTACGCCTTGCTGGGCAAGCTGGCCGATTTGTTCTCGCGGGGGCTGGAACGCCATTGCCTGCGCTGGAATCCCGCCTACCGATAATGATTGAAGAGGACACCATGCTGCTCGCCCCCATCCAGATCGAAACGGACTTCTTGTCCTATTTCGTGCAATACGATCCCGCCGGCGCGCCGCCGCAGGCGAAGACGGCGCCCGCCGTTCCCTTGCAGCGCCGCGGCGTGCCGCTGGCCTTGACGAAGCTGAGCAAGTCCTACACCAGCCGCCCCGTGCTGAAAGACGTCGACCTGCAGCTGGAGGCGGGCGAGTTCGTCGCCATCGTGGGGCGCAGCGGCTGCGGCAAGAGCACCTTGCTGCGCTCGATCGCGGGCCTGGAAAGCATCGACGGCGGCAAGATCGCCATCGGCAGCGGCGTGGGCGCGCCCGATATCCGCATCATGTTCCAGGAATCGCGGCTGCTGCCGTGGAAGACGGTGCTCGACAACGTGGCCCTGGGCTTGCCCCGTTCCGTCGGCGCGGCGGCCGCCTCGTTGTGGACGGTGGGCCTGGCCGAGCGGGCGGACGATTGGCCGTCAGCGCTGTCGGGCGGGCAGAAACAGCGCGTGGCGCTGGCGCGCGCGCTCGTGCACGAGCCGCAACTGCTGCTGCTCGACGAACCCCTGGGCGCGCTCGACGCCCTGACGCGCATCGAGATGCAGCAGCTGATCGAGTCCCTGTGGCTGGCGCGCGGTTTCACGGCCGTGCTGGTGACGCATGATGTGGCCGAAGCCGTGGCCCTGGCCGACCGGGTGCTGCTGATCGAGGATGGACAGGTCACCATGGACGTGCCGGTGGACTTGCCGCGCCCGCGCCAGCGCGGCCATGCGGCCTTCGCCGCGCTGGAGCAGGCTATCTTGTCGCGCGTGCTGCAACCGCAGGGTCAGATAACTGCGCCAGCACGATGAATCCGTCAGCATCGACCGTCGCCACGATGGCTTCATAATTGTCGATGGCCGGGTGGCGCGTGGCCAGCGGATGCGCATGCGTGGCGGTGACGACGATGACCTTTGCGCCAGCCGCTTCGCCCGCCTCGATGCCGACGGAGGCATCCTCGAACACCAGGCAATCGGAGGGCGCCACGCCCAGTTTTTCCGCCGCCAGCAAATAGCAATCGGGCCGGGGTTTGCCCGCCTTGACGTCTTCCGCCGTCACCATGATGGCGGGTATCGGCATGCCGGCCGCCTTCAGGCGGGCCGTGGCCAGCGCGCGCGGCGCCGAGGTGACGATGGCCCATTGCGCGGGCGGCAGCGATTGCAAAAAGCGCAGCGCGCCCGCGATTTCAATAATTCCTTCCACATCGATGATTTCGGCATCCGTGATGCCCTGCGATTCGCGCTGCGCGTCGACGCCGGGCAAGCGCAGTTTGGCGATGGTGTCGACCGAGCGCGCGCCGTGGATGGTGGGCAGGAAGGCTGCCACGTCGAGGCCCTGACGCTGCGCCCAGGTGCCCCAGATGCGTTCGGCGGCGGCGATGGAATTGATGACGGTGCCGTCCATGTCAAAAAGAAAAGCCAGGTAGCGGCCGGCGGCCGATGGTGTCGGGGATGAAGACGGCGAGGGCAGTGCGGACATGGCTTCCTTCCGGATGATGGGCTGGAAGCCATTGTAACGGCAGTCGATTTTTATTTCACAGGTAGACCGATTCAAACCGGGCCACGGGCGCGCCATCCTTGAGCAGGATCAGGTACTCGCCTTCGAAACGGTAGCCCGTCACGCTGTTCAAGTTGGCCAGCACGGCGCTTTCCAGCTGCATCAGGGGCGGCGGGCAGGCCATGCGCGTGCCGGCCAGCTGCGTGAAGCGCAGGGCCGTGCCGGCCAGCGTGTAGCCGCCCATAACCTGGTTGCAGCCCGTGAAACCATGGACCTTGCCATCGTCGGTGAGGGTGATGCGCACTTCGCGTTCCTGCTGCGGCGCCATCGTCACCGGGGCGCCATCGAGTTCCGTCAGCTTCCAGTAGGTATTCGTCAGGCTGTAGCTGGGCGTCAGGCCGGTGTCCGGCTTGGCGCTGTCGGGCGTGGCGGCGCAGCCGCCGGCCATGGCGATGGCTGCGGCGAGGGACAGGTATGTGAGGCGATGCAGCATGGGGCGCTCCAGTATCAAGGTGTATAGCCGCAAGATTAGCAGTTTTCCCGTATCTGCTGGCGTACCGCAGCGGCGAATGTTTCCATTTTGCCAGTACTGGCATTACACTCATGCTTTCTGCTGTTTCAACCTTGATCGGGAGCCGGGCCGATGCTGCAAGCGCAAGCGCTGGATAATCGACTGGTCGCCACCAGTGCCGACGACGTGCTGGTCGACCGCATCGTGCCCGGCGCGCCGCTGGTGATCGCCTTTGGCTTTGTCTCGTGGACAACGCGTCCCGCCTTCGATTTTTACGGGCGCCTGCGCAAGCTGGAACAGGCCAGCGGCCAGCACCTGAACAAGATCCTCGTGCGCGATTCGGGCAACGCCTGGTACCACCGGCGCATCGCTGGGCTGGGCAATCACGTGGATGAAACGGCGCAAGCCCTGCGCGAGCTGGTGCGCCGCATCGCGCCCGGCCAGGTCAGCACCGTCGGCCAGTCCATGGGCGCGTACGCAGCCGTCATGTATGGCTTGCTGCTCGAGGCGCAGCAGATCGTCGCCTTCGGACCCTTGTCTTTTCTTGACGTGCAGCAGGCGCGCCTGTACCACGAGCTGCGCTGGCTGCCCGTGATGGAGTCGCTGGCGCAAGACCCGCCGCCGTCTGGCTACTACGACCTGGCGGCCCTGTGCCGCGCCAGGGCGACGGACGATACGCAGCTGCACCTGGTGTTCGGCACGCGGCCTGACGTGGCCCGGCCCGACGTCGCCAATGCGGGCGCCAGTGCCAGCGAATCGGTGAACCTCGACGCCATGCACGCGCAGCGCCTGGCCGCATTCGGCCGTTGCACCCTGCACCCGTATCCCCAGTCGGGCCATGCGGTGGTGCAGCACCTGATCGACACGAAGCGCATCAACGGTTTGCTGGCCAGCTGCATACTCGGTCTCACGCTGGAAGAAGAACCCATGCCGGAGATCGGCGCTGCCTGGCATGACTGGGTGGCGGAAAACCTGCGTTTGGGCTGCGCCGGCGAGCAGCTGGTGGCGGTGCTGCAGCAGCATGGCTTTTCGCTGGCCAGCAGCATGGCCGCCGTGGATGCGGCCCGCGTCAAGGCCCTATGACGCCGCAGTTCGAACTCGACACCCTGAAAATCCGCATCGCCGCGCCTGAACTGGCGGCGCTCGACTTGCGCGTGCGGGTGCAGCGCGCGCTGCGCCAGTTGATACTCGACGGCGTACTGGCGCCCGGCCTGCGCCTGCCGGCCACGCGCGCGCTGGCGCAGTCGCTGGGCGTGTCGCGCGAGACGGTGGAAATGGCGTATGCGCAGCTGCGCCTCGATGGTTATGTGCGGCGGCAGGCGGGATCGGGAAGTTTTGTCTCGCCGACGATAGGCGCGAGCTTGCTGGGCAAGCCTGCGACTGCGTTGCCGCCCTTGTCCGCGCAGCCGGTGGCCCTCAGCGCGCGCGGCGCGCAGATTCTCGCCAGCGGCGGCGTGGCCGACCAGCAGAGCGTGAAGGCCTTCGCCACGGGCTTGCCGGAAACGCGGGCCTTTCCGCTCGACGTGTGGGAGCGCTTGCGGCGCCAGGCCGCCGGCGAACACCAGGCCGGCGTGCTGCTGCACGGCGACCCGCAAGGCGCGGAACCGCTGCGCCAGGCCATCGCCGACTATGTGAACCTGGAGCGGGGCGCGCGGGCCACGGCGGACCAGGTGCTGGTGCTGAGCAGCACGCGCCAGGCCCTGTACCTGTGCGGGCAAGTGCTGGCCGACGCGCACGGCCCCATCCTGATGGAAGACCCCGGCTATTTCGGCGCGCGCAAGGCGTTCGAGATGGCGCAATTGCAGGTCGTTCCAGTACCCGTCGATGCGCATGGCTTGTCCATCGAGCACCTGCGCGCGGACCGCAGCGGGGCCAACACGGTGTACGTCACGCCCTCGCATCAATACCCGACGGGCGCCACCCTGGCGCTTGAGCGCCGCCTGGCCCTGACTGCCTGGGCCGCCGAGCGCCAGGGCTGGATCGTCGAGGACGATTACGACAGCCAGTTTCATTACGCGGGCTTGCCGACAGCTTGCGTGCAGGGGCTCGACACGCAGCAGCGCACGATTTACCTGGGCACCTTTGCCAAGTCGCTGTATCCGGGGCTGCGCCTCGGCTACATGGTGCTGCCGCCCGCGCTGGTGAAACCGATGACGTATGCGCGCAGCATCCTCGATGGCCACACGCCGCAGCTGGACCAGCTGACGCTGGCCCGTTTCATCGCCGATGGCCATTTCGCGGCCCATGTGCGCGCCATGCGCAAGGTCTACGCCGTGCGCCGCGATGCGATGGCGCAGGCCGTGCAGCGGCATTTGCCGCACGTGGTCGCGGCGCAGCTGCCGCCGGGCGGCTTGCAGATGCCGTGTCTGCTGCACGGGGGCAGGGACGAGCTGGAAACGATACGCCTGGCGGCGCAGGCGGGCATCGTGCTGCCGGGCCTGAGCCGGCTGTACGCGAGGCCGCCGGCGCGGGGCGGCTGGCTGCTGGGCTTTGCCGCGCTCACGCCGCACGAGATCGACAGCGGCATCGTCCGCCTGGCCCGCGCGCTGGGGTGAACGCTCAAGTGGTCTGTTATGTATGCGAAAAGTGGCCTGCCTGAGCAGTCCATGCGGCCGTTAAGATGCCCCTTTTGAACCTCAGGCAAGGGCACACGCATGCAGACCAGTTCCACATCATCGGCGTCGATCGACAACACGACACGGGCGCGCTGGCGCGACCTGGCGTCCCCCACCATGGCGGCCTTCATCTCCGTCCTCGTCAACTATGGCGGCACCTTCGTGCTGGTATTCCAGGCGGCCCAGCTGGCCCAGCTGAGCGCAGCGCAGACGGCGTCCTGGGTCTGGTCGCTGAGCATCGGCGTGGGCGTGACGGGCATCTGGCTCAGCTACCGCTACCGCGCACCCATCATCACGGCCTGGTCCACGCCCGGCGTGGCCTTCCTGGCCACCGTCATGCCGCATACGCCATATGCCGAGGTGATCGGCGCCTATATCGTGTCTGCCATCGCCTTCATCTTGCTGGGCATGTCCGGCGCCTTCGAGCGCCTGGTGCGCCTGATACCGGGCGGCATCGCCGCCGGCTTGCTGGCCGGAATCCTGCTGCAATTCGGCGTGAACGCCTTCGGCGGCGCCAGCGCCGATCCGCTGCTGGTGGCGGTATTGCTGCTGTCGTACGCCGTGCTGCGCCGTTTCACGGCGCGCTTTGCCGTGGTCGGCATCATGCTGACCGGCCTGGCCCTGCTGCTGGCGCAGGGGCGCATCGATACGCAAGGCATCGCACTGGCCCTGGCCGCGCCCGTGTTCGAGATGCCGCGCTTTTCCGTGGCGTCGCTGCTGGGCGTGGCGCTGCCCCTGTTCCTGATCACCCTGACGGGGCAATACATGCCCGGCATGCTGGTGTTGCGCAATGACGGTTACCAGGTCAGCGCCAATCCCATTTTGACGGTGACGGGACTCGGTTCGCTGCTCATGGCGCCATTCGGCGCGCACGCCTTCAACGTGGCCGCCATCACGGCCGCCATCTGCACGGGCAAGGATGCGCATGCGGACCCGTCGAAGCGCTATGTCGCGGGCCTGGCGTGCGGCGTGCTGTACATCCTGGTGGGCATCTTCGGCGTCACCCTGGCCAGCCTGTTCATGGTCTTGCCGCGCCCCTTCATCACGGCGCTGGCGGGCCTGGCCTTGCTGGGCGCCATCGGCAACAGCCTGGCGCAGGCGATGGCGGACGTGCGCATGCGCGAAACGGCGCTGATCACCTTCCTGGCCACGGCCGCGAACGTGACCCTGCTGGGCGTGGGCGGTGCCCTGTGGGGACTGGCGGCCGGGCTGGCGGCGCATGGGCTGATGCATGGCTGGCGCAAGGCGGCATGACGGCGGCATTGCCGGACAGCTTGCCCATGTTGCCGGCAGCCGCATACAATTGCTGCGCCCGTGCCCGTTGGCACTATCGAACGATTGAACGATTGAACGATGCCCGAGATCACTTCCCTGGCGCAGTATCTGCTGGCGATCACGCCCGCCTTCCTCGTCTGCGCCGCCTTGCTGCTGGCCGTTCCCCGGACGGTGCCGCTGCTGCGCGTGCTCGTGCACATGCTGTTTTTCGTGCTGGCGCGCGACGCGATGACGGCGCATGGCTATTGGCAAGTGGCGGCGGGCGGCTTGCGTTTCACGGCGCCGCCGCCGGTCTTGCTGGCGCTGGGGGCCATGTCGCTGGCCCTGGTGGCGAGTACTTGCTGGCTGGAAAGCGAGGCGCGCCGCCAGATCCGCTGGCTGGGCACGCGGCCGGCCCTGTCCGTGCTGCTGGGCGTGGCGGGCGCGTGCGTGATCATCGCCCTGGCGACGGGCTTGAAAGCCCTGTCCGGCTTGCCGTCCCTGGCGCCCGTTGCGCCATCCGCGCTGCCCTTGCTGCTGGGCTTTGCGCTGGCGGCCAACTGTTATGAGGAATTGCTGTTTCGCGGCTTGCTGCAGCAGCAATTGCGCGCCTGGCTGCCGGCCTGGCGCGCGGCGCTGGTGTCGGGCCTGCTGTTTGGCCTGTGCCACGCCTTTCTCGCCACCACCGTCACGCAGGTGGGCGCGCCCATCCTCGTGTTCACCGTGATCGAAGGCGTGGTGGCGGGGCTGGTATATTGCCGTGCCGGCTTGCTGGGCGCATCCCTCGCGCATGGGCTGGCGATTTTTTCGCTGGCCGCCGGCTGGGTGTGAAACCTGTTGTTTAATGTTAAAGAAACGAGAAGACAATGCCTATAAGCTCTTACCTGAATACCCTTCCCGTGCTGGGCGAGCGCGTCTACCTGCATGACACGGCGCAAGTGATTGGCGACGTGCAGATCGGCGACGACTGTTCCATCTGGTGCAACAGCGTGCTGCGCGGCGACGTCAACCGCATCGTCATCGGCGAAGGCAGCAATATCCAGGACTTTTCCATGGGCCACGTGTCGCACAGGAATGCGGCCAAGCCCGACGGTTCACCGTTGACCATCGGCAAGTACGTCACCATCGGCCATTCCGTGATCTTGCACGGCTGCACCATCGGCGACGAGTGCCTGATCGGCATGGGCAGCATCGTCATGGATGACGTGGTGGTGGAAAAACACGTGATGCTGGGCGCGGGCAGCCTGGTGTCGCCGGGCAAGGTGCTGGAAAGCGGCCACCTGTACGTGGGCCGTCCCGCCGCCAAGGTGCGCGCGCTGACCGAGGCCGAGATCGCCTACTTGCGCTATTCGGCCGAGCACTACGTGCGCGTGAAGAACAATTACCTGGCGGGCGGCGAGCCGGGCTGATGCGTCAGGCTGGCGCCGTGGCCAGCGCATTGATGCGCGCCGCCATGGCGCGCGCGTCAGGCACGCCGAGTACCAGGCGCGCCCACTTTTCGCCCTGCAATTCGATGACCAGCGGCTGCGTGCCGCGCGTCATGAAGACAAACTGGCGGTCGCCCCCCTTGTGGTAGGTGCCCGCCGAAATGACGCCAGGCAGGTTGGTGCCCGGGGCGCGCAAGCCCAGGGCCGTGCCGCGAAAGCCGTCATCGTCGGTGGCGCCCCGCACATGCTGCAGGGGAATACGCAGGTTGCCGTGAAAGGAGGCCAGCTTCTCCCACAGGGCCAGGCTGATGGTCAGTGCATCGTCGTTCAATTCGAGGACAGGCATGGTGTCTCCTTTGGTGGTTGATCCAGATGGCTTAACAGGCGTTCGCCCAGCAGGCGGGCCGTCCCGGCGCCCGTGTCCTGCACGGCGGCGCGGCACAGCGCCGTGATGGCGGCGTCGGAGGGCGCCAGTTCCTTCAAGGCGATGATCAGCAAGTCGACCGCTTCTTCCCGCGCCGGCCAGCCAGGCTGCAGCGCCTGCGCCAGCACGCGCTCGAATAGATGGCGCTTGGAGCCGAATGCCTTGTACAGGCTGCCGCGCAGCAAACCGGTCGCCTTGACCAGGTCATCGATCGATGCGGCGTTGTAGCCCAGGCTGCCAAAGACGGCGGCAGCCTGGCTGATGACGGTCGTTTCGTCGAAGTTGCGCGGTCTGGCCATGGTACGTAAGCAATGCGTGCGGCGGGGCGGGATGTCCCGTATTTGCTTACACTATAGGCATTGGTGAACGATTGGTCAATAACTATCGGCGGGCAACCGTTGGCGCAATTCCGGCCGCGGCGCCAGGTCATGCGGCAGGCGCAGGCCGGAGACGAGGCCCAGGCGCCGCAACAGCAGCAGCATCCACCAGCCCGGGTCCCATTCGCCCGGCAGCAGGCCCAGCCTGGCTGAACCCGGATACGCGTGATGGTTGTTGTGCCAGCATTCGCCCATGGTCAGCAGCGACGTCAGGCGGATATTCCGACCTTGCACGGCGGCGCCGTCGACATGAAAGTGCATTTGCCCATGGTTGTGGGCGAAGTAGCCGATCAGCCAGTGGCCCAGCACACCGGCGCTGACCCGCGCGCAGACGCCCCAGCAGACGTAGCCCCAGCCGCCCCAGGCATAGAACAGCATGGCCCACGGCAATTGCTGCAGCATCCAGGTTTTTTCCAGGAAACGATAAAAACGGTCGTGCGCGATGCGCGGCTCGATGGCGATGTGGGGCGGGCGGTCGAGGTCCAGGCGGCAGTGGAGTTGCCACCAGGCATCGCGCCAGAAGCCGGCGCCGTGGCGCAGATAGGGGTGGCAATCGGGCAGGCGCTGGGCATAGTCGCGCAGCTCGTGCTGGCGCAGCAGGCCCAGCGGGCCGCTGAGGCCCACCAGCACGCCCAGGTACACGAGTACATATTCCAGCCATTGCGGGCATGCGAAGCTGTCGTGGATCAGTTTGCGGTGGCTGCCCAGCGAGTGGCCGAACAGCAGGACGATGGCCGTGCTGACGATAAACAGCGCCACGCCCGTCCAGCTGAAGAAGAGCAGGGCGCCAGTCACGGCGCCGGCCAGCATGGCCGTCAGCCACAGCGATGGCAACGGCGCGCAGCGCACCACGCCGTCCAGCACTTCGCCAGCGTGGCTGGCGCGGACGCGGTGACTGTCCAGGCTGGCCGTTGGCATCAGCCCTTGGGGGCCGACGACGGTTGCGTGTACTTGTCGAAGTTGGTGATGTAATCGTTGAAGTTGTCGGTCAGCATGCGCTTGTACTGTTCCGTGAAGAAGGCCACGGCGCCTTCCTTCTCTGCCTGCATCTTGGCCACGTCGTTGCTCTTGCTGGCGACGAGGAAGGCGTTGAAGCGGGCGGCCGCGTACAGCAGCGAGGTGGCCACTTCATTGCCGCCGCTGTGCATGCATTGCTCATTGGCCAGGGCGATGACCTGGTCGGCGCGTTCCCAGAATTCCGGGCCCGGTGCTGGTTTTGTCGTTGGTGTGCTCATAGAAATCCCTCATGAAAGTGCGCGCCAGTCTACACAGGGGGCCGCAGGCTGTCCAGCCGCACGGCTGCCAGTCAGGGCGTTTGCAGGATCCGTTCGAGCAGCACGGCCAGCGGCTGGCGGATATCGAGCACGATGCCGGCCTCGTCCGCCTGCAGCGGTTGCAGGGTGGCCAGCTGGCTGTCGAGCAGGCTGGCGGGCATGAAGTGGCCCGGGCGCTGCAAGCGGCTTTCCAGCACGGCGCGCGGGCCGTCCAGGTGGACAAAGCGCAGGGCCGGGTCGCCTGCGCGCAGCACGTCGCGGTAGGCGCGCTTCAGGGCCGAGCAAGAGACGACGAGGCCGCTGCCTTGCGCGCGCGCCGCAGCGATGCGTTCGCGCAGGGCGGCCAGCCAGCCGGCCCGGTCGGCATCGTCGAGCGGGATGCCGGCCGCCATCTTGGCCACGTTTTGCGGGGAATGCACGTCGTCGCCTTCCACGTAGGGCACGTGCAGGGCCTCGGCCAGCAGACTGCCGACGGCGCTCTTGCCGCAGCCGGACACGCCCATCACGACCCAGCGCACGGCTGGCACGTCCAGGTGCAAGGTCAAGGCGCCGAGACGATGACGGTGACGCGGCGGTTTTCCGCCTTGCCCGTCTTGCTGGCGTTCGAGGCGACCGGTTTGCTCATGCCCAGGCCCTTGACGGTGATGTTGTCGCGCGGAATGCCCGATGCGCTCATGGCGTCGGCCACCACGTTGGCGCGCGCCAGCGACAGCTTGTTGTTGTACGCTTCCGTGCCTTCGTTATCCGTATGGCCTTCCACGCGCATGTGGGTAATGCCCACTTTCAGCAGGGCGGCGCTGATTTTCTGGATGGCGTTGCGGCTCGGTGCCGTCAGCTTGGCGGCGTCGAATTCGAACAGCAGCTTGTCCGTAAAGCTCAGTTCCCAGCCTTCGTCGGTCTGGTTGAAGCCTTGCTCCTTCAAGGTGGCGACTTGCTCGGCGTTGAACAGCGGTTTGATTTCTGGCGTGCTCTGGCAGGCGGCCAGCAGGCCCAGCATGAACAGACCGAGGACGCCGCGGCGTAATTGTTTGTAGAGAAATTGCATGGTGTTGCTCCTTGGTTCAGGGGTGAATATGGGGTTGCGGCAGGCGCGCCACCTGGCGCGTGCCGCGCTGGGCCTGCTTGGCGCGGTACATGGCTTCATCCGCCGCGCCCACCAGCGAGACGGCGTCGATGGCGTGGTCGGGGAAGACGGCCACGCCGATGGTCAGCGAGCTGACGATACTGTTGCCAGTGGGCAGTTCAATGGCTTGCGCCATGGCGGCGATGATGTTGTCGGCGATGTGCATGGCGTCGCTGCTGTTGCGCAGCGGCTTGAGCAGGATGGCGAATTCGTCGCCGCCCAGGCGCGCCACCAGGTCGCCCTCGCGCAATTGCTGCTTGATGCGCGCGGCGATCGTCACCAGCACCCGGTCGCCCGAGGCATGGCCGAAGGTGTCGTTGATGTATTTGAAGCGGTCGCTGTCGAGGAACAGCACGGCCACCTTGCCATTGCCGACCCGCGCTTCGAGGATGGCGCGTTCCAGCTCCGCTTCCATGAAGGCGCGGTTCGACAGACCCGTCAGGCTGTCGTGGTTGGCGCGGTGCGACAGCGAGGCGTTTTCCTTTTGCAGATGGCTTTGCCATGCTTCCAGTTCGTCGAGCAGGGCGTTGAAGTCGTCATTGATCTGGTTCAACTCGGCAATATTGGCTGGCGGTACGCGCAGTTCGAACGAGCGGTCGCGCCGCACGCGGTGGGCCGTTTCCGCCAAGTGGCGCAGGGGCGACGTGATTTCCGTTTCCATGCGGCGCGACAGGCGCACGGCGACGGCCAGGCTGAGCACCAGGCAGGCGAGCAGGCAGGCCAGGCCGCTGAGCAGGAAGGGCAGCAGGCTGCGGCTGTGCGGCACCAGGGTGATGTTGCCGATGGCTTGTTCATTGCGCGTGATGGGGAAAGTCAGCGAATCGGGCAGCATCCAGCCCGTCAGCGCGCGTTCGATGTAGTAGCGCGTGCCATGTTGCCCACGTTCCCAGCGGGCCAGCACCTTGCCGGCCGTGTCGCTCACCTGCGCCTGGTCAATATCTTCATTGACGCCGATCAAGGCCAGCGCTTCCCTGGCGGCCTGGGAGTCGCCAAAGACGACGGCCCCTTCCACCGTGTAGCTCATCGAGCGGGCCACCAGGCGCAGGTTCTGGTCCGAATACACGCGCAGGGCCAGCAGCGCCACGGCCGTCAGGGTCAGGCCGGCCGCCAGCACGGCGATCAGCGACACGCTCAGGTGGGCGCGCCGCAGCACGCTGTCGAGCGTGGGGCGGGGCGTGCGGGCAGGCTTGGTGCTCATGCGGGCGCTCATGGCGGCGGTCCCTTGCGACGTGCAATTTGCAAGGCGTTCGGATGCACGCGCAGGCCGCTGCGGGCGATGGCGTCGAGGTTGACGTCAAAGCCGATCTGCGCCTCGTTCAGGCGCAGGCAGAACATGGTGCCCACGGTGCACGACGTGCCGGGTTCGGCGACCGATAAAATCGGCTTGCCGATGAGCTGCGCCAGCAAGTGCTCGCGTTCGCCCTCGGGCAGGCTGCCCAGGTAGACGACGTCGCATTCGCTGGCCGCGCTTGCCAGCGCCGGGATTTTCACGCGGATGCGCTGGCCCAGGCTGGAGGCGGGCGTGTCGACGATGGCCGCGCCGTAACGGGGCGCACCGACCATGCAGACGCGCACTTCCTGGCGCGCCACGGGCCAGCGCACATAGCTGACGATGCCAAACAGGACCTGGGCCACCTCGGCGGGACGCCTGGCGTCGGCCGCCGCGCCCGCTTGCGCCCATGCCGCGCACGGCGCCAGCGCGGTGCCGGCGAGCAGCGAAGCCAGCAGCACGACAGCAAACAGGGCTGGCGGCGCGGAGCGCTGCCGGTGGCGGGGGGAAGAGGGCACGGCGTCGGTGTCTTTATTCGGGTCGGGTGGCTACTTATACTGTTACTCAGCAACACAGACTCTACGGAAGTCCCGGTTGAAAGTAAATCACGGCGCTACGCCATACAACCTTGCATTATAAACACGAATGTGAAAACTTGCATTCTTTGCCATGAGAATTACTTGTCAACACTGCCGTGGCACGCCAGAGTGTTGCTATTCTTCCAGTGTCGCTTCCAGCAAGTCGATTTCGCGCAGCAGGCGCAAATGGATGGTGTCGTCCAGTTCGCCCGAAATGCGGCGGCGGAACAGTTCATCGCGCTCCGCATTCAGCGCTTCCAGGCGCAGCGCGCGCTCGGCCTTGGCCAGTTCCTGCAAGCGCATCGCCTCGTCGTTGCTGCTTTCGCCATACGCGAGGCGGCGCCGGTAGGCTTCGATCAGGCGGTTGGCCGCTTCCGTGACGACTTGCTGCTTGTCATTCTTGTCGATGCCTTCGCACACTTTTTCCAGCCGCGCGATGGCCGCTTCGGCGGCTGCGGCGCGGGCATTGCGCTCTTCCGTCGAACGGCGCGCGGGCGGCGCGAACACCAGGCCCTTGGTCAGCAGGGGCAGGGTGACGCTGGCCAGCAGCAGCGACAGCAGGATCACGCCCATGGCCAGGAAGATGACGAGGTCGCGCGCCGGGAAACGATTGCCATCGGGCAAGAACAGGGGCAGGGTCAGGATGCCGGCCAGGGTCAGCGCGCCGCGCACGCCCGCGAACGACGCCACCAGCAGCAGGCGCAGGCTGGGGCGCGCCAGCAGCGCCGCATCCTTCGGTTCGCCCGCGATTTTCTTGTGGTGCTTGAACAGGGTCAGTTTCATGGAAATGAAGACCCAGAGGAAGCGCATGAAGGTCAGCCCCACCGTGATGGCGATGACGAACAGGGGCAGCTTCCAGGCGCTGCCGGCGCCGATTTCGGCGGAGGCGGCCGGCAAGCCGGCGACGGTGGCGGGCAGCTGCGCGCCCAGCATGACGAAGATCACGCCATTCAAGACCAGTTGCACGGTATCCCACACGGCCTTGCGCTGGGTGCGCGTGGCGGCCAGCGGGCGGCCGATCAGGTCGGCGTAATGCATGGACACGCCCGCCGTGGCGGCGGCCAGGATGCCGGAACCGTGGATTTGCTCGGCGCCCAGGTAGGCGGCGAACGGGATCAGTATGCTGATGAGGATTTGCAGGCCCGGTTCTTCGCCCACCTTGCTCACCAGCCATTTATTCGCCAGGCCCACGCCCCACGAGATGGCCAGGCCGATGACGATGCCGCCGCCCGCTTCCTGCAGGAAACTCAGCGAGGCGGCGCCGATGGAAAAGCCGCCCGTCATCATGGCGCCCACGGCAAACGTGAAGCAGACGAGGCCCGAAGCGTCGTTGAGCAAGGATTCGCCTTCGAGGATGTGCATCAGGCGCGGCGGGATCGGGTTGCCGGCGGCGATCGCCGAGACGGCCACGGGGTCCGTCGGCGACAGGATGGCGCCCAGCGCGAAGGCGACGGCCAGCGGCACGCTGGGGATCAGCCAGTCGATGAAAAAGCCCATGCCCAGCACGGTAAACAGCACCAGGCCGATGGCCAGCATCAGGATCGAGCGCGCGTCGGAAAAGAAGGCGCCCTTGGGGATGCGCCAGCCGTCGAGAAACAGCAGCGGCGGGATGAAGAGCAGGAAGAAAATGTCGGGGTCGAGCGGCACTTGCACGCCAAACAAGGCCAATCCCGTGCCGCCGGCGATCTGGATCAGGGGCAGCGGCAGCCTGACCCAGCGCGAGCGGGCGAGAAAGCCGCACAGGACGACGGTCAGGACGAGGATGAGGATGATGGTAACGGTATGCATGAAGGAGCGGCGGCGTGCTGAAACGCTGATTATAAGGCGCAGCCCGCCTGCGGCGTTGCCTGCGTGTCATTGCGTACATACAACAAGTCACAATCGCGGTAAGATTATCACTGTGGCCCTGTTGCCGCCGCCGTTGGCCGGCGGCCCGTGCGCCTTGCTTACACCCTGGCCTTTACTTTTCACTGGTTCCTGTTTTGCTCAAGAAAATCTTCACCGGCCTGTTGTTGTCGCTGGCATTGCTCATCGTGGCGGCCCTGGCCGCGTATCTGTATTACTGGCGCCCCGCGCTGGCGCCCATCGATCCGCCTGCCGCCACGGCATTTTCCCCGCAAGTGGTGGAGCGGGGCCGCATCCTGGCGGGCATGGGCAATTGCGCCGCCTGCCATACGGCCAGGGACGGCACCGATTACGCGGGCGGCCACGGCCTGGCCACGCCGTTCGGCACGATCTATGCGACGAATATCACGCCCGACCGGCAAACGGGCATCGGCCGCTGGTCGCTGGCCGCCTTCCAGCGGGCCATGCGTGAAGGCGTGGGCCGCGATGGCGCCCATTTGTATCCCGTCTTTCCGTACACCCATTTCAACCTCGTCTCGGAGGCTGACCTGACGGCCTTGTACGCGTATTTCATGACGCGCCCGCCCGTGTATGCGGTGGCGCCCGCCAATACCGTGCCGTTTCCCCTGAACTTGCGGCCGCTACAGGCGGGATGGAAGTTGCTGTTTTTCAAGCCAGCGCCTTTTCAGCTTGATCCTGCGCAAGGACTGGACTGGAACCGGGGCCGTTACCTGGCCGAAGGCCTGGCCCATTGCGCCGCCTGCCACACGCCGCGCAATGCGCTGGGCGCCGAACTGGCCGGTTCGTCCTACCTGGGCGCGGCCATCGACCACTGGTATGCGCCGGCCTTGACCAGCGCCAACACGGCCCCCTTGCCATGGACGCAGGACGAGCTGTACGCCTTCCTGCGCACGGGCGCGACGGCCCTGCACGGCGTGGCGGCAGGGCCCATGTCGGCCGTCGTGCACGAAGGCATGGGCGCCTCGCCCGATAGCGATATCCGCGCGCTGTCCGTATATTTTGCCGGCGTGGCCGGCGCTGAACAACGCCAGGTCGATACGGATGCCGTGGTCAAGGCCGGCATCGCCCGCTCGCAGAGGGTCAGCCTGGTCGACAACGACCGTGGCGCCAGCCTGTATGTGGCCGCCTGCGCGTCGTGCCACTCGAACAGCGATGGCCGGCCCGTGGCCCTGCGCCCGGAACTGAGCCTGAACAGCGCCGTCAGCGCGCCCGACCCCGCCAACCTGATCCAGGTGATATTGCACGGCATCAGCAAGGATGCGGCCATGCCCGGCGTACTGATGCCCGGCTTTGCCGCCTCGCTGACGGACAATGACGTGGCCCAGCTGGCCGCCTATCTGCGCCGCAGCCGCAGCCACCAGCCGGCCTGGACGAACCTGGAAGCGGCCGTGGCGCGCACGCGCGCCGGCAAGTAACTCTTGAAAGTTTCTTATGTATAACATTACCGTGAATGGCCAGCCCTTCGGCACCGAGACCGACGCCGAGACGCCCCTGCTGTGGGTGCTGCGCGATGAAGTCAACTTGAAGGGTACGAAGTTTGGCTGCGGCATCGGCATGTGCGGCGCCTGCACCGTGCACGTGGATGGCCGCGCCATGCGCTCGTGCATCACGCCGATTGCCGCCGTGGCCGGCTGTGCCATCACCACCATCGAAGGCCTCTCGCCCGATGGCACGCATCCTTTGCAGCGGGCGTGGCTGGCCACGCAGGCGCCCCAGTGCGGCTATTGCCAGTCGGGCCAGATCATGCAGGCGGCCACCTTGTTGAAAGATTATCCGCAACCGACGGATGCGAATATCGATGCCGTCATGAGCGGCAACCTGTGTCGCTGCATGGCGTATGTGCGCATCCGCAAGGCCATCAAGCTGGCGGCCGGCATGCAGGAGGCGCCCGGTGTTTAAGTTGCCGAAAGAAAATTCTGCTGCCCGTCCCAGCTCGTTGGGCCGGCGCGGTTTCCTGATCGCCGCCGCCGGCACGGGGTTTACTTTGGCCTTCCTGCGCGCCGACAGCTCCCTGGCCGACAGCAAGGTGGCACGCGTGCCGCCCGCCAAGCCGGCCGCGCCCGTGTTCGACCCCAGTATCTGGTTCCAGATCGGCCGCGATGGCATGATCACTGTCAATATCTCCAAGGCGGAAATGGGCCAGCATATCGGTACGGCCCTGGCGCGCATCGTTGCCGAAGAGCTGGAAGCGGACTGGAGCAAGATACGCCTGCATTACGTGGACACGGACCCGAAATGGGGTTTGATGGTGACGGGCGGCAGCTGGTCCGTCTGGCAGAATT
Source organism: Janthinobacterium sp. SUN206 (assembly GCF_030587305.1). NCBI lineage: Bacteria > Pseudomonadati > Pseudomonadota > Betaproteobacteria > Burkholderiales > Oxalobacteraceae > Janthinobacterium > Janthinobacterium sp. SUN206. The sequence goes on along the minus strand of NZ_JAPWIB010000002.1, from coordinate 172,165 downwards.
TCGACCCGCTCAGCCGTGCTGGCGCAGCCGGGCGCCTGGCGCTGGTCGAGGAGGGCGCGCGCCTGCTGCGCGTGCCCGTGTCCGCCTGCCACGCCAGGCTGGGCGTCGTGCACGGCCGGGGACGGTCGATCAGCTATGGCGACATCGTGCGCCGTGGCAAGCTGGCGCGCCAGTACACGCCGGAGCAATTGAAAGCCATCGTGCTGAAAACGCCGCAGCAGCGCAGCCTGATCGGCCAGCACGTGCAGGCGCTGGACATTCCCGCGAAAATCAATGGCGCGGCCGTGTATGGCATCGATGCGCACGTCGAGGGCATGCTGTATGCGCGCCCGAAGATTCCGCCCACGCGCTACGGCGCGAAAGTGGTGTCCATCGACGATACGGCCGCGAAAAAGGTCAAGGGCTATCTGCGTTCGTTCGCCTTGCAAGACCCCAGCGGCACGGTGCCCGGCTGGGTCATGGTGGTGGCCGACACGTATGCGGCCGCCATGCGCGCGGCTGACCTGGTGCAGGTGAAATGGCGGGCCGGCGCGGCGGCCCACGTGGCGGAGCAGGATATCCTCAACTACGCCACCAAACAGCTGGCCGATGCCAGCCTGGGCGCGCGCGTGGTCGATGATGATGGCGTGGAGCAAGCGTTCAAGGATGCCAGCCTGCAACTGGAGCGCCACTACACGACCAGCACCGTGCTGCATTTCCAGCTGGAACCCGTGAATGCCCTGGCGCAGGAAATCGACGGCGTCTGGCACATTCATGCGGGCAACCAGTGGCAATCGTTGATCCTGCCCGTGCTGGCGCAGGCGCTGAAGGTGCCGGAGAGCAAGGTCATGCTGCACACCTATCTGCTGGGCGGCGGTTTCGGGCGGCGTTTGAATGGCGATTATTGCGTGCCGGCCGCCCTGGCGGCGCAAGCCGTGGGGCGCCCCGTCAAGATGATTTGCACGCGGGCCGACGATGCCCGCTTCGATTCGCCCCGTTCGCCGTCCGTGCAGCATGTGCGCATGGCGTTCGACGATGCGGGTAAGGTGTCGGCAATGGTGCACGAGGCCAGCGCCGGCTGGCCCACGCAAGCCATGATCCCCGCCTTCCTGGCCAAGGATAAGCAGGGCCATCCGTATGACCCGTTCGCCATCGCCGGCGCCGACCACTGGTATGCGGTGGGCGCGCAGCGCGTGCGGGCCGTGTCGAACGACCTGGCCAACAGCAGTTTCCGTCCCGGCTGGCTGCGCTCCGTGGGCCCCGGCTGGACGAATTGGGCTGTGGAAAGTTTCATGGACGAGGCGGCGCAGGCGGCCAAGGTCGATCCGCTGGCGTTCCGCCTGTCCTTGCTGCAGGCGTCGGGCCGCAATGGGGGCAGCGCGCCGAACGCCGTCGGCGGCGCCGCGCGCCTGGCCCACGTGCTGCAGCGCGTGGCGGACAAGGCGGGCTGGGGCAAGGCCATGCCGCCCGACACGGGCCTGGGCATCGCCGCCACGTTCGGCCAGGAACGCGACATGCCCACCTGGACGGCGTGCGTCGCCCGGGTCAAGGTGGACCGCAGCACTTGCATGGTGAAAGTCGAAAAATTGTTCATGGTGATCGATGCGGGCAGCATCGTCGACCCCGATGGCGCGCTGGCGCAGGCGGAAGGGGGCGCCCTGTGGGGCGTGAGCATGGCCTTGCATGAAGGCACGGCTTTCCTGAACGGCGAAGTGAAGGATACCAACCTGAATACCTACACGCCCCTGCGCATGGCCGACGTGCCCGAGCTCGACATCGAATTCGTTGCCAGCACGCATACGGCGACGGGCATGGGCGAACCGCCCACGACGGCCGTGGCGCCGGCTATCGGTAACGCCATCTTCGCCGCCGTGGCGTCGCGCGTGCGGCATTTGCCGATCCGCCCGGAAGCCGTGCTGAAGGGGCTGGACCGGCACGGCGCCGTATAGTCCTGCCTTGCCGGTGACGATGCGCGAACGGCTGCGCAGGAATGGCCGCGGGCTGCTACACTGAAGTTGGCCGCCCGGGGCACGCAGGCTGTCCCCGGCCCGGCAAGATCAGCGTAAAATCAGCGTACAGCTTGACTTCAGCTTTAGCTTGATCCCAGTTCGATTGCGGAGGCAACCATGCAAGAACAATTTGTCAGCATTACGGCCGATGAACTTCAAATGGATGGCGTGCTTGAAATGCCCGAACGGCCGGTGGGCATCGTCCTGTTTGCCCACGGTGCAGGCGCCGACAGCGACTACCTGGGCGCTTCCAGTCACGCCACTTCCCAGGATTTTTTGCGGGCGGGCATCGCCACCCTGCGCTTCGACCAGGGCGGCGTCGAGCCTGGCGGCGGCAGCAATGGCCACGCGTATTTCGTGCGCAGCGATATCGTGCTGCTGGCGCGCCAGCTGGAAAAAGCCCTGGGCTGGCTGCAGCTCGACCCGTCCACGCGGCGCTTGCCCTGCGGCCTGTATGGCTATGGCACCAGCGCGGCCGTCGTGATGCAGCTGGCGGCCTGGCGCAGCGCGGAAATCGCCGCGCTGGCCGTGTGCGATGGCCAGGTGGAAATGGCCGGCAAGGCGGCGCTGGAAAACGTGCGCGTGCCGTCCCTGCTGATCGTGGGCGGGCGCGACCCCGACGTGGCTGGCCTGAACCGCATGGCGTTCGCCACCTTGCGCTGCGACAAACAATTGGAACAGATCGCCGCCCCTGGCGGCCCCGACACGCGCCACCAGGCCGCCTTGCTGGCGACGGACTGGTACACGCGCCATTTCAACGGGCATACCAGCACGGCGCAGTAGCACAGCGGCTCAGGCGGCGCGCAAGTTCTTCGCATGGAAGCGCAGGTGCTCTTCCATGAAGCTGGCGATGAAGTAATAGCCATGGTCGTAGCCGGCATGGCGGCGCAGCTGCAGGGGCTGGCCAGCGTCGCGGCATGCCGCTTCGAAGACGTCGGGGAACAGTTGCTCGGGCAGGAACTTGTCGGCCAGGCCCTGGTCGATCAAGATGCCTTCGGGGAACAGCGGCGGCTGGCCCTGCAGGCCGCGCATCAGCGCGCTGGCGTCGTATTGCTGCCAGCTGGCCTCGTCGCTGCCCAGGTAGCCCGTGAACGCTTTCTTGCCCCACGGACATTGGCTCGGTGCGGCGATGGGGGCGAAGGCGGAAACGGAGCGGAACAGTGCCGGATTGCGCAAGGCCAGCACCAGCGCGCCATGGCCGCCCATCGAGTGGCCGAAAATGCCCGTGCGCTGCGCGTCGATCGCCAGTTCCTGCTCCAGCAAGGCACGCAATTCCAGGATGTAGCTGTACATGCGGTAGTGGCTGCTCCACGGCGCCTCGGTGGCGTCCACGTAAAAGCCGGCGCCCACGCCGAAATCCCAGGAGTCGCTCTCGCCCGCGATGTTCGCGCCGCGGGGGCTGGTGTCGGGGGTGATCAGGATCAAGCCTTCTTCCGCGGCCACGCGCTGCGCGCCGCCCTTGATCATGAACGTTTCTTCCGTGCAAGTCAGACCCGCCAGGTAAAACAGGGCGGGGCGCTTGGTGCTGACTGCGGCGCCTGGCGCCATGTCGGGAATGAAGGCCGAGAAACGCATGGGCAAGCCGATGGCTTGCGCGTCGTGGCGATAAAAGCGTTGTACGCCGCCAAAACAGGCGTGTTCACTCAACAGTTCCAGCATGAATTCTCCTCGTTAATCTCACAGTATAGCCAGAGTGGGGGAGCGCTGTCATGGGCGGGCGCCGGAGGCGCGTCACCACTTGCAGCCGCTGTCGCCCGTCGCGCCTTTCAGCAGGAAGGGCAGCTTGGCCAGGCCGGTGAATTCCACATTGCCCAGCCGTGGCTTGTAATCGTTGTCGCACCTGGGCCGCGCGGCGCTGGTGATGGCTTGCGCCGTCTTGTTGCTGGTTGTCAATGCTGGCCCGGCGAGGGATGGCCCCTCCTGGCGCGCCGCTTCCCTGGCCTGGCGTTTCAAGGCGTCAAGATCGAGCGCAGCGGGCGGCGGCAATGCTGCGGCGTCGGCAGTGGGCGCGGGCATTGCTGGTGGCGCTGGCGTGATGGCCACGGCATGCCGGGGTCGCGCCTGGCTTTTTGAGACGGCTGGCGGCAGGGGGCGCGCGGGCCGCGCTACGGGGGCCAAAAACAGCATTTGCATGCTGCGCTGCGGCAGCAAAGGGGGGACCGGCAGCTTGTTTGAACGCAGTACTTGCCATAGCAGCACATGCAGCAGCACGGCGATGCCGGCACCGGCCAGCATGCGTGCCGATTCCCGTGGCGGCGGCAGGGACCGCATCAATCCAGCATGGCCGCGATGAGCGGCAGGGTATCTTGCGCCGGCGCTTCCGTCTTGAAGGCCAGCAAATGGTCGGCGCGCGTCTTGCCCAGGTTGATGGCGGCCACGGGCTTGCCCGTTTCGGCTGCCATGCGGCACAGGCGAAAGCTGGAATACACCATGACGGACGAGCCCACCACTAGCAGGGCGCCAGCTTCCATCATTTTGCGCTCGGCTTCGGCCGCACAGGCGGCGGGTACGCCATCGCCGAAAAACACCACGTCCGGCTGCAGGGTGCTGCCGCAGCGGGGACAGACGGGCAGGTGGAAGGTGGCCAGCTGCGACGGCTCCAGCAAGGCGTCGCCGTCAGGCGCCGGCGTGGCCGTGGCGCCCAGCAGCTGCGGATTGTCGTGTTCGAGCTGATCCTGGATCAGGCGGCGCGTGTGGCGGGTATGGCAATCGAGGCAGACCACGCCATGTATGCTGCCGTGCAACTCCGTGACGGCGGTACTGCCCGCTTGCTGATGCAGTCCATCCACGTTTTGCGTGACCAGGCCGCCTATTCTCCCGCGCCGGGCCAGTTGCGCGATGGCCAGGTGACCGGGATTCGGCGTAGCGCGCGCCAGGGTTGGCCAGCCCACCATGCTGCGCGCCCAGTAGCGGCGGCGCACGGCTTCCTGGCGGCGAAAATCGGGGCCTTGCACTGGCGCATTGCCACGCCGCACGCCTTGCGTGTCGCGGTAATCGGGTATGCCGGACGCCGTGCTGATGCCGGCGCCCGTCAGCAGCAGCACGTCGGGATGGCGCCGCAGGAACTGCGCCAGTTGCTCGAGGGCAAGATCGTCGCTGGCGGACCGCAGGCTGGCTGAGGAAAAATTTTGCATGATGCGCCATGCTAACCGAAAAGCATGGCGCCGTTGCAGGAGGGATGTTTATTCCAGCTTCATGCCGAAGCGCTGCAGCCGCGGCTGCCAATGCTCCTGGATATTGGCCGACACGAGGATGCGCTCGGCCTTGCCGATCAGCAACGCGCGCGGCACGAAGCCGAAGTAGCGCGAATCGGCGCTGTTGTCGCGGTTATCGCCCAGCATGAGGAAATGGTCGGTTGGCACCGTCACGGGGGCAAAGCTGCGCGCTGCGCCCGCGATTTGCGGCAAGACCTGGATGCGGTGCTGCTCGGTCTGGTTGCGTTCGCGGATGCGTTGCGCCGTCAGCTGGCCCACGTGGGCGATGGTTTCAGGGGCCGTGTCGAGCGCCGTGTACTGGGCGGGCTGGCCATTGATGACCAGCTGCTCATCGCGCATTTCCACCGTGTCGCCGGGCAGGGCGACGATGCGCTTGATCAGGCGCGTGCCGTCTTTCGGCGAAGAAAAGGTGACGATGTCACCCCGCTGCGGTTCGCCCAGGCGCTGCAGCACGATATCGGTGAGCGGCACTTTCAGGTTGAAGGCGAGGCGGTTGACGAAGACCACGTCGCCTTCGAGCAGGTTGGGGCGCATGGACGCCGACGGGATGGGATTCCAGTCCGCCACGGCCGTGCGGAACACGCCGAACAGCAGGAGGAACATCAAAAAACCTTTGTTGGCGCGCATCCATGTGCTCATGTCGGCTCTTTCGCTGGGCAGTGCCCGTGAGGGTGAAGGGAAACGCCATTGCTGCTGACGCCATATCACGATGCACGGCAAGGCTGAAGCCAGTCTTAAATCAACGCAGGCGCGACCGATGGCGTGAGTATTGTTGCGTGCACGCATCACCCTGTCTCAGGGATGCCGGCACGGCGCATGCGCATCGTCGTCGCCGTTGCGCCGGCGCTTGCCATGCATCTCGTCCCACAGTTCGCCGAGCGCCACCAGCAAGCCGCCGGCCACGAAGGGGATCGCCACCAGCCAGGGAATACTGTCGAGCCATGGACCCAGCAGGATGGCCGAGGCCACGGCGATGACGATGGCGCTGTACCAGAAGCGGCGCGGATGCCGGAGCGTGAACAGGTAGTGAAGGTCGTTCATAAATCCTCCTTGGTGAGCAGGCGGAACAGCCGGGCGGCCAGAATGCTGCTGACGGCAATGACGATGCAGCCATCCAGGAAAAACAGCACCTTGCCTACCAGGTGCATGCCCTGCACGAGGTAGACGGGCAATTCCTGCGCTTCCGCCCACTGCGTCATGCGTGCCAGCACGATGGCGGCGGCAAAGATGGCGACGGCCAATGCCAGCACCAGCAGCACATGTTCGAACAGGCATAGCCGCACTTTCATGTTGGACTTTGCAAGATAGATAAGATTCCCGAACCTTGACGTTATCAGTCCATTATCACGGTGCCTTGCGCTGCCACAAAGTCGCGGCCGATAGCCTGAAAACGGCGTTGAGCCCGCAAAATACGGCTATTTGAACGCCTTGATGACGGCGTCCAGCTTGACCTTCAGCGACTTGTCGTGCGCGTGGATGGCCGGCACTTCCCGCTGCACGTCCAGCAGCTGGTAGACGGCCGTCTGCGCCGCGCGCACCGAGTATTCCACGGTGAAGACGACATCGTCGGCGATTTCCACGAACTGGCTGACGAAGGCCAGGTTGACGGAGCTGGCCGGCACGGGCAGGGGACGGTCGCTCTTCGCGCGGGGCATGAACATGCTGGTGATGTACGGCATGCGGCAGGGAATGCAGTTCGCCGTGGCCATGAGCTCGAGGTCGAAGTTCAGGTGGCCGCACAGCTCGCGCAGGATATCCTCGCCGCTGCAGTCGGACATGGGCTTGGCGACGAAGTTGCCGATGCGGTCAGGGTGCAGCGCATAGCCCCAGAATACTTGCACGCCTGCGGGCTGGCCGGCGAAATGGGGCTGGTGCGCCAGCACGATGGACATGAGCCAGTTGCTGTCCTTGAAGGTGACGAGGCCGCCTGTGCCCGCGCTGTTGCCCGTGAAGCGTTCCATCCTGTCAAAGAAGGCGCCGTCCTTCAGGGTGACCGTGTACGAGGCCCAGTACGATTCGGCGATGCTGCTGTTGAAAGCGGCGGGACGGCCCAGTTGCGGGCGTCCCTCGGCCAGCTTTTCCCACAGGCGCCAGCCTTGGCTGTCGTGCTTCGTGCGCCTGGCGGGCGGGCGGTGCATGCTGCCATAGCTGGACGCATCCGTCATCGAGGCATTCTGGAAAAACACCAGGTCGTCCGCGGCGACGGGGACCACGTCGGCCAGGCCGCGGCGCTGGCAGGCAATGGCGGTGGCGCTCAGGCGGCCATCGGATTCTTGCACCTCGATATCGGTCACCGTGCAATCCATGATGAGGTTCACGCCTTGCGCCTGCAGCCAGGCGACCAGCGGGCGCACCAGCGAATCGTACTGGTTGTAGACGGTGCGCTTGACGCCGGCCAGGGTTTCGATGCGCGAAAACTCCAGCATGAAGCGGTGCAGGTAGCGCTTGAACTCGACGGCGCTGTGCCAGGGCTGGAAGGCGAACGTGGTGGCCCACATGGTCCAGAACCGGGTGTCGAAGAATGCGGGCGAGAGCCAGTCCGTGATGGCGCCGCTGCCCAGCGTGTCTTCGTCCGCTTCCGTCAGCTTCAGCAATTCCAGCCTGTCCTGCATGGAAAAGCCCATGCTGCTGACGTCGACCTTGAAACGGTTGCGGTCGACCAGGCGCGCGCGCGAGTGGGGAAGGTGCAGTTCGTTGAAGGCGACGGTTTCGTCGTAGACGCTCTGGCCCGCATGCTCGAGCGAGGGGATGCTCTTGAACAAGTCCCAGGTGCACTCGTAATTGTCGGTGGTCAGCATGCGCCCGCCGCGCAGGGTATAGCCATCTTCGGCATTGCCGCCGCCGTCGAGGCTGCCCCCGGTCACGGGCGACGCTTCGAAAATGGTGATGTTGCTGCCTTGCATGCCGCCGTCGCGTATCATGAAGGCGGCCGCGGCCAGCGAGCCGATGCCGCCGCCGACGAGGTAGGCTTTCTTGTCTGTATTGCGCATGTTGTTCCCTGAGTGTGAGTGCATCCGCGTGTGCGAAAGGCTGGCAAGCGACATGGCCGACGTCGCGCCACATTTGCCTATTTTACAACATCAGGTAAGGGCCGCCTGTTTTAGAGAGCAGTTGCTCGGTTTTTCAGGCGCCCGCGTGTTCCTTGCGCCGTTCAAAGTACAGCAAGTCCGACCAGGCATCCTGGAAGCGCATGGCTTTTTCCGAACGGCCATACTGGTGAAAGCCGTTGCGCTGCATGACGGCGACCGAGCCCAGGTTTTGCGGCCGCGCCGTCGCTTCCACGCGCCACAGGTCCAGCGTGCCGAAAGCCTCTTCCAGCAGCAGGGCCACCACGCGCGTGGCGTAGCCGCGTCCGCCGAACCGTTCGCCGATGCGGTAGCCGAGCGTCGCCTTGTTGAAATAGGGGCGCGTGACGGCCGTCAAGTTGACCCGGCCGATGATTTGCCCGTCCAGCTTGGCCAGATACTGGTAGGCGAGATCCTGCTGGCGTTCGCGCTGCGCCTGCTCGATGGCGGCGGCGATGGCTTCCTGGTGGTAATAGGATGGCGCGCGCGCCGTGACCCAGCTTTCAAAGTACGCGCGGTTTTCCAGTTCGAAGGCCAGCAAGGCGGAAAGGTCGGCGCTGGAGGGGGCGAACAACTGAAGGAGGTCGAGGTCTGGCATGGGATCGTGTGGGAATGCGATGCGCCATTATAATCAGCTCGCGCATCTCGCCGCACATGCATGAATTCATGAAGGAGCAGCATGCTGTCCCATATCTGTCTCGGCACCAACGACTTTTCCCGCGCTTACGCGTTCTACACTGCCCTGCTGGGAGAGCTGGGCTTGATCGAAAAATTCCATGACCGGGACAAGCCCTGGGCGGGCTGGATGGCGCAGGATGCGCCGCGGCCCTTGTTCGTGCTGACGGCGCCGCACGACGGCTTGCCGGCGGCTCCCGGCAATGGCCAGATGACGGCCTTGCTGGCGGCCAGCCGCGCGCAGGTGGACCGCTGCCACCGGGCCGCGCTGGCGCTGGGCGCCGTGTGCGAAGGGCCGCCCGGCCTGCGGCCCCATTACCACGCCCATTACTATGGCGCCTACTTCCGCGACCTCGATGGTAACAAGCTGTGCGTGTGCTGCCACGCCGGGGAATAATTCCGGCCGCTAGTAAACCATCAGATGAAGCTTCTACATTCGTCAAACAAAAGCATACTTCGTCCTCAAATACATTTCCTCATTAGAAAAGTTAGACTTGGTTTGGTCATCAAACTACAGCTAATTTGCATTTGAAAAATTATTGTTTGGGATGATGAATTTTAAAAATAAGAAGATTTTGCATCTGCGATAAGCAGCCTCCGGAATCCGAGTTTCTTATCCATTGGTTTTTTGAGGTCGAGAATATTGTCGCGGTTAATTGATGCATTTAAAAAGCAAGAATTGTTCGGAAGCGGAATTTACCTGGCACTGGCTCGTTATATAATTCAAGGATATTCGGTTGTGCAAAGTCAGTGTTGTGGTGACGCCAATCAATTTTATTATTGACGACTAATAAAAGGTGAGGAGGAACCGTATGGCACGTATTAATCTCAACGTACCGTTTTCTGAGAAAGACGAAGCCAAGCAACTTGGAGCTCGATGGGATGCTACCCTGAAGGTTTGGTTTGTGCCTGACGGTGTGGACTCCAGTGCTTTTGGTCGTTGGCTGCCGACGGTACCGGACGTTAATATTCGATCACAGCGTTATGGTATCGCTCAAACAGAGACAGTTTGCTGGAAGTGCGACGAGTTGACGCGAGTATATGGATTTGTTTTGCCACCAGGGCATCAGACGGTAGAACAGGACGAGGACGGTGTCGATGAATGGTATGAGCACGATAGTTCGGCGATGGCTCTTTACGTTACTGATCTTCCACCTACCGTTATCGCTCGTCTTAAACTGATAACACGTCACTATTACGTGGACTTCAGCAAAACTACCAACAGCTCATATTGGATGAACCACTGTGAAAACTGCGGTATGAAACACGGCGATTTCGCGATATATTGTGAGCCTGGGGGCGCTTTCTTTCCGATGGACGAGTATGCCAATTCAAAGATTTCACTTCAATCTGTGCATGAGCCATTTTGCTGTAATGGAGATGCTGCGTATGGCGGACTATTCGAAGACAACTGACGATTCGTGGCTGGTATCCGCGCTAAAGTAGGTCATATTTCGCTGCAACTCAACAGTGAAGTTTCCCGCGACAATGGTATCGAGGATTGCATACGTAGAGCATTGTTCAATACTTGTAGTCGGTATTCCGATCAACAACTTGCTGCTCTAGCACTATCGTTAGCTGCGATTTCTCTTATTTCAATTGCATCTAAGAAGTTTTCTCATGTTTGCATTCAGCGTGGCCCCCACACGTCGTCTTCCGTCCAGCCCAGTTCCAGGAAGTCCTGCGCCCGCTCTCCCGCTTCGCCGGCGCAATAGAATTCGTCGAGCTGGGGCGGCGCGATGCGCGTGCCGGCCAGCATGGCGTGCACTTGCCCCCGGTGGTGGATCTGGTGCTGGAACAAGTGCGCGAGCATGCGCTGGCGCGTATCGACTTGCGGCGTGTCGCGCAGGATCGTCACGGGCCGCGCCAGGTCGGCGTCGCACAGGCTGCGGCAGTGGGCGATCAGGCGCGCGTCGGATGCATGCTGGGCCGCCTGCAGCGTGGCGCAGTCGGCAAATGGCTCGTCCTGTTCAAAGAAGGCATAGCAGTCGGCATGCGGCGCCTCGCCGCGCAGCTCGCGCTCCAGCGCGTCGAGATAAAACCAGTCGCATGTGAGGATGTGATTCAGGGTGAACTGGATGGTGGGGAAAAAACTGACGCGCGTCGCCTGGAATTCGGCCAGATTTAGCTCGCCGCAGGCTTTCAGCAGGCGGTGGTTGCTCCAGGCGTTGTTGTACGCCTGGGTGGTGACGTAGCGGGCCAGCATATTGCTCATGATTTACCTTGCAAGGAGGGGAAACTGCGAGAGCGCCACTGTAGCACTTTGCGGCAGGTGGACCAAGGCGGCCACGCCCATCGCACCGGCACGGCTGTCATCAAGTAAAATCGCGCAGCGGATGTCGCGATAGTGATGCATATAGGGCTGGAAAAGCAAAATGGGTTGGATAGGAAAATTACTGAACGGCGGCGAAAAAAGCAAGCTTGCGCCAGTCACGGCAGCGGCGGCGCCCGAGATGACACGGCAGCCAGCCACCATCACCGAAATCGATGCCATCTACTACCGCTGGCTGGCGGCCGCGGGTTCGGCGCAGGCGACAGCGCAGGCTGAACAGCAGATTCTGGACGAATTGACGCGCCTGGCCAGTGAACCGATCGCTGGCGCGGCGCTGGTGCCGCGCATTCCCGCCATCATTCCGCAGTTGATGCGTACCTTGCAAAATGAAAACATGAGCGCGGCCGAGCTGTCGCGCCAGCTGGCCCAGGACGTGCCGCTGGTCGCCGAGGTCTACCGCGAAGCGAACCGGCCCCGCTACCATTCGCGCTACAACGCCAGCCCGTCGATCAACAATATGGAAGGCGCCATCATGCTGCTCGGGCAAAACGGCATGCGCATGCTGCTCGCCCGCGTCGCCTTCCGCCCCATCGTCAGCATGCAGAGTGGCGGGTTGACCATACGCACGGCGCCGCTGATCTGGCGCCAGTCCGAGAAATGTGCGCTGGCGGCCAACCTGGTCGCGCCCGCAATGCAGGCCAACGCCTTCGACGCCTATCTGGCGGGGCTGATGGCCAATGTGGGCCTGGTGGTGGCGTTCCGCCTGATCGACCAGATGCACGCGCCCGATGCCTTCCCGCAATCGGACGCTTTCATTGCCCAGGTGTTTGCGCAAGCGCGCATCTTGTCGGTACGGATCGCCGAATTATGGGAGTTTCCCGAGTCCGTGACCCGCGCGATCGGGCAGGCCGGCACCGATGACCACGCCGATCCGCAGGCGCAAGCGCTGGCGCTGGGCGATCGCTTGAGCAAGCTGCGCATGCTGGTCGATACTGGCCGCTTTCCTGCCGATGATCCCTTCGTGATGACCGGGCTGAGCAAGGCCGAGCTGCAGGTGTTTGACAAGCTGGCCGACGACGACGACGACGACGACGACGAGGACGACGAGTGACGGCCGCAGGCCGGTCGAACTGCACCCCGGCCCGGTAGCAGATTCTTGCGGTCAGGGCCGCGATTGCGTGGTAATCTGGCAACTAAATGAGTGGCCAATGTACCACTCCATCCTGTCGTATGCCCATGCTGCCGAGGAGGTTCCTTGCTTCCATTTCGCCTTTCCATGCTTGCCGCCGCGTGTTTGGTAACAGCGGCGCAGCCCTGCGCCGCCGCGCCGGACACACTGCCCGTCAAACCGGCCTTCGCAGCGTCCGCCTGTGCGGTGCCGGTGCTGCCCGGCGAAAAGATAGAGTGCGGCGTGCTGACCGTCCCCGAGCATCGGGGCAAGGCCGACAGCCGCGCCATCGCCTTGCCGGTCATGATTTTCCGTAGCGGCGCGGCCACGCCCGCCGCCGATCCCGTCGTGTATCTCCCGGGCGGGCCGGGCTTGAGCAGCATCGACGGGCGCAGCAGCGGCAAAGGCAATCCCTTCCTGCTGGAACGCGACCAGATATTGCTGGAAGGACGCGGCAACAAGCATGCGGAGCCTTCGCTCGCCTGTCCTGAGCTGAACGCGCTGCGGGCGGCGGAGGCCACGTCGGCCGCGCAGACCGAAGCCGTTGTGCGCTGCCGCGCCGGGCTGGTGGCGGCCGGCATCGACCTCGATGGCTACACCTCGGCGGAATCGGCGGACGACCTCGACGATCTGCGCCGCCTGCTCGGCATCGCGCAGTGGAACCTGATCGGCTACTCCTACGGCACCCGCCTGGCGCAGACGGTGCTGGCGCGCCATCCCGAGGGCGTGCGCAGCGTGGTGCTCGACTCCGTGCTGCCGGTTGACATCAACTATGACGAAATGGCCGCCGCGCCGCTGCGGCGCGCCATCGACCTGGTCCTCGACGGCTGCGCGACGGAACCTGCGTGCGACGTGCGCTATCCGGACTTGCGCGGACGCTTGGACGCGCTGCTTGCGCGCGCGGACCGCGACGGCATCGCGGCGCCCGGGCGCGTGCTGCGCCGGCGCGATATCGTCAATGCCCTGGCCGAGGGCTTGCAGCAGCCCGCGCTGATCCCCGCCTTGCCTCGCCTGATCAGCGAAGCGGGGCAGGGACGCCCGCAAGGCTTGCTGCCATTGCTGCGCAGCAAGCCTTCCAGTTTCAACTGGGGACTGCGCCTGTCGATCTGGTGCGGCGAGGAGATGCCGTTCGAGCAGCCCGACCGCATGGCTGCGCAAGTGGCGCCGGCCCTGGGGCTGGGCGGCGTGGATAACCGCACGGCGACGCCCGGGATGTGCGGCGCCTGGCGCGTTGCAGCGGCTGCGGCGCAGGCAAACGATGCCGTGAAAAGCGACGTGCCGGTACTGATCCTGGCCGGCGAATTCGATCCCGTGACGCCGCCAGCCTGGGGCCGGCGCCTGCTGCGCAGCATGCCCAACGCGCGCTTCGTGCAGATACCGGGCCAGGCGCATGGCGCCATGTTCAACCGCTGTGGCGGACAGCTGACGCTGGCCTTCCTGCGCGACCCGCGCGCGCCCCTGAACCTCGACTGCGTGGCGAAGATGCCGGGGCTGGTGTTTTCCGGCGACTAGCGCGCAAAGTAGAGCGCATGCAGGTGCTCGAGGTCGACCTCTGAGGCCGCCTGCGACAGCGCCACCTTGCCGCTTTGCATCAGGTAGACGTGGTCGGCCACGCCCACGGCGCGCGCCGTGTTCTGCTCCACTAAAATGATGGTGCGCTTGCCATCGTTCAGGCGCGCCAGGATCTCGAACAGTTCGTTGACCACCAGCGGGGCCAGTCCCAGCGACGGCTCGTCGATGATCAGCAGCGACGGGTCCGACATCAGGCCCCGCGCCATCGCCAGCATCTGCGCCTCGCCGCCGGACAGGGACCCTGCCAGCTGCCTGCGGCGCTCGTGCAGGCGCGGGAACATGGCGTAGGCTTCCGCCAGGCGCGCAGGCATGTGGCTGCGGTGCTCCTTCGGAAAGGCGCCCATGATCAGGTTTTCTTCCACGCTCATGTCGCGGAACGTCATGCGCCCCTCGGGTATCATCGTGACCCTCGCGTCGCTCATCTTCCACGTCGGCGTGCCGTTGATGGGCGTGCCATCGAGCGCGATGCTGCCCGCGCCCACGGGCAGCAAGCCCATGATGGCGCGCAGCAGGGTGGTCTTGCCGGCCCCGTTCGGGCCGATGATGGTGGTCAGCTTGCCCTTCTGGATGGACAGCGACACATCCCACAGCACATTGATGGCGCCATAGCCGGCGCGCAGATTCTCTATGTTAAGCATGCGCGGCTCCCGTATAGCTTTCGATGACAGCCGGGTCGCGGAAGACCGCATCGGGCGTGCCGTCGGCGATCAGCTGGCCGAAATTGAGCACGGCCACGCGCTGGCACAGATTGCTGATGGTTTCGATATCGTGCTCGATCATGACGATGCCCACGCCAAAGGCGGCATGCAAATCCTTCAGCATGCCCATGAAACGGCGCTTGCCATTCGTTTCCAGTCCCGCCAGCACTTCGTCGAGCAGCAGCAGTTTCGGGTTCGTCGCCAGCGCCTTGGCCACTTCCAGCGCCTTCAATTCCGTCAGCGCCAGTTCGCTGGCCGCGTCGCGCTGCGCCTTGTCCGCGAGGCTCGTGAAGTCGAGGATTTCATCGATCTTGCGCATGTCCACTTTGCCGGTGCCGAAGCGCTGCGCCACGACGAGGTTTTCGCGCACCGTCAATTCATGCATGGGCTGCGGAATCTGGAAGGTGCGGCCCAGCCCCAGGCGCGCGCGCTGGTACATGGGCGTGGCCATGATGTCGCGCCCCTCGAAGCTGATGCCGCCGCTGGTGGGGCGCACCAGGCCGGAAATGGCGTTGAACAGGGTGGTCTTGCCGGCGCCGTTCGCGCCCACCAGGCCGATCACGTCGTGGCTGCCCACCTTCAGGGTGACGGAATCGACGGCCGTCAGGCCGCCGAAGCGCACGGACACATTATCGAGTTCAAGCATGTGCTTTTTCCTTCGCATTGACGAGTTTGCGCAGCAGCGGCAGCAAGCCGTTCGGACTGAAGACGATCATCGCCACCAGCAGCATGCCCAGCACCAGCTGGTGGCCCGTGGGGATCAGCGATTTGAAAATCAGCTGGTCGACCAGGTAGACCACCACGGCGCCCAGCACGGGGCCGAGTATCGTGCGGTAGCCGCCGAAGATGGCCGCCACGATGGGCAAGGTCACCCACAGGCTGTTGAAGGCGTAATCCGGTTCCAGGAAATTGATGTAGTGGGCGTTGAAGGCGCCGAACAGGCCCGCCATGAAGGCCGATACGAGCAGCATGGCGCCTTTCAGCAGGGTGCTGTTGACGCCGACGACGCGCGTGGCGTCTTCGCTGTCGTGCATGGCGCGCAGGGCGATGCCGTAGTGGCTGGCGCGGATGCGGCTGTAGGCAAACGCGCACGCCACCACCAGGGTCAGTACCACCAGGTAGGCGCCTGTCTTGCTGGCCAGGTCGAAGCCGAAGACGGTAGGCAAGGCCGGGATATTGTTGATGCCGCCGGCGCCGCCCGTCACGGAACTCCATTCCGTGGCCAGGATGCGGAAGATGTGGGCGTAGGCGAGGATGGCCAGCGCAAAATACGGCCCGCGCAGGCGCAGCACGGGCAGCATGATGACGGCGGCGACGGCCGCGCCCGCGCCACCGAGCAGCATGGCGGCAAACACGGGCAGGCCCAGTTTTACGGTGGCCAGCGCGGAGACATACGCGCCTACGCCGAAGAAGGCTGCGTGGCCGAAGCTGACCATGCCGCCCAGGTTGCCCAGCAGGGCCCAGGACATGGCTACGCCGCCGATGATCAGGGCCGCCACCACCATGCTCATCACATACTGGTTGGCGCCCAGGGCCAGCGGCACGGCGACATAGGCGGCCAGCAGCAGGCCCGTCATGGATATCAGTGTCGAGCGCTTCATCCGCGCCTCCGTTGTGCGCCGAACAAGCCGTTCGGCATGATGAACAGCACCAGCAGGAACAGCACCATGCCGGACAATTCCTGCAGCGCGGAGCTGGCCAGGGTGACGGTCAGCGCTTCGGCCACGCCCAGCAGCACGGCGGCGAGCAGCACGCCGGGGATGGAGCCGATGCCGGCCAATACCGTGATGATGAAGGCTTTCACCGTCAGCGCGCCGCCGTAGGCCGGCTGGATCACGCCATAGCTGAACAGGGCGACGCCCGCGAAGGCGGCCAGGATGCCGGCGACCAGGAAGGACACCAGTTCCGTGCGGCCCGGGTCGATGCCCATCAGCTTGGCCGCGTCGCGGTTGCTGGAGACGGCGCGCACGGCGCGGCCATACCAGCTGGTGGACAGCCAGCGCCACAGCGCCGCCATCAGCACCAGGCTGACGCCAAAGAAAATCACTTCGCTGCGCATGCTGAAAAACGGGCCGATTTCAAACCCTTCCTGCAGCCAGCTCGACGACGTCGAGCGGATGTCGGCCTTCCACACGAGCAGGATGAAATTGGTGAGGATGACGCCGATGCCGTAGGTGAGGATCAGCGAATTGATTTCGCGGTCTTTCTTGATGCGGCTGACGATCAGGTAGACGCCCACGGACGTCAGGCTGACGATCACCAGCGCGATGGGAATGGCGAACATGGGACCGAGGCCCAGGCCCGATTCGACGCTGTAGGCGATGTAGGCGGCCAGCAGCACCAGTTCGCCGTGCGCCAGGTTGATCACTTTCATGGTGCCGAAGACCAGCGCCAGTCCTAGTGCGATCAGGGCGTAGGAGCCGCCCTGCAGCAAGCCCGAATACAGGGCTTGCAAGATTAATTCTGTCATGTCGTCATCCCGTCAGGCAGCCCAAGGGCATCGCGAAGATGCGCCTGGGCTGCCGTTCATCGGTGCGCGCCCGGGCGGACGCGCGCGTGCGCAGCGGGAGGCTGCCTACCAGGGCAGGGCTGGATAGGCCAGCTTGCCCGTCGCGTGTTCCTTCGGCCAGACGATCACCACTTTCTTGTCCTGGTGCTGCGCCATGCGGTGCACGAAGTTCTGGTTGTCGCCGTTGGCGGCGAACTGCACCCGGCCGATCAGGGTTTCGCGGTCCGTCTTGCGCATTTCCTCGGCCACGCCGCCTTTCTTGATGGTGCCCTTGTCGGCCGCGCGCGCGATCGCTTCGAACAGCAGCATCGACTGCACATAGCCGAACTGGCCCAGGTAGTCCGGTTCCTTCTTGTACAGCTGCTTGTAGGCGTCGCTGAACGCCTTGCCGTCGGCCGTCTTGAATTCGGTAGGGAAGGGCAGCAGGGCTGTGCCGAAGACGTTCGGCATCAGGTCGGGGAAGTCGGCCGCCATTTTTGGCGTGGCCAGCGACCACACGCCCACCATGGCCTTGATCTTCGGCTTCAGGACGCGGGCGGCGCGGATGATGCCCACATAGTCGTTTTCATAGCCGACCATGGCCACCACTTCCGATTTGTCCTGCAGCTTGATCTTGTTGATGATGGGCTTGAAGTCCGTAATCGCCGGGTCGAACGAGTGCGTCGTCACTTTCACGCCCTTGGCTGCCAGGGCTTTTTCCACGTCCTTCGCCAGGCCCGTGGTGGCATCCTTGGTCGAATACACGATGGAGACGGACTTGGCGCCCACGTCGGCAAGCAGTCCCAGCATGGCTTTTTCGTAGCCGGCCGTGTTATTGATGCGGAAAAAATTCTTGCGCCCGCTGGACACCAGGCTGTCGTCCACGCCGCCCGAGGTGATGTAGACGAGGCCCAGTTTGTTCGCCGTGTCCGAGGCGGGCGAGATATTGTTCGAGCCATAGCCGCCCGTGATGGCCACCACGCCCTGGCTGGCCAGCTTTTCCACGGCGGCGATGGCCTTGGCGGGCGCCGATTCGTCGTCGACGGTGATGATCTTGATGGTGTGCTTGCCGTTGGTCTTGTTGAAGACTTCGGCCGCGACCATGATGCCTTCCTGCATGCCGGCGCCGACACGCGCCAGGTTGCCCGTCAGCGGGATTTCCGCGCCGACCAGGAATTCGTCGGCGCTGGCCTGCGTCATCCAGGCGCTGGCAACCAGTGCTGCCATGGCGATGCGTGTGTAGGTGCGTTTCATCGTGTCTCCTCCGGTGATGTGGCTTGGTTTTATTGTCGGTTCTGGTATTACATGGTCAACTTATCGTGCATTCTGCGCCATTTGCCGCAGCTGCCCCTTTAAAATCTTGCCCGTGGCGGCGGCCGGCAGCGCGTCCATGACGATGATGGCGGACGGGCATTTGTACGGCGACAGGGTCTGCGCCAGCCAGGCCTGCAATTGTGCCACGCTGGCGGGCTGGCGCGGGTCCAGCTCCACGTAGGCGATGACGTCCTCGTTGCCATCGGCCACGGTGCGGCCCACCACGGCCGACTGCACCACGGACGGGTGGGCGTTCAGGGCCGTTTCCACTTCCAGCGGATACACATTGAAGCCGGAACGGATGATCAGCTCCTTGGTGCGGCCCACGATGAAGAGGGCGCCGTCGGGATCCTGGCGCGCCATGTCGCCCGTATTGAGCCAGCCGCCATCGCGCATGGTGGCCGCCGTCATGGCCGGTTCGCGGTAATAGCCGGCCATGATGTTCGGCCCGCGTATCCACAGTTCGCCCGGCTCACCCGGCGCCACGTCAAGGCCGTCGACGCTCACTACGCGCACTTCCACGCCGGGAATCGGCGTGCCGACGGAATCGTCGCGGCGCGGCGTTTCCAGGCGCGTCTGGCTGATGGTGGGCGCGCTTTCCGTCATGCCGTAGCCATTGTGCAGCGCGGTACCCAGCAGCTTTTCCACCTCGTGCTTGAGCGACGGCGCCAGCGGCGAGCCGCCTGCATACGCGAAGCGCAGCTTCGTCGGCAGCGGGGTATCGGCGCCGCCCAGGGTTTGCAACAGTTTCGCGTACATGGCGGGCACGCCCTGCACGATGGTCAAGCCGTCGTCCTTCAGGGCCGAGAGCAGGCCATCGACGGAAAAGCGCGGCACCAGGTACAGGGCGGCGCCCGCATACAGGGTGCCGAGGGCCACCGAGGCCAGGCCATATACGTGCGAAATCGGCAGCACGCCGTAGGCGCGGTCGGTGCTGCTCAATCCCCGCAATGTGCTGGACACGGCGGCGATGAAGAGCAGGTTGCGGTGCGTGAGCATCACGCCTTTCGACTGCCCCGTCGTGCCCGTCGTGTAGATCAGCGCGGCCACCTGTTCGTTGCCGGGGACCGTGTCTTCGACGATAGTTGCCTCGTTCAAGTCGCCGACCAGCAGCTCGCCCATGCCGTCGACCGTGGCGCTGGCCGCGCCCAGACGTGCAGCATGCGCGGCAGCTTCCGGCGAGGCGCCGGCCAGGAACAGCACGCGCCGCGCGGAACTGTGCGTGGCGATGGTATCGATTTCGCGCGCCGACAGCCGCGCGTTGACGTTGACGATCCACGCGTCGATGCTGGCGCAAGCGAAGATCAGCGCCACCTGCAGCGCGCTGTTCTCGCCCACCACCATCAGGCGGTCGCCGGCGCGCACGTCCAGCTGGCGCAGCAGCTGCGCGGCGCTTTCCACACTGTGCTGCAGCTGCGCATAGGTCCAGCTGCGGCCAGCTTCATGCAGCGCGGGCGCGTCCGGCGCGCGCGCCGCCCAGTGGGCCGGGATGGCCGACAGGCGCGCCGGCAAGCCGGCCAGCAGGGTGGGAATGTCCATGGCGGCCTCCTTCACTTTTGCGCTGCCTTGATCATGTTGCGGGCGATGACGATCTGCTGGATCTGCGTCGTGCCTTCATAGATGCGGAACAGGCGCACGTCGCGGTAGAAGCGTTCGGCCGCGTATTCGCTGATATAGCCGGCGCCGCCGTGGATCTGCACGGAGCGGTCGGCCACGCGGCCGCACATTTCGGAGGCGAACAGCTTGCAGCACGACGCTTCCGTCGAAATGTCTTCCTTGTTGTCGCGCCGGCGCGCCGCGTCGAGCACCATGCTGCGCGCCGCGTAGATTTCCACCTTGCTATCGGCCAGCATGGCCTGGATCAGCTGGAATTCGGCGATGGGCTGTCCGAACTGCTGGCGCTCCATCGCATACGCCAGGGCGTCGGCCAGCATGCGTTCGGCCGCGCCCACGCAGACGGCGGCGATGTGCAGCCGGCCCTTGTCGAGCACTTTCATGGCCGTCTTGAAGCCCACGCCTTCCTTGCCGCCGATGATATTTGCGGCAGGGACGCGGCAGTTCTCGAAGATCACGTCGCAGGTATGCGCGCCTTGCTGGCCCATCTTTTTATCGATCTTGCCCAGCGAGAGGCCGGGCGTATCCTTTTCCACGATGAAGGCGGAAATGGCCGAGGCGCCCCGCTTGACGGGGTCCGTGCGGGCCATGACGGTAAAGATGCTCGCTTCGGGCGCGTTGGTGATATAGCGCTTGCTGCCGTTGAGGATATAGAAGTCGCCATCGCGCACGGCCGTCGTGCGCAGGGATGCCGCATCCGACCCCGATCCCGCTTCCGTCAGGGCGAACGAGCCGATGATCTCGCCGGCCGCCAGCTTGGGCAGATAGTATTGTTTTTGCGCTTCCGTGCCGTCGATAACGATGCCTTGTGAGCCGATGCCGTTGTTCGTGCCGATCAGCGAGCGGAAGGCGGGCGAGGTGCGGGCGATCTCGAAGGCCACGCGTACTTCCTCTTCCATGCTCAGTTCCAGGCCGCCGTAGGCTTCCGGGATCGACAGGCCGAACAGGCCCAGTTCGCGCATCTGCGCCACGATGGCGGGCGGGATCGTGTCCGTTTCGGCCACCAGCGCCTCGTTCGGCACCAGCACTTCGCGCACGAAACGGGCGATGCTGTCGAGCAGGATGTTCAGGGTTTCTTCGTCGCGTATCATCGGGGTCCTCGGTACTGTAATTAAGAGGGGGCGCGCAGTCTAACCGCGGCCCAGGTTTTTTTCCACTGTCTTGACCAGGGCGACCAGGCGCGGTCCCAGGTCGGATTCGAGTTTTTCACGCGACAGCAAAAAGGCGGGGCCGCCGCAATTGAAGGCCATCACCTGCTCGCCGTCGGCACCCAGCATGGGCACGCCCACGGCATGCACGTCGTTCTGCCATTCGCCGGCCGAGATGCAAAAGCCCCGGTCCTGGTAATCCTTGAAGCCTTGTTCGATGCCGGCCTTGATGCGCGGCCAGCGTTCCGTCTCGTGCACCCTGGCGTGATCCATCAGGTAGTCGCGTTCGGCCTGCGGCAGGATGCACAGCAGGGCCTTGCCCATGGCCGTCGTCATCAGGGGGATGCGCGAACCGACGTCGAGGCGCAGGGTGACGTTGGCGCTGCTGCGGCACGTTTCCACGTACACCATGCTGAGGCGGTCGCGCGTGCCCAGCGAGACGGACGCTTGCGCATGTTCGGCCAGTTCTTCCATCAGCGGGCGCGCCATCTTGCGCACGTCGAGGTTCGACAGCATGCGGTAACCGAGGGCCAGCACGCCGGCGCCCAGCTGGTACTTGCCCAGGCTGTCCGAGTAATTCAGGTAGCCCAGTTTGGTGAGGGTATAGGTGAGGCGTGAAATCGTCGGTTTCGGGATGCCCGTGCGCTTGGCCATCTCGGCGTTCGACAGGAACACTTCGCCGGGACGGAAGCAGCGCAGCACTTCCAGCCCGCGCGCCAGCGCGTTGACGAACTGGCGGTCCTTGCCTTCCTCGTCATCGCTGAAGACGATGAGTTCCGGATCTGCTGCGGTCTGAATATTTGTCATATTTGCATTCATTTTCAGGCTCCCTGGAAATCAGTTTGCCTAGCCGAATCTGGCATGTCAACCGTTTTGTGAAACATTCGTTCGCACAGCGAAATGCTGCGGTGCATGAAAAAAGCGTGAAAAATTGACCTGCGCGCGTGCTTTTGGTCTTGTCGCTTGAGCATCGCTATATACGTCTGTATATTGCGCTGTTGGGTGACGGCCACCGCATGCGTGGCCGCTTTTTTGAGTATCGCTATATAAGACGATATATAACGAGAGTGGAAAGATCGAAACGATGTTGAAACAGGTAATGGCAGGCGCCGTGATGCTGGCGCTGGCGCAGATGGCACAGATGGCGCAGGCGCAGCAAACGGCGGGCAACGATGGCGTGGATGCGGCGGCGCCGTTCGTGCTGGGCACGGTGACGGTGATCGGCCAGCGCGAGCAGGCAGGCCAAATGGAACAGCAGGTGGGCGCGCAAGTGAGCCGCGCCGAGATGCGCCGCTTTAACCGCGACAATGTGGGTGACGCATTGAATCTGCTGTCCGGCGTGTCGCTGTCGACCAATTCGCGCAATGAAAAAACCGTCGCCATCCGCGGCTTCGATGCGCGCCAGGTGCCACTGTACATCGACGGCATTCCCGTCTACGTGCCGTACGACGGCTATGTCGATTTCAACCGCTTCACCACCAGCGACCTGGCCGCCATCCAGGTGGCCAAGGGCTACAGTTCCGTGGCGTATGGTGCCAATACCCTGGGCGGCGCTATCAACCTGGTGTCGCGCAAGCCGTCCGCGCGGATGGAAGGCGATACGTCCATCGGTTTCGGCTCGGGCAGCGAGCGCCAGGTGTCGGCCAACGTGGGCACCAACCAGGGCCTGTGGTATCTTCAGGCGGGCGTGTCGTATATCGACAGCGACGGTTTTCCCATGTCGTCGGACTTCCGCCCCACGGCCACGGAAGACGGCGGCATGCGCAACAATTCCTACCGCAAGGATCATAAACTGTCGTTCAAGGTGGGCTACACGCCCGATGGCGCGCAGGCGGGCGACGAGTATGCATTGAGCTACTACAAGCAGCATGGTGAAAAGGGCCAGCCGCCATCGACCAATCCCGTGGGCGCGCGCTACTGGCAATGGCCGTACTGGAACAAGGAAAGCGTGTACTTCGTCTCGCAGACGCGCCTGGGCGAAGCCGAACGTCTGAAACTGCGCCTGTACCACGACAGCTACGACAATGAAATCACCTCCTACACGAACGGCAGCTACACGACCCTGAAAACCAGCGGCCAGGGTAGCGTCAGCGGCGGGCGCAGCATCTATAACGACCGTACGAATGGCGGCGCGGTGGAACTCGAATCGTTCCGCCTGGCCGCGCACAGCCTGCGTTTTGTGGCCAGCTACAAGGCCGACGAACACCAGGAACTCGATGCAAAAGGCGTGCGCACCACCTGGTACAAGGATGCCTTGTGGACCCTGGGCGCGGAAGACAGCATCGCCCTCGATGCGGCGACGGAACTGTCGCTGGGCGTCTCGCGCAATGAGCTGCGCCCGGACACTGTCTACAGCGCCGGCAATGCCTACACCTTGCCAGCCAATCAATCGGCCACGGACCTGCAGGCGGGACTGTTCCGCAAGGTCGGCGCCGATGCGCGCGTGTACGCCACCGTGGCGCGCAAGTCGCGCCTGCCGACCCTGAAGGACCGCTACTCGCAGCGCCTGGGCACGTATATCGAAAACCCGGCCCTGCGCGCGGAAGAGGCGATGAATTATGAGCTGGGGTATCAAGGAAACGTGCAGGGCGCCAAGGTGGAAGCGGCGCTGTTCTACAGCGACGTGAAGGACAAGATCCAGAGCGTGGCGAATGTCTCGGGCGTGCGCTCGCAGATGCGCAACGCGGGCAGGGCGCACATCAGCGGCGTGGAACTTGGCTTGCGCGGCAGCGCCGGCGCCTGGCTGGATTTCGGCGGCAATTACACCTACACGGACATGAAGAACGTCAGCGACCGCGCCACGCGCCTGACGGACGTGCCACGCCACAAGCTGACGGCGCACGCCGTGCTGCATGCGGCGCGCCAGGTCGATGTGGTGGCCATCGCCGAATCGAACAGCGGGCGCTGGGTCTCGAACACCCTGGAACTCGGCGGCTTTACGACCGTGAACCTGAAGGCTGTGTACCGTCCCTTGCCGGCCTTGACCCTGGAAGCGGGCGTGGCGAACCTGGGCGACCGCAATTACGCGCTGGCCGACGGTTTTCCCAGCGCGGGACGCACCTGGCTGGTCAATGCGCAGTACCAATTCTGATTTTTTGACTGTTCAATGAAAGGACACAGCATGTTGAAGACAATACTGACAAGCTTCGTTTCGGCGGCGCTGCTGGCGGCGGCGCCCGCGTGGGCAGACCCGGCGCCGGCGCGCGACAATATGAGCCACGCGCTGACCGTGACGGGCATGGTGGAAAGGCCCTTGACCCTGAAAGTGGCCGACCTGCGCCAGCTGCCGCCGGCCAACGGTGGGAAAATCGCCGTCACGCGCCATAACGGAGACAAGGCCGAAACCATCACCAGCTACAAGGGCGTGCTCCTGCGCGATATTCTGGACAAGGCGGTGCTCGATGCGCCGGGCCACAACGATGTCAAGAAGCTCGCCATCATCGCCACGGCCACCGACGGCTATGCGGTGGTGTTTTCCTGGGGCGAGCTGTATAACGCGCCGGCCGGCGAGGGCGTGATCGTCTACTACGAAAAAAACGGCAAGGCGCTCGACGACAACGATGGCGAAATCGCCCTCATTTCGGCAAAAGACATCCGCACGGGACCGCGCCACGTGAAGTGGCTGAACGGCATCGAGGTGCGAAAGCTGGTGGAGTGACGATAAGCTGATGGAAAAAACGCGCCGTGGAGCCATCCCCGGCGCGTTTTTTTATGCCGCCAGCGCTTGCCGCATGGCCTGGCCCGCCACGTCGAACAGGCCGCGCGCCGCTGGCGTCAAGCCCAGCATGTGGATCGACGCATGGATCATGCCGTCGAGCTGCATGCATTGCGCCGCCACGCCGTCGTCGCGTAAATACCGCGCATAGGCCTCGCCTTCGTCATGCAGCGGGTCGTACTCGCACACCAGCACGGTCGCCGGCGGCAAGTCCTTCAGCGACGTTGCCCGCAGGGGCGCCGCATAGGGCTGCGCGCCTTCAGCCGGCTCGTTCAGATAGGCCGACCAGCAAAAGCGCATGGCTTCCCGCGTCAGCGAATGGCCTTCCGCATAGCGCTGGTAGGACGGCGTGTCGAAGGCGAAATCGAGCGCCGGGTACAGCAGCAGCTGGTGCGCCAGCGCAGGACCAGCCTGGTCGCGCGCCATCAGGGCCGCGGCCGCCGCCAGGTTGCCGCCCGCGCTGTCGCCGCCCACGGCCAGCCGCTTCGCATCGATGCCGAGCGCCTCGGCATGGTCCGCCACCCAGCAGACTGCCCGGTAAAAGTCGTTCAGCGGCACGGGGAACTTGTGCTCGGGAGCCAGCCGGTAGTCGACGGAAAAGATCACGCAGCCGGTGGCGTTGGCCAGTGCGCGGCACGGATTGTCGTACAGGTCCAGCGAGCACAGGCACCAGCCGCCCCCATGCGCAAAGACGATGGCCGGCAGGGGCTTGCTTGTGTCCGCGCCGGCGGGCACGTAGGCGCGCACGGTCAGCGCGTGCTCGCCAGGCAGCACGTAATCCTTGATCGAGGCGACGTCTGCCAGCGGCCCGTGCAGCAGTCGCAGCCCCGTTTCCGTGGCGGCCCGCAAGTCCGCCAGCGAGGCGGGCGGCGGCGCATCCCTTGTCTGTTCCAGCCAGGCGGCGATCAGCGGATCGAGGCTCATGCGGCTTCTCCGGCCAGGAACGGCAGCAGGTGGGCGATGAACGCTTCCGGCTGTTCTTCCATGATGAAGTGGCCGCATTCGGCGACGATGGCGCCTTTCAAGATGTCCGCCTTGCCCTGCATGGTCAGCAATGGCGCGTCATTCGTCGCATGGTCGGCGCCGATGGCCAGCACGGGCATGGCCAGGCTCTTTTTCGCCCGCTCCAGGTTCTGCCGGATGGTTTCCGGAATGGCGCGGTAGTAGGCGAAGCCGGCGCGCAGGGCGCCCGGCGTGGCATAGGCGTCCGCATACACGTCGACGGCCACCTTGTCGCGGCGGTACGACCAGCGGTCCAGGATGAAGCGGATGTATTCGCGCTCCTTGCCGGCCGTGAGCATCTCGGGCAAGTCCAGCACCTGGTTGAACATGAAGTGCCACAGGAAGATATTGTCGGACGGCGCGACAAAAATCGGCGGCGCGGGCGCCAGGCCGGGAATGACGGCTTCCGTCAGCGCCAGTTTCGTCACGGCCTGCGGGAAGTCGCTGGCCAGCGCATAGCCGACCCACATGCCGATGTCGTGGCCGACGACATCGTACTGCGCATGGCCCAGGGCCAGCATGGCGCGGTGCAGGGTGGCGGCAACGGCGCCCGTGTCGTAGCCGCCGGCCGGACGTTCCGAGTGGCCGCTGCCGGGCGGATCGATGGCGATCGCCTGGTAGCCCTGGGCGGCCAGGGCCGCCATCACATGGCGCCAGGCGTACCAGGTTTGCGGCCAGCCGGGGATCAGCAGCACGGGTTTGCCTTCGCCGGCGATGACGCAATGCAGACGCTGGCCGTCAATGCGCACATAGTCGTGGGTGTAGCTGTCTTTATTCTGATGCATGGCAAGTCCTTGTATTGATTCAGTTAATTAGTTGATTAGTTGTGCGTGATGCCGAGCAGGGTATTGATCTGCTGCGCGCTGACGGGGGCGCCGGCGAAGTCGTCGAAGATCTTGTCGGTCACGGGAATGATGTGGGCATTGATGAAGGCCACGCCTTCACGCGCACCCACTTCCTGGTCCTTCAGGCAGCATTCCCATTCCAGCGTGGCCCAGCCCGCGTAGTCGTTCTGCGCCATCTTCGAGAAGATCGCCTTGAAATCGACCTGGCCGTCGCCCAGCGAGCGGAAACGTCCGGCGCGGTTTTCCCACGACTGGTAGCCGCCGTAGATGCCTTGCCGTCCCGTCGGATTGAATTCCGCGTCCTTCACATGGAACATGCGGATATGGTCCTTGTAGATGTCGATGAATTCCAGGTAGTTCAATTGCTGCAGCACGAAGTGGCTCGGATCGAACAGCATCTTGCAGCGCGGGTGGCGGCCCACGCGCTCGTAGAACATCTCGAAGCTGATGCCGTCATGCAGGTCTTCGCTCGGGTGGATTTCGTAGCACAGGTTGATGCCCTGTTCTTCGCACACGTCGAGGATGGGCAGCCAGCGGCGCGCCAGTTCGTCGAAGGCCGCCTCGATCAGGCCGGGTGGGCGCTGCGGGAACGGGAACAGGTAGGGCCAGGCGAACGAGCCGGAGAACGTGCCCATGTCGGTCAGGCCCAGGCGCTTCGAGGCCATGGCCGCCAGTTTCACTTGCTCGATGGCCCACTCGGTGCGCGCCGCCGGCTGGCCGTGCAGGTGTGCCGGCGCAAAGCTGTCGCACAGCGCGTCGTAGGCCGGGTGCACGGCGACCAGCTGGCCGAGGATGTGTGTCGTCAGTTCGCTGATGACCAGGCCATGGCTGGCCAGCATGGCGACGAGGTCATCGCAGTATTGCTGGCTGTGGGCCGCTTGCGCCACGTCGAACAGGCGTGCATCCCAAGCGGGAATCTGCAGGGCCTTGAAGCCCATGCCGGCCGCCCACTCGGCGATGGCGGGCAGGGTGTTGAAGGGCGCCGTATCGGCGGCGAATTGTGCCAGGTGCAGGCTTGGTCCTTGGATGGTTTTCATATCGGCTCCTATTGTTTGTCGATCGACAAAGAATAAGCGAAATTTTCTGCGCGGTCAAGGCCGTGATGCAAAATAAATGCGGAATCGGTGTGGCTTGCAAGCGTTATACTGGCCGCCAGTTTGCAAGCAGAGGATGAAAATGGCAGGAAGACCGAGGGAATTTGACCGCGCGCTGGCGCTGGCAAAAGCGCGCGACGCGTTCTGGACGCGCGGCTATGAAGGCGTATCGATGGCCGACCTGGTGGCGGCGCTGGGCATCGCCTCGGCGCGCATCTATGCGGCGTTCGGCTCGAAGGAGCAGCTGTTCCGCGAAGCCGTGGAACTGTATGAAACGGGCGAGGGCGCGTTTGCCGTGCATGCGCTGGCGGCCAGCCTGAATGTGCGCGACGCCGTGGCGCGCATGCTGGAAGAAGCCGTGCTGCTGTATACGCGCAGCGGCCAGCCGCAGGGCTGCATGGTGGTCACGGCCGCCACGAATACGAGCGCGGACAACGCGGGCATCGCCGACTGGCTGGCGCAGCACCGCCGCGCACGCACGCAGGCCGTCATCGAGCGCCTGCGCGCGGCGCAGTTGGCGGGAGAATTGAAAGAGGAAGCGGACGTGCAGGCGCTGGGCGACTATTATGCGGCGCTGCTGCATGGCTTGTCGGTGCAGGCGCGCGACGGCATTCCCGCCGAACGGCTGCTGGCGCTGATTCAACCGGCGATGGCGCCCTTGGCGCTGGAAATGAAAAATTAGACTATCTTGCCGATAGTCGCCGTGGATGTTTGCTGCCTCAGGTCTTGACGTCGATCAGGCTGCCCAGGGCCTGGTCGGCCGCCTTGACGACATTCGCCGACAAATTAAAACCGGCCTTGTAGACGAGGTTATCCGTCAGTTCTGACGCCAGGCCGACGCCGTTCGGCCGGCTTTCGGCCGCCTTGGCCGCATTCGCATTGGCGCCGCTGACGCTTTCGCCGGCGGCCAGCTTGCGTCCTTCGACGGAGAGGGTGACGCCCGTGCCGGCCGGGCTGGCTTCCTGGAACTCGGCTTGTTGCGGCTGGAAGCCCTGGGTATTCGCATTGGCGATATTGTTGGCGGCCACATCCAGCGCGCGCTGGTTGGCGGTCAGCCCCGAGGTACCGGTGGTGAGGGCGGATATGGACATGGCAACTCCTTCAGAAGGCTCCTAGTTTACTCCCATGCAGGCGCTATGTGGTTGGTGCAAGGCAACATTTTTCCGCGCCGTCGATGACTGCAAAAAAAGTTACCCATCCATAATGTTTTAATATTGTCCTGCGCCCTTTCACTGCCTAGACTGGCTGGGAAATCTCGCATGGAGCCTGCCATTTCTCCCCTCGTACGCCGCCTTTGCTTGGCTTTGCTGCTCAGCTGGCCTTGCCTGACCCTGCAAGCTCAGCCTGCTTCTGCCTCACTGCCGCTCGATGCGCGCTTGAACGAGCAGGTCATCATGGTGCCGGCCGGCGACGGCTTGCGCGAGACATTGGAGACGACGGTGTTCCGTCCCGCCGGCCCCGGCCCGTTTCCCCTGTTGCTGATGAATCACGGCAAGCAGGCCGGGCCGGCGAAACTGCAGGCGCGCGAGCGCTTCATCTATATGGCCGCCGAATTCGTGCGCCGCGGCTATGCGGTGATGCTGCCCATGCGCGCCGGTTTTGCGCGCTCCACGGGTGCCTACCGCGATTTCGGCTGCGACATGCTGGGCAACGCCCAGGGCCAGGCGCGCGACGTGCTGGCCGCGCTCGCGTATGCGCGGCGCCAGAGCTGGGTCGACCAGGAACGCATCGTCGTCGCGGGCCAGTCGTATGGCGGCATGGCGGCGCTGGCGCTGGCCACCCGGGTGCTGCCCGGCGTGCGGGGCGTGCTCAATTTTTCCGGCGGCCTGCGCGTCGACATGCCCGGCTGCGACTGGCAAGGGGCGCTGGCCAAGTCCTTCGCCACCCTGGGCGCCTACAACCACATCCCCAGCCTGTGGCTGTATGGCGCGAATGACTCGTATTTTTCGCCGGCGCTGGTGCGGCGGCTGTTCAATTCCTTTACCGGTTCGGGCGGCCGGGCGCAATTGCTCGCCTATGGCCCGTTCAAGCGCGACGCGCACCTGACCCTGGGCAGCCGCGACGGCGTGGCCGTGTGGCTGCCCGCCACCGAGCGCTTCCTGCAGAAAGTCGGCATGCCGGTGCGGCAGGTCTACCGCGTGGCCGAGGCGCCGTCGCCGCCCGCCACGCATTTCGCGCTGCAGGACGATATCGCCGCCGTGCCCTACCTGGAAGAGCAGGGGCGCGCCGCCTACCGCGTCTTCCTGGAGAAAACCGCGCCGCGCGCCTTTGCCCTGTCGGCCAGCGGCGCCTGGGGCTGGGCCGAGGAGGGCGAAAGTCCCGATGTGCGCGCGCTGGCCTCGTGCCAGCGGCGCAGCAGCCTGCCGTGCCAGCTGTATTCGGTCGATGAAAGCGTCGTTTGGCCGCTCGCCGGCGCCAGCGCAAGCGCCGCCGGCGGCGCGCAATAGGCCGCCGCGCACGATAGTTGTCGCCGAAACGGGGGATGGGCGAATATACTAGGCGAAAAGGGAGGCGTTGCGCTTCCCGTCCGCCCTTATCATCAGCGAGAATTCACCCTTATGGCGTCATCCCCAGAAAACCTCAGCATGGCCGTGTTTTGCGACTTCGAGAACGTCGCGCTCGGCGTGCGAGATGCAAATTACGAAAAATTCGATATCAAGCCCATCCTTGAACGCTTGCTGCTGAAGGGCAGCATCGTTGTCAAGAAGGCATATTGCGACTGGGACCGTTATAAAAGTTTCAAGGGCACCATGCATGAGGCGAACTTCGAGCTGATCGAAATTCCCCATGTGCGCCAGTCCGGCAAGAATTCGGCCGACATCCGCCTGGTGGTCGATGCGCTGGACCTGTGCTACACCAAGGCCCACGTGAATACCTTCGTCATCATCAGCGGCGATTCCGACTTTTCGCCGCTCGTGTCGAAACTGCGCGAAAACGCCAAGCAGGTGATCGGCGTGGGCGTCAAGCAGTCGACTTCCGACCTGCTGGTGGCCAACTGCGACGAATTCATTTTCTACGATGACCTGGTGCGCGAAAGCCGCCGCACGGCCGCCAAGCGCGACGCGCGCGAAACCCCGGCCGCCAAGCGTTCGCCCGACGAAGAAGTGCGCCGCAAGGAAAAGTACGAATCGCGCAAGACGGAAGCGATCGAAATGGCCGTCGAGACCTTCGACGCGCTGGTGTCCGAGCGTGGCGACAGCGGCAAGATCTGGGCCTCGATGCTGAAGGAAGCGATCAAGCGCCGCAAGCCCGATTTCAGCGAGTCGTATTACGGCTTCCGCACCTTCGGCAACTTGCTGGAAGAAGCGCAGACGCGCGGCTTGCTGGAATTTGGCCGCGATGAAAAATCGGGCGCCTATGTCTACCGCAGCAGCGGCCTGGTGGCCGTGCCGGCCGCCGTGAACGCGGATACAGCCAACGAGGCCGGCGGCGAGACCGGCGTGACGGCGGAAGAGGGCAATCACCGCGAAGGCGGCAGCCGCCGCGATTCGCGCCGCAATGGCCGTGGCGGCCGCAAGCAGAACGAGCAACGCCGCGGCGAGTCCGCGCCACAGGCCTTCGTGCCGGTGGCCGACGCCGAAGCCGTCGTCATCGAGCAGTATGCGCCGGCGCCGCAGCCGGAAGTGCAGCACGAAGTGGCCGAAGCCGCCGCCGAAGCGGTGGCCGAGGTGGTTGCAGAAGAGGGCAACGCCAAGCGCGGTTCGCGCCGCAATGGCCGTGGTGGCCGCAAGAATGGCGATGGCGCCCGCGAAGCGCGCGCCGAAGTCGTCGCCGTCGACGTGGCGCCGGTGGTGGAAGCCGTGCCTGCGCCTGAGCCGGTAGCCGAAGTACCGGTGGAAGCCGCCGCCGAAGCCAAGCCAAAGGCCAAGCCGCGCACGCCGGCCCGCAAGGCGGCTGCGGCGAAGAAACCGGCCAAGAAGGCGGCAGAAGCTGTGGTGGAAGCTGCGCCTGTCGTTGCAGCGGCGCCGGTGGAAGTGGCTGTCGTGGCGGAAGACAAGCCAGCCAAGGCGCCGCGCAAGGCGCCGGCGCGCCGTCCTGCGCGCAAGAAGGCGGAAGCTGCCTGATAGCCTGAGCGGCAACAAGCGGGGCGGCAATCGCATGCGCCCCCGCTTTTCCGGTCCCTGCCTTGCGCAAACCGCGCACCCCGATCTCCCCAAGCGTGTACGATGAGCCTGTTTTTAACGCGGCGGGCGGTCAAGCATGTACCACGGTGAACGGTTCAACAGCATTTCCCATACGGTGGGCGCCGCGCTGGCGGCCATCGGCGGCGTCATCCTGATCGTCGCGGCGGCCCGCACGGGCGATCCCTGGAAAATCGTCAGCTGCAGCGTGTATGCGGCCATGCTGCTCACGCTCTACCTCACTTCCACCCTGTACCACAGCGTGCGCGGCAAGGCCAAGGCCGTGCTGCAGCGGCTCGACCACTGCGCCATCTACCTGCTCATCGCGGGCACCTACACGCCCTTCATGCTGGTGACCCTGCGCGGGCCGTGGGGCTGGTCGCTGTTCGGCGTCGTCTGGGGCCTGGCCTTGCTGGGCATCGTGCAGGAATACGTGTACGCGAAAGGCGCGCGCATCCTGTCGCTGGTGATTTACGTGGCCATGGGCTGGCTGATCGTCATCGGCATCAAGCCGCTGCTGGCGGCGCTCGAGTGGAACGGCTTCCTGTGGCTGGTAGCAGGCGGGCTGTGCTACACGGGCGGCATCGCTTTCTATGCCACCGACCACAAGCTGCGCCATGGCCACGGCATCTGGCACCTGTTCGTGCTGGCCGGCAGTAGCTGTCATTTTATCGCCATTTTGTTCTACGTTGCCTGACGTTATCCCTTGCCATCACTGTTGCCATGATTCCATTATAATGGCGCGATATGTGAAAATAGCGCAACAATGCGGCAATAATAAGGCAACAATGGATATCAATTCGGACGACCTGAAAATCTTCGTCACCGTCATCGACAGCGGCACCCTGAGCGCGGCCGCCGTGCACCTGGGACAAACCACCTCGGGCGTCAGCCGCGCCCTGTCGCGCCTGGAAGACAAGCTGGCCACCTCGCTGCTGACGCGCACCACGCGCCGCATGGAGCTGACGGAAGAGGGACAGCTGTTCCTGGACAAGGCGCGCGCCATCCTCGCGTCGATGGAAGACGTGGAGGAATCGATCCGCATCCGCCGCCAGAAGCCGGCCGGGCGGCTGTCCGTCGATGCCGCCTCGCCCTTCATGCTCCATTGCGTTGTGCCCCACGTGGCGGAATTTCGCGCCATGTACCCGGACATCCGCCTGGAGCTGACCAGCAACGACCAGATCGCCGACCTGCTCGAGCACCGCACCGATATCGCCATCCGCATCGGCGCCCTGGTCGATTCGACCCTGCATGCGCGCCCGCTCAGCGCCAGCCCGCTGCACGTGCTGGCCACGCCCGCCTACCTGGCGCGTCACGGCGAACCCGCCACGCCGGAAGCGCTGTCCGGCCATGCGCTGCTGGGTTTTGCGCAATATGAGCTGGGGAATAACTGGCCGCTGCGCCACGAAGCGGGCAACAGCCTGCAGATCGTGCCGGCGCTGGCCGCGTCCAGCGGCGAAACCCTGCGCCAGCTGGCGTTGCACGACCAGGGCATCGTCTGCCTGTCCGACTTCATGACGAAGGACGACATCGCTGCCGGCCGGCTGGTGCGGGTGCTGCAGCCGTTTTACACGGGCTACCGCCAGCAGATCCACGCCGTCTACTACCGCAACACGCAGCTGGCGCAGCGCATCAGCTGCTTCCTCGAATTCCTGCAACAGAAACTGTAAGGCCCGGACATGAGCGCACATGGCATGCAATGCCCCACCTGCGACGAATATGGCGACCTGGTGCACGCCACGGTCCGCAAGACGGGCCAGCAGGTGATCGTCTGCACGGAATGCGATTTCGTGTGGCCGCATCCGGAGCAGGACATTGATCCGGCGCATGCCACGGATGTGGCTTCCCTGCTGGCGCAATCCGGCCTGGACGACGACTGGGACGAGCTCGAACTCGGGGCAAGGGTGCCGCCGTCGCCTACAGCATGACGTGCGATTCTTCCGCCCGCAGCAGGGCTTCCACCTCATGGGCGGGCAGCGGCCGGCTGAAATAATAGCCCTGTGCCTCGTCGCAGCCATGGCGGCGCAGGTAATCGAGCTGCTCCGCCGTTTCCACGCCTTCGGCCACCACGCGCAGCTTCAAATTGTGCGCCAGGGCGATGATGGAGACGACGATGGCCGCGTCGTCCGCGTCGCGCGCCACGTCGCCGACGAAACTGCGGTCGATCTTCAGCACGTCGATGGGGAAGGTGCGCAGGTAGGCGAAGCTGGAATAGCCGGTGCCGAAGTCGTCGATCGACAGCTGCACCCCCAGCGCCTTCATGTCGTGCAGCTGGCTGACGGCCAGCGCCACGTCGTGCATGAACAGGCTTTCCGTCAGTTCCAGTTCCAGGCAGGCGGGCGGCAAGCCTGTTTCCAGCAGCACGTCGGCGATCGACGCGACCAGGTTCGGCTCGTTGAACTGGCGCGCCGACAGGTTCACGGCCAGGCGCAAGGTGTCCAGTCCCGCCGCATGCCAGCGTTTCACCTGCGCGCACGCTTCGCGCATGACCCAGGCGCCGATCGGCACGATCAGGCCCGTATCCTCGGCCAGCGCGATGAAGCGCTGCGGCGCCACCATGCCCAGGTCCGGATGCTGCCAGCGCAGCAGCGCTTCCACGCCGACGATGCGCCCGCTGGCCAGGTCCACCTGCGGCTGGTAATGCAGCACGAACTGCTCGCGTTCCAGGGCGTTGCGCAGCGCCGTCTCGATGCGCAGGCGCTCCAGGGTGGCCTGGTTCATGGCCGTCGTGTAGAACTTGATATTGTTGCGGCCCTGTTTCTTGGCGCAGTACATGGCGATGTCGGCCTGCTCGATCAGGTTCTGCGTCTCGCCATTCAGGGTAACGTCGCCGGGCGCGTCGTAGCGCGACATGTCGTAGACGGCCACGCCGATGCTGCAGGTGACGAAAAATTCCTTGCCATCCAATAGCACAGGCTGCGCCACGGCATCCATCACGCGCTGCACGATGGCGCCGCTGAGCACTTCGTCGGCCTGCTCGCACAGGATGGCGACGAATTCATCGCCGGACAGGCGCGCCACCGTGTCGCTTTCGCGCAGACTGGACTGCAAGCGCGTGGCGATGGTTTTCAGCAGCAGGTCGCCCGCCTTGTGACCGAGGCTGTCATTGACGAACTTGAACCGGTCCAGGTCGATCAACAGCACCCATAATGCGCGGTTCTTGCGGCGCGACAGGGCCATCGCTTGCGCCAGGCGGTCGCGCAGCAGGGCGCGGTTGGGCAAGCCCGTCAGCACGTCGTGGTGGGCGATGTGCTGGATTTGCTGCTCGGCCAGCTTGCGTTCCGTGATTTCGGACCCCGTGCCCCGGTAGCCGCGAAAGTCGCCCAGTTCGTTGAACAGCGGCTCGCCATTGATGCTGAACCAGCGCAGCTGGCCATCGCGGTCATGCATCGCATATTCGAGGTTGGAAAAGGGCAGGTGGGCTTCCAGGTTGGCGATATGCTGCTTGCCCCAGCGCGAATTGCGCATTTCCGGGTTGTTGTCCCAGCGCGTCATGCCGATGAAGCGTTCCAGCGGCATGTTCGACTTGTCCGTGAAACCGCTGGTGATGTGGGTGAAGCAGAAGTTGGCGTCCTGTTCCCAGTACCAGTCCGAAGACAGGGCCAGCAGACGGCGGAAGCGCTTTTCGCTTTCCTGCAAGGCGCGCTCCGTGCGCTGGCGCGCCCGCACGTCGGCGCTGAGCAGCTCATTGCTGCGTTTCAGGTCGGCCGTGCGCTGCTCCACCAGCAATTGCACGCGGCGCGAGCGCTGCGTCAGCGATTGCACGAAGGCGGCCGTCAGTACGCTGAACAGCAAACCCGTGATCAGGGTGAACAGGGAGCCCAGATGGTCGGCCAGGAAGGGGCGCGGATGGGCCACCACGCGCACATGCCAGGGCCGGCCGGCGGAAACGAAGGCCCGGTCGTAATGGCTGTGGTAGGCAAAGTGCAGCCAGCGGGGCAGCGACTCCCAGGCACCGCCAGGTTCGTCGGCAGGCGCCTGGCCATGCCGGAAGATCAATTGGTGCGGGTCGGCGCCGGCGTCCGCGTAGACGCTGAGTTCAAGCTGCGAGTCGCCCAGCAGGTCGGCGCCGGCGAGGATTTTCTGCACCAGTTCCCCGGCGCGCACGATGACGGCCGTATCGCCGATCAGCGCCGCGCGCCGCTGCTGTATCGTTTGCAGGGGCACGCCGTGGCGGTACACGGGGCGCACGATGACGAAGCCCCGTTGCGGCCCTTGCGCCAGGGCCAGCAGGCCGGTGGCGGTGGTCTGGCCGCTGACGATCGCCTGTTCCAGCGCGCGCGCCAGCACGCCGCTCGGGCTGACGTTCAGGCCGAAGGCGGGGCGGTTGCCCTGCAGGGGTTCGAGGTAGTCGACCACCAGGTAGCTGGCGCGCGTCGTCGCGGGCACGACGACGCCGGCGCGCATTTCCGTCATGGCGTAGTCGGGCACGATGCGGCGCAACTCGGCCTCGAATGCGGCGCGCTGCGCATGCGGCACGATGCGGTGGAAATTGAAGGCCTGGATGAACGGATGGCGTTGCAGCAGCGGCGTGGTGAAGTCGTGGAACTGTTCCCGGGTGACGGGCACGACGGCGGCAAACAGCTGGTTCGTTGTCGTCAGCACCTCGACCGCGTCGTCGAGTCCCTGCTCGATGGCGGCCACCCTGGCGCCGGCGCGCTGCTGCAGGCTCAGGCCCATCTTGTCGTATTCGAGCTGGCTGATGGCGGCAAACAGCACGGCCGTCACGCTGACGCCGCAGGCAAAGGTCAGCGCGGCCGCGGCGGAAATCGACAATGGCAGGCGGCCACGCAGCATGGTTTTTCCTATCTCACTTCATGGACACTTGGGTTCGGCGGCGCCTGCCGGCCCCACGCAGGCGGTAGTTT
This sequence comes from Janthinobacterium sp. SUN206, assembly GCF_030587305.1. Lineage (NCBI taxonomy): Bacteria > Pseudomonadati > Pseudomonadota > Betaproteobacteria > Burkholderiales > Oxalobacteraceae > Janthinobacterium > Janthinobacterium sp. SUN206. The sequence continues at coordinate 135,303 of NZ_JAPWIB010000002.1, read as the reverse complement.
GTCATAAACCACATCCATCATGCGGATTTTGCACCAAATTACTGCTAATAAGCAACAATATCTATGACCGGGGAAGACGACTTTCAGTCGCTGCCCGCGCCTGACCGGCGGCGCAAGCGCCACAACTGCCATGCCGGCAGCCAGCGGTTCAGGAACGCCAGGCCGCATACCCGGCGCCAGCGCACCAGGCGCACCACGCGCACGGCGCGGCCGTCGGCGCCTTGCCCGGGCCTGGCGGCGAAGACGATGCGGTTATTGCCGGCGATGCCGTCGAAGTGGCACACGGCGCCGCGGAAGGTGAGCATCAGGCGCGCCAGCATGGCGGGGTAGTGTTCGTCATAACTGAACAGGTTGGCCACCAGCACGCCGCCGGGCAGCAGGGCGCGTAGGCAGTCCGCATAGAAGCGCGCGCTGCCCAGTGCCGGCGGCAAACCCGTTTCGTCATAGCCGTCGAGCAGCAGCACGTCGGCGCAGCCCGGATGCTGGCGGATATAGCTGACGGCGTCCGTCTCGATGATGCGCAGGCGCGCGTCGTCGGGCGGCAGCATGAATTGCTCGCGCAGGGCGATCACGTCGGCGCGCAGTTCCAGCACCGTGATGCGGGTGTCGGGCAGGTGGCGGTGGCAGAATTTCAGCAGCGAACCGCCGCCCAGTCCCACCATCAGGATGTGGCGGGGACGGGGCACGAACAGTGTAAAGCACATCATGGCGCGCGCATAGCGCAGCAGCAGATGGTCGGGGCGCGACAGCAGCATTTCGCTCTGGATCATGCCGGGCTGGAATTCCAGGCGGCGCCGGTCGCCACAGGTATGCACCTGCGGGGCAAGCGGGGTAGTGCTTCTGTTTTCCGGCATGGGACGACTTCGCTGAGTGGACTGGGGGAGATGCTTTGTTGCATTCAGAGAAATCTGATAAGCTCCCGTGAGCATACCCGATTAATCCGCGCCGAGCATGCGTATATCGGCGCGCGGCGGCACGGCCGCGCAGTCGGGCACCATGGAGACAAGCATGTTTTTGGATCACCCCATCATTACGGCGACGAACAGTTTTACGGAGCCCGACCGCATCGAGCGCTTGACGCGCGTGTACGGCTACGCGGCGGCGCTGGCCGACCAGGCCGCCAACGTCGGCTTCATTGAAAAAGTGGCGCAAATCCACGACCACAAGGGCACCCTCATCGTCTTCTGGCACGAGGCGCCCAGCGAGGTGGAAAAACAGTATTTCGTGCAGGCGTGGGCCAGCAAGATCGGCGACGGCAGCACCAATGTCGAACACGAAATCTGACCTGGCCTGCCGCGCCTGCGCGGTGACGGCGTAGCCCATGGATATCAAGACCCTGGTACTGGCCCTGGCGCTCGGCAACCTGAGCCTGTGCGCGGCCCTGTTCTTCTTCGAGTATGAGCGCAAGAAGTCGCTCAGCATGTCCACCTGGGCGGTGGCCAAGCAATGCCAGGCCGTGGCCTGGTGCCTGCTGTATTTCCGCGGCGTGCTGCCCGATTTTCTCTCCATCTTGCTGGGCAACAGCCTGCTGTTTGCCGGCATGGCGCTCGATGCGGGCGCACTGTGGCAGGCGGCCGGGCGCAGCGGCTGGCGCCGCACCGTGCTGCCGGCGCTGGGGCTGTCGGTGACGTTGTTCGCCGCCTGCTATCTGTTCGACGTGGCGCCGCTGCTGCGCAGCGCCGGCGGTTCGCTGATCGTGGCCGGCTTTTTCCTCGCCGGCGTGGCGGCCTTGTGCCTGAAATGGCGCGAGGCGAGCATGCTGCGCCGCTTCCTCGTCGTCAGCATGGGCATTTTGTCGCTGCTGATCGCCGCGCGCGGCGTGCTGGCCGCCGCCGTGCCCGGTTTCGACGCGGAATTGATGCAGCTGGCCGGCTTCGGCGCGCTGTACTTGATGATGCTGACGAACGCTTTCGGCTATCTGCTGCTGTCGCGTGAAAAGCTGGGCGGCGAACTGGCGCGCCTGGAAGTGCTCGACGCGGCCACGGGCGTGCCGAACCGGCGCGGCTTTTACCAGGCGCTGGCGCCGTGGATGGCGCTGGCGCGCCGGCCCGGCTTGCCGACGGCGCTGGTGGTGCTCAATATCGACCACTTTAAAAGAGTCAACGACAGCTACGGTCATCCGGTGGGCGACGCGGTGCTGAAAACCATCGTCGACACCTGCCGCCAGCAGCTGCGCGACAGCGACCTGATGGGCCGCCTGGGCGGCGCCGAATTCGCCATCCAGCTGCCGCGCACGACCCTGGCCGATGCGCTGATGGTGGCCGAGCGCATCCGCGCCGCCGTCGAAGTGCTGCCCGTCAAGACGGAGCGCGCCGTGCTGCAACTGACGGCCAGCCTGGGCGTAACCACCATCCGTGCCGAAGACAGCGCCGTCAGCCTGTTCAAGCGGGCCGACGAGGCGCTGCAGGCGGCCAAGCAGGCGGGCCGCAATCGCGTCGTCGAGGCGCAAGGCGCCAGTACGCTGGACGTGTAAGCCCGCTTACTTCTTGCGCGAGCCGAGCCAGCTGGGTTCCTTGCCGCATTCCTTGGGCAAGAACAAGGCATCGAGGCCGGGATCGCAGCGATGGTCAGGCGCCTTCATCGGTTCGACGGTCAGCCATTCGCTCTTGGGCAGGATCTTTTCTTCGCGTGGTTCCACTGGCGGCGCGGGCGGCAGGCTGTCTTGCCACCTTGGTTCTGCGGCCGGCGCGGGCGCGGTGGCCCAGTTCGCGTCGACCTGCGCTGGCGGTGTGTCCGCGTGTGCGGCGGCGCTCAGCAAGCTGCCCGCGAGGATGAACGCACGCATGGCGGCGCTGTTTACGGAAATCATGGTCTGTCCTTGGTCGGTGCCGCGAGGGCGGACCTGGCATTATGATGCCAGCCGGAAGCAAAAACACAAGAAAATTGCAACGGCATGTTACCAAAGGGACTATAGTTACTGGTAGCAAGCAGGTGCATCACAGCAAGGCGCTCGAACGGTGAGCAAGGCGCGGGGCGCCGCTGCCCGAACGCGTGCATTCCCTAACTTTCATTTAAGCTAAGCAAGTTATGCTATCGAGCGCACGCCAGGCTGCCCTGTGCCGTCCGCACCGCAGTTCCTCTTTCTTACTCTTGCCAGGCCCATAATGAAAATGCTCAAATCCCTGCCTGTATGGCCGCTTGCCGCCCCCGTTGCCGGCTGGCTGTTCCTGTTCGGTTCCACCTTCAATGTCGGCGGCGCCTACCAGATCCTGCTGGTGGCTGGCCTGATCGGCAGCGTGCTGGCCGCCGTGTACCACGCGGAAGTGGTGGCGCACCGCATCGGCGAGCCGTATGGCACCTTGGTGCTGGCGCTGGCCGTGACCCTGATCGAGGTGGCGCTGATCGTCTCGCTGATGCTGGCCGGCGGACCGGAAACGACGGGCCTGGCGCGCGATACCGTGTTTGCCGCCATCATGATCATCCTGAACGGAATCGTCGGCATCTGCCTGCTGCTGGGCGCCGGGCGCCACCGCGAGCAGAGCTTCGGCCTGCTGGGCGTGAGCGCTTCGCTGGCCACCCTGGCGGCCATCGCCGTTCTGACCCTGGTGCTGCCGAACTACACCTCGAGCGCCGCCGGCCCCTTCTACAATTCCAGCCAGCTGATCTTCATCGCCGTCATTTCCCTGGTCCTGTACGGCACCTTCGTGCTGGTGCAGACGGTGCGCCACCGCGATTACTTCCTGCCCAAGGAAGCCGTCGGCGATGAAGAGGTGCATGCGGCGCCGCCCACGCCCACCGTCGCCTGGGTCAGCGCCGGCGCGCTGCTGGTGTGCCTGGGCGCCGTGGTGCTGCTGGCCAAGTCGCTGGCGCCCGCGCTGGAGACGGCGATTGCCGCCATGGGCGCGCCGAAAACCCTGGTCGGCATCGTCATCGCCGCCATCGTGCTGCTGCCCGAAGGCCTGGCCGCCGTACGTGCGGCGCGCGCGAATCGCCTGCAAACGAGCTTGAACCTGGCGCTCGGCTCCGCGCTGGCCAGCATCGGCCTGACTATTCCGGCTGTGGTGGTGGTGTCGCTGGCCACGGGCCTGACGATTACCCTGGGTCTCGATATCAAGTCGACGGTGCTGCTGCTGCTGTCGCTGATGGTGGCCACCCTGTCGCTGGGCACGGGCCGCACCACGGTCATGCAGGGTACGGTGCACCTGGTGATTTTCGCCGTTTATTTATTTACCACCATCGTGCCGTAAGCGCCACGGCTGGCCGCCGTTTTGTCACAATCCTGTCACGCCGCTGTCATACGATGAGGGTAGTGTGGTAGGATTTTTAAATCGTTTAAATGATTTATATAGTTTAGTAACTGATTTTGCCAACTTTTTCAGTTGGCACAGTAATGACAAGACAAGAGGCCAGTATGTATGCAGCGGTGGACCTGGGGTCCAACAGTTTTCGTTTACACGTCGGCAAGCATGATGGCGACACGATCCGCGTGGTCAAGAGCGTGCGCGACCCGATACGCCTGGCTGCCGGCCTGGATGCCAATGGCGACCTGACCGAGGCGGCCATGCAGGGCGCGCTGGCCTGTTTGCAGCGCTTTCGCGCCATTCTCGCCGGCTTCGAGCTCGATGCCGTGCGCGTGGTGGCCACGTCGGCCATGCGCGTGGCGCGCAACGGCGCCGTCTTCCTGCCGCTGGCCGAGCAAGCCATCGGCCATCCGATCGAGATCATCTCGGGCGAGGAAGAGGGACGCTTGATCTACATGGGCGTGGCCAATGCACTGGCCATTCCCGGCGAACGCCGGCTGGTGATGGATATCGGCGGCGGCTCGACCGAACTGATACTGGGGCGCGGCAACGATATCGAGCGCGTCGAGTCCTTCAGCCTGGGCACCGTCAAGCAAAGCCTGTCGTTCTTCATCGGCGGGCGCATCGATGCGCCGTCGTTCGAGGCGGCCATCCTGTCGGCGCGCAGCCATTTCGAGGATGCCGCGCCGCCGTACCGCCCGCAGCACTGGAAGACGGCTTACGGCTCTTCCGGCACCATCCGCACCATCGCCGACATCATCGCCCGCAACAAGCTGGGCGACGGCCTGCTGACGAGCGCCAGCCTCGACGCACTGGCGCGCCGCTTCATCGAGCTCGGTCACACCAGCCGCATCGACATGCCCGGCTTGCGCCCCGACCGCGCCAGCACCATCGTCGGCGGCCTGGCCATCTTGATCGGCCTGTTCCGCGAACTGGCCATTCCCGTCATGACGCCGATCGAGGCGGGTCTGCGCATGGGCGTGATGTGGGATTTGTACCTGCGCTCGACCAAGCGCGACCGCCGCGAACAGTCGGTGCAGGGCTGCATGGAGAAATTCCATATCGACCAGCAGCGCGCCGGCCGGGTGGCCGAGCAGGCGCTGGCCATGTATGCGCAGCTCAAGCCCACGTCCGACGCCCTGGTGAAATCCCTGCGCTGGAGCAGCCTGCTGCACGAAGTGGGCCTGGTCGTGTCGCAGACGGGCTACCACAAGCATGCATCGTATATCGTGGAGAACGCGGACTTGCCCGGTTTTACCACGCGCGAACAGAAGACCATGAGCCGGCTGATCCTGGCGCAGAAGGGCAACTTGCGCAAGATCGGCGAAGTGCTGTCCGATCCCGATTTCGCCAAGGCCGTGCTGGCGCTGCGCCTGTCGATCCTGCTCATGCATGCGCGCATCGAAGCCGATTTCAGCGAACTGCGCCTGCGCATGAAGAGCCGCATCGAACTCGATATCAAGCGCGGCTGGGTGGCGCACCATCCCACCGTGTCGTTCTGGATCGAGAAGGAGCAGGAATTCTGGGATGAGGTCGGGGTCGATTTCACCATCCGCGCCAGCGCCTAGGAGGTCATGTCGTGCACATGACTTGATGTGCAGCAAGCAAGATTTCAAAAAACAGTATATATTGTTTATATTAATTAATAGATTGGAAAATCCATGACCAAAACCGTCCCAGCGAAAAAAGCCGACAGCGCGCCCGTATCGATGTTCCCTACCAGCGCTTCGATCAATGCGGCAGCGGCCAAGGCCGCCCCGGCTGCCAAGCCCGCCGCTAAACCAGCTGCGAAACCAGCCGCCAAGCCTGTGGCAAAAGCCGCCGTCAAGCCGGCAGTCGCCAAGCCAGCGGCAGCCAAACCAGCGGCGGCCAAACCAGCGGCGGCCAAGCCAGCCGCGGCGAAGGCGCCAGCCGCCAAGCCGGTAGCGAAGGCCGCCGTTGCCAAGCCTGCAGCCAAAGCCGTCGTCAAAGCCGCCGTCAAGCCGGCAACCAAGCCAGCCGTGAAAGCTGTCGCCAAGCCTGCGGTGAAGACCGTCGCCAAGCCGGCCGCGAAAGCCGCCGCCAAACCGGTAGCCAAGGCGGCCGCCAAGCCTGCGCCAGCGAAAAAGGCGCCGGTTGCCAAGGTCGCCGCCGTCAAGGAAAAAGCCCGCAAGCCGAAACTGGTGCGCGACAGCTTCACCATGCCGGAAGCGGAATACGAAGTCCTGGGCCAGGTCAAGAAAGCCTGCTTGAAGGCCGGTTTCGAGATCAAGAAAAGCGAATTGCTGCGCATCGGCGTGGCGCTGATCAGCCAGATCGACCTGGCGACCCTGCAAAACGTGCTGGCTGGCCTGCCGCAGCTGAAAACGGGCCGCCCGAAGAAGGATTGATGGCGCGGGCAGGGGCCGCCCCTGCCTGTCCATTCTGGTTTACCATGGGGCCTGTGATAGTTCCCCCATGGTTGCCATGTCAGAAGATACAGATATCGAACGCGCCGGCTTCGTCGAGCGCGCCATCGTCCGCCACCAGGCGGGCGTCTCTACCCCAGCCATCGACCGTGTCGCCGAGGAAGTCCCCGTCGCGCTGGTCTTCAATGGTATTTCCCACGTCGTCATGATGGCCACCCCGCGCGACCTGGAAGCGTTTGCCTATGGCTTCGCGCTGACGGAAGGCGTGGTCGCTTCCGCCGGCGCCATCTTCGATTGCGAAGTGTTCCTGCGTCCCGACTCCGCCGAAGTGGCTTTGAGCATCGCCCAGGAGGATTTCGTGCGCCTGAAGGACCGGCGCCGCCAGCTGACGGGCCGCACGGGCTGCGGCGTGTGCGGCATCGACAGCATCGAGATGCTGGACTTGCAGCCGCAGGCGCTGCCGCCGGCCCTGATCCATGTCGACCTGCCGGCCGCCCTGGCGCGTGCCTCCGCCGGCTTGCGCGCGCACCAGGCGTTGATGCGCGAAACGGGCGGCGTGCATGCGGCTGCGTGGTGCACACCCGACGGCGATATCGTGCACGTCTTCGAGGATGTCGGCCGCCACAATGGCCTGGATAAACTGATCGGCCATTTGGCACTGAGCGGGGCGGACATGCGGCGCGGCTTCGTCTTCCTGTCCAGCCGCGGCAGCTACGAGCTGGCGCGCAAGGCGGCGCGCATGCAGATTCCGCTGCTGGCGACGATTTCCGCCCCCAGTTCGCTGGCCATTTCCATCGCCACGCAGGCGGGCATGAAGCTGGTGGGTTTCTGCCGCCAGGATGCGTACGTCGATTACACGCCCGGCATCACCTTGTAGCTTCCGCTGCGCTCCAGCAAAACTGGCACGGACTTCGACGTGGGCGTGCCGGCGCCGTCCGCCGTGCTGGCCAGCGGCACCAGCGCATTCGTTTCCGGATAATACGCGCCCAGGCAGCCGCGCGGGATGTCGTAGGCGACGAGACGGAAGCCGTCGGCGCGGCGCGCCACGCCATCGTCCCAGGCGCCGATCAGGTCCACCAGCTCGCCATCGGCAAAGCCCAGCATGGCGATATCTTCCTTGCTGGCGAAGACCACCTTGCGCGTGCCGTACACGCCGCGGTAGCGGTCATCCATGCCGTAGATGGTGGTGTTGTACTGGTCGTGCGAGCGGGTGCTCATCAACACCATCAGGCGCTCGCCATGGCGCTGTTTCGCGCGGTGCAGCGGCGTATCGAGGTCCAGCGGGGCGACGAGGAAGCTGGCCTTGCCGCTGGCCGTCTTCCACACGCGCTCGCGCGACGCCACCGTCAGGTGAAAGCCACCCGGCTGCGCCACCCTGGCGTTGTAGTCGTAAAAATCGTCGAATACCTTTTCGATATCGTCGCGGATGCGCGCATAGTCGGCCGCATAGGTGCGCCAGTCCACCAGGGCGCTGCCCAGCGTCGCTTCGGCCATGCCGGCCACGATGGCCACTTCCGAGCGCAGCTGCGGCGAAGCGGGCGCATTGCGGCCGTACGAGATATGCACCATGCTCATCGAGTCTTCCACCGTCACGCCCTGCGCCACGCCGTGCTGCAAGTCGATTTCCGTGCGCCCCAGGGTGGGCAGCAGCAGCGCTTCCTTGCCGATGACGAGGTGGCTGCGATTGAGCTTGGTGGCCACCTGCACCGTCAGCGCGCACTGGCGCAGGGCGGCAAAGGTCAGCGGCGTGTCCGGCGTGGCGGCGGCGAAATTGCCGCCCAGCGCGATGAATACCTTGACGTCGCCGCGCTGCATGGCTTCGATGGTGGCCACCACGTCGTGGCCATGCGCGCGCGGCGGCTCGAATCCATACACCTGGCCCAGGCGGTCGAGGAAGGCCCTGGTCGGCTTTTCCTCGATGCCCACCGTGCGGTCGCCCTGCACGTTCGAGTGGCCGCGCACGGGGCACAGGCCGGCGCCCGGCTTGCCGATCTGCCCGCGCAACATCATCAGGTTCGACAGCATGCGGATGGCCGCGACACTGTGCTTGTGCTGCGTCAAGCCCATGCCCCAGGTGGCGATGATGCGCTGGCCCTTGACGAAGATGTCCGTCAATGCCTCGATCTGCACGCGCGCCACGCCGGACTCCCGCAGCAGCAGTTCCCAGCTTTCCATGCGCAAGTCGTCGCGGAAGGCGTCGAAGCCGCTGCAATGTTCAGCGATGAAGGCGTGGTCGATGACGGCGGGCTTGCCGGCCGCCAGCGCCGCATCGTCATGTTCGACGACGCGCTTGGCGACGGCCTTGATCAGGGCGAAGTCGCCGCCCAGGGTCGGCTGGACGAACAGGCCGGCCAGGCGCGTGCTGCCCAGGGTTGCCATTTCCAGCGCGCTTTGCGGGTCCATGAAGCGCTGCAAACCCCGCTCGCGCAGGGGATTGATGGAAACGATGCTGCCGCCGCGGCGCGCGCAGTCGCGCAATTCGCCCAGCATGCGCGGGTGGTTGGTGGCGGGATTCTGGCCGAAGATGAGGATGGTGTCGGCCAGTTCGAAGTCGGCCAGGGTCACCGTGCCCTTGCCGATGCCCACGGTGGCCGGCAAGCCGCGGCTGGTCGCCTCGTGGCACATGTTGGAGCAGTCGGGGAAGTTGTTGGTGCCGTACAGGCGCGCCATCAGCTGGTACAGGAAGGCCGCTTCGTTGCTGGCGCGGCCCGACGTATAGAACGCGGCCTGGTTCGGGTTGGCCAGGGCGCGCAGGTGGCGGCCCACGAGGGCGCAGGCGTCATCCCAGGAGATCGGCACGTAGCGGTCGCTGGCGGCGTCGTACACCATCGGCTCCGTCAGGCGGCCATGCTGTTCTAGCGCGTAGTCCGACTGTGCCAGCAGCTGCGTGACGGTATGGCTGGCGAACAGTTCAGGTCCGGCGCGGCGGCTGGTCGCTTCGGCGGCGACGGCCTTGGCGCCGTTTTCGCAAAAGGCAAACGTGGAAGCGTGGTCGCGGTCGGGCCAGGCGCAGCCGGGGCAATCGAAGCCGTCCGGCTGGTTTTGCGCCAGCAGCGCCTTCAGGTTGCCGGGCGCGACGCGCTCCTGGCGCAGGCTGATGGCCACGTGTTTCAAGGCGTCCCAGCCGGCGGCCGGCCTGGTGTAGGGCGTGATGTGCGGTGCGTCCTGGTCTTTCATGGGCTCTTTCGGCTGGGCGAGTGTGGTAATTATGCACGATCCCCGGATGACATTGACTTGCGTCATGGAAATGACATTCGGCTGTCATTTTCCTGACATATTAGACAAGTACGCTGGAGTCGTCTTGATCACAGGGGATGAAACCATGCAGAACATAGTCGCATCAAACGAAGCCAAGGCCCGGCCGGTCCAACTGGTGCTGAGCCAGGCCACGACCGCGGCGGAATTGCGCGAAGTCCAGCGTTTGCGTTACAAGGTGTTTATCGAGACCATGGGCTTGACGTCGCTGGCCAACGCCGATGGCCTCGACAGCGACGAATTCGACGCGCACTGCGATCATCTGATCGTGCGCGACGCCGATACCCTGAAAGTGGTGGGCACCTACCGCGTGCTGAGCGCGGCAAAGGCAGCCAAGATCGGCCGCCTGTATTCGGAAAACGAGTTCGACCTGAGCCGCCTGAAGAACCTGCGCGGACGCATGGTCGAAGCGGGCCGCGCCTGCATTCACCCGAAATACCGGGGCGGCAGCGTGATCATGCTGCTGTGGTCCGGCCTGGCCGAGTACATGCGCCGCGAGCGCTGCGACTACCTGGTCGGCTGCGCCAGCATCAGCCTGGCCGATGGCGGCCATAACGCCGTCGCCGTGTACCAGGCGCTGGCCGAAAAGCACATGGCCCCAAGCGAATACCGCGTCACGCCGCACCTGCCTTTCCCCATCCACCAGGTGGAAGCGGCGCACAAGCCGCAGGTGCCGCCGCTGATCAAGGGCTATCTGCGTTCGGGCGCCTGGATTTGCGGCGAACCGGCGTGGGACCCTGATTTCGAAAGCGCCGACATGTTCATGATGATGCCGCTGGCGAATCTGGACGAGCGCTATGCGCGCCACTATGGCGTGGTGCCTGGTTAAGGCTATTGAAGTGAATGCCGGGCAGTGAGGCCTGCAGCTGGCTGGCCAGCGCCTGCACGGCGCTGCGCAAGCCGCTCTCCGCGCCGTCGGGTGGCAGCAGTTCGAGCAGGAAGCGCAGCGGCGCCGTGATCGCCTCGGGTTCGCCGATGCTGCCGTGGCGCCGCACGGCGTCGTGGTACAGGGCCAGGAATGCGGTGCGCGCGGAGGCGTCGAAAGGCTGGCCGTCCGGCGCCTGCCACAGGGCCGCCAGCAGGGCGGCGCGCACGGGGGCGCCGGCGTCGATGGCGCGGTGTTCGTCCGCGTGGCGCTGGCGCGCATAGGCGATGGCGTCGTGCAGCAGGTCGCCCAGCTGCGGATCGAGCGCGCGCCAGGCGCCGCTGTCGCCATGGGCTTTCAACAGCAGGGCGCCCGCCAGCACCTGGAAAATCAGGTCGCAGTCGGCCACGCCGCTGCGCCGCCGCGCTTCTTCCAGCGCGGCCAGGCAGGCATCCGTCATGGCGCGCAGGGCCGGCGCGCCGGAGCTTCCAGCGCGGCAGGCCAGGCGCGCCTGCAAGGCCCAGTAGCGGCCCAGCAGGGCCAGGCGCTGCGCCGTGGGCGCCAGCGCCACCAGCAGGTCGATATGCTGTTTTCCATCCTGTAGCAACTGCCGTCCCTGCGCCAGATCGGGCACGGCCGGCACCTCGATGCCGGCGCCCGCATCGAGGCCGCACAGGGCCGCGCCCTGGCGTATTTCCAGTTCCGCCCAGTGCGCCAGCGCGCGCAAGCCCACCTTGCCGTCGGCCGCGCTGTGCGCCGCCCGGTAGTGTTCGATGGCGCGCAGGGTGTTCTCCAGGCCGCCGAGGCCGGCCCGCGTGGCGGCCATGTTTTCGCGGATGTCGGCGCAGCCGAAGAAGCGGGCGCGCACGGCTTCCTCGATGCTGCCCAGCTTTTCCTCGATGGCCGCGCGGCGCGCCGCATCGGCGCCCGCCAGGCGCGCGTGCAGGGTTTCCAGGTCGGCCAGCAGGTGGCCGTGGTAGTGGTAGTCGGGCGCTTGCCAGGGCCGGCTCTGTGTGTTCGGAAAGCGGTAGCGGTCGTCGCCATACGCCTGGTAGGCGCCCCAGGTGTTTGAGGCCGGGAACTGCAGGTACGCCGCCTCGCGCGCCAGGCGCACGGCGTCGCCGAAATATTCGCCGCTCAGCATGGCGTGATAAAAGCTGTGCGCGAAGATGCTGGCCGCCTGGTCGTCGATGCGCCAGCCGGCCGCGATCACCGCCTGCGAGCCCATTTCGATGAAGGCCGTGGCCAGGCTGGCGGCCAGCTTCGACCACGGCGCGATGGCGTCCGGGCGCATGTCGCCCAGGTGGCAGCAATTGATGAAGACGAATTGCGGCACGCGCTTCAATTTGCCCACCTGCGCCGCCGTCAGCCGCGTCTTCGGCCCCAGCACCAGGCCCGTATGGGCGATGCCGGGGCCGGCCACTTCGCCATGGCCGGCCAGGTGGATGGCGAAATAGCGCTCGTCGAACAGATGCACCAGCACGCGCTGCGCCTGCGGGCGCAGCAGCTCGCGCACCTGGTAGCCGTACGCGCCGAACATGCGCGCCACGTCCTGCGCCTCGGCCTGCGCGGCGGGCAGCTCGGGCAGGCCGGAATCGGTGTCGCCGATCACCAGCACGCTGTTGCTGGGCGGGCTGACGGCCGATGGCTGCTCGCGCAGGCTGGCCAGCTGGCGCACCATGCCGATGCGCGTCGACAGCGGGCTTTCCTCGCTGCCCGCCTCGTCGCGCATCAGCTCCCACGGATAGATGGCGGCGCTCTGGTCGACGGCCAGGATCAGGCCGCGCATCTCGGGGATGGCCGCCTTCAGGCCATTGGGCAGCATCAGTTCATACAGCGCGCGCGACAGGCCCGGCTGGTCGGTGGTGTTGTCGGTGGCGTCCATGATCAGGCCATCGACGGCTTGCCGCTGGTTCGGCTCTTCGTCGACGCTGTTGTGGGCGCGGTCCGTCAGCACGGTGAAGCGCAGGGCGCCGGAGAGGTCGGCGGCGACGATCTGTACGCGGCGCCAGCCATTGTCGCCGCTCAGGCTGGGCAAGATGCGCCGGTAGCCGCCGGGGCTGTGGCGGATGCGCTGCTCGAACGTGAAGCTGCCCTGGTAGCGCGCCTCGGCCATGATCTGTTCGATGGCCATGGCGGCCGCGATGGCGCGTGCCTCCGACTGTTCGTAGATGGCGATATGGCCGATGCGGCAAGCCATGCCCGCGTCTTCCAGGCGCCGGTTGGCGCTGCGCGCGCCGTCGAGCAGGGCCCGCGCGCACAGGGCGATGCTCAAGCCGCCATAGCCGGAGCCGGACAGCAGGCTGGCCACGCGCAAGCCGTGCTCGCCCATCGGCGGCGCGGCCGCATGGCCGGCGGCGCGCACCTGCAGGCAGACGCACGCGTATTCGAGCAGGCCGCCGGCAAAGGCGCGCGCCAGTTCGCCCGGCGTCAGCTCGCCCAGCGCGCCCAGGCCGATGACGATGGCGCCGCCGGGCCGGCGCGCCGCATCGGGCTGCAGCACCACCAGGGCGGAGTCGGGGCGCTGCGGAAAGCGTCCCAGCGCGTGGATTTCCTGCAGCTTGCCCGCCAGCAGGCGGTCGAGAAAACTCATGCTGCCGCGCAGCGATTCGGCGGCGTAGCAGCCGCTCATGACGGGTGCGTCGGCCGAGGCCATGCTGCCGTGGATGATGGATAGGCTCAGCTGCGGCGCGCGGCGCTCCGGCGCGATGGCGGGGCCGGCGGCGCCGAGGGCGGCGTCGAGCAGTTCCTGCGGCTGCGGGTACAGCGGCGTGGCGTCGGGGGCGTACGGATGGAAGCGGGGCGGGGCACCGCCAGGCGCGTGCGGCGGGTGCCGCGGCAGGCCCGTGCCTTGGCCGCTGTCGAGCAGTTGCGCGATGGCCGGGTAGTACTCCTTTTGCAGCAGCAGGTCGCCGTGCGCCACCGGCAGGTAGCAGGCCGCCACGCCGTCCGGCACCGCGCCTTGCCAGGCCGTGCGGCCATCGCCGTCCGGCGACCAGGCTGTCTCGATGCCGCCGTCGCGCAGGCGCAGCGCCACCGGCGTGTCGGCGCAGCCGGCCAGGTAGCTGCAATGGCGGGCGTCGGGCGGGGCCGCTTCCAGCAGGGCCACGGTGGCGCGCGCCGCGGCCAGCGCCTGTGCCTCGGGCGCCTGCCAGCCGCCGGGCAGGCCCGCCTGCGCGTCGCCGGCGGCCAGCTGCGCCCACGCGCCGGCGTCGAAATAATCGATGCCGCCCGGCTGCGGCCACGGCAGCATGTCCAGCACGCCGGGAAAGGCGCGCACGAAGCCGAGAAACTGGCGCCGCGTGTGCTTCCAGCCTATCCAGCACGCCAGCATCTGCACCAGCCGGTCGCGCCCCAGCAGCACTTGCACCATCGCCTGCGTGCCGCGGTTGGCCGTGCCCACCTGCAGCAGGCGGCTGCCGGGCAGGGCGCCGAAGCGCTGCCAGCGGTCTTTCAGGGCCAGGCGCGCCACCAGCCCGCCCATGCCGTGGGCAACGATGCGCAGCGGCTGGCCGCGCTGTTCGGCGTCGCGCATGGCCTCGTCGAGCACGGGCAGGAAGGCGTTGCCGGAGTGCTGCAGCGACAAGCGCCAGTCATAGGCAAAGGGCCGCACTTCCTGGCTTTGCGCGAGAAAGCGGGCAAACGGTTCATAGCAGGATTCGACCCAGCCGGCGCTGACGATGTGCGGCTGGCCCACGGCCAGGCGTTCGATGCGCCCTTCGACCAGGTTGACGGGGTCGAACCAGATGCGGTTGCTGCCCACTTGCAGGTGGCTGCCCATGATGTCGGGCAGCAGCAGCACGATGGGCGCGTGCGCGCGCCGCTTCGGCACTTCGCCGCCGCGCGCCAGCGGGCCGTGCTCGATGCCGGGCAGCGGCAGGTAGGCGGTCTCGTCGCCGGTGAGCGCCTGCACGGCGGCCAGGCCGGACGGCGCGCGCTCGAAATAGTTGAGGTGGTGCGCGTGCGGCCCGCGCAGCAGCAGTTGCCGCACGGGGGTGCTGCGCGTGGCGCCGCCGGCCATCGAGGCGCAATTGACCACCAGGTCGTTCTGCCCGCCATACAGCTGGTCGTCGAGGCAGTCGCCCAGCCAGCCCAGCAGGCCATCGCCGCTGCACGCGCCGGCCAGCACATGCAGCGGACTGGCCACGCGCACGTCGGGCGCATTGAGCAGCGCCACCAGGGGCGAGTCGGGCATCATCGCTTCCAGGCCCGGCAGGATGCGCGCGTCGCAGCGCTGCTGCACCACGGCCAGCAGGAAGGCCATGGCGCCGTCGGGCAGGCCGCCGTGGAGCAGCAGGTTGAACATCGCGCTGGCCCAGCGGTCGAGGCGGCCCGACATCAAGGTGGTGCCGCGCGCCGGGCAAGCCACGCGCACGAAGCGGGCGATGCGGATGGCGCGCGTCTTCAGCTCCATGCTCAAGTCGCGCAGGCGCGCCGCATCCCCGTCGTAGCCGCCGCGTCCGCCCAGCCGCGCCTGCGCCGTGAAGTGGTCGATATCGTGGCTGTTGAACGCTTCGCCGCCCACCGTGTTTTCGCTCAGCCGCTCCAGGCCGTCGCCTGCCAGGTCGACGGCGCCGCGGCTGTCGATGCGCTGCGCCCGCGCCAGCAATTCGCCCACCAGGCCGCCGCGCGAATGGCTCAGCAGGTGCAGCACGGCGCCGTGCGGCAACTGGCGCACGAGGGCCAGCGCGTTCTCGATGGGGCTGTCGCTGAGGCTGCGGTGCTCATAGCCATAGATGCGGTTGCCGTACTGCGCCGCCAGTTGCGGCGCCAGGCCGTTGCGCCACAGGCCGGCAAAGCTGCGCTGAGTCGACGAAGCCGTGCCGTGCAACAGCAGCAGCAGCGGTTCCGGCCCGGCGGTCAGGCTGGCGACGGCCGTCATGCTGCCCGCCTCGATGCCGCAGCGGTACAGGCCCAGGCGTTGTTCCAGCTGGCGGTCCTGGAAGGCGCCCGCCGCCGCCAGCGCCGTCATGGCGGCGCCGCCGCAGCGGTACACGCGCACGGCCCGAAGCATCCACGCGCCCAGGCCGTCGCGGCTGGCGCCCGGCGGCGGGCGCGCCGCCTGCGGGCGCAAGGCCAGTCCCACTTCGATGCTGGCGGGCGCGCCGTCGCGCGCCAGCGTGGCCGGCCCCAGGTAGCGTGGCAGGTCCAGGCTGCCGGCGAGCAGCGAACTGCCGTCGCACAGCAGCAGTTGCACGACGTCGTCCGGGCCGATATCGAGGGCGATGCGGCAACTGCCGATGCCGCGCGCGCCGGACAGCACGTGGGTCTGGCTATGCCAGCCGGGTGCGGCGGGGCAATCGCCGGCGCTGGCGAGGGGATCGCGCGTGAGCGTCAGGCGCAGCACGGGCGGCGCAAGGGGATCGCTGGACATGCGGTTGGGATCGCTGGTTAAAAGCTGACCTTGATGCCTGCGCGGACCATGCGTGTTGTGTCAGATCAAGTTTGAGTGGAAATGCAGGGGAGAAGCGGGGAGGGCGCTGGAAGGCAGAGAAACGGTCAGCATGGTTTGGGCTGGGTCTCTTCGCTATCGTGTCCGGATGCGGTGCGGTGAACGAACTACGCGAATTGTATGGCAAAAGTTCATGGCGCCGGGAACCTGGGTGCCTGGCATGGCATTACAACAGCGGGTAACTCAATGGACTGGCGTGGCGGACAGTTCCTTCAGTTCGCGGATGGTGATGTCCGATTTTTCATGCATGCGCAATAAAATCGTTGCACCGACCGACAGTTTGCCGTGACGAATCTTGCTGATGATGGGAGGCTGCACTTCCAGTACACGGCACAGTTCCGCATCATTTTTCAGGTTCATCTTCTCGATCAGGGTGTCGAGCAGCTTGTTGGGCACAAAACTCGATGGTTCGAGCGCACGCGCCCGGTTCATCGCTTCAATCATTTCCAGCTTCTTTTGCCGAACGTTCATTTACTCCTCCTTCAGGTTATGCAAGGGACGAGACCACTTTGGGTGGTCCCGGCTATAGTTCGTCATTGCAGTACGGCTGTCTGGGTGACGTAGTACAACATTCGCGTTAAAACATTGATAACCAGGCAAGTGTTTTCAATAATACTACGATAACAAAACTTGTGACAGATGGTCAGTTAAATTAACTGATTGTTTGATCAATTTGGTTGACGATTGTTGTATTTTGTAGTCCGCTTTTGGTCAATATCATGGTTCTGTCCGCCATTTCGGCGGCGGCCAGCGAATGCGTGACCATGATCGCGCAACTGCCGTTGGCCTTGATTTCGGCGCGCAGCAATTGCAGGATGCCGTGTGCCGTGTCCGGGTCGAGGTTGCCGGTAGGCTCGTCGGCCAGCACCAGCGCCGGCTTGTGCACGAGCGCGCGGGCAATGGCCACGCGCTGCATTTCACCGCCGGACAATTGCTGCGGAAAGTCGCCGCCGCGTCCGCCCAGGCCGACCGCCTCGAGCATGCTGGCGGCACGCTCCTGGGGCAGTCCGTTGAGCAGCAGCGGCAGGGCCACGTTTTGCAGCAGGGTCAGGTGCGGCAAGACGTGAAAAGCCTGGAAAATAAAGCCCATGCGGGCGCGACGCAGCCGGGTGGCGGCGGCGTCATCGAGGCTGGACATGGCAATGCCGTCCACCAGGATAGGGTGCGCTTCGGCACCCGCGTCGGGCGTATCGAGGCCGGCGATCAGGTTCAGCAAGGTCGACTTGCCCACGCCCGAGTCGCCCATGATGGCGATGAATTCTCCCGCCTTGAAACGGCAGGAAATGTTGGCCAGCACGGGACGGGCATTGGCATAGGACTTCGACAGATGGCGCAATTCGAGCATGGTGTTAACGGCTATCGTAAAGGGAGGCACGCGGGGGAGAGGGGGGCCTGGGAACTGCAAAGGGGCGCGGATTGTTTGGCCGGCAATGTGTAGTATACGACAGGCTTATGCTTTTTGCTTGGCAATACCACTTTTGCGTGCACGCCGCCGATATGGACCCTAAGTTACCTGCCGCACGGCTGGCTTGCGCGGATTCCGTTATGATGGAAAAAAGTCATCGGCAAGGCGCCCGCCAAGCACTACGGCAGGGGCGGCGCGCCCGGTGGCCGACCGTGCAAGCCTTTCGTGAAACTAGTGAACCTAACATTGACGACGCCAGCCCATGACCATGCCACTTGCGCAACAGCAGTCCGATTTCCGCCCCGCCAGCCACGCCGCGGCGGCCAGCGCCACTCCTGCCACGATAGCCGAGATCAGCAGCGGCCTGCTGGCGCGCCAGGCCTGGACCTCGCCCAAGTACCTGTACGATGCGCTCGGTTCGAAACTGTTCGAAGCCATCTGCGCCTTGCCCGAGTACTATCCGACGCGCACGGAGGCGGCCATCTTTGCCCGCCACGGCGCCGAGATCGCGCATGCCGTGGGGCCGGGCAGCACCCTCATCGACCTGGGCGCGGGCAATTGCGCCAAGGCCGCCAGCCTGTTCCCGCTGCTGCACCCGGCCCAGTACGTGGCCGTGGATATTTCCTACGATTTCCTCAGTGAATCGGTGAGCCGGCTGCAGCAGCGCTTTCCGCACATCGAGATGACGGGCCTGGGCCTGGATTTCTCCAGCCGCCTGGACTTGCCCGACAGCGTGCGCGAGGCGCGGCGCCTGTTCTTCTATCCTGGCTCGTCGATCGGCAATTTTGCTCCAGAGCAAGCGACCGCCTTCCTGCGCCGCCTGCGCGCGAATGCGGATGGCGATGGCGGCCTGCTGATCGGCGTCGACCTGATCAAGGGCGACGCCATCCTCGACGCCGCCTATGACGACGCGCTGGGCGTCACGGCCGCCTTCAACCTGAACATGCTGCGCCACGTGAACGGGCTGATCGGCGCCGATTTCGACGTGCGCGCGTGGCAGCACCACGGCTTTTTCAATGCCGACGAGCGCCGCGTCGAAATGCACCTGGAAGCGCGCAGCGAACAAGTTGTCCATTGGAAAGGTGGCCAGCGGCGCTTCGCGAAAGGCGAGCGCATCCATACGGAAGACAGCTACAAGTACACGCGCGCCACTTTCGTCGGCTTGCTGGAGCAGGCAGGATTTTCCACCGTGCAAGTCTGGACGGACCCGCAGCAGTGGTTTGCCGTCATTTACGCACGCGTGATTCGCGACTAAAAGGCGACGATGCTGATCGATCATTACCATCAAGTGCGCCAGCATTCTCTGCGGCTGGCCGCCCCCCTGTCCGACGAGGATTGCGGCGCGCAATCGATGCCGGACGCCAGTCCCGTGAAATGGCACCTCGCGCATACCACCTGGTTTTTTGAAACGTTTATCCTGGAAAGCATGGAAGCGGCGTTCGCGCCTTTCCACCCGGCCTTCCGCGTGCTGTTCAATTCGTATTACAACGGCGTGGGCGAGAAGCACCCGCGCGCCCAGCGGGGCTTGCTGACGCGCCCCGGTATGGATGTCGTGCGCGCCTACCGGGCCAATGTCGATGCGCGCATCGCGCGCCTGCTGGCGGGCGAACTGGCGCGCGACGAGCGCGAACGGCTGACCATGCTGCTGGCGCTGGGGCTCGAGCACGAGCAGCAGCACCAGGAGTTGCTGTTGACGGATGTCAAGCACCTGCTGGCGCAGAGCGCCCTGTTTCCCGCCTACCTGGAGCGCGGGGGCAGCGGGCTTGCGCCAGCGCAAGAACACGCGCAGCCCACGGCCTGGCTCGCCTTCGACGGCGGTCTGGCACAGATCGGCCATGCGGGAGACGGTTTTTGCTTCGACAATGAATTGCCGCGCCATCCGCAATACGTGGCGCCCTTCGAACTGGCCAGCGCGCTAGTGACGAATGGCGACTATCTCGCCTTCATCGAGGCGGGCGGCTACCGCACGGCGCACCTGTGGCTGGCTGAAGGCTGGGACTGGGTGCGCAGCCAGCAACTGGCGTGTCCACTGTACTGGCAGCGCGATGACGCTGGCCGCTGGCAGGAATTCACCTTGTTCGGCTTGCGGCCGTTCGATCTCCAGGCGCCGGTCACGCATGTGTCGCTGTTCGAGGCGGACGCCTATGCGCACTGGGCCGGCGCACGCCTGCCGACGGAAGCGGAGTGGGAAGTGGCGGCGCAAGGCGTCGCCGTGGAAACGGGCCAGCTGCACCCGGCCGCCGGTGCGCCGGGCGCAGGCTTGCGGCAAATGTTCGGCCACTGCTGGCAGTGGACCAGCAGCAGCTACGCGCCATATCCGGGCTACCGCACGGCGCCCGGGGCGCTCGGCGAATACAACGGCAAGTTCATGCTGAATCAATATGTGTTGCGCGGCTCGTCGTGCGCCACGCCGGCCGGCCATGCGCGCGCCAGCTACCGCAATTTCTTCCCGGCCGGTGCGCGCTGGCAATTTTCCGGCATCCGCCTGGCGCGCCAGGTGGAATAAGCGGCTTAGTGCAGGCGCGGAACGGACGGGGCAGGGCGGCCTGGCGCCTGGCCTCCAGCGCTCTGTTCCAGCTTGAACTGGCTGACGAGGGTTTCCAGGTCGCCCGCCTGTTCATGCATGGCCGCCGCCGCCGCGGCCGCTTCCTCGACGAGGGCCGCGTTTTGCTGCGTCGTCTGATCCATCTGCATGATGGCGGCATTGATTTGCTCGATGCCTTCGCTTTGCTCGTGGTTGGCGACGCTGATTTCACCGACGATGGCGCTGACCCGGCCCACGCTGGCCACCACTTCATCCATCGTGGCGCCCGCCTGGCTGACCAGCTGCGCGCCCTGGTCGACCCGGCTGACGGAGTCGGCAATGAGTTCCTTGATTTCCTTGGCGGCCGCCGCCGAGCGCTGCGCCAGGTTGCGCACTTCGGAAGCCACGACGGCGAAGCCCCGTCCCTGTTCGCCGGCCCGTGCCGCCTCGACGGCCGCGTTCAGGGCCAGGATATTCGTCTGGAAGGCGATGCCGTCGATGACGGCGATGATGTCGACGATCTTGCGCGACGAGGCATTGATGGCGTCCATGGTGCCGATCACTTCCGCCATGGCCGAGCCGCCGCGCTGCGCGATGGCCGATGCCGAGCGTGCCAGGCTGTCGGCCTGGCGCGCATTGTCGCTGTTGCTGCGCACGGTACCCGTCAGTTCGATCATCGACGAGGCCGTCTCTTCCAGCGCGCTCGCTTGCGCTTCCGTACGGGCCGACAGGTCGGCATTGCCGCTGGCAATCTGGCTCGACGCCACGGCGATCGTGCCCGTGCCGCCGCGCACCTGGCCCACGAGGGTGGCCAGGTTGGTGTTCATGTCGCGCAGCGCCTGCAGCAGCTGGCCCGCTTCATCCTTGCCGTCGGCCACGATTTTACTGCTCAGGTCGCCTCCGGCCACGGCTTGCGCCACACGCAAGGCATACGCGATCGGCGTGGTGATCGAGCGCGTGACCCACCAGGCAAAGAGCACGCCCAGCAGCAGGGCGGCCGTGCCCAGGCTGGCCATCAGCACATTGGCGGCGGAAATATTCTGCTTGATTTGCTGGCCGCCATGCACGACCACGCCGCGCTGGATTTCATTCAGGCGGTTGACCGTCTTTTGCAACTGGTTCAGGGCGGGCAGGGTATCGTCGCGCACGTGCACGGCCGCTTCCGCGCGCTGTCCCGCCACCAGCAGCTTGTCGGCCTGGCTGAACGACACGACATAGGCCTTGCGCTGCTGCTTCAGGGTGGCCAACAGTTCCTTGCCTTCAGGCAGCACGATCAGGCGGTCGAGCACGACCAGCGCATCGGTGATGGTGGCCTTGTTGGCGTCGATTTCGCCGTGGATGGCGTTGGCGCGGGCCGGATCTTCATGGATGAACAGTTCCAGCACCAGGGCCGCGTTCGAACGCGTGGTACTGCGGATGGTGGCGATGGCGTCGGCCTTGGCCCAGTCTTTCTCGATGATGGCTTCGCTGAGCGCACCGATCTTATCCAGGCGCAGCAGGCCCGTGCCCACCAGCACTGCCATCAGCAGCAGCACCACGCCGAAACCGGCACCCAGGCGCACGCCTATCTTCATATCCGTTAATTTCATACTGATTCCCTCGGTAGCTAATGATCTGTCTCCGGTGGTCTTGTTATGAAACAATTATACGGCGGGTGATACCTGATTTGCACTACTAATTGCCCCATAGAAATGAAAAAGCGGCACGGCGATCAAGCCGTACCGCTTTTTCTCCCTCTGGAGCGCGCCGAAATTGCTTAGGCGGCGCTGGCAGCCACGTCGGCCGCTGTTGTTTTTTCGGCTTCCGTTTGCCCGATGCGGCGGTTCACGGCGGACAGCACGGCCTTGAACGAGGCGGTGACGATATTGCTGTCGATGGCGGCGCCGAACAGGGTCGGGCCGTTGTCGAGGCGCAATTCCACGTAGCAAGCCGCTTGCGCATTGGCGCCGGAGCCGATCGAATGCTCATGGTAATCCATCAGCTTGATGTCGAGACCGAGCGCATTGACGAAGGCATCGATGGGGCCGTTGCCGCCGCCTTGCAGGGCCAGCGGCGTCTGGCGGTGCGACAGGCTGATGTCGATCTGCACGGATTCGTCGCTGCTCGTGTCTTCCACCATGCGGTGCGAAGCGTAGGCGTACGGCGCCGTCTGTTCCAGGTATTCTCGCTGGAAGATGTCGTGGATATCCTGCGCGGCGATTTCGCGGCCCGTGGCGTCGGCCACGGCTTGCACGGCGCGCGAGAATTCGATCTGCAGGCGGCGCGGCAAGACCAGGCCGTATTCCTGTTCCAGTAAGTACGCCATGCCGCCCTTGCCGGACTGGCTGTTGACGCGGATCACGGCGTCGTAGCTGCGGCCCAGGTCGGCCGGGTCGATCGGCAAGTACGGCACTTCCCAGATGGCGCCGGCTTCTTGCTTGGCGAAACCTTTCTTGATCGCATCCTGGTGCGAACCGGAGAAGGCCGTGAACACGAGGTCGCCCGCATACGGGTGGCGCGGGTGGACGGGCAACTGGTTGCACTCTTCCACGCACTTGCGCACGGTATCGATGTCGGAAAAATCCAGGCCCGGATGCACGCCTTGCGTGTACAGATTCATCGCCAGGGTGACGAGGTCGACGTTGCCGGTGCGCTCGCCATTGCCGAACAAACAGCCTTCCACGCGGTCGGCGCCCGCCATCACGGCCAGCTCGGCCGATGCGACGGCCGTGCCGCGGTCGTTATGCGGGTGCACGCTGATGATGATGGAATCGCGGCGCGCCAGCTTGCGCGACATCCATTCGATCTGGTCCGCATACACGTTGGGCGTGCTGCATTCCACGGTCGAGGGCAGGTTGATGATCATCTTGTTGGCCGGCGTCGGCTTCCAGATGGCGCTGACGGCGTCGCAGATATGCTTGGAGAAATCGAGTTCCGTGGTGGAAAACGATTCCGGCGTGTATTCAAAACCCCATTCCGTTTCCGGATGCTGCGCCACCAATTGTTTCACGAGCGTGGTGCCGGTGGTGGCGATATTCGTGATTTCTTCGCGCGACATGCCGAACACGACTTTGCGGAACACGGGCGCCACGGAGTTGTACAGGTGGACGATGGCGCGCTTGGCGCCGACGACGGATTCCACCGTGCGGCGGATCAGCTCTTCGCGCGACTGGGTCAGCACGATGATGGTGACGTCGTCCGGGATGCGGCCTTCATCGACGAGCTTGCGGACGAAATCGAAATCCGTCTGCGATGCCGATGGGAAACCCACTTCGATTTCCTTCAGGCCGATGGCGATCAGCATGTCGAAGAACCGCAGCTTCTTTTCCGCGCTCATCGGCTCGATCAGCGACTGGTTGCCGTCGCGCAAGTCGGTGCTCATCCAGATAGGCGGTTTGCTGATGATCTGGTTCGGCCATTGACGGTCGGTCAATTTGACGGGAGGAAAGGCGCGGTATTTGGAAGCTGGGTTTTGCAACATCATGATCGGGTACTCCTGAAGATAGGGGGAAATCAATGGTTGTGGCGCAAGCTTGCCGGGCGGCCACGCAACACTAGGCCAGGCAAGCGATCGGTAGCGATAGCAGTGCAGCGACGATGCCAGCGGGGGCGGTCGCAGTGGGGATTACGTGTACGAATGGGGATGGTGCAAACATCATCAAACCTTCCAGGGTTTTTGAAACACGCCGGCGTGTGGCCAGGCGAAGCAATGCGGCAAACTTATGCGCGTGCTAGTAGTAGTCGCGATAGCGACAGCAGGGAAGGGGAGGAATGTTTGAAGGAGGACATGCACTTAATGTACGGGAAATTGGGCGGGGCTGTCAAGCATATTTCAGCAGGGAACGATGCTGCCGCCACGCCGCAGGTCGACTTATTGTTCTTGCGCAATTTATTTTTTTATCATTATTGAATAATGCAGTTTCCGTCTGGCGATGTGTGTCGCCCGTCCTGCCTTGGAGCCGCCGGCATGGAATCTTTGCTGAAATACTATGAACTCGAACTGGGCATGCTGCGTACGCATCAGCAGGAATTTGCCGCGCGCTATCCTGGTGTCGCTGCCGCACTGGGCATCGTGGGCAGCAATTGCCAGGACCCTCACATTGAACGCCTGATCGAGGCATATGCCCTGTGCAATGCCCGCACGGCCAAGAAGATCGATGACGCACGCCGTGTCTTCACCGAGTCCATGCTGGAAGTGAATTTTCCACACTACCTGAGGCCGTTTCCAGCGTGTTCGATTGCCCATGTGGACGCCAGTGGGGCGGCGGGCCAGGCGCGTGACGGCATCGATACGTTGCCGCGCGGAACCTTGATGCATGCAGCCCAATATCAGGGTGTCGTCTGCAAGTTTCGCACCGCCTATGATGTGGTGCTGGCACCGCTCAGCCTTGCCGGTGCGCGTTTCATTCCCATCATTGATGTGACTGCGGCGATGCATTTGCCCGCCGACATCGCGACCGCGATCGCCATCGAGATCGTCTCCACGTCGGCCACCGGCACGCTGGAGCAATGCACGCTGCCTGCCGTGCGCGTCTTCATCGACGGCACGCCATCGCTCGCCGCCACGTTGCGCGATGCCCTGTTTCTGCATGCCGCGCACGCGTGGGTCGAGGCGGGAGGCGTACAGTTGCCACTGCCGCAAGTGCCGCTGCGTGCCGTCGGTTTCTTGCCGGATGAAGCGCTGCTGCCGCGCAAGCCGGGCTCGCATCGAGCCTATTGCCTGCTGACCGAATACTTTGCCTTCCCTGAGAAATTCCAGTTTTTTGATATCGACCTTGGCTTGATTACGCCACGCTTGCCGCCCGGATGCGAGCGCTGGACCTTGCACCTGGGCTTGCGGGACATCGCTGCCGGCAGCGCTGGCGCACGTTTGCTGCGCTCTGTATCGGCAAGCAATCTGCTGCTTGGCTGCACGCCGGTCATTAACTTGTTCCAGCAGGCGGCAGCACCGATCAGGCTGACGCAAACGCACAGCGAGTATCCCTTGCTCGCCGAACATAAATATGCGCATGCGTATGACATCCATAGTGTCGACGCCGTGCGCCTGGTGCGGCAGGGGGCCAATGCCGGCACGGTCACGCAATGCCAGCCGTTTTATGCCATGCACCATGGGCAGCCTGCCGGGGCGAAGAGCCCTTGCTGGGTGCTGCGGCGCGATGAGGCGCGGGCGCTCGCCCATCCCGGTTACGAAAGCAGCCTGGCGTTTGTCGACAGCGACGAGGACGATACGCATGGGGGCATGGCGACGGTATCGGTCGACCTGACGTGCAGCAATCGCGATTTGCCGGGCGCATTGCCATTCGGTTCGCCCGGCGGCGATCTGCGGCACGAGGGGGCGGCTGGCGCGCTGCCGGTGCGCCTGTTGCGTCAACCGAGTCCGGCGTACCGCTTTAAAGCCGACTTGCCTGCGCAAGCCCGGTTGCTGGCATTGCTGTCATTGAATCATCAATCCTTGCTGGACGATGGCGTGGCGTTGTTTCAGGAAATGCTGACGCTGCATGATTTGCCGGCTTCCCTGATGTCGCAACGGCAAATTCAGGGCATCAAGGCATTGACGCACCGCGCCAGCAGCACCTGGATGCCCGACGCCAGTGGCGGCGTACTGGTGTTTGGCATTGACGTCTTGCTGACAGTGGAGGAAGAAGCCTATATCGGCAGTGGCCTGCATGTCTTTGCGCAAGTGATCGACCATGTGCTGGGCATGTATGTGCATGTGAACAGCTATTGCCGTTTGTTCGTGATTTCGCACAAAAGCGGGAAGGAGTTGCTGCGATGCCTGCCCCGCAATGGCCAGCAAACGCTGGCGTAGTCGCGCTGCTGTCACAGGCGCCGTACCGTTTCGGTTTCTTCCAGACCGTACGC
Source organism: Janthinobacterium sp. SUN206 (assembly GCF_030587305.1). Classification (NCBI taxonomy): domain Bacteria; kingdom Pseudomonadati; phylum Pseudomonadota; class Betaproteobacteria; order Burkholderiales; family Oxalobacteraceae; genus Janthinobacterium; species Janthinobacterium sp. SUN206. Next base: position 109,333 of record NZ_JAPWIB010000002.1, on the reverse strand, counting down.
CTGCTCGAACGCTGGCTATGCCGGCAGGGAGCGTGCGCGGAGTCGGCCTTGCACGATGGATTGCGTTTCCATCATAGCGTTGCCCTGGTCTTTCCTGCCTGCGAGATAGAGGCAGTATGGCATGACAGCGAGCATGGCCGCCTGCACCTGCGGCCCAGTTTCATGGGTTTGCTGGGTGTGAACGGCACCTTGCCCCTGCACTATACGGAGCGGCTGGTGCGCCAGGAGCGGGCAACGGGGAATGCCGGCGCGCGTGCTTTTCTCGACGCCCTGTCGCAACGCGCTCCCGTGCTGTTGTATCAGGCCTGGGCCGGCAGCCGGATCGAGTGCCAGGTCGACGCCAGCGGCCGCCCCGGCTTCCTGTCATTGCAGCTGGCGCTGGCTGGCGCCTGGCCTTCGCGCCTGGCAATCACCGGCGCATTGCCACCGGAAGCGCTCGCTTACTACGCGGCGGCGCTGCGGCAGCGGCCCGTCAGCGCCGCATGGATGGCGGACGTGCTGGCCGATTATTTCAACGTGCCCTTGCGCATCGAATCGTTCGTCAGCACCTGGCACGTGCGCCCAAGCGATGAGCATTCCCTGCTCAATCGCAGCAATGCGAGCCTGGGGCAGGGGGCCATGCTGGGCGCCCGTTGCCGGCGCAGGGATTTGCGCGTGCGCCTGTGCCTGGGCCCTCTGACGCGGGTACGGTTCGACGATTTTCTTCCTGGAAATTCGGGCGCACTGGCCTTGAAAAGCATGTTGAGCCTGTTTGGCCTGCCTTGCGTGCAATACGACATCCGTCTGATCCTGCGCGCTGCCGATGTGCACGGCAGCACCCTGGCGGCTCGGCAGGGTGCTGCCTGCCTCGGGCAAGCTGCGCGTTTGCTGGCGGGAGCGGCAGGCAGCGACTGCGACGCCATGCACTATGACGTCCGATTTCCCGGTTCCGCTTGACGCGCCGCAATTGGCCGCCGGTAAATAGATGAATACTGATGAGCTTGGGACGATGCGTGTCGGCATGCAGGGAGGTGGAATGGATAGCGCGGAAGAATTCATGCAATTCATGCTGGGGGCGAAGGAGTTGAACTCCAGTAACCGGCCATTGCGCCTGCGGCTGGCGTATGCGGACGGCGTGAACGATGATGTGCTGTTGCCGCAGCAGGTGCATGGCCGTGAAGCCATTTGCGGCAACCTGGAGTACGACATACGTTGCGTTTCGCTCGATGCGCATCTGCCGCTCAAGCAGTTCATCGGCGTGCCGGCGGAGTTGCAGATCGTGACCGACGCAGGGCAGTTGCGCAGCGTGTGCGGCATCGTCGGGCAGGCATCCGCGGGACTGAGCGATGGCGGCCTCGCCACCTACCAGCTGGTGCTGCACGATACGCTGACGTTGATGGAGAAACGCCGCAATACGCGTGTTTTCCGTGGCAAGACGGAGCTGGAGATCGTCGAATTGCTGATTGCCGAATGGCGGCTGGGCAGCACCATCATCGGCGCCACGTTTGCCTGCAAAATCGATCAGGCCTTGGCCGACCGTCGATTCCCGGCCCGTGAATTGACCATGCAGCACAATGAATCCGATGCCGCATTCATCCGGCGCCTGCTGCGGCGGCGCGGCATTTCCTGGGTCATCCAGCCTGGCGCCGCACTGAGCGGGGCATCCGACGCCGTGCCCTCGCACGTCCTGTTGCTGTTCGACGATGCCAGCCGCCTGCCCGAGAATGCGGCGCCGGTGATCCGCTACCACCGCGCGGACGCCACGGAAGAGAGCGATACCATCACGGCCTGGGGCGCCGTGCGCACCTTGCAAGCCGGCAGTGCCGGCTTTCACAGCTGGGACTATGCGGCGCCGCGTAACCGCCAGTTCATGCAGGTGGACGCTGGCGGGATGGCGGATCAGGGAAGCAGCGGCAATAGTTTTGCCGCCAGCCTCGACGATTATCTGGTGGCGACGCCGCACCTGGGCAATGACGCCGAGGATTTTCGACGGCTGGGCTTGCTGGCGATGGCACGCCATGACGTGGAAACCAAGTGCTTTCATGGCGAAGGCGTGGTGCGCACGCTGTGCGCGGGGCAGCAGTTCAGTCTGGCGGGACATCCGGAAATCGACCAGCACCGGCCGGAGGGTCGGCGTTTCCTGGTGACGGCATTGGAGGTGCATGCCAGCAACAATCTGCCGCAAGCGCTGGATGCGCGCATCGCGCGCCTGTTCGCCTCGAATGGCTGGCAGGGGCAAGGAGCGGCCTGGGGAGCGGGCGAGACGGGGCCAGGAACGCCGCGTTATCGCATGCGCTTTCGCTGCGTGCGTTCCAGCGTGGCCCTGGTGCCCGCCTTCGATCCGCAGCGCGATGTGCCCCAGCCGCAACTGCAAAGCGCCATCGTCGTCGGACCCGGCGGCGAAGAAGTGCATTGCGACGAACAAGGGCGCATCAAGGTGCGTTTCCCCGCTACCCGTGCTGCCGATCATGCGCACGCGCAAGGTTCCGGTGCTTCGGATACGGAGCGCGACACGGCCTGGCTGCGCGTCGTCAGCAACTGGGCTGGCGATGGACAGGGCAGCGCGCACCAGTGCGGCACGCTGGCATTGCCGCGCGTCGGCTCGGAAGTGCTGATCGGATTTCTGGCGGGCGATCCCGACCGGCCGATTGTCCTGGGGCAATTGTTCAATACGGTGGCGCCGCCACCGGCGCTCAGCAAGCGGGGCGCGCTGCCGGGCAACCGCTACCTGGCGGGCATGCGCAGCCGCGAAGTGCGGGGCCAGGGCGGCAATCAGCTGCGTTTCGACGATACGCCCCGGCAGATCAGCGCCCAGCTGGCCAGCGATCACGCCGCCACCGAGCTCAACCTGGGATTTCTCGTCGAGCCGCGCGCGGGCGGCGCGGGCCGCCAGCGCGGCGACGGATTCGAGTTGCGCAGCGATCATGGCGGCGCCGTGCGCAGCGGCAAGGCATTGCTGCTGTCGGCCTGGCGCCGGCTCGACGCCGCAGGCGGCCAGCTATCGGCCGAGGAACATGTGGCCCTGATGCAGGAGTGCTTGAACTTGTTCAAATCGCTGGGCGAGTATGCTGGCGCGCACCAGGCGCTGCCGGTCGACGTGGCACCCGCCGCCGCCTTGAAAGAAGCGGTGGCTGGTGCCGAGGCGCCTGCGGCCAGCCTGACGGCGCCTGCGGGGCTGGCGCTGAGCAGTCCCAAGACCATCGTCAGCTATGCCGGCGTGAATGTCGACACGGTGGCGCAGCAGCATGTGCACGTGATCGCCGGCCAGCGCTGCAGCGTACAGGCCGGCGATGGCGTTTCCGTGTTTGCTCACAAGGGCGGCATCGCCCAGATCGCGCACCATGGCAAATTTCTCATGCAGAGCCAGTTTGACGACATGCAGCTCAACGCCGCCAAGGCCCTGCAATTGACGGCGAATACCCGCCTGATCGGCATGGCGCAGGATGAAATCACATTCATGACGGCCGGGGGCGCCTATCTGAAACTGGCGGGCGGCAGCGTGGAACTGGGCGGCCCCGGTGCGCTGACCATCAAGACTGACGGCCATCACTGGAATGGGCCGGCCAGCAGCAAGGCTGAACTGCCGAGCTTTGACGAAGGCGACCTGGGCCGCATGCCCCAGGTGCTTTCCGGCCTCGACGGCAGTCCCGTCAGCGGCGTCAAGATCGTCGTCGAGCGCGAGGATGGCTCGCAGCACGTGGTCGATGCCGATGGCGAAGGCAAGGGCGCGGCCATCGTGGGCGACAGCCTGGAAAAACTCAAGGTGCGTATTTTCAGGCCGCGCGACTGAGCATGGATCGTGCATTGTCCACCATTCACGGGAGTCAAGCATGAGTGTACATAAGCCCAAGGCCGGTTCTTTGCCCTTCGATGAAAGCAAATACCTGCAGATAGGCGAAAAGGACGGCCTGCTGCGCTTCGACCATGACACCTTGCCGATTACCACGCGCTTGCCCTTGCCGGGGATCATGATTTTCGTGCATGGCGTCAACTCTGATGGCGAGTGGTATGACGAGGCGGAAGCCGGTTTGTGCGAGGGATTGAATGTCCGCCTGCACCGGCGCGTACACGATGCCGGGCGGGGCGCCCAGGAAGGCATCGCCATGACGCCGGCCCGCTATCTGAAGCAGCTGACGCGCGACGGTTTCATCAATCCCCTGATGAAACCCAGAACCTTCATGGAGGGCGACGGCTATTCGCCCGTGATCCGTTTTCGCTGGGGTTACGCAGCCAATGATATCGAGTTGCAGACGTATGGCGACGGCATCTTCCTGAATGAACAGAATTATTGGGGCGGCGGGCCCTTTGCCAATGGCTGCACTTCGCTGCCGGACTTGTGGGGCGAGGGCCTGTCGGACCAGCTATTCCTGTGGATGCAGATCCAGCACATGAATCCCACCAATGACCGGCAAGTGTACGCTTGCCCGCCACGGCCGTATTTCGTGCTGGCCGCCTACCGCCTGGCGCGGTTGATCGAGGCCATCCGGCAAAAGCAGGCCGATGTGCCGATCACCATCGTGTGCCATAGCCAGGGCAATATGGTCAGCATGGCGGCAGCCTTCCTCGGCGAGCGCCTGCCCAAGGTGGCGGACTCCCAAGGCAGGCTATGGCCTTGCATTGCCGATAATTATGTCCTGTGTAATCCACCCTACAGCGTGGTGGAAGACAACATGGCGGAGAACTGGACGTCGTCCAACCTGAAGGCGGCGGACGGCAGCACGGGCCGCCAGACGGCCGCGGCGCGCATCGACACGCTGGCGGCCTTTTTCGCCCTCATCGGCGAGCGGCGCGCCGCACAATGGCCGGCCGGGAAGATCGATCAGGCCATGAGCAGTGCGCACCACCCGTTCAAGGCGCAGCAGGATATCGATGCCTATGGCGTGCGGGGCGCGACCGTGGGCCGCGTGACCCTGTATTGCAATCCGCACGACCAGGTGATTTCGTCCTTGACGGTGCAAGGCATCGGCTGGCGCGGCTTGGCCGGCCCGGTGCTGAACAAGGACGGCCTGCCCAGGAGAGACCGCCAGGGCAAGGTCGACCCTGGCGAAATCGCCAGGGCAGGTGGCGAGGGAATATTTACCCAGCGCGTGTTTGCCGAGGGTTTTCCCGTCGGCGTAAAGGGCGCGTACGACTACTGGGGCGATCATCGTCCTGCCATTGATTTCGGCAGCGACCATTTCTGGAACCCGCCGTCCATGATTTCCACGTATAGCGTGGAAAAGGGGCTGGAGGCGCAAGAAAACTGGCTGTTCCAGATACTCACCGTGGCGTTTGCGCCCATCGCCATCGTGGCCACCACCTTGATGCGCAAGCGTATCAATGCCTCGCCCGACAAGTACTGGAAAATCCCGCTGGAAGCGCCCGACTTGCCGGAAAAGTTCTTCCCGCAGGCAAAGTTGTTTGGCGCGATCTGCCCCAGCTTTGACATGGGCCTGCATCCTCACGGCTGGGAACGCAACAAGGATGCCGCCCATCCGCAGGGCGACCCTTTCCATGGCGAGCGCGAGTTGCCGATACCGCGCGGCGGCCTGCATGGCGAAAAACAGCGCACGGACGCGGCGCGCGGCGATGAAGGCAGCGAAGCCGCCCTGCAATACGAATACCACGCCTCCCTGCGCATGATGGCCAAGCGCGAAGGCAAGGTCCAGAAAGACAAACATGTCACCGAAGAAGACCATCCCGAAACGGCAAGCGCCGAATACACCGCTTGGCGCCACCGGAAAATCCAGGCGGGCCTGGCTGGCAACGTCGGCACCTATGCCGCCGATCACTCCACCATCCTGACCAACAGCGAGCACTCCAGAAAGGCGCTGGCGTATGACGTGGCCGTGGGCTGTTGTCATCTGCTGGAAACGGAGCTGCGGGAATTGAGGACGATGGCGGATTGGCGGTTTCTTAATGATTTTGAGGGAAGCAAGGATATGCTCGTATTTAAGGAGTATCTAAAAAAAGGGAGATTAAAACGGCAGACTGCCTCGGAGTGGATAAAAGAATCCACAGGAGGAGCAATGCCGGAAAAAATTATAGATTCACGCGAAGATGCCAGTAATTAAAATTAGAGGGATTAATAATGGCTAAAAAATTCAGATTTACCTCCATGGTCGCGCTCATGGCCACAATAGGACTATCTTCCTGCGCTGTGCATTCGGGAACTACTACTAATGACGACATGCTAAAAGCAATCGAAGCAGAGAAGCCATTCGTTGCTCAAGTGGTCGGTGTGCAATGGTTAAATCCGCTGCAGCGTCAGGATTACCCAACCGAATGGCAACTGCTATGGACGCTCGGGAAAGTAAAGCCAAATAAAAAAGACGATATGTTAGAACAATATCCTGCTATATTTTCCGAAGTAAGATCTGTTTCGGGGATAGCTTCGTCAAATAATGGAAAGGGCACTTTTTTTAATTTTCATGGTAAATATTTGTTTGAAATGATAGGTAATTTCCACGGTGTGTATTTTTCCAACTCCACCTATTTTTATAACGCCCACGACTTCAAACATAAAAAAGGCTGGAATGAATTGGCGGGCATTCATGTCGAATATGCCGTGCCCGCAGAGCGTTTTGATCCTCTCTTGGCCGGCGCCGCCCTGCGCGAAGAAATCATCGATACTTTTTCCATCGGCAACCCAAGTTTCCCCAACTCCTGGACCAAGTCCACCCCGCCTGACGTGCGTGTGACGGCCGGTGGCGCGCATGCCGGATTTGTTTCCCTGTCCGCCGCGCTCGATTACCTGCAGGCGCATCCGAAGGAAACAGTGTGGGTGATGAGCTGGGATGCGCCCAGTTTTCCGAAAGATGAGCAGATCAATGAAAACATGGTGTTGCTGGTCCTGGCCGGTCCCCATTACAAGACGGAGCGCGATGCGCTGGCGTGGATAGGCTACCCGGCCACGCAGCAGGTCAGCGCCTTTGCTGCGCAGAAGGGCTTGCCGCCGCCGACAGTGCAGGCGTGGCAGGCGACGCTGGCGCAGGCGGCCGCGAATGGACGCAAGACCGATGCCGATATCGGCTATGTGATCCACGATGCGCACAACGCGCATCCGGCTTCATCGGACCGCATCGCCTACCTGGCGCAAACCTTGACGATGGAATTGCCGGCCTTCGATTTTCTCCAGCAGACCTTCAATACGCCAGCCTTGCTGGGCGAGATGGGCGCCGCCACGGCCTTGACGAACGTGGCGCTGGGCATCGCGCAGGCGAATCACTTCGGCCAGAACGTGCTGGTGGCGGGCACCAGCGACGCGGGCCAGACGAGGGGCGTGTTGATCTTGCCCCCGGCCAAGGTGCGGCCCATCGACCCCGTGAAACCGTGGTTCCGCGCGCGCGGCGGCGGCAATGCCTATCTGATGTGGTGGGGCATCCGCCATGCCTGGGCGACGCTGGATGCGGGGCAATTCAATGAGCAGGGTTACTCGAAGTAAAAAGGTGCTGACATGTCAGGCATAGCGTAGCTGCGCCGCCCCGTCCGGCACATCTTGCGCCATGCGCGCCAGGATGCGCTGCAGGATGGCCGCTTCGTCGGGCAGGCGCGCGGCGAAGGCTGGCCAGCCGCGCAGCTCCAGCTGTTGCGGCATGTCCACCAGGCCCGTGATGGCATCGTGGAAAGCATCCCAGTTCATGCCATAGAAGGAAGGAAAACCCAGTGCGGCGGCCAGCGCCGCGTGCAGCTGGCGTGGTGAGTTGATATCGCTCAAGTCGATTGACACAAGGGTTGGTCTCTTCACACTATTCCCTTGAGCAAGTTCTGCAGGTTTGCACGCATGCCGGCGACCACCGTTTCGTGCCGTTCCAGGATAGCGGGCGCATCCTGGAATGGCGCCGGGTCAAGATACAGGCGTGGCAAGTCGGCCACGGCCACGCCGCGCGGGCCGCCGCGCAGGATGTCGTCCGCATGCTGCTGGATCGAGTTGACGGCCGCCTGGATGCGCGGCGTCGCGGAGGCGGCCAGGCAGGCGGCCAGCGCGGCGTCGAGTTCGGCGCGCGTAGGTGCCTGCGGCAGCACGGGGGCGGCGATCTGTTCCAGCGGCGACATGTTGACGGCCGGCTTGCGGTAGGCGAGCAAGGTGTCGAGCGCCATCAGCCGGTGCGGGCCGCCGCGCTGCAGCCAGTCCAGGATGCGTGGCCACGGCGTGTCCAGCAGCGCCGCCGCCACGCCCCATTGTCCCGCCACGGGCGAGCCCACATTGGCGTCGATCCAGGCGAGGGCGTCCGGATTGCCCGTGTAGGCCAGCAAGGTGGCGTTCGACGAGCGCAGCGCGGGCGCCTGCGTGACGAGGATGGCGGTCAGCCAGGCGAGGGCGCCGTCGGGCGGCTGCTGCGATAGCTGTTGGGTAAACGGGTCGCTCAAGGCGCGGCTGTCGGAAAATTGATATTCGTCGGACATGTTCTGTGATTCGGCGAGTGAGAAGAGTTTATAGGTTGACTGCCTGCCAGGCCAGGGGCAGGGTTGAGCAAGCAGGGTTGAGCAAGCAGGGTTGAGCAATACATCGGACGCTGCGACGCCGGAGGGTTGGCGGCTACTGCGCCGATTTTTGGCAGCGCGCGGAAAAGTGCATGGTGGCGCTGTTTTCAAACGGGGAATTGATCTCGCCCTTTACTTCCTTCAATTTGCCGCTAAAGCGCATGGTCAGCGGGCCGCTGGCCGGTCCCGCGTCATATGTGCACGCCAGGTTGTCGCCGCTTTGCCGGCAGTCGTAGAAGTTGCTCGCCTTGCCGCGCTCGTCAACCATGAGGGTGCCTTGCGCCCCGTGCTGGTCGGGGGCGTCAAAGCTGAGCGCTATCGTGTGCTCCCCCGGATCCATGGGCATCTGCAAGTTCCCCGTACAGGTAAAGCCCGCCATTTTCTCCGCGATGTTATTGGCGCCCTGTGTCGCCGCGACGGCGTTGGCGCCGGCCGCACCCAGCAGGGCGGCAGCGAGCAGGCATGGATGGGCGATGAGGCGTAACAGGTCTGTTTTCATAAGCCGATCAATATAGGTTGGCTTGCGGCGCCAGGCTGGTGCGCGCAATTGATTATATTAAAAACAACATTAATGATGCGGTAAGCCAGGCGCCAGTCTAGCAGCCGCAGTGGCGCGCACGATTCGGAATCTTGTTATTTATTAACATTTAAGGCGGCCTTCAGTGCGGGCGGCCCCGCTTGCGCTACAATCGGCTCTCCTTTGTTGCCACTGCCGCGCGCGGTTCTCATTCTCCACCATGTTCCCTAAACGCCTGACCCTGCTTGCCCTGGCCGCCTTTGCGCTGGCCGGCTGCGAAACCACCGCCCCGAAACCCGTCCAGGTATTGACGCCACCCGAGCCCATCGTCGTCACGCCGCGCAAGATCAAGATCGGCCTGGCCCTGGGCGGCGGCGCGGCGCGCGGTTTCGCGCACATCGGCGTGATCAAGGCGCTCGAATCGCAGGGCATCAACGCTGACATCGTCACGGGCACCAGCGCCGGCAGCGTGGTGGGCGCCATGTATGCGGCGGGCAACTCCGGCTTCGCCCTGCAAAAGATGGCGTTCGACATGGACGAGGCAGCCATTTCCGACTGGGCCTTGCCCCTGTTCGGCAAGTCGTCCGGCGTGCTGAAAGGCGAAGCGCTGCAAAGCTATGTCAACAAGGCCGTGGGCGGCGTGCCGCTGGAAAAACTGAAAATTCCGTTTGGCGTGGTGGCGACCGACCTGAAAAATGGCCAGCCGATCCTGTTCCAGCGCGGTAACACCGGCATGGCCGTGCGCGCCTCGTCGGCCGTGCCGGGCGTGTTCCAGCCCGTGACGATTGCCGGTCACACCTATGTCGATGGCGGCCTCGTCGCTCCCGTGCCCGTGCGCTTCGCACGCGACATGGGCGCCGATTTCATCATCGCCGTGAATATTTCGTCGCAAACGGATACGCAAAAGGCCATCAGCTCGATGGAAGTGCTGATGCAGACCTTCGCCATCATGGGCCAGCGCATCAACCAGTTCGAGCTCAAGGATGCGGACGTGGTGATCCAGCCCAGCCTGGGCACCATGAAGGGCAACGATTTCAACAGCCGCAACCAGGCGATCCTGGCGGGCGAGCAGGCGACGTTTGCCGTGATGGCGCAGCTCAAGCAAAAGCTGAAAGCCAAGCGCGAGCAGTAAGTCGTTATTCTGGCCCCGCATTTCGTATACAATTTTGATTCAACATAACAAGGATGCACCATGCAATCGAAACCGATTTTGACCCTGGACGACGTAAAGAAAATCGCTGCCGCCGCCGAAGCGGAAGCGGTCAAGAATAATTGGGCGGTCACGATCGCCATCGTCGACGACGGCGGCCACCTGCTGTGGCTGCAGCGCATGGATGGCGTGGCGCCGATCTCGTCGCACATCGCCCCATCGAAAGCCAAGACGGCCGCGCTGGGCCGCCGCGAATCGCGCATCTATGAAGAGATGATCAACGGCGGTCGCGTTTCGTTCCTGAGCGCGCCGGAAATCGACGGCTTGCTGGAAGGCGGCGTGCCCATCGTGTTCGACGGCCACTACGTGGGCGCCGTCGGCGTTTCGGGCGTCAAGTCCGCCGAGGACGCGCAAATCGCGAAAGCGGGCATTGCGGCCCTGACGGCCTAAGTAGTAGCCGCAATTGCAGAATGAGCCGCCCCGCGCAAGCCGGGCGGCTTTTTTCATGGGGCGGGGGATTTATGCTGCTGCGCAAAAAAATGCCGCCGATTCCGAGTTTTCTTCCTTGTGGAAAAGCTTCCTTTTGGTTATAATTCAAAGGTTTAGCCAATCACACATATACCGTAGCGACTACCCATCCCCTCATTCAAAATGACCGTTGAAACACCCTGAGTGCATCTGGCTCGGGTATCTAGGCGGTCGGTCTGACGTGGCGCAGCTACGGTAACTTTATCAGGAGTTGCCCTTGCCGCCATTTTTTTCTGGCCCTGCCGTTCCAGCCATATTAGCGCTTGCTGATGGAACGATCTTTAAAGGTTTTTCGATCGGTGCCGCCGGTCATACCACGGGCGAGGTTGTTTTCAACACCTCGATGACCGGGTATCAGGAAATCCTTACCGACCCAAGCTATTGCCGCCAGATGGTCACCCTGACCTATCCGCATATCGGCAATACGGGCGTCAATCCGGAAGACGTCGAATCTTCCAAGGTTCACGCCGCTGGCCTCATCATCCGCGATCTGCCATTGCTGGCATCCAGTTTCCGTTCCACCCTCTCCCTGTCCGATTACCTGAAAGCTGAAAATATCGTCGCCATCGCCGGCATCGATACTCGCAAGCTCACGCGCATCCTGCGTGAAAAAGGTGCGCAGGGCGGCGCCATCCTCGTCGGTACGCAAGGCAACGAGCCATCCGCCGCGCAAGCGCTGGAACTGGCCCGTTCCTTCCCCGGCCTGGCCGGCATGGACCTGGCCAAGGTCGTGTCCAGTAAGGATGCCTACGAGTACCGCGAAACGGAATGGACGCTGGGCGAAGGCTACGGCCAGCTGGCCGACGCGGATGCGAAATACCACGTGGTCGCCTTCGACTACGGCGTCAAGCGCAATATCCTGCGCATGCTGACGGCGCGCGGCTGCAAGGTCACCGTATTGCCTGCGCAAGCGACGGCTGCCGACGCCCTGGCGCTCAATCCGGACGGCATCTTCCTGTCGAACGGCCCCGGCGATCCGGAACCGTGCGACTACGCGATTGCGGCGACCAAGGAATTGATTGAGAAGGGCATCCCGACCTTCGGCATCTGCCTCGGCCACCAGATCATGGCTTTGGCTTCCGGTGCGAAAACCCTGAAGATGAAGTTCGGCCACCACGGCGCCAACCACCCGGTGCAAGACCTGGAAACGAAACAGGTCTTGATTACCTCGCAAAACCACGGTTTCGCAGTCGACGCGGCAACCTTGCCCGCGAACTGCCGCGTGACCCATGAATCGCTGTTCGACGGCTCCCTGCAGGGCTTTGCCCGCACGGACAAGCCGGCCTTCTGCTTCCAGGGCCACCCTGAAGCGTCGCCGGGCCCGATGGATGTTGCTTACCTGTTTGACCGCTTCATCAACTTGATGGCTGCGGAGGAGAAAAAGAAAAATGCCTAAACGTTTAGATATCAAAAGTATTCTGATTATTGGCGCTGGCCCGATCGTGATCGGCCAGGCCTGCGAATTCGATTATTCCGGCGCGCAAGCGTGCAAGGCCCTGCGCGAAGAGGGCTACAAAGTCATCCTGGTCAACAGCAATCCTGCGACCATCATGACGGATCCGGAAATGGCCGACGTGACCTATATCGAACCGATCACCTGGTCGGTCGTTGAACGCATCATCGCCAAGGAGCGTCCTGACGCCATCCTGCCGACGATGGGCGGCCAGACGGCGCTGAACTGCGCGCTGGACCTGTTCAACAATGGCGTGCTGGCAAAATACAACGTCGAGCTGATCGGCGCGTCGCCGGAAGCCATCGACAAGGCCGAAGACCGTTCCAAGTTCAAGGACGCGATGACCAAGATCGGCCTCGGTTCGGCACGCTCCGGCGTGGCGCACTCGATGGAAGAATCGTGGGCCGTGCAGCGCACCCTGGGCTTCCCGACCATCATCCGTCCATCGTTCACCATGGGCGGCTCCGGCGGCGGCATCGCCTACAACGAAGAAGAATTCGAAACCATCTGCAAGCGCGGCCTGGAAGCCTCGCCGACGAAAGAGTTGCTGATCGAAGAATCGTTGCTGGGCTGGAAAGAGTACGAGATGGAAGTGGTGCGCGACAAGGCGGACAACTGCATCATCATTTGCTCGATCGAAAACCTCGACCCGATGGGCGTGCACACGGGCGACTCCATCACGGTTGCGCCTGCGCAAACCCTGACGGACAAGGAATACCAGATCATGCGCAATGCCAGTCTGGCAGTGCTGCGCGAGATCGGCGTTGACACGGGTGGCTCGAACGTGCAATTCTCGATCAACCCCGTCGATGGCCGCATGATCGTCATCGAGATGAACCCGCGCGTATCGCGTTCGTCGGCCCTGGCATCGAAAGCGACGGGTTTCCCGATCGCCAAGATCGCCGCCAAGCTGGCCGTCGGTTTCACCCTGGACGAGCTGCGCAATGAAATCACGGGCGGCGCCACGCCGGCATCGTTCGAACCGTCGATCGATTACGTCGTCACGAAGATTCCCCGTTTCACGTTCGAGAAATTCCCGACCGCCGACCACCACCTGACGACGCAGATGAAATCCGTCGGCGAAGTGATGGCCATCGGCCGTACCTTCCAGGAATCGTTCCAGAAAGCCTTGCGCGGCCTGGAAGTGGGCGTGGACGGCATGAATGAAAAGACCAAGGACCGCGAAAAGATCGAAGAAGAACTGGGCGAGCCTGGTCCTGAGCGCATCTGGTACGTGGGCGATGCGTTTGCCCAGGGTTTCACTTTGGAAGAAGTGCACAACCTGACCAAGATCGACCCATGGTTCTTGATCCAGATCAAGGAAATCGTCGACCTGGAACTGTGGCTGGACACGCAAAAGCTGGAAAACCTGGACAAGAACACCCTGTACAAGTTGAAACAGAAGGGCTTCTCGGACCGCCGCCTGGGCTTCCTGCTGCAGACGACCGACACGGCCGTGCGCCAGCAGCGCCATGCGCTGAACATCCGTCCCGTCTACAAGCGCGTCGACACGTGCGCGGCCGAGTTCTCGACCGACACGGCGTACATGTACTCCACGTACGACGAAGAGTGCGAATCGAATCCGACCGACAAGAAAAAGATCATGGTGCTGGGCGGTGGCCCGAACCGTATCGGCCAGGGTATCGAGTTTGACTATTGCTGCGTCCACGCGGCCCTCGCCATGCGCGAAGACGGCTACGAAACCATCATGGTCAATTGCAACCCAGAAACGGTTTCGACCGACTACGATACCTCGGACCGTCTGTATTTCGAATCGCTGACGCTGGAAGACGTGCTGGAAATCGTCGCCATCGAAAAACCGGTGGGCGTGATCGTGCAGTACGGCGGCCAGACGCCTTTGAAGCTGGCGCTGGACCTGGAAGCGAATGGCGTACCCATCATCGGCACCTCGCCCGACATGATCGATGCGGCCGAAGACCGCGAGCGTTTCCAGCAAATGCTGCACAAGCTGGAACTGCGCCAGCCGCCTAACCGCACCGCGCGCACGGAAGCCGACGCTTTGGCGCTGGCGCAGGAAATCGGTTACCCGCTGGTCGTGCGTCCATCGTACGTGCTGGGCGGCCGCGCCATGGAAATCGTCCACGAGCAACGCGACCTCGAGCGCTACATGCGCGAAGCCGTCAAGGTGTCGCACGATTCGCCGGTACTGCTGGACCGCTTCCTGAACGACGCCATCGAGTGCGACGTCGATTGCATCTCCGACGGCGAAACGACGTTCATCGGCGGCGTGATGGAACACATCGAACAGGCTGGCGTCCACTCGGGCGACTCGGCTTGCTCGCTGCCACCATACTCGTTGGCACCGGAAACCATTGAAGAACTGAAACGCCAGACGGCGCTGATGGCCAAGGGCTTGAACGTGGTCGGCCTGATGAACGTGCAGTTCGCGATCCAGAAACAAGAGATCGATGGCCAGCTGAAAGACGTCGTCTTCGTGCTGGAAGTCAATCCACGCGCCTCGCGCACCGTGCCTTTCGTCTCGAAAGCCACCGGCTTGCAACTGGCGAAGATCGCCGCGCGCTGCATGGTTGGCCAGTCGCTGGCGTCGCAAGGCATCACGCAGGAAGTCGTGCCGCCATACTTCAGCGTCAAGGAAGCCGTGTTCCCGTTCGTCAAGTTCCCTGGCGTGGACACCATCCTGGGCCCTGAAATGAAATCGACGGGCGAAGTCATGGGCGTGGGCCTGACGTTCGGCGAAGCGTTTGTGAAATCGCAACTGGGTGCCGGCGTGAACCTGCCAAAATCGGGCAAGGTCTTCATCAGCGTGAAAGCGTCGGACAAGCCGCGCGCCGTGCAAGTGGCGCGTGACCTGGTCGAGTCCGGCTTCACCGTGGTCGCCACCAAGGGTACCGCCGCCGTGATCGCTGCTGCCGGCATCGCCGTCACGCCAGTGAACAAGGTGATCGAAGGCCGTCCGCACGTGGTCGACATGATCAAGAACCATGAAATCGTGCTGGTGATCAACACCGTGGAAGAAAAACGCAGCGCCATCGTCGATTCGCGGGCCATCCGCACGTCGGCCCTGGCGTCGCGCGTGACGACCTACACCACCATCGCCGGCGCGGAAGCGGCCGTCGAAGGCATCCGCCACCTGGATGAGCTGCGTGTGTACGATTTGCAAGGTCTGCACAAGACCTTGAACTAAGTGCGTTTGCAGTGGCCGCCGTTAGGCGGTACACTGCATGCTTATCAACCACAGAGTTCCGTGCAGAGCAGCGCGCGGCCTCTGTGGTTTTCACTTGGTAAGTCCGTTAACCGTGGCAAAACACGGACAGCGGCGCCGATAACTAGCAGATAGTAGAGATAACATGACCTCAGTCCCATTGACCAAATACGGCGCAGAACTCTTGAAGGAAGAGCTGCATCATTTGAAGACCAAGGAACGCCGCATCGTCATCGATGCGATCGCCGAAGCGCGTTCGCACGGAGATTTGTCGGAAAACGCCGAGTACGATGCCGCCAAGGAACGCCAGGCCTTCGTCGAAGGCCGCATCGCCGAGCTCGAAGGCAAGCTGGGCGCAGCGCAAATCATCGACCCGACCGCGCTGGACGCGGAAGGCCGCGTGGTGTTTGCCTCGACCGTGAACCTGGAAGACCTGGAATCGGGCCAGAAAGTCACGTATCAGATCGTCGGCCTCGATGAAGCCGACTTGAAAATGAACAAGGTTTCCGTGACGTCCCCGATCGCCCGCGCGCTGATCGGCAAGTACGCCGGCGACGTGGTGGAAGTGCAGGCGCCGTCCGGCCCGCGCGAGTACGAAATCCTGGAAGTGCTGTACATCTGATGCTGACGCGCGTGCGCCTCCTCGTTGCCACCCTGTGGGCCGGCAGCCTGTGGACCATCGGCTTCATCGTGGCGCCCACCCTGTTCGGTACCCTCAGCGACCGCGTGCTGGCGGGCAATATCGCCGGCAGCATGTTCCGCGCCGAGGCCTGGCTGTCCATCGCCTGTGCGCTGGTGCTGCTGGCCCTGTTGCAATGGGGCGCGGGCGCGCTGGAGTTGAAGCGCCGCCGTTTGCTGGCCGCATTGGTACTATCGATGCTGGTGTGCGCGCTGCTCAGCCATTTCGGCATCTCGCCCCTGATGGCCGAACTCAAGGCGCAAGCGCCGTCGGGCCTCATGGACGAGGCCATGCGCAGCCGCTTCGGCATGCTGCATGGCGTGTCGACCCTGATCTTTGCCGTGCAGAGCCTGCTGGCGGGCGTGCTGATCTGGAAACAGCAGTAATCTTGATTCAGCAGCAATAAAAAAGCGGAGCAGGGAATATCCCGTGCTCCGCTTCTTGTTTCAAGCCCGGCCGCCTTGCGGTGGCCGGGTGAACAGGCTTACTTGCTGCCCAGTGCGCTTTTCTTGGCGCTTTTCTGACGTGGCTTGGCACGCTTGATGGAACCGCCTTCGGTAACGCGCTCATTGCCCTTGATCATGACTTTCGTCACGCTCGGGCGCTTGGTGCCGCTGGCGCTGGCCTTGACGATGGTCACTTCGCGCATGCCTTTGCCGGCGCTGACCTTCTCCTTAACCACTTCTTTTTTCGGACGGTAGATTACCAGCAGTTTGCCAATATGTTGTACCGGGGCGGCGCCGAGATTGCCGCAAATCGTATCGTACATTCCGACGCGGGCTTCGCGGTCGTCGCCGAACACGCGGACTTTAATCAGACCGTGCGAATCCAGGCCAAGGTCGATCTCTTTGAGGACAGCAGGTGTCAAGCCCGCTTCGCCAATAATGACGATAGGCTTCAGCGCGTGTGCTTCGGCGCGCAGTGCGCTGCGCTCTACGGGTGTAAGTTTTAGCATAATAATATTTAGTAATTCCCTTAAAAGCAGTATTCTACGCGAATGGCAAAGAAGAAATTAAACAAAAACTGGTTGCACGACCACATAAATGATCCATATGTGAAGTTGGCGCAAAAAGAGGGCTACCGCGCCCGGGCAGCATACAAGCTGAAAGAAATCGATGAAGACGAGAAACTGATCAAACCTGGCCAGGTGATCGTCGACCTGGGTTGCACTCCTGGCAGCTGGGCCCAGTACACGCGGCGCAAGCTGGCCGGCAAGGACGGCGGCGGGGTCAATGGTACCCTGATTGGCCTGGACATGCTGGAAATGGAGCCGATCGCCGATTTCCACTTCATCCAGGGCGACTTCCGCGAAGCGCGCGTGCTGCGCCAGCTGGAAGTGGTGTTGCAGGGCCGCAAGGTTGACCTGGTCCTGTCGGACATGGCGCCCAACCTGTCGGGCATCGCCACGGCGGATGCCGCGCGCATGGAACACTTGATCGACCTGGCCATCGAATTCTCGCAATTGCACCTGAAGCCGTCTGGCGTGCTGCTGGTGAAATGCTTCAAGGACATGGGTTTCAGCCAGATCGTGGAGAAATTCCGCGCCGAATTCAAGGTCGTCGTGCAGAAAAAGCCCAAAGCCAGCCGCGATAAATCGTCGGAAATCTTCCTGATGGGCCGTGGAATCAAGAATCCGCTGAAAAATGCCGTGGAAGAAGATGATTCCGCCCTTGATATTTAAGAGGGAATCCGCACATGGGAACGAGAAGTGCAGTAGCGTCTGATGGCATAAAAGCCTAAATTGTTTATACTGCATTTTTTTGCGTGAACGCGATTTTTTCGCGCGCACGGATCGGCGGGCTTTGGCACGGCCCGCTTATTGCGAGTAAAATCGTGTTTCTAGCTATAGGTAAAGAGATGCGCACTGCATCCAAGGAGTCTTCGTGAATAACATGTTTTCCAAATCTGCCATCTGGGTAGTCGTATTGCTGCTGTTGTTCATGCTGTTCAAGCAATTCGACAGTCATGGCGCCACAGGCGGCAGCAAGGCCATCGCTTATTCCGATTTGCTGGATGAAGTCAAAGCCAAGCGCGTCAAGGATGTCGTGATCGAAGGTTCGTCGATCACCGCCAAGCTGATGGACGACACCAAGGTGCGTACCACCGCCACCAGCCTCGACAAGGGCTTGATCGGCGACTTGCGCGACAATGGCGTGCATTTCGATGTGCGTCCGCCCGAGGAAGCGTCTTTCCTGCAAACTATTTTTGTTTCCTGGTTCCCCATGCTGCTGTTGATCGGCGTCTGGGTCTTCTTCATGCGTCAGATGCAAGGCGGCGGCAAGGGCGGGGCATTCTCGTTCGGCAAGTCGAAGGCGCGCATGATGGATGAAGCCAGCAACACCGTCACCTTCGCCGATGTCGCCGGTTGCGACGAAGCGAAAGAAGAAGTCAACGAAGTGGTCGACTTCCTCAAGGATCCGAGCAAATTCCAGAAACTGGGCGGCCGCATTCCCCGCGGCGTGCTGATGGTCGGTCCTCCGGGCACGGGTAAAACCCTGCTGGCGCGCGCCATCGCCGGCGAAGCCAAGGTGCCGTTCTTCTCGATTTCCGGTTCCGACTTCGTGGAAATGTTCGTCGGCGTCGGCGCCAGCCGCGTGCGCGACATGTTCGAAAACGCGAAAAAGCATTCGCCATGCATCATCTTCATCGATGAGATCGACGCTGTCGGCCGTCACCGCGGCGCCGGCATGGGCGGCGGCAATGACGAACGCGAACAGACCCTGAACCAGTTGCTGGTCGAGATGGACGGTTTTGAAGCGAACTCCGGCGTGATCGTCGTGGCCGCCACCAACCGCGCCGACGTACTCGACAAAGCGCTGCTGCGTCCGGGCCGTTTCGACCGCCAGGTGTCCGTCGGCTTGCCCGATATCCGCGGCCGCGAGCAGATCTTGAATGTGCACATGCGCAAAGTGCCTATCGGTACCGACGTGAAAGCCGATATCCTGGCCCGCGGCACCCCCGGTTTCTCGGGCGCGGACCTGGCCAACCTGGTCAACGAGGCAGCCCTGTTCGCCGCGCGCCGCAGCAAGCGTCTGGTGGAAATGGCGGACTTCGAAGATGCGAAAGACAAGATCTACATGGGTCCCGAGCGTAAATCGATGATCATCCGCGAGGAAGAGCGTCGCAATACGGCTTACCATGAGTCCGGTCACGCCGTCGTCGCCAAGCTGCTGCCGAAGGCCGATCCCGTGCACAAGGTAACGATCATGCCGCGCGGCTGGGCCCTGGGCCTGACGTGGCAGTTGCCGGAACACGACAATCTGTCCGCCTACAAGGACAAGATGCTGGAAGAAATTTCCATCCTGTTCGGTGGCCGTATCGCCGAAGAGATTTTCGTGGGCCAAATGTCCACGGGCGCGTCGAACGACTTTTCGCGCGCCACCAAGCTGGCCCGTTCCATGGTGACCCGCTTCGGCATGTCCGACAGCATGGGCGTGATGGTCTACGAAGACAGCGAAAACGAAGGTTTCTTCGGTGGCGCCACGAAGACGATCTCGGAAGCGACGCAGCAAAAGGTCGATGCTGAAATCCGCAACATTCTCGACAAGCAATATGCTTTGGCGCGCACCTTGCTGGAAGGCAACCGCGACAAGGTCGAAATGATGACCAAAGCCTTGCTGGAATGGGAAACCATTGATGCAGAGCAAATTAATGACATCATGGCCGGCCTGGAGCCGCGTCCACCGAAAGTCATCCCGCCACGCCGCAATGCGGGCGACAGCGGCACGGGCGGCATCTCGCCTAACGTGACGGCGCCAGCCTGATAGCGACCACTGCCTGATTAGCGGCATGCAAGAGAAGGGTAAGGAGCAATCCTTGCCCTTTTTCGTTGCCGCCGCAGTTTTTTCCTGACGACTACAAAGAATCACATGCGACACTATTTGCAATTCGGCCGTTTCGGCTTCAACCTGCAGGGCACGCAGGCGCTGGTGATGGGCATCCTGAACATCACGCCCGACTCGTTTTCCGATGCGGGCCAGTACCAGCACCTGGAATTTGCCATTTCCCGCGCCGAGCAGATGATCATCGACGGTGTCGACATCATCGACATCGGCGGCGAATCGAGCCGCCCCGGCGCGCCGCCGCTGCCGCTGCACGATGAGCTGCAGCGCGTCATGCCGGTGCTGTACGCCTTGCGCGACTGCGGCAAGCCCCTGTCCGTCGACACCTACAAGCCGGAAGTGATGCGCGAAGCCATCCTGGCGGGCGCCGACATGATCAACGATATCAACGGTTTCCGCGCGCCGGGCGCCATCGACGCCGTGCGCGACAGCGATTGCGCGCTGTGCATCATGCACATGCAAAACGTGCCGGAAACTATGCAAGCCCAGCCGCAGTACGAAGACGTGGTGCGCGAAGTCATCGACTTCCTGCGCGAGCGCATCGACACGATGACGGCGGCCGGCATCGCCCGCGAGCGCCTGTGCGTCGATCCCGGCTTTGGCTTCGGCAAGACGGTGGAGCAGAACTATGCCTTATTGCGCGCCACGCGCCAGTTGCGCAGCGAACTGGGCCTGCCTGTGCTGGCCGGGCTGTCGCGCAAGTCGATGATCGGCGCCGTCACGGGACGTCCCGTCGAGCAGCGCCTGGCCGGCAGTGTCGCCGGTGCACTTGCTGCGGTAGCGCAAGGTGCGGAAATTATCCGTGTGCATGATGTAGCTGAAACCGTCGATGCACTGAAGGTCTGGCGCATGGCACACTGAGCCTGTAAGATTTATCATAAACAACAAAAAGAGAAATACTATGACGCGTAAATATTTTGGCACGGATGGCATCCGCGGCCTGGTGGGCACGGCTCCGATCACCCCCGACTTCGTCATGCGCCTCGGCTATGCTGCCGGCAAGGTGCTGGCCAAGTCGCAGGGCGGCAAGACGCGACCGACGGTGCTGATCGGCAAGGACACGCGCATTTCCGGCTACATGCTGGAAGCGGCGCTGGAAGCGGGCCTGTCGGCCGCCGGCGTGGACGTGATGCTGGCCGGCCCCATGCCGACCCCGGCAATCGCCTACCTGACGCGGGCGCTGCGCCTGTCGGCCGGCGTGGTCATTTCCGCTTCGCACAACCCGTACCACGACAATGGCATCAAGTTCTTTTCCGGCCAGGGCACCAAGCTGCCCGACAGCGTGGAGCTGGAAATCGAAGCGGCGCTCGACGAGCCCATGGCTTGCGTGCCCTCGGACAAGCTGGGCCGCGCCAAGCGCCTGGACGATGCCCAGGGCCGCTACATCGAATTTTGCAAGGGCACCTTCCCGAACGAGCTGGACTTGCGCGGCCTGAAGATCGTCGTCGATTGCGCGCATGGCGCCGCCTACCATATCGCGCCGCACGTGTTCCATGAGCTGGGCGCGGAAGTCATCGCCATCGGCAACAAGCCCGACGGTTTCAACATCAATGCGGGCTTCGGCGCCACGGCAACCAAGGCCATGGCCGAAGCCGTCGTCGAGCACGGCGCCGACCTGGGCATCGCCCTCGATGGCGACGCCGACCGCCTGATCATGTGCGATGCCACGGGCCGCCTGTATAACGGTGACGAGTTGTTGTACGTCATGGTCAAGGACCGCCTGGCGACAGGCCCCGTGGCCGGCGCCGTCGGCACCCTGATGACGAATATGGCGCTGGAAGTGCTGTTCAAGCAGCAGGGCATCGGCTTTGCGCGCGCCAAGGTGGGCGACCGCTACGTGCTGGAAGTCATGAAGGAAAAGGGCTGGATACTGGGTGGCGAAGGTTCCGGCCATCTGCTGTGCCTGGACAAGCACACGACGGGCGACGGCATCGTTTCCGCGCTGCAAGTATTGTCCGCCCTCAAGCGCAGCGGCCAGAGCCTGCAGCAATGCCTGGCCGAACTGGTGCTGTTCCCGCAAACCCTGATCAACCTGCGCGTGGCGCCCGGTTTCGACTGGAAAAAAAATGCCGCCATGGTGGCCGAGAAAGAACTGGTCGAGGCCGAGCTGGGCGACACGGGCCGCGTGCTGATCCGCGCTTCCGGCACCGAGCCGCTGATCCGCGTGATGGTGGAGGCGAAAGATAAGGAAAAGGCCGAGTCGATGGCGCGCCGCATTGCGGATAAAGTGGCTGTGTAAAGGCAGGCGCCGATAGTTATTTCCATCTAATTCGTCTATGGCAATTGACGAAATTGGGTGGGGGCGTTATTATCTTGTCTTCGGAGTGTGGCGCAGCCCGGTAGCGCACCTGGTTTGGGACCAGGGGGTCCAAGGTTCGAATCCTTGTACTCCGACCAAAGTCATAAACGGGCTGTCAGAAATGACAGCCCGTTTTCTATTCCGCGCTGGCATTTCATTGCTGGCGCGCATGGATTAAAATACTGCACCTCTCCGCCCATCGTTCAACGGATAGGACAACGGTCTTCTAAACCGTGAATGGGGGTTCGATTCCCTCTGGGCGGACCAGTTTCATACTGGCCACGATTATGCGGCGCCAAGCTGCCGCAACGCACTCCATCTTTCCTCCTACATCCGGTTTTCGCGCAGCGGTTCAGGGCTGCGCGCCCAGCACTAAGCTCAGCAAATACAGCAGCGGCGCCGCGCACAGCAGCGCGGAACACAGCGACAGCACTTTCTTGCTGGCCAGGCGTGCCAGGCGCAGCCGTTCGCGCACGGGCAAGTGCTGGCGCAGCGCATGGCGCGCGCGCGGCTGGAATGGGGATTCATGCATGTGGGCTCCCTCGCAACGATGACTGAAGATGCCGGTCAGCATAGCGGGAGAGGCATAAAGACGGTGTAAAGAGTGGGCGGCGCGGCGCAAGCGCGCTGTAAACATGGGTGCGCCGGCGCCGTGTTGCGGGTCTTGCCCGATGCTCTTATTTTGCCTGGCGGCGGCGCGCCAAGACGCCGAGCAGGCCCAGGCCGGCGAGCAGCATGGCATAGGTTTCCGGTTCAGGGACGGCGGAAACGTAGGCGCGGTAATTGCTCAGGTCCTTGGGCAAGCCTGCCACCGTGAAGGTCGTGCCGGCTGCGACGGGCGCTGCCCATTGGAAGACCAGTTCGCCCTGGCCGAAATGGATGGCCAGGTAATCATAGGCCGCCGCACTCGTGAAGGAATTCACCCCGCCGCTGGCGCCTGCCGTGGTGCCGGCGGTGCAGCCTGAGGTGGCATTGTCGCAAAACGAGACGGCCGCACCCAGGCTGGTGCCGAAAACGCCGTTGATATAGCCCTGGATGTCGGTGGGACTCTGCGGCACGAGATTGTCGTTATAGTATTTCACCATGAGGGCAGGTGACGGCGAGTAAGTGACGGTGCTGCCTTCGATGCTGAAACCGCTGGCCGGTCCCACATCGACCCATGTAGCAGCCTGTGCCACGCCCATGCAGGCCGTCAGGGCGGCCAGCATGGATGCCCGTATGGCAATGCTTGTTATGCTTTTCATGAAAATCCCCTTTTATTTTATTGCAGACATTTCACTGCTTCAGGGTGCGCGCCGTCCGGTCAGGGAGGTCGACTTGTCGCCCGGTCGCCTTTGCGTGAGTACGCATATGCAAGCTTAGTCTTGATGTAAATTAATACAATTTAAATAATGCTATTGGCATGCTTGACAACATCGCATACGGCTATGTATGGCTGTGCTGGCGAAAGCCTGTACGGCGAGCGGAAATGGCGTGACAAGGCATGCCAGCCTGTGCTAGCAATGCCTTGATTAGGGAGGGGGGCGGGTTTCAGTCGTTGTTATTGCTGACGCCGAACAGGCGATCCTTGGCATTGAGCAGCTTTTGCACCTTGGCGCCCATTTTCATCAGCTGCGCCATCGATTCGGGCGACAGGCGCTGCAAGTCGTCGAACCAGGTGTTGGCCAGGTCGACCAGTTCATACATTTCGCGCATGCGCTCCTGCGCATACTGGTCGACGGGTTCCGTGGCCGGCGCCAGCAGCGATTCGCGCAGCACCGTCAAGGTCGGCGCCACTTCGCGGCGGCGGCGCTCGGCGGCCACCACGCGGAAGATTTGCCACACATCACCCAGCGAGGAAAAATACTCGCGCCGGTCGCCGGGGATGCGCGACTGGCGGATCAAGCCCCAGCCCTGCAATTCCTTCAAGCCGATGCTCACGTTCGAGCGTGAAAAACTCAGGTGTTCCGCGATTTCATCCGCGTGTAAAGGATGCTCTGCGACAAACAACAAGGCGTACACTTGCCCCACTGTCCGGTTAAAGCCCCAGCGGCTGCCCATCTCGCCGAAATGGCTGACGAAGGTCAGGATCAGCGGCGTCATTTGGATATGTTGAGTTTTCATAATTATCTGAATTTTTTCACGCCACACCCGCAGGGTCAATTGATATATGTCATGTTTCGCAGTATTATACAAAATATCGAATTTACAGAAAATTCTGAAAACTCAAAAAGTATAGATATGCCGACCACGCCGCTGTCCTTGCCCCGCTTTATCCTTCCCCGCGCCGCCAGCCTGGCGCAGGGCGGCGCCGCCTTGCTGTGGCTGCCGCAAGCGGCCTTGCTGGCCTGGGCCGTGCAAGCCATGCTGGCCGGCGCACCGTGGCGCGCGGCCCTGTTGCCGGCCGCCGGCGTGCTGCTGCTGGGCGTGCTGCGCGCCGGCGGCGAAGCGTGGGGCGCGCGGCGCATGTATGCGGCGGCGCGCGACCACCTGTCCACCTTGCGTGCGCAAGTGGCGCAAGCGCTGGCGCACCGTTCGCCGCTGGACCGCCAGCGCGCCCAGTCGGGCCAGGCGGCCAGCGTCATCGCCGAACAGGCCGAAGCCATCGTGCCCTACCTGGTGCGCTACAAGCCCGCGCGCTGGAAAGTCATGCTCGTGCCGCTCGTGATCCTCGCCGTGGTGACGCCCCTGTCGTGGATCGCCGCCCTGATCCTGCTCATCGCCGCGCCCCTGATTCCCGTCTTCATGGCCCTGGTGGGCATGGGCGCGCAAGCGGCCAGCCGCGCGCAGATGGTGGAAATGGGCAGCATGAACGCGTTTCTGCTGGACCGCCTGCGCGGCCTGGCTACCCTGCGCGCGCTCGACGCCGTCGACGCCACGGCCGAACGCCTGGATGCCTCGTCGCAATCCGTGCGCCGGCGCACGATGGTGGTGCTGCGCATCGCCTTCCTGTCGTCCGCTGTGCTGGAACTGTTTTCCGCGCTCGGTGTCGCCATGGTGGCCGCCTACATCGGCTTCTCGCTGCTGGGCAGCATCAATTTCGGCACCTGGGGCCGCGAACTGAGCCTGGGGCAGGGCTTGTTCATCCTGCTGCTGGCGCCCGCGTTTTTCGAACCCTTGCGCGAACTGGCCGCCGTCTGGCACGACAAGGCGGCCGGCGAAGCGGGCCTGGCCGGCCTGCACGACTTGGCGGTCGAGGGCGTGCCCCTGCCCGGCGCCGGCGTGGCAGCCGCTGCCGTCTCCGCCGCCGCCATGGCCGTGGCGCCGCCGCCTGCTATCGAAATCCATCAACTGCGCTTTGCCCACCCTGGCGAGGCGCCCGTCTTCGACGGCTTCGACCTGACCGTGCGCGCCGGCGAACACGTCGCCCTGCTGGGCGCCAGCGGCGCCGGCAAGACCACCTTGCTGTCCTTGCTGGCCGGCTTGCTGCCCGCCAGCGGCGGCGAGATCCGCATCGGCGGCGTGCGCCTGAACGATGGCACCGTGAATACCTTGCGCCAGCGCATGGCGTGGATGGGCCAGCGTCCCCACGTGTTTGCCGCCTCCGTCAGCCAGAACGTGACCCTGGGCCGCGTCGGCGCGCATGCCGCGCAAGTGACGCAGGCGCTGCACCTGGCCGACCTGGCTGCCGTGGCGCAGGCGCAGCCGGCCGTCATGCTCAGCGATGGCGGGCAGGGCTTGTCCGGTGGCGAAGCCGTGCGCCTGGCCTTGGCCCGCGTGGCCCTGCATCCGCATGCGGACTTGCTGCTGGTCGATGAACCGACGGCCCACCTGGACAGCGAAACGGCGGCGCGCGTGACGGACGCCTTGCTGGAATTGGCGAAAGGCAAGACGATGATCGTCGCCACGCACGACCCCGTGCTGGCCGGCCGCCTGCAGCGCACGGTGCAGGTCGATGCCCGGGCGCAGGCACAGGAGTTGCGCGCATGAACACCACACTGATCTCGCATCCCGTCCTGCGGCAATTGCTGCTGGCCCAACCAGGCAAGCTGATCGGGGGCGCCTTGCTGGCGGCCCTGACGGCAGTGTCCGGCATGGCCTTATTGGGCTTGTCCGGCTGGTTCATCACGGCCACCTCGATTGCCGGCCTGCACGCGTCGACGGCCATCCTGTTCGACGTGTTCGGCCCGTCGGCCGGCATCCGCCTGCTGGCCATCGGCCGCACGGGCTCGCGCTATGCGGAACGCCTCGTCACGCACGACGCCACGTTCGCCGCGCTGGCCAGCATCCGCGTGCAACTGTTTCGCGGCTGGTCGCGCCCGGAAGCGGCCAGCCGCCTGCTGCGCCAGCCCGCCAAGCTGCTGTTCCGCCTGACGGCCGATATCGATGCGCTCGAATCGCTGTACCTGCGCCTGCTGGTGCCCGCCTTCACGGCCCTGTGCGCGGCCTTGCTCGCGGGCGTGGCGCTGGGCGTGATGCAGTGGCAGCTGGGCCTGGGACTGGCCGCGTGGCTGCTGGCCGCCGGCGGCGGCATCAGCTGGAGCGTGGCGCGCCGCGCCCGCCGCCCGGCCATCCTGCGCTCGCGCGCCATCGAAAAACTGCGTTCCGGCGCCATCGACCTGGTGGCCGGCCAGACGGACCTGGTGATGGCGGGCCGCATCGACGCCCAGTGCGCGGCGCTGGCGCGGATCGACCGCTCGCTGGCGCAAGCCGATTTCGCCCTGCTGCGCCTGGAAACGGCGGCGGGCGCCGCGTATGGCGTGGCCGGCAGCGCGACCCTGGCCGGGGTGCTGCTGGCCGTCGCCGCGCTGGTGCAGCAGCAGGCGCTGAGCGTGCCGGCCGCGGCGCTGGCCCTGCTGATCGCCCTGACGGCCGTGGAACCGTTTGCGGGATTGCGCCGCGGCGCGCTGGAGGCGGGGCGCATGCTGCTGGCGATGCGCCGCCTGGCGCCGCGCCTGGAGCAGCAGGAGGGCGCCACGCTGCCCATGGATGCCGCGCCGGGCTTGCGCCTGGAACACGTCAGCGCCGCGCATGCGGGCAGCCATGTGGCCATCCTGCATGACGTATCGCTGCACATCGCCGCCGGCGAGCGCGTGGCCTTGATCGGCCCCAGCGGCGCGGGCAAGTCCACCTTGCTGGCCCTGGCCGCGCGCGAACTGGCGCCATTGTCGGGCAAGGTGAGCGCGCCGCGCGCCTGTCTGTTCACGCAGAAGACGGAATTGTTCCAGGACAGCTTGCGCGACAACCTGCGCCTGGCCGACCCCGCCGCCAGCGATGCGCAGCTGTGGGCGGCGCTGCAGGCGGCCGGCTTGGACGACGAGGTGCGCGCCCTGGCGGGAGGCCTCGACACCATGCTGGGCGAGGGCGGCCTGGGCTTGTCGGGCGGGCAGGCGCGCC
Source organism: Janthinobacterium sp. SUN206 (assembly GCF_030587305.1). Taxonomy (NCBI): domain Bacteria; kingdom Pseudomonadati; phylum Pseudomonadota; class Betaproteobacteria; order Burkholderiales; family Oxalobacteraceae; genus Janthinobacterium; species Janthinobacterium sp. SUN206. Next base: position 81,923 of record NZ_JAPWIB010000002.1, on the reverse strand, counting down.
GTTTGGCGCTGGCGCGGCTGTTCCTGCACGAATCGACCTTGTGGCTGCTCGACGAAGCGACGGAAGCGCTGAATGCGGGGACGGCAAGCGACGTTTTGCAGCGCTTGCGCGCGCGCTGCGAAGGGCGCAGCTTGCTGATCGCAACTCACTTGCGGCGCGAAGCGGCGCTGGCGGATCGGCTGCTGCGCATCCGCGACGGCCGCATCGTCGAAGAGCTGCGGCGCGGCACGGATGGCTTCGAAGCGGCCCTGGCGGGCTTGCGGGGGGATTGACAAGAACGGAGACAGGCGGTGCCGCACGCCAGCCCGAAGGCGGCGGAACCAATCGAATCGCATCAGATAGATACCAAGTTTACAATTACAGTAGGGAAACACCAAGGAAATCATATGGACTTCGATATTGTCGCTTTATCCAGACTGCAGTTTGCGCTGACAGCCCTGTACCACTTTATATTCGTTCCGCTGACGATAGGCCTGTCAGTGATCCTCGCCATCATGGAGACGGTTTACGTGATGACGAACCGCCCCATCTGGCGCGACATGACCAAGTTCTGGGGTGTCTTGTTCGGCATCAACTTCGCCATGGGCGTGGCGACGGGCATCGTCATGGAATTCCAGTTCGGCATGAACTGGAGCTACTACAGCCATTACGTGGGCGACATTTTCGGCGCGCCGCTGGCCATCGAGGGCTTGATGGCCTTCTTCCTGGAAGCGACCTTCGTCGGCCTGTTCTTCTTCGGCTGGGACAAGCTGTCGAAGCGGGGCCACCTGGTCACGACCTGGCTGGTGGCCATCGGTTCGAACTTCTCGGCCCTGTGGATCCTGATCGCCAACGGCTGGATGCAAAATCCCGTCGGCGCGGCCTTCAATCCGCAGACCATGCGCATGGAAGTGACGGATTTCGGCGCAGTGCTGACGAATCCTGTTGCTCAGGCGAAATTCGTGCACACGGTGTCGGCCGGCTATACGGCCGCAGCCGTGTTCGTGCTGGGTATTTCCGCCTGGTATCTGCTGAAGGGCCGCCACGTGCAGCTGGCCAAGCGCTCGATGACGGTCGCCGCCTCGTTCGGCCTGGCTGCCTCGCTGTCGGTGGTGGTACTGGGTGATGAAAGCGGCTACCTGTCGTCGGAACACCAAAAGATGAAGCTGGCCGCGATCGAGGCCATGTGGACCACGGAGCCGGCCCCGGCCGCCTTCACGGCCTTCGGCTTCCCCGACGCGAAAGCGCGCGAGACGCATTACGCCGTGCACATCCCGATGGTGATGGGCTTGATCGGCACGCGTTCGCTGACGACGGAAATCCCCGGCATCGAGCAATTGGTCGACCGCGGCGAACTGCTGATCAAGGATGGCATCAAGGCGTATGACGCGCTGCAAACCATCCGCAGCGTGGCGCCGGGCAGCCCCGTGCCGCAGGATGCGAAGGACATGTTCGAGTCGAAAGGCCAGTCCATGGGTTATGCCTTGCTGCTGAAACGCTATGTCGACGACCCGCGCCAGGCCACGCCCGAGCAAATTCGCAAGGCCGCGCTCGATACCGTGCCGCCCGTGGCGCCCCTGTTCTGGTCCTTCCGCGTGATGGTGGGCCTGGGCATGTTCTTTATCTTGTTGACCGGCACGTTCTTCCTGCTGTCGACGCGCCGCACCCTGGACAAGCACCGCTGGCTGCTGAAGCTGGCCGTATTCGCCATCCCGCTGCCGTGGGTGGCCATTGAAGCGGGCTGGATCGTGGCCGAAGTGGGCCGCCAGCCATGGGTGATCGAAGGCGTGCTGCCGACGGCCGTGGCCGTCTCGAACCTGGGCGCTTCGACCCTCCTGATCACGATTGCCGGCTTTGCCGCCATCTACACCGTGCTGTTGATGATTGAAATGAAGCTCATGCTCAAGGCCATCCGCAAGGGGCCGGAAGAGAAGGCGCCGGCCCCCGTGCCAGCCCCCGCAGCCATTCATACTCAACGCGCCTAAGGAGGGCCAGACCATGATTTTGCATGAAATGATTTCTTACGAAACACTGCGCCTGATCTGGTGGCTGCTGATCGGCATCTTGCTGGTGGGCTTTGCCATCACGGACGGCTTCGACCTGGGCACGGGCATCCTGCTGCCCTTCGTCGGCAAGACGGACCTCGAGCGCAGGGTCGTCATCAACAGTATCGGTCCCGTGTGGGAAGGCAACCAGGTGTGGCTGATCCTTGGCGGCGGCGCCATCTTTGCCGCCTGGCCGCAGCTGTACGCCGTGTCGTTTTCGGGCTTTTACCTGGCCATGTTCGTCATCCTCGTGGCGCTGATCGTGCGCCCCGTGGCCTTCAAGTTCCGCAGCAAGCGCGAAGACCCGCGCTGGCGCGCCCGCTGGGATGCGGCCCTGTTCGTGGGCGGCTTCGTGCCGGCCCTGATTTGCGGCGTGGCCATCGGCAACGTGCTGCAAGGCGTGCCGTTCCGTTTCTCGCCAGACATGCACATCTTCTATGACGGCAGCTTCTTTGCGCTGCTTAACCCGTTTGCGCTGCTGTGCGGCCTCGTCTCGGTGGCCATGCTGGTGATGCACGGCGCCACCTGGCTGCAGCTGAAAACGGACGGTGCCGTGGCCGAACGGGCGCGCCGCTACGGCAGCGTGGCGGCGCTTGCCACCGTCGTGCTGTATGCGCTGGCCGGCGTGGCCCTGTGGCTGTGGGTCGATGGCTACCGCATCAGCAGCACGGTGGTGGTCGACGGTCCGTCGAACCCGATGCTGAAAACGGCGGAAGTGCACGTGGGCGCCTGGTTCCTCAACTTTGCCGCCCATCCCTGGACCTGGATCGCCCCTGCGCTGGGCCTGCTTTGCCCGCTGCTGGCCTTTGCCTTCCAGCGCGCGCGCCGCGAAGTGCCCGCCTTGCTGGCCAGCGCGGCTGGAATCGCCGGCATCATCCTCGGCGTGGGCGCGGCCATGTTCCCGTTCATCCTGCCATCGTCGATCGACCCGCGCGCCAGCCTGACGGTGTGGGATTCCTCGTCCAGCCACATGACCCTGTTCATCATGCTGGTCGTCACGGCCGTCTTCATTCCCCTCATCGTGGCGTACACGACGTGGGTGTATAAAGTGCTGTGGGGCAAGGTTGATGCAAAAGCAATCAAGGACGACAGCGGTCACGCCTACTAAGAATCAACGAAAGGATATAACTATGTGGTATTTCGCCTGGATACTGGGTCTTCCGCTGGCGGCGACCTTCGCCGTGCTCAATGCGATGTGGTATGAAGTCGCCGATGGCGACACGACGCCCGAGCAGTACCGCGACACGTCCGATTAAGTCCGTGCCGGTTTGACTGGCCCCGCCCCGCGCGCATGCACCGGGCGGGGCTTTTGTTTTGGATCAAAGCAGGATGAATTCGCCGCGGATGCGCAGCTTCATGCCGCGCGGCGCGTCGGCGCCCGCCGCCACGGCCCAGGCCGTGATCCATTGCGCGCAGCGTTCGCGCTCGGCCGCATCGTGCAAGCGTTGCAAGCGCGCATCGGCCCGGTCGATGCGCTGGGCCAGGTACAGGCGCTGGTCCAGGGGATCCGTCTTTTTGCTGTAATGCTGCATGGCGTTTCCTTTCCGCGTAGTAACTTCGTTCGGTCGTGGCATAGCCATCTACGCGGGGGCGGGGCGTCCGGATTCAGTTCAGGCAAAAAAAAGCCACCGCAACGGTGGCTGGCGGGGCGTGCCGTCAGGACGGCGTCTTGCCGGCTGGTTTTGGCGTGGCAATGGCGATCGGGTCGCTGGCCGGGAAGCTTTCCTTCAGCGCTTCATCGAGCGCTTCCTCGGCATGGCTTTCGCTGGCCGGCGTGGGCGAATCGCGTTCCGGTGGCGGGGCAGGTGCGGTGGCGGCGTTGGTGCTCGAATGCATGGTGATCCCCTCGCGGTGGTGCGCCAGGCGGCCGGAATGGGCATGGCGCGTGCTGATGCTTTCAGCCTAGCACATCGCGCAGCGTCCCGCTGCGCCTGCCGAAGGGGATGATGGCGAGGTCTGCTACACTGCGCTCCACTTTTATCGATGGAACCGCCATGACTGCCATATCCCTGCCATACCGCGCCACCGCCCTTGACGCCTGTGCCTGGCTGGCTGAACAGACGGGCACGCCGTGGACCCTGGCGCGCTTGCTGGAGCAGGGCGGCTTGCCCTACGTCTGGCTCGATTACAGCGACGCATGGGCCGAGCTGTTCCATGACGGCGTGACGCGCTATGCGGCGCCCGTCGTGTTTATCGGGGACAAGCAGCACCTGGCCTCGGGCGCGGACGACGTGTGGCTGCGTTTTACGCGCGACTCGGGCAATATCGCCATCGAACTGAAGGCGCCGGGATTGCGCGCGCCGCTGGACGGCTTGCACTTCCAGGAGCGCGATCTGTTGCGTTTGCTCAAGGAGTTGCAGCATCCGCAGCCGGATGTCGCGGAGGCGGACAAGGGCCCCGTGGTCTTGCCCAGCGCCTTGAAGGGCCTGGCCCGCGAGCAGATTTTGATCGCCTTTGCCGGCGTGGGCAAGGTCGACCTGGACAAGGGGCTGGCCAGCGGCGTGGGCATCTTCGGCGACGATGGCGCGCGCGTGCGCAAGAATTCGCGCGGCGGCAAGAACAGCCATCTGTGGCATCCGGTGACGTTGGCGTTCGGCTTGCACGACGTGCACCGCGTGCCGATGGCGCACCTGAAGAAGGCGTTCGCCACGCAACCGTTGCTGCGCGAATGGAAGGCGGACTGGCTGGAATCGCTGCGCCTGCTGGGCGAGTAAGCAGATGCCTGCCGCGCGTCGTTCATCGCGCCTTGCGCTCGGCACACGGCATCCTGTACGACGGCATCAGGCTGTCCGCGTTTATTCGCTTTCCTCGATCCTGCCGCCGCATTGCGTATAGCAGCTTCGGTAATCCGCCTCGCATTGCCACGTTGCAGAGTTGTTTGAGGAGCAATATTGGCGTTTCTTCGAGCACAGTTCCCGGTCCGCATCTGTTTTCGCCACGGCCAGGCAGAGGGAAACGGTACTGACGTTGCGCATCTCGCAAGCTTGCGCCTGGGCCGCGGCAACTTGTTCCTTGCCGGCTATGCATATTTGCCGATTGGTCCCGCAACTCGTCACGCATTGACGCCCCGCATCGGAGTCCGGGGGAATAAAGCGATAGCTTGTGCAGCCCGCCAAGGTGATGGCGAAACAAATCGCGGCGGCAAGGCGGAACAGGAAGGAATTGTGGAATTGCAAGGTGCGCATGGTCGAAAAGGGCTTTCCCGTGTAAATGAATTGGCTTGAATATCGTGAATATTGATATTCTGACAGGCGATCATTTCAAGAACAACGGGCTGCAATAATTGTTACATCTTGGCGGTAGGCAGTTTTACAGTTCGATGGGCGCCACCTCGGTGCCGATATCGGGCGCCGCGTAATGCATGCTGAAATACACGAAGGCGCCGATATTGAGGGCGACCGTGATCCAGAACAGGATGCGGAACGAGCGCTTGCTGGACTTGTGGCGCAGCCATTGCTGGGCCAGCACGGCGCCCGGCCAGCCGCACAGCAGCCCCAGCAGCAGCAGGGTGCGTTCCGAGGTGCGCCAGCGGCCCCCTTTGGCGGCCGATTTGTCGATCGCATAGGCAACGAAACAGCTCAGGCTCAGCACGCCATACACGAGGGCGACCAGGGCGGGGATGTGGAAAAAGAACGTGGCCAGCAAATACAGAAGGACAAAAAACAGGATGACAAGGTAGGGCATATGGTGTGTTTGCTTGAACGGAGGGCGTGAGTATCCCACAAGGGGAGCGATGCCGCGCCTAAAACAAACAGCCTTGCGCCGTATCGATGGGCACGGCGCGGCGGCGGGCGTGGCCCGTTTTCAGCGCTTCGCGGTCGCTGGACAGGGCGATGCCTTCCAGCGCCAGCAGGGTTTCCTTGGCATGCAGGCCGCCGGCAAAGCCCGTCAACTCGCCCGTGGCGCCGATGACCCTGTGGCAGGGGGCGATGATGGAAATAGGATTCTTGCCGTTGGCGGCGCCCACGGCGCGCACGGCGGCGGGACGGCCGATCTGGCGCGCGATCTCGCCATAGCTGCGCGTCTGGCCATACGGTATCGTCAGCAGTGCGCGCCACACTTCCTGCTGGAAAGGCGTGCCGGCGAAATCGAGCGGCACGTCAAAACACTGGCGCGTGCCGGCGAAATATTCCACCAGCTGGCGCGCCGTTTCCTGCAGCACGGCGCAACCGTCATCGACGCGCATCGCGCCCAGGCGCACGCGGTTGGGCTTGTCGTTTTCCCACAGGATGGCGGCCAGGGCCGTCCCGCGCGCCACCAGCGTCAGCTCGCCCACGGGCGAGGGCACCACGATGCAATCGTATTCCATGTTGGTTCCTTGATCAGAGAGCGCCAGTGTAGCAGGATGGCGGCAGGCCGCGTATCGCGTGTAGGATAGTGCTTTTCGGCAAGGAGCACTGGCTGTGACAGACATTTCCACCTATGACGCTATCCGCGCGATCGCCTTGCGGCTGGTGCGTGAACGCTATCCCACGGCCGTGGCGGCCATCATCGGCGGTTCGTTCGCCACGGGCCGGCAGACGCCCACTTCCGACATCGACTTGCTGCTGCTGTTCGACCACGTCGATTGCGCCTGGCGCGACACGCTCGTGGCCGAAGGGCGCACGGTGGAACTGTTCGCGCACGACATGGCCACGTTCACGTATTTTTGCAAGGAAATCGATGCGCCGGGCGGCAAGGCGCCGCTGGTGATGATGGTGGTGGAAGGGGAAAACATTCTCGCGCCCGGAGCGCAGCACGCGCAGCTGCTGGCGTTGGCGCAAGCCATCGCCGCAGCCGGGCCGCCCATGCTCGACGTGGAAAGCCTGCAGCGGCGCCGCTACGCCATCACCACGGCGCTGGAAGACCTGGTCGACAGCGCGCACCCGGGCGAGGCGCTGGCCGTGGCTTGCCAGCTGTACGAAGCGCTGGCCGACCTGCACTTGCGCGCGGCGGGCGTATGGAGCGGCGGCGGCAAGCATCTGTTCCGCCGCCTGCAGGCGTTCGACGCCGCCGTCGCCGGGCAGCTGGACGGCGCGCTGCGCCTGGTCGCCAGCGACTTGCCGGCCGGCCAGCATGCGTTCGGGCAGGTGGCCGCCGCCGTGCTGGCGCCCGTGGGCGGTCCCTTGCTCGAAGGCTTCACTTTGCCCGCGCCCGCGCACTGGCGCAGCGCGCCGGCAGCCTGAGGCACTGCACCCCGCTTAAAACGCCGTGCGCACGGCCAGGCTGACGTTGCGCGGTTCGCCCCAGAACACGCCGTCGAAGAAGCCCACGTTGCGGTAGTACTTTTTGTCGAGCAAGTTATTCACGTTCAGCTGCACGCTGGCATGGCGGTTGATGGCATAGCTGGCCATGGCGTTGACCAGCGCATAACCGGCTTGCGGGATGTTCGTCATCTCGCTTGGCGGCGGACGGCCGTACCACGATTCGCTGTAGGTGGCGCTTTGCGCCGTCAGGCTGGCGCCCGCTTTCAGCCCTGCCAGGCGGCCGTCGAAGCGGTAGCTGGTGGCCAGGCGCAGCAAATGGCGCGGCTGCGTGGTGGCGGCGCGGCGGCCATCGGCCTCGGCCGCGTGCAGATAGGTATAGCCGCCGCTCGCTTCCCAGGCGGGCGTTAACTGGCCGGAAACGTCGAATTCGACGCCCTTGGCCGTCACGCCGGCGCCGTTGGCCACCATGGCCTGGCCGCCGTCGGGCAGCAAAAAGCCGGGCGGCACGGAACGGTCGAGTTCCGCCAGGTTCTTTTTCTTCGTGTGGAACAGGGCGGCCGACGCATTCAGCTTGCCTTCATAGAATTCCCCCTTGACGCCCAGTTCCGCATTGTCGCCCGTTTCCGGCGCCAGGAACTGGTTGTTGCGGTCCTTGCTCGTTTGCGGGTTGAACAGCTGCGTGAAGCTGGCGTAGGCGGAATATTGCTTGTTGATATCGAACACGGCGCCCACGTACGGCGTGACTTCATTGCGCGTTTCCACGAAGTCGCTGCTGCCCGTGTACACGCCTTGCGTGTTGTAGCTGCGCGTGTCCGTGCGATAGGTGCTGCTGCGCGCGCCGATGATCACGTGCAGCGGGTCGGCCAGGCTCAAACGCGTGGCCACATAGCCGCCCGCCAGGCGCATGACGCTTTCCGTGTGCGAGCCATCCGGGGTGAACACGGGGCGGGGGACGTTGCCCGTCCAGCTGCGGTAATCGGGGATGAATTTCGAGTAATCGATTTTTTCCTTGCCGCCGATGGAGCGATCCTGGCTGTTGTCGCCATTCCAGCCGATGATGGCCGTGTGCTTGCGTCCCAGCAAGGTAAACGGCCCGCTGGCGTAGACATCGAAATTGTCGCTGTAATTTTTGCCCGCGCCCCAGGCGCCCGTCCACAGTTCCATGCCTTTGCCCGTGGCGGGATCGGGATAACCTTTGCCCGCATACAGCACGGTGGTGCGGTTCGTGCTTTCCGTGCGCGCATAGCCGAGGTGCAGATTCCAGTTGCCCGGCAGGCGCTGGTCCACCGAGGTAAACACCGTGTGCTGTTTTTTGGCCCAGGTGCTCCATGGAGCCGTCCAGCTGGTGTTGCGCGGCAAATTGGCCAGGCTGCCGTCCGCGTTCCAGTAGGGCACGGCGCCCCAGGTGGCGCCCGTGGGCTCGTTGTCCTGGAAGTCGACGCCGGCCGTGAGCAGGGTGCCGGGACGCAGGTCCGCCTCGACGATGAGCATGCCGACCGTCTTGCGTTCGTGATACATGTCCAGGTAGGAATCGCGTTTTTGCCAGGCCAGGGCCGTGCGCGCACGCACGCTGCCCTGCGCGTTCAGCGGCGTGGACAGGTCGGCCTCGACGCGCTGGTCATCCCAGCGGCCCATGATGAGGCCGGCGCTGGCCTGGAATTCCTTCGTCGGGCGCTTGCGTATCATGTTGATGGTGGCCGACGGGTCGCCCTTGCCGCCCATCAAGCCGGTGGCGCCGCGCACGACCTCGATGCGGTCGTACAAAATCGTGTCTTGCAGCGGCGCTTGGCCGCCGCGCGCCATGCCGTCGATCTGGATATTGTTGATGCCGAAGCCGCGCGCATAAAAGGTCGTGCGCTCCGTGTCATTCTGGCCAACCTGGATGCCCGTCGTCTGCGCCAGCGCCTGGTCCAGCCGCACGGCGCCCAGGTCGTCGAGCAGTTGGCGCGTGATGACGCTGACCGATTGCGGCGTTTCGCGCAGGGACAGGTCCATGCGCGTGGCGCTGCGCGCTTCGCCTGTCGTGTACGACTGCGTGCCTTCCGTGCCGGCCATCGACTGGCCCAGCACGGTGACGGCCGGCATGGTGACGTCGGCCGCGGCGGCGTCGGCGGCCTGGGCCGGCAAGACGGTGCCGGCGGCTAGGCTCAGCAGGGCGACATGTAACAGGCGGGGGAGGGGGCGCAAGGCGGGCTGGCGCGAAGGAGGGAAGACTGTCGTCGATTGCATCATTTTCCTGGCATATTGTAGTTGTGTGTTGTCCTATCTCGTCTGGCGAGGTGCGCAGTAGCTGGGGGATGGCGTGACGCTGGCCCGTGGTCTGGCTTGGATAGCAGTTCCACCGCAAGGCCCGGCGCGTGCGGGCAGTGGAAAAGAAGGGCGCGCGATTCCCTTTACTTGTGTGAATAAGAATCATTATCAATATAAGTGGTATTTGTTAAATAATCAAGCGTGCGCACCAAAAGAGTGCGGATAGGCCAAGGACCGCGCATGCGCTGGCCTTCTGCGATAATGCAGGCGCTGATAAAATATTTTCCTCATTGAAAGAAATGCATGCGTACATGGATCGCTTGTGCCGGATGGTTGTGTGTCGTGTCGCTGGGCCAGGCCCAGGAGCACGCGCCGCCGGCTATCCCCGCGCCGCTGCAGAGCGCCAGCGTGCCGCCCGCCGCCGTCGCGCCACCGCCGCTCGTGCCGCCACTCCCTGCGCCAGCCACGCCCGTGGCGCCAGCGGCGCCGGCGGGCGCGGAGGAAACCTTGCCATCGCAAACGGTGACGGTCACCGCCAGCAGCGACGCCAAGGCGCCGCGCGTGCGCTTCACGGCTTACCGCGACAGTTATCTGACGGCCAGGAAAGTGTGGCAAGTGTCGAGCGGCAGCGTGGTCATGGCCCTGCGTCTGATTCCGGCCAAGCTGAGCGCCACCATCGACGACGTGCGCGTGGCCTTGCAAGGCAATGGCGCGCCCATGCCGATCAAGGTGTCCGACGGCGGCGTGTTCGTCGTGCCGCTCAACGAAGATATCGCCGCGCAGGACGGTACTTTCCTGGTGAATAAGAACAGGGGCGAGTTGACGGCGAATATCGTGCTTCAGCCGTCCGTGGCGCGCGATGCCTGGAACGTCAAGCGCGTGGGGCAGGTCTTGCAGGACGCCCGGCGCGCCGTGCGGGCCATCACGCCGTGGTACAAGCGGCCGTTCGCCAGCGACGTGCAATCGCTGGCGTTTTGCGCTGCCGAGCGGGGCAGCGCGCTGCAACTGGTCGAAGGCGAGCAGCTGATCGCTACCCTGCCCATGAACGAGGCCGCCGTCAACGACATCAACCAGCCCGTGTTTTGCAAGATTTTCGATGGCGAAGACAAATACCCGGGACACTACCGCGTCGTCTTGCCCGAGCAAGCCACGGTGCTGCTGCTGTAGAAGCTAGCTAGGCTGGCGCTGCACCATTTCCAGCGCCGCCGCCAGGGCCAGGTCCATCGTGGCCTGGTGAAAGATCAGCCATTGCGGCAACAGCGACAGCGCGTGGCGCCCCTGTTCCAGGTCGCCTTCATCGACGGCGGCCCAGGCATGGTGCAGGCCGCTGAGCACGCGCGCATGCTGTTCGCGGTGGTTGGCCAGCGAGGGAAAGGCGATCTGCTCCATCAAATCCTCTTCCTCGCGGAAATCGCGTTCGACAGCCGCGATCAGCTCGCGAAACGCCATGCTGAAATGCTGGTCGCCCAACTGCTGCAGCCGCGCCAGTTCCTGAAACAGCGCCTCATGCGCCTCGTCGATGACGGGAACGCCCAGCGCCATCTCATCCTTCCAATCCGATTTACCCATGCTGATGCTCCAGGTTAAGTCCGTCACGGTGCGAAGCGGACTGTTCCAGTTTGGGCGCAGCAAAGGTGGAAATCCATGATCTGGATCAAAAGTACGGCGAAGAGGGGGAGCAAATCAAGGCAAAAATAAATGGGAGGAGAGAACAAATCCCCATCCGCAAAACAAAGCGGTTTTAACGATGCAATCCACTACCGAGCGCCGCTGAAAAACGCCGCTGGCAAGGCGCCGCGCCGAAGGCAGTACGAATGTACGACGAGGCACGGCAACGCAGTCAGCGGTGTTTTCTCAGCCGCGCGTCTTATTGCTTAGGCCAGTGGGCCCACATGCCTTGCGCATCGACATTCGGCACCTGCAACTGCTGCCCGGCGGACGTCTGCATCGCGTCGCGCAGCACGAGGGGTACGAGCAGCAAGGCCGACAGGGCAAGGCAAGCCAGCACTTTGAGCGTCAACATGGTCGTCTCCCGGTGTCCCGGCGGCGGCGCGGGGATGCGGCGCCTGCCGGTCACTTCCTTATGTACTACCATGCTTGCAGTTTAGTTCATCTGATTGAAACTTCAATTTATTGCTGTGATGCACCGCACCAGTTCGCCCGTTGCCAGGGGCTTATTTCGCCTTGCGGCTGCGCCGCGGCTTGCCTGTTGGCGGCAGGAAGGAATCGAACCACACTTGCGTTAATTGCCGCGTATTTTTCGCCGCTTCGCGCTTGACGGCGGCCGTCGCATGGCCGCGCGCCGTGTTGGCGATGCGGTTGGCGGCGCTCAGGTACATGCTCATCCAGGGGTTTTTCATGGGAAGCCTCGCAGACAGTGGGTGGGGCGGCGCGGGTTTATCGCCCGGCCGCCATGCCCCCACTGTAGTCCGATGGCTGGCGCCGACCGTGCGCCGGCCCACATAGCCGGGCGGCGTCGGCGATGGCTTGAGCCAGGTCAATACACGTCGCGGCGGTAGCGTCCGGCCGCCAGCAGGGCGTCGAGTCCTTCCTGGCCCAGCATTTCTTGCAGTACAGCATCGATTCCTGCCGCCATGCCTTGCAGGCTGCCGCACACGTAGACGATGGCCCCTTGCGCCAGCCAGTCGCGCAGCGTCCCGGCGTTGGCGCGCAGGCGGTCTTGCACGTATTCACGCTTGCCGGCATCGGCGCCATCGCGCGAAAAGACGCGGTCCAGACGTGCCAGGTGGCCAGCGTCCAGCCAGCCTTGCAACTCTGCGCCGCAGATACTGTCAAAAGCTTGCTGGCGTTCGCCGAACAGCAGCCAGTTGCGGGCCAGTCCCGCCCGCTGGCGCGCGCGCAAGTGCGAGCGCAGGCCGGCCAGGCCGGAACCGTTGCCGATATAAATGCAGGGCACGTCGACCAGGGCAGGGGCGAAGGCCGGATTGGCTTGCAGGCGCAGGCGGACGGCGGCGTCCAGCGGGGCGAAGCGCGTCAGCCAGCCGGAGCCGAGGCCATGGCCTTGATTCTCCTCGCCCGCATGGCGTTCCTGGCGCACCAGCAACTGCAGTTCGCCATCGGACGGCAGCGAGGCGATCGAGTAGCTGCGCGGCGCGTGATGGGCATTGCTGGCATCGCCATCGCTGCCGTCCGCATTGCAGGGAATGATTTCCGCCAGCGCGCCCGCTTCCCAGCTGGCGCCGGCCGGGCCCGTCAAGGTGATTTCATGCAGTTCGCCGCCCTGGCTGCCAGGGTTGAGCAGCACGCGGCGCGCCAGGCGCCACTCGGCATATGACGCTTCTTCCTGCACGCCGATGGCGTCGATGGCGCTGCCGCTGCGGCGGGCCAGCGCTGTGGACCAGTCGGCCAGGGCGGCGGGGTCGTGCTTGTCCACTTCGATCAGGGGGAACAGGGGCGTGGCGCCCAGCGTTTGCAATTGTTGCGCCAGCGCATGGCCAAAGCCGCAGAAGGCGCTGTAATGGCGGTCGCCCAGGGCCAGCATGCCGAAATCCAGGCCCGCCAGCGGCGTGCCGGAGGTGGCTTGCAGCAGGCGCGCGAAGCGGCGCGTGCCGTCCGGCGCCTCGCCTTCGCCAAAGGTGCTGGCGACGATCAGGGCCCGTTCGTACTGGCGCAATTGCGCGGGATCGAACTGGTCCAGCGATTGCACGTCGACGGCCACGCCCGCCTGCTGCAGGGCGCGCGCGCTTTCCAGCGCCAGGCGCTCGGCCTGGCCCGACTGGCTGGCGTAGGCCACCAGGGTGGGCAAGCCCGTGTTCGCCTGGCCCGGCGCGCCGGCGCCCAGCATGGCGCGCTGCGCCTGCACGGCGCGTTTCGCCTTGCGGCGGCCCAGGTACAGCATCCAGCCCGTGATGGCGAACAGGGGCAGGCCCAGGCTGGCCAGGGTGACGATGATGCGGCCCGGCAAACCAAAATACGTGCCCATGTGCAGCGGATAAATAATGTTGACGAGGCGCGCACCCAGCGCCTGCTGGCTGTACGGTTCGTTTTCCGTTACCGCGCCGTCGGCCGCTGCAATGCTCATGCGGCTGCGCGCCCGCTCGTGCGGCGCGTCGCTGGCCAGCCACGTGAATTGCACGGCTTCGCCGGCGCGTGTCGGCAGGCGTACGCTGGCCAGTGTCCAGCCGGCCGCGTGCTGCTGGAAGCTGCTCCAGGCCAGGCTGATGTCGACGGCCGGCGCTTCTTTCTTTTCCCTGGACTGGCCTTGCTTGCCGGGCGCCTGCGCCACCCTTGGCGGCTTGCCGGCCCAGGCGTCGATATTGTCGCGCACCACGTCATAGCTCCAGTAAATGCCCGTCAGGGTCAGCGCCACGTAGGCCACCAGGCACCAGGTGCCGGCCACGGCGTGCAGGTTCCACAGGAAGGAGCGGCCCTTCAGGGCAGGGTCGAAGGTCAGCCAGGTGCGCCAGTCCAGCGGACGGCGGGGCCAGCGCAGATACAGGCCGGACAGGGCCAGTCCCAGCAGGCACAGGGCCAGCGCGCCCGCCACTTGCCGGCCCGGATCGCGGGGCAGCAGCAGCCAGCGGTGCAGCGATTCCGTCCACTCGAAAAAGCCCGCGCCCGCCAGCGCCGGCTGGGTCGCGCCCGTGTAGGGGTGGACATAAATGGACTCGCCGCGCCGCTGGCCATTCTTCGGCGCGAAGAAGACGCGTGGCGCCGCGCCCGCTTCGGCATACATGGTGATGGAAGCGACGCGCTGGCCGTGTTCGGCAGCGGCAATGTTGCTCAGCTGGCCAGGCGTCAGCGGCGCGCGCGTTTCCACGGCCACATGGCGCACGCCGGGATTCATGACATCGAGCAATTCATCCTTGAATGCCAGGGTGGCGCCGCTCAGGCCGATGATCACCAGCACCGTGCCGGCCGTGATGCCGATAAACCAGTGCAATTGAAACCACACCTGTTTCCAGCTCCAGTGCCAGCGCCGTTGCGGCGGGTTGGCGGCAGGCTGGCGTTGCTGTTGGCGGGTCTCCGGCGCCTCGTCGGCGCTGGCGCGCAACTGGGGTTGTGGAAGGGAGGAGGTCGTCATGGCGGCTTTCGATGGCGCCGCCATGCAGAGGCGTCAGGCATGGCGGGGAAGAAGGAAGGCTGACATTTTAACGCAAACGAGAATCATTCGCAAATGATGGCGCACTGGCACTGTTGCGCAAAATGTCCGCGCCAGGCCGGGATGATGCTTTTGATAATTTACATCGTCGTGAAATTGTGTGAAAATGAAAATCATTCTCATTCGTGATGCAGTGCTGACCCACTTGACCGGCAAGTATGGCAGCCCCTTTGTTTGTTTGCCCGTGTCCACCATTTCTCCCTCCCTCGATACCTTTAGCGACCTGTACGCCAGCCACCATGGCTGGCTGTATAACTGGCTGTGGCGCAAGCTCGGTTGCCGCGACGGTGCGGCCGACCTGGCGCAGGACACCTTCGTGCGCATGCTGGCGACGCAATCGGCGGACAGCCTGCGCGAACCGCGCGCCTACCTGAGCACGGTGGCCAATGGCTTGCTGGTCAACCACTGGCGCCGCCTGACCCTGGAACGCACGTTCCTGGCGGCCCTGGCTAGCCATCCCGAAATGACGGCGCCGTCGCCGGAAGAGCGGGCCCTCGTGGTCGAAGCCCTGTGCCGCATCGACGCCATGCTCGATACCCTGTCGCCGCGCGCGCGCCAGGCTTTCCTGCTGGCGCAGCTGGACGGCCTGACGTATGCGCAGATCGCCGGCCAGCTGGACGTATCCGAACGCATGGTGAAAAAATACATGGCGCAAGCCATGCTGCAATGCATGCTGTGCATGGATGATGCCGCCTAAGCCAGGCGCCGCCATGCCGCCGGCCGACTACGCCATCCTGCAGGAAGCGGCCGAATGGTTCGCCGTGCTGCGCGGGGACGATGCCGGCCCTGCCGACCAGCAAGCCTGGGAGCGCTGGCATGCCAGTTCGCCCGCCCACCGCGCCGCCTGGCGCAGGGTGGAAGCCGTCAGCGCCGAATTTCGCCAGGTGCCGGCGGAACCGGCGCGCCAGGCGCTCGACGCCGCAGGCCCGCGCCAGAGCGACGCCGCGCGCCGCAGCCTGGTCAAGGGCTTGCTGGCGCTGTGCCTGACGGCCGGCACGGGTGGCGCCGCGCTGCTGCGGCGCGATACGCGCAGCTGGGTTGCCAGCCTGCATGCGGGCGAAAAAACGCCGGTCGGCACCATCCGCCAGCTGGCGCTGGCCGACGGTTCGCAACTGTGGCTGAACACGGCAACGTCCCTCGACATCGATTACAGCGACACGCTGCGCCGCATCGCCCTGCATGGCGGCGAAATCTATCTCGCCTCCGCGCGCGACAGCCGCCAGCCGGCGCGCCCGCTCGTGGTCGACACCGTGCACGGCCGCCTGCGCGCGCTGGGCACGCGTTTCAGCGTGCAGCCGCAGGGCGATGCCACCTTGCTGGCCGTCTACGAGGGCAGCGTCGAGGTGGCGCCCCGCGATGGCGGCGTGCAGCGCATCGTGCCGGCCGGCCAGCAAGTGCGCTTCGGCGACGGTTTCATCGGCGAGCCATACGCCGCCGATCCGAACGGGGCCGCATGGATCGAGTACCGCCTGCAGCCGGAACAGATGCGGCTCGATGATTTCCTCGCGCAACTGTCGCGCTACCGGCGCGGCCATCTGGGCTGCGCGCCCGAAGTGGCCCACCTGCGCCTGGTGGGCAGCTACCCGCTGGCCGATACGGACCGCATCCTGGCGGCGCTGGAAGCGACCTTGCCCGTGAAAATACATCGCCTGCATGACTGGTGGGTGACGGTGGAAGCCCAGCTGCCGCAGTCAAAATAGTAAATGAGAATATTTCTCAAAAAGTAGTTCCCTTTTTGAAAAGTTGTTTGGCAAGGTAGAAGTAAGCTGCTCAACATCAATAAGGAATGCCGTGCCGCCGTACCCTGTCTCCCTGCCGTTTGCCCGCCGTCTGCTGCCGCTGTCCCTGGCCGCGGCGTTGCTGGCCGTGCCTGTCATGCATGCGATGGCAGCGGCGGCGGAAGAGACCGTGCACAGCTTCCGCATCGCCGCCGCGCCCCTGGGCCAGGCCCTGCGCCAGTTCGCGGGCCAGGCGGGAATCTTGCTGTCGGCCGAGGGCGGCTTGACGCAGGGCAAACGCAGCGCCGGCTTGAACGCCACCGTGGCCACGGGCCAGGGCTTGCAGCAATTGCTGGCAGGAACGGGCCTCGTGGCCGTGCAGTTGCCGGACGGAAGTTACATCGTGCGCCTGGCGCCCACGCCCCTGCGCGCGGACCTGGACGGGGAGGGCGCCGGCTTGCAAGTGCTGGCGCCCGTCACCGTGCAGGGCAGCGGCGACGATGGCTACCGCCGTACCAGCTCTTCCGCCGCCAGCCGCAACGACACGGCCCTGCATGACACGCCGCAGGCCGTCAGCGTGGTGAGCCGTGAATTGATACGCGACCAGGACATGCGCACCCTGGCCGACGCCATGCGCTACATGCCAGGCGTGGGCACGGCCGCAGGCGAGGGCAACCGCGATACGGCCGTGCTGCGCGGCAACAGCTCGACCTCGGATTTCTATCTGGACGGCATGCGCGACGACGTGCAGTACTACCGCGATTTCTACAATATCGAAGCGGTCGAGGCCATCAAGGGGCCGAACGCCCTGGTCTTCGGCCATGGCGGCGGCGGTGGCGTGATCAACCGGGCCACCAAGCAGCCGCAGTGGGTCGATGGCGGCGAAGCAACGCTGAGCCTGGGCGCCTGGCGCAACGGGCGCGCCGCCGTCGATCTGCAACAGGTCGTGAAAGGCGACGTGGCCGTGCGCGTCAACGCCATGGCGGAAAACAGCGGCTCGTTTCGCCAGGGCGTCAAGGTGCGCCGCAGCGCCGTCAACCCCGTCGTGGCATGGCGTTTGTCGCCGCGCACCACCGTGCAAGCCAGCTATGAACATTTTCGCGACGACCGCGTGACGGACCGGGGCGTGCCGTCGTACCGGGGCCGGCCGTTCGACACGGACCCGTCCACGTTTTTCGGCATCGCCGGCAGCAGCCCGTCGTGGGCTTACATCGACGCGCTGGGCGTGACCGTCGAGCATGCGTTCGCCGGCGGCGCGGTCTTGCGCAACCGCACGCGCCTGGCCGATTACGACAAGCTGTACCAGAATGCCTTTCCCGGCCCCGTCAGCGCGGATGGGGCCAGCGTGACGGTGCTGGCGTACAACAGCGCCACCTTGCGGCGCAACCTGTTCAACCAGACGGACGTGGAGTGGACGGTCAGCAGCGGCGCCGTGCGGCACCGCCTGACGGCGGGCGGGGAACTGGGCCGCCAGACGACGGACAATCTGCGCAACACCGGCTATTTCACGACCCTGGGCGAGGGCGTCACGCACATCAGCCTGCCCACTTCGCACCCCGTGACGGACTTGCCCGTGACCTTCCGTCCCAGCGCCACGGATGCCGACAACCACGGCGTGGCCGACACGGCTGCCCTGTACCTGCAGGACCAGGTCCGCTTCAGCCCGCAATGGCAGGCGATTGCCGGCCTGCGCTACGAGCGCTTCGCCGTCGATTTCGTCAACCGCCGCAATGGCGCGCGCATCGCCCGCACGGATGCGCCGTGGTCGCCGCGCGCAGCCCTGATCTATCAGCCCATGCCGGCGCTGTCGCTGTATGCCAGCGTCAGCCAATCGTTCTTGCCGCGCGCGGGCGAACAGCTGGCGTCATTGACGCCCAGTAACGCCGTGTTTGAACCTGAACGTTTTCGCAACGTGGAAGCGGGCGTGAAATGGGAAGCCACGCCGGACCTGTCGGCCAGCGCGGCCCTGTACCGTTTGACGCGCAGCAAGGTCGCCGTCACCGACCCGAATGACGCCACGCGGGCCATGCTGGTCGATGGCCAGCGCAGCGAGGGGCTGGAACTGGAAGTGAAGGGCAAGGTCCAACCCGGGTGGAGCATCGCGGGCGGCTATGCCTGGCAGCGGGCCGTGCTGACGGCCACGCAATCGGCCACGGCATTCGAGGGGGCCACGGTGGCCCATGTGCCCCGGCACAGCCTGTCGCTGTGGAACCGCTACGATTTTTCGCCTGCCTGGGGCGCGGCGCTGGGCATCATTGCCCGCAGCGCCGTGTATGCGTCCGTGTCGAATACGGTGGCGCTGCCGGGATTTGCCCGCGTCGACGGCGCCGTCTACTTCAAGCCGCAAGGAAATTTTCAGCTGCAGCTGAATGTGGAAAACCTGTTCAACAGAAAATATTTTGCCTCCGCCCACAGCAACGACAACATCGCGCCCGGCTCGCCCCGGGCGTTGCGCATGACGGCGCTGTGGCGGTTCTAGTTTTGTCGTACCCAAGCAATCAACGAGCCAGCCAGGCGCCACGGCGCAGTAGCCAGCCATAATTTAATCCATCCGATAGAGTGAAAGATAGCGATGACATTGAAAGACCAAGCGGGCGCCGCCAAGCCGGCAGCCCTCATCCGCAGCCGCAAGCACCACACCACTTCCGCGCCACGCATGCATGGCACGGCCCTGGCCGCGTTTGCCACCCTGGCCATGCCGCTGGCGCTGCACGCGCAAACGGTGGACAAGCCGCAGCAGTTGCAGGAAGTCAAGGTCGTGGGCACGGCTGACCGCCTGATCCAGGCGCCCGTCAAATCGGCCAACGACAAGCTGACGGCGCCGCTGCTGGACACGCCGAAATCCGTCACCGTGATTCCTGCCGAAATCATTTCGCAAACGGGCGCCGTCTCGCTGACGGATGCGCTGCGCACCGTGCCGGGCATCACCATCGGCGCCGGCGAAGGCGGCAACCCTGTGGGCGACAACCTGTTCATCCGCGGCTACAACGCGCAAACGGATACGTATATCGACGGCATCCGCGACACGGGTTCCCAATCGCGTGAAATCTTTGCGCTGGAACAAATCGAAGTCGTCAAGGGCCCGAACTCGGCCTACGGTGGACGTTCGTCCGCGGGCGGCGGCGTCAACCTGATCAGCAAGACGCCGAAAGTCGACAATTTCACCAACGCCACCGTGGGCCTGGGCAGCGCCAAGTACCGCCGCGCCACGGCCGACGTGAACCGCGTCATCAGCGACGACGTGGCCGTGCGCCTGAACGTGATGGCGCATGACGCCCACGTGGCCGGCCGCGACTACATCAATGGCGACCGCTGGGGCATCGCGCCATCGATCACCTTCGGCCTGAAATCGGCCACGCAGGCGACCCTCAGCTACTACCACATGCAGTCGAGCGAATTGCCGGACACCGGCTTGCCGTTCAACAACCCGTTCTCGTCGGGCGCGAATGTATCGAAAAACGGCAACGGCACCCCCGTCAACGTGCCGCGCGAGACCTTCTATGGCCTGGTCAACCGCGATTTCCGCGACACGCAAAGCGATATCGGCACCATCGACGTGCGCCACGACTTCGGCAACAAGTTGATTTTGCGCAACGTGACCCGTTACGGCAAGACCAGCAATGACTACGTGTGGACCCAGCCCGACGATTCCAAGGGCAACACCATGCTGTACGGCACCGTCTGGCGTCGCGCCAACACGCGCACGACCGATACGGACGCGCTGGCCAATGCGACCAGCCTGGGCGGCGAATTCCTGGCCGGCGGCGTGAAACACACCTACACGGTGGGCCTGGAAATCGGCCGCGAAGAAACGGATCGCAGCTCCTATATGTTCAGCCCGGGGGCGAACAACCCGCTGGAAAAAGTCGGTTCCAACTGCCCGACCTATGGCGCAGCCACCCTGTACAACTGCGCACCGTTGCTCAACCCGAACGCCAACGACCCATGGGTCTACACGCGCACGGTGTCGCCGGCACGCACGAATATCGTCACCAACACGCGTTCCGTGTACGGCTTCGACACCATCGAGTTCACGCCGCAATGGCTGCTCAACGTGGGCATCCGCTGGGATGACTACAAGAGTTCGCTGAACACGCCGCAATACACGCTCGACGGCAAGACCACCGCCGCAACCAGCGCCAAGGTGCACGCCACGTTCGCCAGCTACCAGGCCGGTCTGGTGTACAAGCCATCGACCAACAGCAGCGTGTATGTTTCCTACGGCACCTCGTCCACGCCACCGGGCAATGACGGCGGCGACGGCATCGACGGCTTGACGGTCGCTATCCAGAACCTGAAGCCGCAGGAAAGCAAGAGCTTCGAGCTGGGCACGAAATGGGAAGTGCTGCCGGGTGGCCGCCTGTCCGTGAGCGGCGCCTATTTCCAGAGCGACATGAGCAATGCGCGCGTGACGGCACCGGACGGCAGCACGCAAAACGTGGGCGACAAGCAAGTCAAGGGTATCGAGCTGGGCGTGAGCGGCAATATCACCAAGGAATGGTCGGTGTTCGGCGGCTACACGCACCTGAACGCCATCGTGGAAAACAATGGCTACGTCAATACGGGCACGACGGCGGTACCCGTGTATGCACCGTCGCCATACAACGGCAACCAGTTCCCGACGACGCCGAAAAACAGCGCCTCGTTGTGGACGTCCTACCTGGTCACGCCCGCCATCACAGTGGGCGGCGGCGTGAACTACGTCGACAAGGTCTACGCGAACGTGGCCAACAACAAGTTTGCCCCGGCCTACACGCGTTTCGACGCCATGGCCAGCTATGTGGTCAACCGCAACGTGACCTTGCAGCTGAATATCCAGAACCTGACGAACAAGCTGTACTTCGACAAGGTTTCCTCGCCGCATTACGCTGGCGTGGCACCGGGCCGCTCGGCAACCCTGACGGCCAACATGAAGTTCTGATGTTTGCCGGTTTGAGGTAGCGCAAGGCGCCGTTCCAGTAGTCGGGAACGGCGCTTTTTTTCATTTCCCGGTTCCCTTTTGCGCTTCTCGCTTGGCAATGTCAGTAGAGCAGAACGCACAAGCGGAGAATCCCATGCAAGACATTCAATACCAGGGCGATGGCCGCGTGTTCGAGCGCTTGCGCGCCGTGCGCCTGCGCCCGACCAGCGCGCGCATCTGCATCTTGCAAGTGCTGGCCGGCACGCAGCGGCAAGCGATGAATGCGGAAAGCATTTATCAGCAACTGCTGCACATCGGCATTGCCGTCAGCCTGGGCACGATTTACCGCGTGCTCAAGGAAATGGAGCTGGCCGGCTTGCTGCTGCGCGAGCGCGAGGCTAGCGCCAGCGGCAACAAGGCGCGCTACTTGATCAAGCCCGACCAGGTGGAAACGGACAGTTGCTACCTCGTGTGCCGCGTGTGCGAACGCAGCGTGCTGGTGCAGGATGCGCCGCTGGTGGAGCAGCTGCGCCAGGCGGCGCTGGCGCACGGCATGGACATCGGCGCCAACGTGATTTCCGTGCAGATGCGCTGCAGCCAGTGCGCCGGGGAAGCGCAAGCGGGGCGGGGCAAGCCCCTGCGAGCCGCCTGACGGCGCCGCCTTTTGATGCGGCGCAACATTGCTGCAAGGCCATCCGCCGCGTCGCCGCGCGCATTAGGCGCTACAATAGGGAATCTCTTTATTCTCCCTGACTCGTCTTCTGCTGCCATGACCACTTCCACACCGAATCTCGTCGTCACCCCATCCGCCCACCCCCTGTCCGACGCCGAACGCGCCGCGCGCATGGTCAATCCCGCCTTCGGCCGCATCTTCACCGACCACATGGTGGTGATTCCTTACCGCGACGGCAAATGGCAGCAGGGCGAACTGAAGGCTTACGGCCCGCTGATGCTCGACCCGTCCGCCTCGTCGCTGCACTACGGCCAGGCCATCTTCGAAGGCTATAAGGCGTTCGCGCAGCCCGATGGCAGCATCAAGACTTTCCGTCCAGAACAAAACGCGGAGCGCTTCAACCGCAGCGCCGCGCGCCTGGCCATGCCGGCCATTCCTGTCGAGCTGTTCCTGGAAGCGGGCGACGCGCTGATTGCGCAAGACCGCAACTGGGTGCCGAAGAACACGGGCGAGAGCCTGTACATGCGTCCGCTGATGATCGCCACCGACCCTTACCTGGGCGTGCGTCCATCGGAAGAATACCTGTTCGTGCTGTTCGCCTCGCCAGCCGGCGCCTATTTCCCGAAAGGCGTGAAACCCGTCACCGTGTGGATCAGCGAAGACTTCGTGCGCGCCGCGCCGGGCGGCACGGGTGAAGCCAAGTGCGCGGGCAACTACGCGGCCAGCCTGATGGCCCAGTCGCAAGCGCAAGAGAAGGGCTGCGACCAGGTCGTCTGGCTGGACGCCGTGCACCGCGAGTTCATCGAAGAAATGGGCGGCATGAACCTCTTCTTCGTGTATAAAGATGGCGAGAAAGTCACCGTCGTGACGCCGGAATTGACGGGCACCCTGCTGCCAGGCATCACCCGCCGCAGCCTGCTGGAAATGGCGAAAGACCTCGGCTATGCGACGGAAGAGCGTAAATTGTCCGTCCAGCAATGGCGCGACGATATCGCCTCGGGCCGCATGACCGAAGTGTTCGCCTGCGGCACGGCCGCCGTCATCACCCCGGTGGGCGTGGCCAAGGCCAACGGCTTTGAAATGACCATCAACAACAATGAAAACGGCGCCGTCACGCTGGCCCTGCGCGAAGCGCTGCTGGGCTTGCAGCATGGCACGGCGGCTGATACGCACGGCTGGATGCATAAAGTTTGCTAAGTTGATGGTGTAATTTCCATACCGCGCCGGCACTCAGTTGCCGGCGTTTTTATATCTTGAAGGAAACTCGATGAAAATCTGCCCTGTCTTGCCCGCGCTGGCCGCCGTGTTCCTCAGCCTGTCTGCCGGCGCCGTCCACGCGGCCGACGCCAGCTGCGCCATTCCCCGCAACGTCAGCTACTACGATTACGACGTCAAGCCGTCGGACGAGAAAAACACGTGCTACAAGCAAAGCACGAACGTGCCCACCGATTACTTCATGCTGGCGCTGTCGTGGTCGCCAGGCTTTTGCGACAGCCAGCGCCGCCGCGGCGCCGTGTCGAAGAAGGCTGCCTTCCAGTGCGCCGATAGCAACCACTTCGGCTGGATCGTGCATGGCTTGTGGGCGCAGTCGAACAACCCGGCCAGCTGCGACGACATTTCCGTGACGCCGCCACGCAAGACGGAGTTGCATCCGCGTTACTGCAAAGGCAATTTGCCGAAGCTGGCGCCGTCCGAGATCCTGCCCTACATGTGCATGCAGCCGGGCGAAGCCTTGCTGCAGGGTGAATGGGAAAAGCATGGCGCCTGCGATTTCGATAC
The DNA here is from genome assembly GCF_030587305.1 of Janthinobacterium sp. SUN206. Classification (NCBI taxonomy): domain Bacteria; kingdom Pseudomonadati; phylum Pseudomonadota; class Betaproteobacteria; order Burkholderiales; family Oxalobacteraceae; genus Janthinobacterium; species Janthinobacterium sp. SUN206. The sequence continues at coordinate 58,271 of NZ_JAPWIB010000002.1, read as the reverse complement.
GGCCAAGCAGTATTTCGAGAAGGAGCGCGAGCTGTTCCAGGCCTTGAAGTTGCCGGACTCCAGCATGCCCAAGAATGAGTTGTTCCAGTGGATGAAGCAGCATAATCCGCAATTGAAGGGCCGCTGGCTCGGCTATGAAAAGCACTCGGGCGAGTTGCGCATCTGCTATTCGAAAGATTTCAAGGTCATCGATTGCCAGAAGTAAGCTGGCCTGTCCTGCAGGTTTCTTACATACATGCCAAGTAACCCCCAATAAATTATTGTGATTTCTGACTTCCATAACCGGCGCTCTGCGGCGTTGCCCGCTGCTAGCAGTGCTCGCACTGCGTCGCAGCGTGCGCCTTGCATAGCATCCAGTTCTGTTCGTCATAAATTCACAATAATTTCCTGAGGATTACTTAGTGTATTACCCGGATCAACAAGATGAACAGGTAGTGTATTTATGCAGCATTCTATGCAGCAGCAAACGCAAGCCGTGATGGTGGGCGAGGACGGCTTGCCGCCCGGCGCCCGTGTATGGGCCATGCTGGCGCTGGCCATCGGCGTGGGCATGGCCTCGCTCGATACGGCGATCGCCAACACGGCCTTGCCGGCCATCGCCAGCGAGCTGCGCACGACGCCGGCCGCCTCCGTCTGGATCGTCAACGTCTACCAGTTGGCCATGGTGGCGACCCTGCTGCCGTTTTCCGCCCTCGGTGAAATCGCCGGTTACCGGCGCGTCTTCATCTCCGGCATGTTTTTATTTACCCTCGCGTCGCTCGCCTGCGCACTGGCCTGGTCCTTGCCCTCGCTGGTGGTGGCACGCCTGTTCCAGGGCGTCGGCGCCAGCGCCATGATGAGCGTCAACACGGCGCTGCTGCGCGCCCTGTACCCCAAACACTTGCTGGGACGCGCGTTCGGCAACAATGCGCTGGTGGTGGCTGTCGCGTTTGCCATCGGCCCCACGGCCGCCTCGCTGATCCTGGCGACGGCCTCGTGGCCGTGGCTGTTCGCCATCAATGTACCCCTGGGCGTGGCCGGCTTCTTCCTCGCCAGCCGCATGCTGCCGGCCACGAAACTTTCCGGCCACACGCTCGATGCGCGCACGGCGCTGTACAACGTGGGCGCCTTCGGCTTGCTGATCCTGCTGTTTGGCGATGCGGCCCACCACGCGTCGATTTCCACCTTGCTGCCGGAACTGGTGGCCGTGGTGGTGTTCTTTGTCTTGCTGCTGCGGCGCCAGGCGGGCCACGCGGCGCCGATGCTGCCGATCGACCTGTTCCGCCGTCCCCTGTTCCTGCTGTCGTCGCTGACGGCCATCTGCACGTTTGCCGCGCAGGGCCTGGCCTTCGTTTCGCTGCCATTCTATTTTGAAGTCACCCTGGGCCGTTCGCCCGTCGAGACGGGCTTCCTGATGACGCCATGGGCCGTGCTGGTGGCCGTCATGGCGCCCGTGGCCGGGCGCCTGAGCGACCGCTATTCGCCGGGCGTGCTGGGCGGCATCGGCCTGGCGGCGCTGGCGGGCGGCTTGCTGACACTCGTGTGGATACCGGCCCACCCCAGCGTGTTCGACATCGGCTGGCGCATGGCCCTGTGCGGCATCGGTTTCGGTTTCTTCCAGGCGCCCAATCTGAAAGCCATCATGGGCAGCGCGCCGCCCGAGCGGGCTGGCGGCGCCAGCGGCGTGGTGGCCACGTCGCGCCTGATCGGGCAAGCGACGGGCGCGGCGCTGGTCGCGTATTGCTTCACGGTTTCCGCCAGCCGGGGCACGACGTATGCGCTGTGCCTGGCGGCAGGCTTCGCCGCCGTGGCCAGCATCGCCAGCTTCTCGCGCCTGGTGGTGGCGCAGCCGGCGTGGCTGACAGGCAAAGGCGGCTAAACCTAGACGTCGATGGCCTTGTCCGACTGCATGCGCTTGCGCAATTCGAACTTCTGGATCTTGCCCGTCGACGTGCGGGGCAGGGGGCCGAAGTAAATGGCTTTCGGCACCTTGAAACCGGCCAGGTTGTTCTTGCAAAAGGCGATCAATTCCGCTTCCGTCACCGTGCCGCCTTCGCGCAGCTCGACAAACGCGCACGGCGTCTCGCCCCATTTTTCGTCCGGCTGGGCGATGACGGCGGCGGCCAGCACTTGCGGGTGGTGGTACAGCGCGTCTTCCACTTCCACGCTGGAAATGTTTTCTCCGCCGGAAATGATGATGTCCTTGCTGCGGTCCTTCAGCTTGATGTAGCCGTCCGGATACATGACGCCCAGGTCGCCCGTGTGGAACCAGCCGCCCGCAAACGCTTCCTGCGTCGCCTTTTCATTCTTTAAATAACCCTTCATGCAGATGTTGCCGCGGAACATGATCTCGCCGATCTGTTCGCCGTCGGCCGCTACGTGCTGCATGGTTTCCGGATCGATCACGGCCACGGCGCTTTGCAAGTGGTAGCGCACGCCCTGGCGCGATTTGAGTACGGCGCGTTCTTCCTGCGACAGGGCCGCCCACTCGTCCTGCTCGGCGCAGATGGCGGCCGGGCCGTACACTTCCGTCAAGCCATACGAGTGGATCAGGTCGAAACCCATGGCTTCGATCTTCGCCACCATGGCCGCCGGCGGCGGCGCGCCGGCCACCATGCCGCGCACGGTCCAGGCTATGCCGTCGCGCCAGTTGGCGGGCGCGTTGGCCAGCGCCGCGTGCACGATGGGCGCGGCGCAATAGTGGGTGATGCGCAATTCGCGCATCAGGTCGAACACGAGCTTCGGCTCGAACTTGCGCAGGCACACGTTGACGCCGGCGCGCGCGGCCACCGTCCACGGGAAGCACCAGCCGTTGCAGTGGAACATCGGTAATGTCCATAAATACACGGCATGCTTGGGCATGTCCCACTCTAATATGTTCGACAGGGCGTTCAGGGCCGCGCCCCGGTGGTGGTAGACGACGCCTTTCGGGTCGCCCGTGGTGCCGGACGTGTAGTTCAGGGCGATGGCGTCCCACTCGTCGGCGGGCGGCTGCCAGTCGTAGTCGGGGTCGCCGCTGGCCAGCACGCTTTCGTAGTCGAGGTCGGAAAAGGCGTCCACTTCCGGTCCCAGCACGTCGTTGACCTGGATCACGCGCAAGCCGGGAATCTGCGCCGCCATCTGGCGCGCCAGCTCGGCAAATTCCGTGTCGGCCAGCAAGACCTTCGCCTGCCCATGGCGCAGCATGAAGGTCAGCGAGGCCAGGTCGAGGCGGATGTTCAGGGCGTTGAGGACGGCGCCGGCCATCGGGACGCCGAAGCTCGCTTCCACCATGGCGGGCGTGTTCGGCAACATCACGGCGACGGTATCGCCCGTGCCCACGCCCAGTTTGATGAGACCGGATGCCAGGCGGCGCGTGCGCGCATACGTTTCACGCCACGTCTGGCGCACGGCGCCATGTGCAATTGCCAGGCGATTGCCATATACTGCCGCTGCCCTGGCGATATAGTCGAGCGGGGTGAGGGCGGCGTAGTTGGCGCTGTTTTTGCCGAGGCCGGTATTGAAATCAGGTGTCATGCTTGTCTCCTGGTAAATAAAATTCTATAGCTCCCTGTTTCGGGATTGATACCGGTTAGCATAGCACCGGTGCTGGAAAATCACTGTCATCTTAGTGACAACTGAAGGGTGGAATGGATAGCAATGATAGTGTAGGCCTTGCCGTGCCAGAACTCGACAGCCATGACTGGTTCACGGCCCTCGACGCGCGGCATCAGACCCTGTTGCGCGCCGACAGCGTGCTGCGGCATTACGAGGCGGGCGCCTTCATCACGCGGCGCGGCGAACCGTCGGCGCACTGGATCGGCGTGCACACGGGCTTGATCAAGCTGGCCGTCTACAACGCCGATGGGCGCGGCGCCACGTTTTCCGGCGTGCCGGCCGGCGGCTGGTGCGGCGAGGGCAGCGTGCTCAAGCGCGAACTGCGCCGCTACGACGTGGTGGCCGTGCGCGCATCGAGCATCCTCCTCGTGCCGGTGGACTTGTTTCACCTGCTGCTGGCCGAGAGCCTCTCCTTCAATGCCTTCGTCATCCGCCAACTGAACGAGCGCATGGGCCAATTCATCGCCACCATCCAGAACCAGCGCCTGCTGGCCGTCGACGCGCAAGTGGCGCAAGCCATCGCGCAACTGTTCCACCCCATGTTATATCCGCGCACGTCCAGCGTGCTTGAGCTGTCGCAGGAAGAAATCGGCTTGCTGACGGGCATTTCGCGCCAGCGCGTGAACCAGGCGCTGGGCCATCTGGCCGAGCTGAACTTGATCAGCATCGCCTACCAATCCATCCGCGTCGTCGACCTCGACGGCTTGCGCCGCTACGGCGTGGCGTCGCTGTGATGACAGACCCGGCGCGCGATGTGTGGCATGCTGGCGGCTCGTTCACCACCTTGACCTGACGCATGGCCCTCGTTTCCGATCACCCCTTGCACTTGCTGGGCTTGCGCTTTCCGCTCCGGCTGCGCGTTACCGTGCGCCAGGGTTTTGTGACTTTGCACAATGAAATCGCCACCAAGAAACTGGCCAGCGGCGACAGTTTCGTCGTGCCCGCCTTCTTGCGCTTCGCCTGCGACGTGATGCCGGGGCGGGGCAAGCCGGCCGTGTTCACCCTGGCGCTGGAAGGCGAGGAGGCGGAGGGCGGCCACGGCGGCGGCAAGCGCTGGAGCCAGGCGCTGGCGCAGCACATCTTTGATACGCCGCAAGGCAAGTGGACGGCGGCCCGCCTGGCGGCCCTGTGGCAAGTGACGCCGCACAAGGCCAGGGCGCGCCTGTTTGCCGAGGGCGAGGCACTGCTCAGTCTGGTGCGCGAACAGCGCCTGGCGCACGCGCTGCACACGGCGGCGCAAGCGGATGCCGACGACGAAGACGGCGAACGCGACCTGGCGCAAGTGGCGGCCGGTTCCGGCTTTGCCTCGATCCCCGCGTTTTGCGACGCCTGCGTGGACGTGGCGGGCGTGCGTCCCAGCCTGTTCCTGCGCGGCCAGGCGCCCGGATAGCCAGACTCCGTTATAATCGGGGCCATGGGATCATTATTGAAGCGCAAACAGTGGCATATGTGGTTCGCCTGCCTGGCGATACTGCTCAATGCGCTGTCGCCATCCCTGTCGTATGCGTTTGCCTCGCTGCACGCCAACGCGAACAATGCCGCCGTCGAAATCTGCTCGGCCAGCGGCGCCGTCTACACGCAAGCGGACCTGGCGCCGGCCGCCAAGTCCGCCACCGATTCCGTGCTGCACCACATCGAGCATTGCCCGTTCTGCATGAGCCATGCGGGCAGCGTGGGCTTGCCGCCGCCGTCGTCATCGACGCTGCCCGTCATCACGGGCCACGACCTGTATCCGCCCCTGTTTTACCAGGCGCCGCGGGCCCCGTTCGCGTGGCTGGCCGCCAGCCCGCGCGGCCCCCCTGCGGCTGCCTGAACGCAGCAGTCACGCTTTCCACGTCTTAACTGTATCCACTACGCCCATCGGGCCAGAATGCCATGAAACGTCGTCTTTTCCTTCTCGCCGGCACGGCGGGATTGCTCACGCTTGCCGCTTGCGAACAAGCGCCCAAACCCCATTACAACGGCCTCGACTTGACGGGAGGCGATTACAAGCCCGACTTCAAATTGAGCGGCCCCGACGGCAAGGTCTACACCCTGGCCGACTTCAAGGGCAAGTATGTGATGGTCTTCTTTGGCTTTACGCAATGTCCGGACGTTTGCCCGACGGCCCTGTCGCGCGCGCTGGAAATCCGCCAGAAGCTGGGCGCCGATGCCGACAAGCTGCAAGTGATCTTCATCAGCATCGACCCCGAGCGCGATACGCCCGAGTTGCTGGGCGAATACATGCGCGCCTTCGACCCCAGCTTCCTCGGTTTGCGCACGGACCCGCAGGCGACGGCGCAGACTGCCTTCAATTACAAGGTCTTCTACCGCCGCGTGCCCAGCGGCAGCTCGTACACGATGGACCACACGGCCATCAGCTATGTGCTCGATAACGAGGGGCGCATGCGCCTGGGCTTGAAGCACCAGTTGACGGGCGACGAGTGCGTGCAGGACATCAAGACCTTGATGAAATCGAAATACACCTTGTAACTATCACGAAAGGAATAATCATGACCCATGTCAAAACCCTGCTGGCCGCGGCCCTGACCGTGCTGTCCTTCTCCGCCATTGCCCAGACGTCCGTGCAAATCACCGACCCGTGGGTGCGCGCCACCGTGCCGCAGCAAAAAGCCACGGGCGCCTTCATGCAGATCACGGCGCCGAAAGCCATGCGCCTGCTGGAAGTGCGCTCGCCCGTGGCGGGCGTGGCGGAAATCCACGAAATGAGCATGACGGACAATATGATGCGCATGCGCCAGGTCAAGGAAATCGCTTTGCCAGCCGGCAAAGCCGTCGAACTGAAGCCGGGCGGCTACCACGTCATGCTGCTGGAACTCAAAGGACAGGTGAAGGCGGGCGACAAGATTCCGCTGACCCTCGTCGTCGAAGGCGAGGACAAGCGCCGCGAAACCATCGAAGTCAATGCCGTGGCCCGTCCGCTGGGCGCCGCCTCGGCCCCGATGCCGGCCATGAAGCATTAAGCTGCCGATACACCCTTGAAAAGCCCGGTTCGCCGGGCTTTTTTGCGACCGCCTGAAAGTTAAACGGCTGTTTGATATAATGCCATCCAATATTAAACAGCTGTTTAAATGATGGGAATGGCATGACGGAAGAAAAGAGAAGCGAGCAGGAAACGGAACCGGCCCGCGCGCGCATCCTGCAAGCGGCGGTCCAGCTGTTTGCCGACGAAGGCTACCGGCTCGCGTCCGTGCGCCGGATTTGCGAAGCCGCCCACGTGAACGTGGCGATGGTCAATTATTACTTTCATGGCAAGGAAGAGCTGTACCTGGCCGCCTTCGACCATGCGCGCGCGCTGGCGCGTGCCTCGGCCGCTGCCGCGCCGGACGCCGGCACTGCGGCAGCCGTGGTGCCCGTGGAACAGTTGCGCCTGGCGATACAGTCGATGGTATTCGACATGCTGCGTCCGGGACCGGCTTCGCTGTTCAGCCGCCTGGTGGCGCGCGAACTGATCGAGCCGACGGCCGCCATCCACATGCTGGCAGACCGCGATGTACGCGCGCACCATGCGCTGTTTACGGGCTTGATCCGTGGCGTGGTGGGGCAGGCCATGCCGGCCGACGTGGTGCAGAAATGCGTGTTCAGCGTGATCGGCCAGGCCGTGTTCTACGCCCGTTCGCGCATCGTGCATGAACTGGTGGCGCCGGAAATCACCTATGACGAGGCGGGCACCGCCAGCATCGCGCAGCATGTCGCCGCGTTTTCGCTGGCGGCCCTCGATGGCTTGCGCCGTCAGCATGCCGCGCAGGCGGCCGCATGAAGGCGCGCAACCTGACCCTGGTGCTGGCGGGGCTGGCCATGCTGGGCCCGTTCGCCACGGATACCTTCCTGCCGTCGTTTCCCGCGATCGGCACGCATTTCGACGTCAGCAGCGTGCTGGTGCAGCAGACCCTGAGCGTCTACCTGGCCGGGTATGCCTTCATGACCTTGTTCTACGGCACCTTGTCCGACTCCTTCGGCCGCCGTCCCGTGATCCTCGCCTCGCTGCTGATCTTTGCCGTCGGCTCCATCGGCGCCGCCTTCGCGCCCAGCTTTGGCTGGCTGTTGTTCTTCCGCGGCATGCAGGGCGCTTCGGCGGGGGCGGGCAGGGTGATCGGGCAAGCCATCGTGCGCGACAGCTTGTCGGGCGCGGCCGCGCAAAAGATGCTGGCCAATATCATGATGGTGTTCGGCATCGCGCCCGCCATCGCCCCCATCATCGGCGGCTGGCTGCACGTGGCGTATGGCTGGCAATCGACGTTCGTCTTCACGTTTTCCGTCACCGTGCTGCTGGCGCTCGCCTGCCTGAAAGGCTTGCCGGAAAGTCTAGCCGTCGAGCAACGCCAATCCTTCCACCCAGGCAACATCGCGCGCAATTACTGGCTGGCCTTGCGCCACCGCGCTTTCCTGCTGCGTTCGCTGGCCGTGGCCTTCGCCTTTGGCGGCTTCGCCCTGTACATCGCGTCCGCGCCGCATTTCATCCTGGAATTGCTGCGCTTGCCGGAAACGGCGTTCGGCTGGATGTTCATCCCCATGGTGGCGGGCCTGGTGGGCGGCTCGGCGCTGTCGGGCAAGCTCGCCCATGCGGTGAAAAGCACCGTGCTGGTGCGCTGGGGCTTGCTGGCCATGGCCGCCACGGGCGCGCTCAACATAGCCTACAACCACTGGTTCGCGGCCGGCATCCCGTTCGCCGTCGTGCCCGTGATGCTGTACGCGTTCGGCATGTCGCTGGCCTTGCCGGGCATGACCATGTCGACGCTCGACATCTTCCCGCAGATGCGGGGCCTTGCCGCCTCGTTGCAAAACTTCGTGCAAATGCTGGTGTTTGCGCTGGTGTCCGGTTTTGTCGCACCGCTGCTGTTCGACAGCGCATTGAAATTGGCGCTGGGACAGGCGTCGGCCGTGGTGCTGGCCGCGTTTTTCTGGTGGATGGGCACGCGCCAGGACGCGGCGCAGGGCGCGCTGGGAGTTGTTAAAACGGCATGAGTGGAGTTTGAAAAGGATGGCATGCTTTCTGCTTTGTTACACTGTGACAATCAGACCCGCGCGGGTCTAAGCAGTTTTGCAACTTTACCTTTGGCTATCATGCACTTGATTAACTCCAGTTTGAACCACGCCTTGCGCGTGCCGCTGGCCGCGGAAATCCACTCGCGGCCATTCTTGCAGCTCGACGCCCCCGAGCTGATCACCCATCTGGCCGTGTATAAAGATGACAGCGCGGCGCCCGGTGCGTCGAATATGGCGGCCCAGCACGCCACCCTGGCGGCCCTGTGCACGCATTTCGGCGTCACGCCGCCAAGCACCGAAGCCAAGTATTTTTACTACGACTTCGGCCGCTTCCGCCTGAAATGGGAATGCCACACGGAATTTGCCACCTTCACCTTCGCCGAGCATCCTGGTACCGCCGTGCCCCTGGAGCAGGCGTTCGAGCGCATGCCGCTGGCGCAATTGCCGCAGCAATGGCTGGCGGGCTTGAAGGGCAAGCTGATGGTGGCGGCGCACGTGGTGCTGGAGCAAGCGACCGAGCCGGCCGAGATCTTCATGCAAGGCTTGTCGCGCGTGTTCGAAGGCAATACCCTGGCCGGCAGCAAGGTATTGCAGGGCGGCGAATTGTGGACGGATTTCACCATCCAGTCCGACGGTTTCAGCCGTTTCGTCATCCGCGACGCGGGCATGCGTTCGCAGCAGTCGGGCCGCTTGGTGCAGCGCGTGCTGGAAATCGAAACCTACCGCATGATGGCCTTGTTGGGCCTGCCTTACGCCATGCAGGCGGCGCCATCCTTGAATGCCATCGAGAATGAACTGGCGACCCTGGCGGCCGCCATGGTCGATACGGACGACGCGCCGGGTCTGGTCAAGGCCGACGAAGGCGTGGCCGAACAAACCTTGCTCGACCGCATCACGCGTTTGGCGGCCCGCATTGAAAAGCTGTCGCTCGACAATAGCTACCGTTTTTCCGCCTCGAAAGCCTACATGGGCCTCGTCAAGGCGCGCATCGACGAGTTGCGCGAAGTGCGCATCGAAGGCATCCCCACGGTCGAGGAATTCATGGACCGCCGTTTGACGCCCGCCATGAATACGTGCGCAGCGATGGCCAGCCGCCAGGAAGCGATGGCCCAGCGCATCGCCAACACGAATGACTTGCTGCGCACGCGCGTGGGCATCGTGCAGGAGTTGCAGAACCGGCAAATCCTGCAATCGATGAACGCCCGCGCCGCGCAGCAGCTGCGCCTGCAGCAAGCGGTGGAAGGCTTGTCGGTGGCCGCCATTTCGTATTACGTGATCGGCCTGTTCAGCTACACGGGCAAGGCGGCCAAGGTGCTGGGCTTGCCCGTGAACCCGGAAATCCTCGTCGGCGCCCTGGTGCCGTTCGTGGCGGCCGCCGTGTGGCTGGGACTGCGCCGCATGCACCACAAGCTGCACGCGGACTGAACAGGACGACATCGCGCTGTCATTTTTGCTATCTTTCAACATTCGACCGTCAGGTGTTTTGAAAAGGAAGTTGCGTGCTAGCGAATGTTGGAGATGTTTACAGTGTGTTTTCGCCCGAGCTGCAGCAGTATGTGGCTTGCCAGGTCACCCGCATCAAGGATGCGTCTTCGTCCAGGCCGGTAGCTGCCGTGCTGGAGCTGGACTGGACCGGCGACGCCTTGCCCGATGCGGCGGCCGTGCAAGCCATGCGGCCGCTGCTGTGCGATTATTTCTTTTGGAACAATCGCCACGATCACTGCTATGCCACGGCGAACGTGCCGCCTGGCTATACGCTCGTTGGCAATATCGCGCCGCTGGTGGATGTGGAAGTCAACAGCTACCGCAGCGCCTGGTACGTGGGCGACAGCGTGCTGCGCCAGCGCAACTGGGAGCGCATCGATCCGCTGCGGCGCCAGCAGTTCAAGGCCGCGTCGGACAAGCGTGAAGTGACCTTGGGTGGCCAGGTCTTCCGCCAGGACGCGACGAAAATCAATGACAGCGTCCTGCAGGCGCTGGGCGACGTGTCCGAGCTGGAGCAACTGCCTTGCCTGATGTCGATCGAGACGGGCAACGGCACGCAAGCCTTGATGGAGTTTATCCAGGGCAATCCCTTCATCAATGAGCTGGACTGGCAATCATCGACGGTGCATGCGCTCGATTTCAGCGGCAGCGGCCTGGAACGCCTGATCCTGCAGCCCGATGGCGTCACCAGCCTCGTCTTGAACGAAGGCTTGAACCTTCTCGCGCTGGACAGCGCGCCATCGCCGGCGCTGCGCATCGAAGATGGCGCCGATGGCCGCCACCTGACACTGCAGTGCAAGCACGCGCTGCCGCCGTTCCACGGCCTCGGCCAGCTGGGCGGCCTGTCGCTGATCGGCATGAAGGAAGTTGATCTGGCGCAAGTGGCGCGGCGTTTTCCCCATCTGACCTCCTTGCGCATCTGGGGTAAACCGGGAATGGCGTCGCAGATGGCCAGCCTTGCGCAGCTGACCCAGCTGCGGACGTTCACCGCCTATGACTTGTTCGGATTCACGGCGGAGGAGTTTCCATCGGCCGCGCAATTGCCGCAGCTGTCGGCCTTGTGGCTGACCAGCTTGCCAGCGGATGTCGCCAAGGCCATCAAGGCCGGCTACAAGAAAGCGGCGGCGCAGGGGCTGGACTTGTCGGTCACCAAGGCGCGCAAGCCGGAATGGCTGGCTGAAAACCTGCTCAACCCGTTCCGCGACTGGGATGGCCGCGAGCAAATTCCCCCTGCGTATGCGAAAAAGGCGGCGCTGGCCTACAAGAACATGCTGGCCGTGACGCGCAGCCTCGATGCGGCCATGGAGGCGACGGCGGCCGCCGCCGCGCTGGAAGCGATGGTCGCCGCCTATGTGGAGGCATTCAACAAGATCGAGCGGCGCGCCAGCATCATCGAGACGGTCGAGCGCGAGGAAATCTACACGGTGCTGGCGGAATTGCTTGCCCAGCTGCGGCAGCAATTGCAGCAAGCGGGCGGGCAGGGGGCCGCGCTCGTCGACGAGGCGGCCTTGCTGGAGCTGTTCGACCGCTTGCGCGAATTCTAGGCTTGCCGGTAATCTAGAAAAAAAGTTCTAGACAAGGCGTTCTAGACTGGGTATTCTAGCGTCATGCTAAAAAATACCTCCACTCCCCATCCCACGGCCGCCGAACTGGACCTGCTGCGCGTCCTGTGGCAGCGCGGTCCGTCCGACGCCCGCGCCGTGTACGACGCCCTGGCCGCGGAGCGTGCCGACGCCAGTTACGCCACCGTGCTGCGCCAGTTGCAATTGATGCATGGCAAGGGCTTGCTGAGCCGCGACGAAAGCCAGCGGCCGCAGCTGTATGCCGCCGTCGAAGCGCAGGAAAAGCTGCAGACCAGCTTGCTCAAGGACTTGATCGGCAAGGTGTTTTCCGGTTCCGGCAAGGCGCTCGTGCTGACGGCGCTGCGCGAGCACGTGAGCGACGCGGAACGCCTGGAAATTGAAAAAATTCTGAGCAGCAAGGATGGCAAGGCGCCATGAACCTGGACATGCACCTCGGCATCGATGTGGGCAACCTTGTCCCCGCGCTGGGCTGGGTCTTGCTGTATTTCGTCTGGCAGGGCTTGATCGTCGGCGCCGTATCTGCCGTATTGCTTTGGCTGCTGCGCCACGCCAGCGCGCGCTGGCGCTATGCCGTCTGCGCGCTGGCGTTGCTGCTGTGCCTGTGTATTCCCTTTGTGCACCTGCTGTCTCTGCTGTCGGGCGTCTCGCCGGCCCGGCTGCCGGTGGATGCGCCGCCCGCCTGGCGCGCGGCGCTGCAAGCCTGGATGCCGGCCCTGGTGCTGGCCTGGAGCGCGGGCGTTGGCCTGATGAGCTTGCGCCTGTGCCTGGGCTTGGCCTGGGTCGGCAAGCTGCGCCGCCAGGCGGTGGCTGCGCCGGCCATCTGGCAGGGCCGCCTCGATGCGCTGGCGCAGCGCATGGGCTTGCGCCGCAGTGGCCAGATTCCGCTGAAGCTGCACGCGGGCCTGGCCAGCCCCGTCACCGTGGGCTTCTGGCGCCCCATCATCCTGCTGCCGGCCGCCTTGCTGAGCGGCATGCCCGTCGCCTTGCTGGAAGCGCTGCTGGCGCATGAACTGGCCCACGTGCGGCGCTGGGATTACCTGGTCAATCTGTTGCAAAGCGTGGCCGAGGCACTGCTGTTTTTTCACCCCGTCGTCTGGTGGCTGTCGGCGCGCATGCGGGCCGAACGGGAACAGGTGGCCGACGCCCTGGCGGCGCAAGCGCTGCAAGACCCGCAACAGCTTGCCACGGCGCTGCATGCGCTATCCCTGCACGCTGCCGTGCCGCAGCATTCCGGCTTGCTGATGTCGGCACGGGGCGGAGCTTTGCTGACGCGCATAGAACGCCTGATGGCGCCCGGTCCCGACACGGCCGGCTGGAAACTGGCCGTGCCCGCCTTGTTGCTGGCTTGCGCCACCCTGCTGCTGCAGGTGCAGGGCAAGCCCGCCGTCAACGGGGCGACCCTGGCCGAGGCCGCCGCCGGCATGCTGGCCTTGCCCGTCAGCGCGAAACACATGCTGGTGTTCGATGATGCCAGCGGCAAGGTGCTGATGGCGAAGGATGCGGACACTGTCGTGCCCATCGCCTCGATCACCAAGCTGATGACGGCCATGGTGGTGCTCGATGCGGGCCTCGACCCGGAGGAACAGTTGCGCATCGTGCGCGCCGATGGCGACGCTTCCATGCAGCGCCACAGCCTGCTGGCCGAGGGCGTGGCCGTGTCGCGCGGCGCGCTGTTGCAACTGGCGCTGCTGCCATCCGAAAACCGCGCCGCCGCCGCGCTGGCGCGCACCTATCCGGGCGGCAGCGCGGCGTTTCACCTCGCCTTGCAAGCGAAGATACGCCAGCTGGGTTTGCGCCGCACCACCTTGACGGACCCGGTCGGCAGTTCGCCCGCGAATACGTCCACGGCCAGCGAAGTGGCGAAGATCGTCGCGGCGGCCGCGCGCTATCCGGACATCGCGCGCATCACCAGCCACCCGCAGGCGAGCGTGGCCGTCAATGGCAGGACGCGCACCTTGCACAACACGAATCCGCTGGTGGGCGGCAAGGGCTGGGACATCTTGCTGTCCAAGACGGGCAGCAGCAACGCGGCGGGCAGCTGCCTGACGATGCGCATGCGCAGCGGCGGCAAGCACGTCACCGTGGTGCTGCTGGACGCCGCCGGCGCGCAGCGGCGCTCGCTCGACGCCGGACACATCCGCGACACCCTGGCCGACAGGACCGGCCGCATGCATTGATACCCCCCCGGGCGCGCCGGTGCGGGCGCCCTTCTTTTTGACACTCTGGAGATGAAGATGACACTATTGGCGAAGTTGATGCTGGCTACGGTTGCGACCATGGCGGCTGGCGCGGTGCAGGCGAAGACGCCCGCACCGGTGCAGGACAAACCTGTTAATTGTGATAGTTGCAAGGAATGGAACGCGCCCGTCAAGCCGTTCAATGTCTTTGGCAATACCTGGTACGTGGGCACGGCCGGCCTGTCCGCCGTGCTGGTGACGAGTCCGCAGGGCCATATCCTGCTCGACGGCGCGCTGCCGCAATCGGCGCCCCTGATCATCGCGAATATCCAGGCGCTGGGTTTTCGCATCGAGGACGTGAAAGTCATCCTCAATTCGCATGCCCATTGGGACCATGCGGGCGGCATTGCCGCGTTGCAAAGGGCCAGCGGCGCCACCGTGATGGCCAGCGCCTCGGGCGCCCTTGGCCTGCAAAGCGGCACGAATGGCAAGGACGATCCGCAGTACCAGGCCAATCCCGTCGTGCACGTCGCCAAGGTGCGCAAGGTCAGCCTGGTGGGCGAGGGCGATACCGTCAAGGTCGGACCGTTGACCTTGACTGCCCACATGACGCCGGGCCACACGCCAGGCGGCACGACGTGGACGTGGACCTCGTGCGAAGGCGACCGCTGCCTGGACGTCGTGTATGCGGACAGCCTGAACCCGTATGCGAGCGGCGATTTCCGCTATACAGGCAAGGGCGCGGGCAAGGGTGGCACGCCTGACATCTCAGCCTCGTTCGAAGCGAGCATCGCCAAGGTGGCGGCCTTGCCATGCGACATCATCATCCCCGTGCATCCGGGCACGACGGACGTGCTGGGCAAGGCCTCCAGGCGCAGCGGCACGGACAATCCCCTGATCGACGCCAGCGCCTGCCGCGCCTATGCGGCCGAAGCGGGCGGCTTGCTGGCCAAGCGCCTGGCGAAGGAGCGGGGTGAAACGCTGCCTGCCGAGGCCAAGGGCGCGGCGCACGCGCACTAAGCCGTTTTTACTGTGCCGCCTGCTGTTTTTGCAGGCGTTTCAGGAATACCGTCATTTCCTTGACGGCTTGCAAGTCGCCTTGCTGTTGGGCCACCGTCATACCGGTGGTCCAGGCGGCTTGCGCGTCATCCAGCCGGCCCAGCTGGTGCAAAGCCTTGCCCAGCAGCTTCCAGGCGGCGGAATAGCCCGGTTGCTGCACGGTGGCTTGCGCCAGATGCAGGGCCGCTTGTTGCGCGTCATGCTCTTTCAGGTAAGCATCTCCCAAGCCAAAGCGCAGCAGGGCGTTGTCGCGCCCCTGCGCCAGCAGTTTTTCCAGTTTTTCACGCATGCCCGGCCTCATTAATATGCAAGTGTATACTTGCATATTAACGCTTCCACCTGCTAGTAACAAGCCGGTGTTCAGCCGGCCATATCCACCACCAGCTTGCCGCGCGCTGCCAGACACCGTTACGCCGATGTGAACGGTCGTCAAGCCCACGGCCAAGGTGCCAGTGTCCGTGGAGTTCTTGGCGCAGATTTTCCATGAAATCTTTAATGAGAATTGATTATCAATTATAATGCAAGCCTATTGCATTGAATTGCCCATTGTCAGGAATCCCATGTCCGTGTTTTACCGCCGCCCCGTGGCGCTTTTGCTTGCCGCCGCCTCTCCCCTGGTGCTGGCGGCTGACCCTGCCGCCGACAAGCCCGCTGGGCTGGATGTCGTCGCCGTCAAGGCCGAGCGCCAGCACTACCGCAGCCTGTCGGCCACCGGCGCCACCAAGACGGATGCCTTGCTGATGGACTTGCCGCAAAGCGTGCGCGTGCTCACCGGCGACTTGCTGCGCGACGCGGGCGTGACGACCCTGGCCGGCGCGCTGGACCTGGCCAGCGGCATTGCGAAGCAAAGTCCGCTGGGCGGCCTGTGGGACAGCTATGCCATGCGCGGCTTCACGGGCGACCCGAATTTCGGTTCCGACTACATGGTCAACGGTTTCAGTTCCAGCCGCGGCTACAACGGCATGCGCGACGGCGGCAATACGCAGGCGGTGGAAGTGCTGAAAGGCCCCGCTTCGGCCCTGTACGGCCGGGGCGAGCCGGGCGGCACGGTGAACATCACGACGAAAAAGCCGAAATTCACGCCCGAATATGGCGCGGATTTTTCACTGGGCAGTTTCCAGACGCGCCGCGCCGCCGCCGACTTGACGGGGCCGTTGAGCGGCACTATCGCCTACCGCCTCAACGCGGCGCATGAAGAGGGGCACAGCTTCCGCGATACCTTGAAGGTCGAACGCAGCCTGTTTTCGCCTTCCTTCCTCTGGCTGCTGGGCGAACACACGACCGTGTCGTATGAAATCGAAGCGGTGCGGCAGCGCGCGCCGTTCGACCGGGGCGTGGTGGCCGTCAATGGCCAGCTGGGTCTTGTCCCCGTCTCGCGCTTCCTGGGCGAACCGGGCGACGGTCCCATGACGGTCAAGTCGCTGGGGCAGCAGCTGTTCCTCCACCACGCGCTGTCCGACGACTGGACGGTGCAGGCGGGCGTCTCTTACCGCGACAGCGAATTGACCGGCTATTCGACCGAGGCGAACAAGCTGCTGGCCGATGGCCGCACCCTGAACCGCCAGCGCCGCCACCGCGATTTTTCGGCCACCGACGCGTCGGCCCGCGTCGAGTTGCTGGGCAAGTTCAGGACGGGGGTCCTGGCGCACGAGGTGCTGGCCGGTGTCGACGCCTATCATTTCGACGACCACCGGGTGCAGCTGCGGCGCAATCCGTCCGCCGCCAACGCCTATGCCATCGATATCTTCAATCCTGAGTATGGCGGTAGGGCCGATCCGCTGGCCCTGTCCATCGATACGCAGGAGGGGCAACGGGCGCGCGGCCTGTATGCGCAGGATCAGGTCGACCTGGGCGCGCGATGGAAGGCGCTGGTCGGTGTGCGCCACGATACGTACACGCAGGACGTGAGGAATAATCGCCTGGACGTGAGCAACCGCCAGTCGCTGTCGGCCACCAGCCCCCGCGCGGGCCTCGTCTACCAGCCGTCGAAGGCATGGTCGCTGTACGCGAGCGCGGCGAAGGGCTTCCGGCCCAACAGCGGCATCAGCATCGCCAACCAGGCTTTTCCGGCCGAGCGCAGCCGCTCGTATGAGCTGGGCGCGAAGCTGGAAACGGGCAAGCTGACGGGCACCGTGGCCGTGTACGACATCCGCAAGCGCAATGTACTGACGACGAATCCCGCCAACACGGACTTCGCCATCGCGGCGGGCGAAGTGGGCAGCCGTGGCGTGGAGCTCGACGTGTCGGGCGAAGTGGCGCGCGGCTTGCGCGTCTCGGGCGCCTATGCGTACACGGACGCCAGCGTCACGCGCGGCGACAATACGATCGTGACGGGCAGCCGCTTCGCCAACGTGCCGCGCCACAGCGCCAATGTCCTCGCCACGCAGCGGTTCGCGCTGGGTACGGGCACGGCCAGCGTGGGCGGCGGCGTGCAGTACGTGGGCGAGCGCCTGGGCGACGTGGCCGTCAGCAGCAGTTTTACCCTGCCGGCCTACACGACGGCCAAATTGTTGGCCTCGTATTCGCCCACCGCCAAACTGCGCCTGGCGGTGAATGTGGAAAACCTGTTCAACCGCAGCTACTATGCGAGTTCCTATAGTCAGCTGTGGGTGGCGCCGGGGGCCGAGCGCACGCTGACCCTGAATGCGCATTACCGTTTTTAAGCTATCGCCATGACCTTGACTTCTACTACCACCTTGCGCGCCCGCATCGCCGTCATCGACGTCATGCGCGGCCTCGTCATGCTGATCATGCTGTTCGACCATGTGCGCGAAACGGTCTTCCTGCACCACCAGGTGAGCGACCCGATGGAGGCGGCCAGCGTCGATCCAGCCCTGTTCTTTACCCGCCTGGCGGCCCACGTGTGCGCACCCATGTTCGTCTTCCTGACGGGTCTGTCCGCCTGGCTGTACGCGCATCCGGCGGCCGGGCCCCGCAGCGCCAGCGGTTTTCTGTTCAAGCGGGGCTTGCTGCTGGTGCTGCTGGAACTGGTGTTCGTCAACTTCGCCTGGAGCGGGGCGTTTCCGCCGGCCGTGCTGTATTTGCAGGTGATCTGGGTCATCGGCCTGGCCATGATGGCGCTGGCCGTGCTGCACCGGCTGCCATTGAAAGTGCTGGCGCTGCTGGGCGTGGCGATCATCGCGGGACAGCATCTGTTGACCGGCTTGCGCGCGGAAGAGGGCAGCTTTGCCTATTACGCGCTGACGGTGCTGCTGCAACGGGGTTACCTAGTGGCGGACGGCGCCATGAAGATCAAGGTCAGCTATCCGCTGCTGCCATGGATAGGCGTGATCGTGCTCGGCTATGCGGCCGGCCCCCTGTATGCGCGCGGCCGCTCTGTCGAAGGACGGCGCCGCCTGTTGCTGGCGCTGGGCGGCGGCAGTTTGCTGCTGCTGGCCGTGCTGCGCGGTTTGAATATGTATGGCGAAACCTTGCCGTGGGTGGCGGGCGACACGGCCTTGCGCACGGTCATGAGCGTACTGAACTTCACCAAGTATCCGCCGTCGCTGGATTTCCTGCTGTTCACTCTGGGCCTGGGCTTGCTGGGCCTGGCCTGGCTGGAAAGCGTCGACAACTGGTTCACGCGGGCGTGCGCCACCTTTGGCGGCGCGCCCATGTTTTACTATCTGCTGCATTTATACCTGCTGCTGGCCATCGGCCTCGCCTTGACGGTCGTGCTGGGCGCCAACCACGGTGCCCGGTATGGCGTCGAGCATGTCTGGCAAGTGTGGCTGATCGCGCTGGCCCTGATGCCCGTGCTGTACTTTCCCTGCCGCGCGTTCGCCAACTACAAGCGCACTTCGCAACGGGCGTGGGTGCGCTATTTCTGAAGCATGCCTACTTGCAGTACAGCCTGTCGATGCTGTGGCTGGACGCCAGGTAATGCCGCGTCTGCCACGAAATCGCCACGCGGTAGGCGCACGGCGGATCGAGCGCCACGTTGACGGGGAAGCCGCCATTGTTGCCCGATAAATGCGGTCCGCCCGCGCCGCCGCGGAACAGATAGTTGCTCGGTGGCGGCGGTGGGGTAAAGCTGGCGGCCGGCAGCGGTGGCGGCGGATGCTGGATGCCGTTGTTGTTGGAAATCGTGATATTGAAAAAGCGCAAATGCGGATGGTCGATCGTGTACAGGATATGCACGAGGCCGCCCGCGATGGGGTTGCAGGCATTGCTGCGCAGCTCTTCCAGGTCCAGCGCCACGATGACGGGCGAATTGTCGAAGACGATGGAGTCGAGTCCGTCCGTGGCCACCTGCGCCAGGCTGATGCCGTCGCGCACCTCGAAGCCCAGGCGGTAGCGGCGTATCGGTTCGCTCTCGGCCGCCGTCAGGCTGCGGCCCGCGTCGAGGATGGGCAAGCCGCCCGGCAACTTGGCCGGATGCAGGCTGGTGATGGCCGGCGTATTCACCGTCAGTAAATCAAACGTGCGCAGGAAGATGTTGGGCGCCACGTTGACGACGGCCGTCGTGCCATCGCGCATGTCCACCGTGACGGGCTTGCCGTCCACCCGTATCCAGCCGCCCGCTTGCAGATCGCCCGCGTCGATGATGACGGGCGCCGAATCGGCGAGGCCCAGTCCATTCGTATAAAACACATAACCGACATGCGTGCCCAGCACTTGCGTCAACGGCGCCAGGCTGGCCGGCGCCACCGTGGGCAGCGCCGTGGGATCGTCCGTGCCGCCGGGCCAGGACCATTCGCCGATCAGGAAGCGGTATTCGAGCGGGTTGGCGGGGATGGCGCTGTTGCGCAGCGGGCAATTACCCTTCAGGGTGACGCCGCCGGCGAAGACATACGAGGCGCCCGCGCCGCCCGCATAGCCTTGCGGGGAAAAGCCCGCCAGCGAGGGAAACGGGTGGATGTCGAAGATTTCCACCTGTTGCCAATGGGGCACGCCTTCCACGTCGGGCGGCAAGACTTCTTTCGAGCACAATTCCACGCAGAAACAGTGCCCCACGTTTTCCCGGCCCGGCTGGCGCCCGTTGGCCTGCGTTTCCGACAGGATGGTGACGCTGCCCAGTTGCGCCGTGAAATACACATCGGGCCCGCTGGCGAACTCCACGTTGATGAAGGGCGAGAAGGGCGTCAAGGTGAAGTCGGACGTCAGGTAATCGATGCGGAAGCGTCCGCCGGCATCGGTGATCGCCTGGCCCAGCGCGTCGTCCTGCAGCCAGTCCGCGTCGAACGCCCGCACGGTGGCGCCGGAGATCGGCGCATGCGGCGCATCGCAGGTGCGCAGCCGGCCGCAGATGGTCCAGGCGCCGAAGCGGGCGCGCACCAGGCACCAGAAGCGTTGCGGCAGGCAATAGTCCCAGACGGCGAGGAAATCATTGTCGGCCTGGCGCCAGCGCGGCTGGAGCGTGGTGATGGAAAACTGCAGCGGCACGGGGTCTTTCGGCCCCGGTTTCAGATGCGGCACGGTAGGGCACAGGATGTCGACTTCAACGGCCTCGCCCTGGTAATCGCCTGCCAGGGTAAAACTGTAGTTGCCATCGTCATCCGTGCGCGTTTCGGCCAGCAGGAAGGGGGCTTTGGCCTGCACTTCTTCATCGGTGAGGATGGCGAAGGTTTCCTTGGCGCTGGCCACGGCCAGGGCCGTGACGTTTTGCGACGCGCGCGGCCGGTACAGGCGCACGATGACGTGGGATAAGGCTTCAGGACACTCGGCGCAGATCAAGCCGCACAGCTTGCCTCGCAGGATATAGGCCATGATGGTTCCCTTGCTGAGATGGACGGCGCGCCGCTCGCAATGGCGGCGCTGTTACCAAGCTAGCAAATGGGCCGCCGAAGGGCTTGATCTGGCTTAAACCTCGCGTATTATTTAATCAGCGCCAGCACTTCGCGGAAACGCGGATGCTTGCAGTCGCGCAACCATTCGAAGGCCAGCATCTCGACAGTCACCAGGTGGGCGCCCAGCTTGTCCAGGCGGGCCAGTGCCGCGTCGCGGCTGGCGGCCTGGCGCGAACCGACGGCGTCGATGGCGATGCTCACGTCATAGCCGCGTTCCAGCAGGCCGATGGCCGTCTGCAGCATGCACACATGCGCTTCGCAACCGGTGACGACGATCTGTCTGCGCCCGGCGGGTAGCATGTCCTGCAAGCCATCAGAACAGGCGCCGAAATGCGTCTTGTGCAAGGTCTGTTCGCACAGGGCGGCGATCTCTTCCACGTTCGGTCCCAGCCCCTGGCGATTTTGCTCCGTGCCCAGCACGGGCACGTCGAGCAGGCGGGCGATCTTGGCCAGGCGCAAGTTTTGCGCCAGCACCAGGCCTGCGTCGTGGATGGCCGGCATCAAGCGGCCTTGCAGGTCGACAATGACCAAAACGGCCTGGTTTGCATCCATCAGCATGGCGTTCTCCCTTATTCATTTGTGGCGACAGTGTAGCGCGCAGTCAGCTTGGCCAACTGGGCGTGGCCGTTTCGCCCATCAGGTAGGCGTGATTGAGGTCGATGGCGGTGCGCAGGTAGTTCCACAGGGCGCTGACCCGGGCGATATTGCGCCGCTCGCTCGGCGAGATCATCCAGAAGGCGCGCAGCAGGTCGATCTCGCCGTCGAGCACGGGCACCAGTTCGTTCGATTGCTGCGCCACGAAGCAGGGCAGGATCGCCAGCGCCTGGCCCGCGCGCGCCGCGTGGTACTGGGCGATGACGCTGGTGCTGCGAAACGCGCGCAGGGAATCGGGCGCCACGTTATCCATGTAGCGCAGCTCCGCGCTGAAAACCAGGTCGTCCACGTAGCCGATGATGGGGTGCTGCGCCAGCTGCGCCACGCTGGCGATCGGCGCGTGGCGCGCCAGGTAGCCTGGCGTGGCGTACAGTTTCAGGCGGTAGTCGGACAGCTTGGTCACGACATACGGGCCGGACAGGGGGCGCTCGATGGAGATGGCGACGTCCGCTTCGCGCTTGGACAGGCTGACGAAACGGGGCACGGCGATCAGGTCCACGCTGATGTGCGGGTACCTGCCGCAAAACTGCGCCAGGTGGGGCGCCAGCACGATGGCGCCGAAGCCCTCGGTAGCGCCCAGGCGCACCTGGCCCGACAGCAGGCGGTTGTGTTCGCCCAGCTCCTCGGTGGCGGCAAACACCGTGCTTTCCATGGTTTCCGCGTATTCCATCAGGCGGTGGCCCTCGGGCGTCAGCTGGTAGCCCACGTAGTTGCGGTCGAACAGCTGCGTGCCCACCTGTTCCTCGAACTTGCGCATGCGCCGCGATACGGTGGAATGGTCGATGCCCAGCTTTTTCGCCGCATCGACGAGGCCGGCGCTGCGCGTCAGTTCCAGGAAGACCCGTACATTGTCCCAATCGAGCATGGCAAACCCTCTCTGTGCATTTTTGCAAAGGAATTATGCATTAATTTCACTTGAGCGCATATTTTTACACATGCAGAATGCATCTATACATATAAGAAAACCCATCCACCTGGAGACACGCATGAAAAAAACCGTTCTGGCCATGGGCGCGCTGGCGCTTTCCCTGTCGTTCACCGGCGCGCACGCGCAAATTTCCGATGGCGTCGTCAAGGTGGGCATCCTGACCGACATGTCCGGGCCGTATTCGGCCATGGGCGGGCGCGGCTCCGTCGTCGCCAGCCAGATGGCCGTCGAGGATTGCCTGAAGGCCGAATGCAAGGGCATGAAGATCGAGATCCTCTCGGCCGACCACTTGAACAAGGCCGACATCGCCGCCTCCAAGGCGCGCGAATGGATAGACCGCGACAAGGTCGACGCCATCGCCGATCTGACCAATTCCTCGGTGGCCCTGTCCGTGCAAAAGCTCATGAAAGAAAAGGGCGGCATCGCCATGTTCAGTGGCCCTGCCACGGGGCGTCTGACGAACGAAGATTGCTCGCCGAACGGCTTTCACTGGATGTTCGACACCTATTCGCAGGCGGCCGGCACGGCGGCGGCGCTGACAAAACTGGGGCAGAAATCGTGGTACTTCGTCACCGTCGATTACGCGTTCGGCCATTCGCTGGAAAAGGATGCCAGCGAGGTCGTCAAGCGCAACGGCGGCACGGTGCTGGGCGCCGTGCGCCATCCGCTGAACGCGTCCGACTTTTCGTCCTTCCTGGTGCAGGCGCAAGGGTCAAAAGCGCAGGTGATCGGCCTGGCCAACGGCGGCGCCGACACGGTATCGGCCATCAAGCAGGCGCGCGAATTCCGCATCGGCAGCGGCAAGGACCAGCGCCTGGCCGCCTTGCTGGTTTTTCTCTCGGACGTGCACGCGCTGGGGCTGGAAACGGCCCAGGGTCTCGTCTACGCGGACGGCTTTTACTGGGATTACGATGACCGCAGCCGCGCGTTTGCGAAACGCTTTGAAGCGCTCAACAAGGGCGCCAAGCCGACCATGGTGCAGGCGGGCGTGTATTCCAGCGTCTACCACTACCTGAAATCGGTGGCGGCCGCCAAGAGCGACGACTCGAAGGTCGTCGCCCAGAAGATGCGCGAGCTGCCCATCAAGGATGCCGTCATGAACAACGCTTCCATCCGCCCCGACGGCCGCGTGATCCACGACATGTATCTGGTGCAGGTCAAAACCCCGGCCGAATCCAAAGGCGCGTGGGATTACCTGAAGGTGCTGTCGACCATCCCCGCCGACCAGGCCTTCAAGCCGATGGATGCGGCGGCGTGCAACCTGGTCAAGAAATAACCATCGAATACCTTACGGAGCCTCACATGAACCAAGCCCTCACCCAAGTCCCGACTGTCCCCCTGCACATCGGCGGCAAGCACCACGCCTCGACCAGCAGCGAATGGCGCGACGTCGTCAACCCGGCGACGCAGGAAATCGTCGCCAAGGTGCCGTTTTCCACGCCCGACGAAGTCAATCTGGCCGTCGCCACGGCCAAGGAAGCCTTTAAAACCTGGCGCAATACCCCGCTGGCGGCGCGCATGCGCATCATGCTCAAGTACCAGCACCTGATCCGCGAAAACATCGGCGCCCTGGCCGAACTGATCACGCGCGAACACGGCAAGACCTTGCCTGACGCGGAAGGGGAGGTCATGCGCGGCCTGGAAGTGGTGGAGCACGCGTGTTCGATCGCCACCCTGCAGCTGGGCGAAATCGCGGAAAACGCGGCCACCGGTGTCGATGTCTACAATATCTACCAGCCGCTGGGCGTGGGCGCCGGCATCACGGCCTTCAACTTCCCCGTCATGCTGCCGTGCTTCATGTTCCCGATTGCCATCGCCTGCGGCAATACGTTTGTCTTGAAACCGTCGGAACAGGACCCGTCCTCGACCATGTACCTGGTCGAACTGATGTACCAGGCGGGCTTGCCGGCCGGTGTGCTGAACGTCGTGCATGGCGGCGCCGACGTCGTCAACATGCTGTGCGACCATCCCGACATCAAGGCCGTCTCCTTCATCGGTTCCACCCACGTGGGCACGCATGTGTACCGCCGCGCCAGCGAATCGGGCAAGCGCGCGCAATCGATGATGGGCGCGAAAAACCATTGCGTGGTGCTGGCCGACGCCAACAAGGAACAGGCGATCAATAACCTGATCGGCGCCGCCTTCGGCGCGGCCGGCCAGCGCTGCATGGCCAATTCTGTCGTCGTGCTGGTGGGCGAGGCCCGTTCCTGGCTGCCGGAAATCGTCGCCCGCTCGCAGGCCCTGAAAGTGGGGCCGGGCAGCGACCGCGATGCCGACCTGGGGCCGATGGTGTCGAAAGCAGCCATGCAGCGCGCGGAAAAGCTGATCCAGGCGGGCGTGGACGAAGGCGCGCAATTGCTGCTCGACGGCCGCGGCCACAAGGTGGCCGGCTACGAAGGCGGCAATTTCATGGGACCGACGATTTTCTCGAAGGTGGCAGCGTCGAATTCCGTCTACACGCAGGAAATCTTCGGCCCCGCCATGTGCGTGGTGGAGACGGACACCCTGGACCAGGCCATCGCCTTCATCAACGCCAACCCGAACGGCAACGGCACCTCGATCTTCACCTCGTCCGGCTGGGCGGGGCGCAAATTCCAGAACGAGATCGACGTGGGGCAGGTGGGCATCAACGTGGCCATTCCCGTACCCGTCGCGTATTTCAGTTTTACGGGGTCGCGCGCGTCGAAGCTGGGAGACCTGGGCCCGAACGGCAAACAGGCCCTGTACTTCTGGACGCAGACCAAGACCGTCACGGCGCGCTGGTTCGCCCCGGACGATGGCGGCAGCGGCGTCAATACCACCATCTCGATGAAATAAGGGGAAGGCCATGGGCACCAATATCGTTTTCATCGGCCTGGGCAACATGGGTTTGCCCATGGCGCAGAACCTCGTGCGGGCCGGCCATGCGGTGACGGGTTTCGACTTGCTGCCGGCCAGCGTGCGGCAATTCGCCGACGGCGGCGGCCTGGTCTCCGATGACCAGGCGGCGGCGATAGGCCAGGCCGACATCGTCATCACGATGCTGCCGGCCAGCCGCCACGTACTGGGTGCTTATTTGGGTAACCCTTTGGGGGACTCTGGCATCCTGGCGCAGGCGCGGCCCGGCACCCTGCTGATCGACTGTTCGACGATTTCCACCGAAGCGGCGCGCCAGGTGGGCCGCGCGGCGCAGGACAAGGGCATGCCGATGCTGGACGCGCCCGTGTCGGGCGGCACGGCGGGCGCCGCCAACGGCACGCTGACCTTCATGGTGGGCGGTGAAGAAGCCGCGCTGGCGGCGGCGCGGCCCTACCTGGACGTCATGGGCAAGGCGATTTTTCACGCGGGCGGCTCGGGTTGCGGCCAGACGGTCAAGATATGTAACAACATGCTGCTGGGGATACTCATGATCGGCACCAGCGAAGCGATACGCCTGGGCGTGGCCAATGGGCTGGACCCGAAGGTGGTGTCGGACGTGATGGCGAAAAGCTCGGGCCGCAACTGGACCCTGGAGGTCTACAACCCGTGCCCGGGCGTGGCCGAAAACGTGCCCGCGTCGCGCGGCTACACGGGGGGCTTTGGCGTCGATTTGATGCTGAAAGACCTGGGGCTGGCCGTGGAAAGCGCGCTGGCTAGCGGAGCGAGCGTGCCGCTGGGCGCCTTGTCGCGCAACCTATATAGTTTGCACAGCAAGGCAGGGGCGGGCGCGCTGGATTTTTCCAGCATTTATCAACTGCTGGGCGAGAAGGCTTAAGGCTGTTGCGCCTGCAGGGCCGCCAACTCGGCCCTGGCCTTTTCCAGCTTGCCTTCCAGCTTGGCGATCTTCTTCGGCTCCTTGTTCGCTTCCTGGGCCAGGCGCAGCGAACGCTCCGTCTGGTTCACCTTGGCTTGCGCCTTGACGATTTTCTTGTTGTGGCGCTCGATCAGGGTACTGTCGCGGCAGTGGGCGTTGACTTCGTCGAGCGCGCGCGTCAGGCCCGCGACCTTGTCGGACAGGCCCTGTTCCTGCGCCTGGTGCAATTCGCTGCGGATGCTTTCGCGCTTGGCGGCGCAGCCGGCCAGCTGGGTGTCGGCGGCGCTGGCGCCCACGGAGGCTGCGGCCAGCAGCAGGGTCAAGGCGGTTGTGGCGAGGCGGTTCATGGCATTCCTGTGTAAGTGGTGGGCTCGTGCAATGTAAGCCTGCCGGCTTGCCCTGTCAAACTTCTTGTGCAGTGCGCGCCTGTCTGGCATGGCATCGGCTACCATGCGTGTTTTCTTCTTCCCGACACCTTCGCATGCCCAAGAAACTCCTCTTGCTGATTCCTTTCCTGCTGCCGTTGCCGCTCCTGGCCCAGACCCCGCCCACCTTGCTCGACCTGCAGCTGCTCGCCATCAAGGTCAGGGCGGATGCGGCTAGTCATAGCCCGGAAAGCATCGCCGAATTTGAGCAGGCACGGCGCGTGGCGGAAACGGGCGACGTGGAGGCGCAGCTGGACCTGGCGCGCATGCTGCAGCTGGGCGTCGGCACGCCGCAGGATACGGCACAGTCGATGGCCTGGATACGCAAGTCGGCCGAAGGCGGCTATGCGCCGGCGCAGGCGGCCATGGGGGTGGCCTACACCTTGGGCGGCAAGGTGCCCATCGACCGCGTGCAGGGCGAATACTGGCTGCGCCGGGGCGTGGCGCAGGGCGATGCAGAGGCGCAAACCATCCTGGCGATGGAATACATCGATGGCGACAGCAGTGCCGAAGAGCAGGCGCTGGCCATCACCTGGCTGAAGGCGGCGGCGAACGAGCAGCACTTTGTGCCCGCCTACAATGCGCTGGGCGAGCACCTGATGCGCGCAGCCGTCGATGAACAAGATCGCGGCGAGGCTTTCCACTGGTATTACAGATCGGCGCGTGAAAAGGAGCCGGCCGGCATGCGCAACCTGGCCCGCGCACATGAACTGGGCTTGGGCGTGGCGCAGTCGGACAAGTGGGCCCTGGTCTGGTACGAGCGGGCCGGATGGAGCGGCGACGTGCCCGCCATGCGGCGCATGATCGAGGTATATGTCAAAGGCGAACTGGGAGAACAGGCGAATGCCGAAGACGCGGCCGAATGGCGCGGTAAGCTGGCAGAGAAGGAAAACAAATGAAGACCATCCTGTTGGTATTGAGCTTGGCCCTGGCGCAGCCAGCGTCCACCAACGCACCGCGCCAGCATCCGGCGCTGGTCGAATTCGATATGTCCGGCCTCGATGACATGCGCGCAAGGGTGCGGGCCGTGGTCGACCGTCCTGCCGACCTGTCGCCGGACAAGGTCGCCGCCTTCGGGAAGGCGCGCCTGGCCGCGGAAGGGGGGAATGCGGCTGCCCAGCTGGAGCTGGCGCAGATGCTGCACGGCGGCGAAGGCACGCCGCGCGACGTCGACGCCGGCCTGGCGTGGATGCGGAAATCGGCCGCAGGCGGCTATGGCCCGGCGCAGGCTTTCCTGGGTGTGGCCTACACGCTGGGGCAGGGCATGGCCATCGACCGCAAGCTGGGCGAATACTGGTCGCGCAAGGGCGCCGCGCAAGGCGTGGAGCTGGCCAACTTCACGCTGGCCATGCACTATGAAAATATCCGCAGCAGCCCGGAAGAACAGGCGCACGCGCTGCACTGGCTGAAGTTCTATGCGGAAAACGGCTTCATCCCCGCCTACAATGAAATCGGCTACCGCCTGATGATGACGGCGCAGGACGAGGCGCAGCGCAAGCAGGCATTCACCTGGTACATGCGGGCGGCCAAGGCGCTCGATCCCTCCGGTTTGAACAATGTGGCGTACTCGTATGAAGTGGGGCAGGGCGCGCCGCAGAGCGACGAGGCGGCCCTGGGCTGGTATGAAATGGCCGCCATCGCCAAAAGTCCGCCCGGCCAGACGGGTTTCGCGCGGCTGCTGGAGCAGGGCCGGGGCGGCCCGACCCGGCAAGGGCCGGCGCCCAAGCCCTTCGCGCTGTACCTGCTGGCGGCGAAGCAGGGCGACCTGGAAGCCATCGAACGGCTGGTCAAGGTGTACGATAGGGGCGAGCTGGAACAGGCGGCCGACCCCGCGCAAGCGGCCCTGTGGCGCGAAAAACTCAGGCTGGCCAAGACTCCCTGAGCGGGCATGACGGCGCGGGGACGGCATGCTATCATCATTGTTATCGATAACAATATCATGAGAGACCCATGAATCCCGATTTCCGCTCCAGGGACATGCTCGAAAAGCATATCCAGCACACGATGCACTTTTATCACCCGCGCGCGTTTGACCCGAGCGGCGGCTTCTATCACTTCTTCCTCGATGACGGCACGGTGTATGACGCCAGCACGCGCCATCTGGTCAGCAGCACGCGCTTCATCTTCAATTACGCCATGGCGTACCGCCACTTCGGCGGCGACGATTACCAGGCTGCCCTGCGCCACGGTGTGGCCTTCCTGCGCGACGTGCATCGCGACCCGGCCACGGGCGGCTATGCCTGGCAACTGTCGTGGAAAGACGGTGTCAAGACGGTGGAAGACGGCGCCAATCACTGCTACGGCCTGGCTTTCGTGCTGCTGGCCTATGCGCACGCCTTGCAGGCGGGCGTGACGGAAGCGCGCGCGTATCTGGACGAGACCTTCGAATTGATGGAACAGCGCTTCTGGCTGCCCGAACACGGCCTGTATGCAGACGTGGCCAGCGCCGACTGGTCCATCCTGGACGGCTACCGGGGCCAGAACGCCAATATGCACGCCTGCGAAGCCATGCTGGCAGCGTTCGAGGCGACGGGCGAAGCGAGATATCTGCACCGCGCCGAAACCCTGGCGCACAACATCACGGTGCGTCAGGCGGGCCTGGCGAACGGCATGATCTGGGAGCACTACAAGCCCGACTGGTCTATCGACTGGGACTACAACCTGCACGACAAGAGCAATATCTTCCGTCCGTGGGGCTACCAGCCCGGCCATTTCACGGAATGGGCCAAGCTGCTGCTGATCATGGAGCGCCACAGCCGGTTCATGGCCGGCCCATCGGACTGGCTGCTGCCGCGTGCGCGCGCCCTGTACGACACGGCGCTGGCCAAGGCCTGGGATGGCGAACATGGCGGCATCCACTACGGTTTCGGCCCGCAGGACGAGATCTGCGACGGCGACAAATACTTCTGGGTGCAGGCGGAAAGCTTCGCGGCGGCCGCCGTGCTGGCCGTGCGCACGGGCGACGAGGCTTACTGGCATAGCTACGACAAGATCTGGGACTACAGCTGGACGCACTTCGTCGACCATGAACACGGCGCCTGGTACCGCATCCTGACGCCTGAAAATCAAAAAATCAGCAACGAGAAAAGCCCGGCCGGCAAGACCGATTACCACACCATGGGCGCCTGCTATGAAGTGCTGAACGTGATCGGCGGTGCCGCATGAGCGCCGCCAATTTCCCACGCTTTGTGTCGGCCGGAGAAGCGCTGACGGACATGCTGCGCACGGGCGCGGACTCCTGGAACAGCCAGGTGGGCGGTTCGACCTGGAACGTGGCGCGCGTGATGGCGCGCCTGGGCGTGCCCAGCGCCTTTGCGGGCGGCGTCAGCCTGGACGTCTTCGGCGACGCTCTGGCGCAGGCGACCGACGTGGCGGGCCTGGACATGCGCTTCCTGCAGCGCCATGCGAAGTCGCCGTTGCTGGCCATCGTGCATGAACTGCATCCGCCTACGTATTACTTCATCGGCGACGACAGCGCCGACCTGCATTTCGACGCGTCGCTCTTGCCGGCCGGCTGGATGCAGGGGGCGCAATGGGTGCATTTCGGCGGCATCAGCCTGGCGCGCGAACCGCTGGCGGGCAAGTTGGTGGCGCTGGCGCAGGAACTGAAGGCGGCTGGCGTGAAGATCAGCTACGACCCGAATTTCCGCATCATGATGGATGAACGCTACGACGCCACCTTGCGCCGCATGACGCAGCTGGCCGACGTGATCAAAGTGTCGGACGAAGACCTGGCGGGCCTGTTCCGCCATGACGACATCGATGGCGCGTTTGCCATGCTGCGCAGCTGGAATCTGCAAGCTACGTATTTGTATACGCGCGGCGCGCAAGGCGCGGCGCTGTATCGGGGCGAGCAGACATGGCAGGCGGCGCCGCCCGTCATCGAGGTGGTCGATTCGGTGGGGGCGGGCGACGCCAGCATCGGTGGCTTGCTGTACAGCCTGATGTACCGGCCCGAGGCCGATGGCGGCCAGCATTTGCGCTTTGCCGTCGCGGCGGGCGCGGGCGCCTGCCTGGCGGCCGGTGGCGCGCCCCCTTCGGTGGAACTGGTGGAGTCGCTGGTGCAGCGCACTGTGGTGCGCTAAGTGGCGCTCGACGGGTTGGTGGGGGCAGTCACTTCGCGCCCGGAATGTGCCCGACCGGAGCACATTCCCCCGTCGACGCCCGCGCCATCAAGGTGAACGCCATCAAATGATGCGTGGCGGGCGCCGTTTCTCCGGCGCGGCGTTGGCGGATTTCGTCGATGACGAGATTGACGGCGGCGCGCGCCATGTCGGCGATGGGCTGGTGGATGGTGCTCAGCTCGGGCCAGACCGTGGTGGCGACGGGCGTGTCGTCGAAGCCGCACACGCTCAATTCCGTCGGTACCTGCAAGCCCATGCCGTGCGCCACGGCCAGGGTGGCGGCGGCCATGTCGTCGTTGCTGGCGAAGATGGCGCTGGGATGCGGCGCTTGCGCCAGCAGCTGGCGCGCCGCGTCGAGACCCGAACGATACGTAAAGTAACCTTGCGCCACCCTGTGCGGCGCTACCCGCAAACCCGCTTCCCGCATGGCGTCCTCGAAAGCCTGGCGGCGCAGCAGGGCGGGCGTGTGCGCCGGATCGCCCTCGATGAAGCCGATGTCGCGGTGGCCCAGCGCGAGCAAATGGCGCGTCATGGCCAGCGCGCCCTCGTAATCGTCGATGCGTACGGCCGAAACGCCGGGCGAGGGGCGCGCCGTGGCCACGGCGATGGCCGGGATGCCCATCCGGTTCAATTGCGCCAGCACTTCCGGCGAATCGCAGAGGGGCGGCGGCACGAGGATGCCGTCCACGCCGGCCGCCACCAGGCAATCGATGCCGGCGCGCTGGCTGTCCAGGTCTTCGCAGCGTTCCAGCAGCAACTGGCCGCCGCCCTGGCGGCATTGATCCATGGCGCCAACTAAAAATTCGCTGAGGAAGGCCGCACTCGGATTGCTGTACAACAGGCCGATGCGCAGGGTGCCCGTGCGCGCCGCCCTGGCCGCAAGGTTGGGCTGGTAGTGCAGGCTGGCGATCGCCGCCTCGACCTTGTCGCGCGTGGCCGCGCTGACGCTGGCGCGCCCGTTGATCACGCGCGACACCGTCATGGCCGACACGCCGGCCACGCGCGCCACGTCGTGCACGGTGGCGCCGCTGGCGGCGTCGGAGGAGGTGGGGGCGGCGTGCGCCGCCTTATTCGAGGTGGCCACCGAATTTCAGCTTGCCGCTGATGCGCATGCCATGCAATTGCCCCTCTTCCAGTTCGGCGGCGCTGGTGCGCTGCGCCGTGTCGCGCCGCGCCAATCCCACGGACAGGATATCGAGCATCATCAGCTGCAGCAGGCGCACGATCATGGGCACGAAATTGAGGTTGCCTTCCGGGTGGTTCAAGGTCAGCAGCACGTCGGCCAGCTTGGCCAGCGGAGAGCCGCTGGCCGTGATCGCCAGCACGCGCGCGCCGCAGCCCTGCGCCACCTTGACGGTGCGCAGCAGGTCGGGCAGGGCGCCGGAACGGGAAATGACCAGCGCCACGTCGCCTGGTTTCAGCATGGCGGCGCTCATTTCCTGCGCCTGCGGGTCGGCAAAGAAGCTGCTGACGATGCCCAGGTTGAGCAATTTGTGCTGCATGTCGTCGGCCACCACGCGGGCGCTGCCCACTGCCAGCAATTCCACGCGCTGCGCGCCGCGCAGCAGTTCGATGGCGGCCGTCAGCGCTTTGACGTCGAGCATGTCGCGCAGGGCCAGCGCGGCCGAGGCGTTATTGCCCAGCACCTTGCGCGCCAGTTCGGCGTCGGAATCCGAGATCTCCACGTGGCAGTGGGCCACCGTGATGGCGCCGCCCGTCAGGCCGGACGCCAGCTTCAATTTGAAGTCGGCCAGGCCCTGTACGCCGATCGAGCGGCAAAAGCGCATCACGGTCGGCTGGCTCACGCCGACGCGCTGGGCGATTTCGGCAATCGGCAGGGTCAGCATGGCGTTCGGCTCCTTCAAGACCCAGTCGGCCACCTTGCACTCCGAGGGGCTCATCCTGCCGCGCGCCTGGCGCACGGATTCGAGCACGGGCGCGCCGGAGTGGGCGCGCTTGAGCTTTTGCGCGAGGATGGCGGCGATGCCGAGGAAAGTCGGCAGTTCGGCCGTGATCAGAAAGGTGGGAATCTGCGCGAGGTATTCGTTCAGGCGGCCCTTTTGCTCGAAGCGGGCGCGGAACTGCGACTGTTCAAACAGGGGCCCCAGGCGCGGCACGATGCCCCCGCCTATATAGATGCCGCCCAGCGCGCCCAGGGTCATGGCCACATTGCCGGCGATGGAGCCGAGGATGGCGCAGAAGCAGTCCACCGCTTCGAGGCACACGTCGCATTCATTGTTCAGGGCGCGGCTGGTGATTTCGGCGGCCAGCAGCGGCAGCGCATCGGGCTTGCCGGCGCGCTCGGACAGGGCGCGGTAGATCAGTTCCAGGCCGCGCCCGGAAGCGAGGCGTTCGGCCGAGACGTGCGACAGTTCGCGCCAGGCGAAGGAC
The DNA here is from genome assembly GCF_030587305.1 of Janthinobacterium sp. SUN206. NCBI lineage: Bacteria > Pseudomonadati > Pseudomonadota > Betaproteobacteria > Burkholderiales > Oxalobacteraceae > Janthinobacterium > Janthinobacterium sp. SUN206. The sequence goes on along the minus strand of NZ_JAPWIB010000002.1, from coordinate 25,322 downwards.
AGCACGTCCATCTCGCGCTGGTCGCAGGGCGCGAAGCTGACGTGGCCCCCTTCGCTGCCCAGCGCGATCCAGCGGTCTTCGGCGGGGATCATGCCCGACACGCCCAGGCCCGTGCCCGAACCGAGCAGGCCGATGACGCTGTCGGCACGCGCCATGCCGCCGCCGATCTGCAGGCGCTGGTCGGGCCGCAGATAGGGCAGGGCCATGGCCAGCGCCGTGAAGTCATTCACCACCAGCAGGGTGTCGAGGCCCAGCGTAGCGCGCATGGCCTCGATCGAGAAGAACCAGTGATGGTTCATCATGCGGATATTGTCGTCGTCGATGGGATTTGCGATGGCGATGGCCGCATGGCGCACGCGCGCCGAGCCGGCGGCGCGCGCCTCGCTGCTATCCATATAGGCGGTGATGGCGTCGAGCAGCGAAGCGTAGTCGTCGCAGGGCAGCACGGCGACCGCTTCCAGGTGGCCCTGGCGCGTTTCGAGCACGAAGCGGGCGTTGGTGCCGCCGATGTCGGCCAGCAAGCGTGGCCCCTCACTGAAACGCTCCGCCGGATCGCTGCCTGCTACTTCCATTTTTTCATCTATTTTCATGGCGGTGCCTAGTCTCGTCTGCGTGCGCTGTCTTGGCGGCGCACTGTCGTTATGGCAAAAACCAAGGATTTTAATTCGTATACGTGTCGCGTGCCGAAAAATGCGGGACGCCTGCATAAATGCTTGTCCGCAGTGCCGGAAACGGGCGGCGCCGGCAGAAAAAACAGGGCAGTCAACGCGCCTGTCGGTACGCAAATAAAGTGTCGCAGAGTAGTCGTAGGATTACAACATAATATGTTGATATTTGTTCGTAGTATAGTTACTATGTCCCTGCTGGAAAGAATTCTGGCCAGTACATTCGGCCACGAATGACTAGATAAAAAATAAATTACTGAGGAGACTTACCATGCTGCATCGCACCATGTTGAAGGCCGTGTTGAAAACGCTGCCAGCTGCCATCGTCTTAGCCATCGCCAGCGGTTCCGCTGCCGCCGACCCGATGTACCCATCCGACTCCGAAGGCTTCCACGGCTACCTGCGCGCCGGCGCCGGCAGCAATACGTCGGGCGACGGCGGTTCGCAAGGCTGCTTCGGCCTGGGTGGCAATACCATGAAATACCGTCTGGGCAATGAGTGCGACGCCTACACGGAATTCGGCTACACCAAGTCCATCGCCAAGTCCGGCGGCGTGAACTACCTGGCCACCATCTGGGTCAATGCTTATGCGCCAAACTCGGATTTCGGCGACAACAAGCTGGGCATCGTCAAGGCCTACGTCGAAGCGCAGGGACTCGATTTCCTGAACGGCGGCACGGCCTGGATCGGTAAACGCTTCTACTACCGTCCTGACATCCACATGTTGGACTTGCAATACATCAATATGAACGGCACGGGCGCCGGCCTGGACCGCATTCCTGCTGGCCCGGGTAAATTCTCGTATGCCTTCTTCAAGGACAACGATTTCAACAAGTTCGATGACAGCCTAGGTACGATCAGCGGCAAGCCGGGCGCCTTGCTCGGCACCCGTTCGGCCGTACGCCAGAACTTCATCTACGGCGAGATTCCCGTCAATGAAAACGGCACGCTGGACCTGGCCGCGACCTACATCATCGGTGAAGGCAAGGACAACGACTTGTACGGCAAGAAACACAATGGCTGGCAGCTGTCGGCCTTCCACCGTCAAGGTAAAGTGTTTGGCGGCGGCAACACCTTCGGCGTGCAGTACGGCGTCGGTCCCGGCACGGGCAAGGGCGCGCAGTTCGGCGCTTCGGGCGACACCAGTTTCGGTTCGGACGTCAAGCGCACGCGTATCTTCAATGACATGGCGATCCAGCCGATGGCCAACTTCGGCATGGAATTCGTCGCCCTGTGGCAAAAAGACGAGTCGAACGCCAACGGTTCGTCGACCTGGACCTCGGTTGGCGTGCGCCCTGTGTACGCGTTCACCGACAACTTCAAGCTGGTGGGCGAACTGGGCACGGACCGCGTGACGCAAGCGGGCGGCCTGCCGGCCAAGCGCCTGACCAAGCTGACCATCGCGCCGACGATCTCGGCCGGTCCTGGCCTGTGGTCGCGTCCTGAACTGCGCGCTTTCGTGACCTACGGCAAATGGAACGATGCGGCCACCGCCTCGGTCAATGCGTCGAACAACGGTGGCCCGATCTACAACAACAATACCAGCGGCACCTCGTATGGTTTCCAGGTAGAAACTTGGTTCTAAACACCGAACCAAACCTGCTGCGCGGCGCGCTTTGCGGCCTGCGATGCTCACCGTGCTCTAGCACGGTTGCGCTTCTTAGCCACAAATCACTGCCGCTCGCGACGGTTTTGTTCAGTGTTTATGTTTGTAATGCAGATCAACCTGGCGCATCCTTCGCGGATGCGTTTTTGGCGCCGTCCCGTGATATAAATGCAATGTAGTCGTTTCATGGATCACGGCGCCGTCTTTTCACTGAAGATGATGCCCGTTTGCAAGCGGGTCTGAGCACAAGAGCGCCGGTACAGGCGCAGATTTCACCTTTTTCGGCCCCCGTATGCCGAAGCCCCCTAAAAGCTTGATCAAAAAAGGAATGTGGAGATGAAACTGAAATTCAAGATTACCCAACTGGCCGCGTTGACCACCTTGGCATTTGCCGGCAGCGCCTTTGCGACCGACGTGGAAGTGTTGCACTACTGGACCTCCGGCGGCGAAGCGAAATCCGTGGGCCAGTTGCAGCAAATCGTGAAGGAAAGCGGCTTCGGCTGGAAAGACTTCGCCGTGGCCGGTGGCGCTGGCGAAAACGCCGCGACCGCGCTGAAAACCCGTGTCATTTCCGGCAACCCGCCAACGGCCGCGCAGATCAAGGGCCCGTCGATCCAGGAGTGGGGCGCGGAAGGCGTGCTGGCCAATATCGATGATGCCGCCATTCCAGGCAAATGGGATGCCGTGCTGCCGAAAGTCGTCGCCGACATCATGAAATACAAGGGCCACTACGTTGCCGCTCCCGTCAACGTCCACCGCGTCAACTGGATGTGGGTCAACCCGGAAGTGCTGAAAAAAGCCGGCGTGGCCACCACCCCGACCACCTGGGATGCATTCTTCGACGCGGCCGAGAAAATCAAGAAATCGGGCGGCATCGCAATCGCCCACGGCGGCCAGCCATGGCAGGACGCCACCGTGTTTGAATCCGTCGCGCTGGGCGTGGGCGGCACGGAATTCTACAAGAAGGCCATCCTCAAGCTGGACCAGAAGGAATTGACCGGCCCGACCATGCTCAAGGTGTTCGACACCCTGGGCAAGGTGAAGACCTACATCGACAAGGATGCGGCAGGCCGCGACTGGAACCTGGCCACCGCCATGGTCATCAACAACAAGGCCGGCTTCCAGTTCATGGGCGACTGGGCCAAGGGCGAGTTCACGGCAGCCGGCAAGGTGCCGGGCAAGGACTACCTGTGCGTGGCCGCTCCTGGCACGGACAAGGCCTACACCTTCAACATCGATTCGTTTGCCATGTTCACGCAAAAGGATGCGAATGCGAAGAAAGGGCAGATCGCCCTGGCCAACGCCATCATGAATCCGAAGTTCCAGTCGATCTTCAACCTGAACAAGGGTTCCATCCCCGTGCGTTCCGGCGTTTCCAAGGACAAGTTTGACGCTTGCGCCCTGAAATCGATGGAAGACATGGACGCCACCAACAAGAACGGCGGCCTGGTGCCATCGTTCGCCCACGGCATGGCGCTGGCTTCGGCCACGCAAGGCGCCGTGACCGACGTCATCGCCAAGTTCATGAACACCAACATGAGCTCGAAAGACGCGGTTGCTGCATTGGCCAAAGCGGCAAAAGTGAAGTAATCACGACGGCGCCGGCACTCCCGCCGGCACCCTCTGCATCGCATGCATCGCAGGCGTCCGCCCTGGCATTCGTCCAGGCCGGCGCCACACGCAGTTCTACTTCTACGGCTGTCCTATGTCCATACGCAAGCAATTCGACCGATGGATACCGCAGATGGTGCTGGGCCCCACGCTCATCGCCAGCTTGGTATTCGTCTATGGTTTTATCTTTTTGACCGGTTGGCTGTCGCTGACCGAATCGCGGCTGATGCCGAACTACGAGTTCGCCGGCCTGGTGCAATACGTCGAGCTGTTCGACAACGAGCGCTGGTGGACCTCGCTCAAGAACCTCGGCATCTTCGGTGTCCTGTTCATCGGTTGCAGCATCGCCATCGGCCTGTTCCTGGCCATCCTGCTGGACCAGAAAATCCGCGCCGAAGGTGCGCTGCGCGCCATCTACCTGTATCCGATGGCGCTGTCCTTCATCGTCACCGGCACGGCGTGGAAATGGATGCTCAATCCCAGCCTGGGCCTGGAAAAGGTCATGCACGACTGGGGCTGGACCTCGTTTACCTTCGACTGGCTGGTCAATTCCGACATGGCCATCTACACGGTGGTGATCGCCGGCGTGTGGCAATCGTCGGGCTTCGTCATGGCCCTGTTCCTGGCCGGCCTGCGCGGCATCGATGATGAAATCATCAAGGCGGCGCAAGTCGATGGCGCATCCCTGCCGACGATCTACTGGCGCATCGTGATTCCCGCCATGCGTCCCGTGTTCTTCAGCGTGCTGCTGATCCTCGCGCATATCGCCATCAAGAGCTTCGATCTGGTCATCGCACTGACGGCTGGCGGACCTGGCAATTCGTCGTCCGTGCCGGCCATCTTCATGTACCAGTTTTCCTTCACCCGCGGCCAGCTGGGCCTGGGCTCGGCATCGGCAATGATGATGCTGGCCACCATCGTGGCCGTGCTCGTGCCGCTGATGTACCTGGAAACGCGCAGCGCAAAGGCGATGAGATGACACCTACACGCAATAATCGCCTCACCCTCGGACGGGTGGTTGTATATCTGCTGCTGATCCTGTTTGCGGTGTACTACATCGTGCCCCTGTACGTGACCCTGTCGACGTCGTTCAAGTCGCTCGACGAGATCCGCAGCGGCAACCTGCTGGCACTGCCGCACGTGTGGCAGTTCGACTCCTGGTCCAAGGCCTGGTCCTCGGCCTGCACGGGCGTCACCTGCGACGGCATGCAGCCGTTCTTCTGGAACTCGATCAAGATGGTGATTCCCGCCGTGCTGATCTCGACCTTCCTGGGCGCCTTCAACGGCTACGTGTTCGCGCACTGGCGCTTCCGCGGTTCGGAAATCCTGTTTGCCGCCTTGCTGGTGGGCTGCTTCATTCCGTTCCAGGTGGTGATCCTGCCGATGGCGCGCCTGCTGGGCGAATTCGGCCTGGCCAACACCACTACCGGCCTGGTCTTCGTCCACGTGGTGTATGGCACGGCGTTCACGACCCTGTTCTTCCGTAACTACTATATCGGCGTGCCGGAAGAATTGATCAAGGCGGCCCGCATCGACGGCGCCGGCTTCTTCTTGATCTTCCGCAAGATCGTGCTGCCGATTTCGGGTCCGATTTTCGTCGTCTGCATCATCTGGCAATTCACGCAGATCTGGAACGACTTCCTGTTCGGTATCGTCTTCGCCAGCGGCGATTCGCAACCGATCACGGTGGGCTTGAACAACCTGGTCAACACGTCCACGGGCGTGAAGGAATACAACGTCAACATGGCGGCCGCGGTGATTGCCGCGCTGCCGACCCTGCTGGTCTATCTGGTCGCAGGCCGTTATTTTGTGCGCGGTCTGACCGCAGGCGCAGTCAAAGGTTAAGGAAAGAATATGTCCAGTTTATCGATACGCAGCATCCGCAAGGTGTACACGAATGGCGTCGAAGTCCTCAAGGGCATCGACATCGAGATCAAGGATGGCCAGTTCCTGATCCTCGTCGGCGGCTCCGGCTCCGGCAAGTCGACCTTGCTCAATATGGTGGCCGGCCTGGAAAGCGTCACTTCCGGCGAAATCCTCATCGACGGCAAGGTGGTCAACGACCTGCCGCCGAAGGACCGCGACATCGCCATGGTGTTCCAGTCCTACGCGCTGTACCCGTCGATGACGGTGCGCGAAAACATCGCGTTCGGCTTGAACGTGAAAAAAGTGCCGAAGGCGGAGCAGGAGGAAATCGTCGCCCGCGTCGCCGAAACCCTGCAGATCACGCATTTGCTGGACCGCCGCCCTGCGCAGCTGTCGGGCGGCCAGCGTCAGCGGGTCGCCATGGGCCGCGCCATTTCGCGCAAGCCGTCGCTGTTCCTGTTCGATGAACCGCTGTCGAACCTGGACGCCAAGCTGCGCGTGGAAATGCGCGCCGAGATCAAGCTGCTGCACCAGCGCCTGAAGGCCACCATCGTCTACGTCACGCATGACCAGATCGAGGCGATGACCATGGGCGATTTGATCGCCGTCATGAAGGATGGAGTGGTGCAGCAACTGGGCACGCCGCAGGAAATCTACGACAATCCGGCGAATCTGTTCGTGGCCGGCTTCATCGGCTCGCCATCGATGAACTTCATCACCGTCAAGCCTGTCATCGAAGGCAATGAGGTGTTTGTCGCCATCGAGAACGCAGGCAAGAGCATGCGCCTGGCCCTGCCGTTCGCCACCGACAAGCTGCGCAGCTATGCGGGCCGCGACGTGATCCTGGGCGTGCGCCCGGAGCAGATCACGGACATGAGCAGCGCGCACGGCGACGTGGGCCAGGAACTGGGTTGCCTGATTGACCTGGTCGAGCCGACCGGCCCGGATACCCTGCTGACGACGCGCCTGAACGGCGCCGCCGTGACTTGCCGCACGCATCCGCGCGAAGCCGTGCTGCCAGGACAGACGATGCAGCTGTCGTTCAACCTGTCGAAAGCGGCCCTGTTCGATCCGGAAAATGGTGAACGCATCGCGTAAGCGACGTTGCCCATGAAAACGGCCCGCCTGTCAGCTGACAGGCGGGCCGTTGTCGTTTGCGCCGCGCTTACTTGGCCAGCGATTTTTTATACGCGACGGCATAGCTCAGCTTGCCCGTCGGCGTGACCAGGTCATCCAGCGCCGTCTGACTGAAGACGCCTGTCCAGCCCAGGGTTTGCGCCGTCACGCCGCGGCTGACGATATCGTTCGCCTTCAGGCCCGCCATCGCCGTCGATGCGCTCTTGATGGTGGCCATGTAGCTGGCAACGTCGCGCGTGTCCGTCTTGGCCAGGTCGATGCCGGGTTGCGTGCGCAGCCAGTCGGCCCAGTAGAATTCGAGGAATTCCGTGGCCGTCGACGGCACCACGTAGCCGGCGTCGCGGGTGAAGTAGACGAGCGAGCGGTACGGGTCGTTGCCCAGCGACTTCAAACCGATGGACGCGGGCAGCTGGCTGGTGGCGATGGCCTTGTTGCCGCCATCCTTCAGCCAGACCTTGTTGACCTTCTTCATCTGCGCCCAGAAATCGTATTCACTGAGCTTGCTGAAATTGTCCGTCACCTTGACCCAGACTTTCAACTGCAGGTTCTGGCCATTGTCGGCATCCCGGAAGGCGCTGAACGTGTGGTGGCCGTCCGTCAGGTACAGGGTGCCGTTCGGACCGATGACGACCGTCTTCATGTCGCCCGGCTTGGTGCCCACGGCGGACTTGCACTGGAACGTGGCCGGTGGATTGCTCAGGGTGGCGCCGGCCACGTTGGCCGTCTTGCTCACCACGTCGTCCTGGCCGTTGGCTTCGCACAGTTCGGCGAATTTCTTCGGCTTGTTGGTCTTGGCCATGACCAGGTCTTCCGCGCCGTAGCGGCCCAGCTTGTAATAGATCTGGTCGTAGCCGACGGCTGGCTGCGTGGGATGCAGTTCGTCGAGCGACACTTGCAGGAAGACGGGCGCCGCATCGGTGCCGGGGGCCGTGGCGGCCAGCACTTGCTGGCGCGCGCCGAGCACGGGCGGCGTTTCCAGCACGCTCTTGCCGGTGGCCATAGGCGCGCCGCCATCGATGATCTGCGCGACGATGCTGCCGCTGGCATTGACGATGTCGATATCCGTGCCGCTCTGTTTCACCTGCAGGTTGTCGAGCAGGACGTCGGCCGGGTCCTTGCTGTTCGGCGTCAGGGCGCCATTGACGAAGTCGTAGTTGGCCGCCATGCCCAGGGTTTGCAGGGGCGCCGCCAGGGCCGTGCCCAGCTGCGTCTGCGCCGTTTGCAGCCTGGCCGCATCGATGGCGGCCAGGCTGGCGGGAGACGCGCTCGAGGGGATGCTGCCCAGCAGCTGCATGGCGATGACGGAGGTGAGCGGCGTCAGGTTGACGGCGCTTTCCTTCAGCGACAGCGCGTACAGGGTGGTGCCGCCTGCCGGCGTGACGGAGACGAGGAAGGGCGCCTTCGCCGCGGCAGCCAGGGTGATGGCCACTTTGCCTGTCGCGTCCGTGGTGCCGCTGCCGACGACATTCTTGCCGGCGTCGAGCACGGAGACGGAAGCATTCGCCACGGCCTTGCCGGTGGCCGCTACCACGTTCAGGGTGCGTGCCGGGGTGACGGGGTCCACCGGGGCGACGGGCGCCGTGGTGTCGCGATAGTCTGTGCCGCCACAGGCGGCCAGGCTGGCGCCCAGTGCGAGGGCGATGGCAATCGATAAGGTGCTGCGGCGGATGCTGTGCTTGTACATGGTGTCCCGTGATGTCGGCCTGAAAAGTGCCGACATGCTAGCGGGCGCAGATGTCAGGATGATGACACGCCTGGATGTTACCGACGCAGCAGCGACTTGCGGTAGTCGATGGCGTAGCCCAGCTTGCCCTTGTCTTCGGTCAGTTCGTCGAACGCTGCATGGTCGACTTCGCGCAGCGCGCCAAGGTCCGCCGCGCGCTTGCCGCCGCTGACGGGCTCCGCCGGTTGCAGCGCCACCATCGCCTGCGCCGCCAGCAGGATGGTGCTGGCATACACGGCGGGATCAAGCAGGTCGACACGCGCCAGGTCCAGCGCCGGTTTGCGGCGCAGCCAGTCGGCCCAGTAGAATTCGAGAAATTCCGTGGCCTGGTCGGGCGGCTGGTAGCCGATCCCGCGCGTAAAGTAGACGAGCGAGCGGTAGGGATCGTCGCCCAGGGATGCGAGGCCGATGGCGGACGGCAACTGCTGCGGCGTGATGGCCTGGTTCCGGCCGTTTTTCAGCCATACCTTGTTTTCCGCGTGCATGCGGGCCCAGAAGGCCGTTTCGCCCAGCGCGCTGAAATTATCGCTGACCTTGACCCACACCTTGAGTTGGTGGTTGCGCCCGCCATCGGCATCCCAGAAAGTTGAAAACGTGTGGTGGCCATCGGTCAGGTACAAGGTGCCGCGCGGGCCGATGACGACAGTCTTCATGTCGTCGGGACGGCTGCCCACGGCCGCCTTGCAGCGGTAGCCGGGCGGTGGCGTAGCCAGGGTGGCGCCGGCGACATTGGCCGTGCCGGGCAAGACGTCGCCCTGGCCATTGGCTTCGCACAGGTCGGCGAATTTCTTTGGCTTGGCGATGTCGGCGATATGTTTTTCTTCGGCCGCATAGCGTCCCAGCTTGTAGTACACCTGGTCGTAGCCGATGGCCGGCTGGGTCGGATGCAGTTCATCGAGGCGCACCTGCAGGATGCGCGGATGGGCGGCGCTGCCCGTGACGGTCGCCATCAGCGCCTGCTGGCGCGCGCTGAGGGCGGGCGCGACGGCGGCATCGCGGGCCAGTGCCGGCGGCAGGAAGGCTGCAAGGCAGGCCAGGGCCAGCAGCAGGGCGGGGATGCGGAAAAGAATCCGGTTCATTGCCTGTGTCTCCAATCGATACAGTATGGATGACGCCAGGCGCCGTGGCTTGATGCCGCGCAGGAGTGGTTCACATCGCTGCGCGCCGTCAGCGGCCCAGCATGCGCAGGCAGGCGTCGGCCACGTCGGCGGCGAAGGCGCTGCTGTCCTGTAACTGTGCGGCGATGGCGTCGTCCGTCACGCCATGCACGGCCGAGTAAATCATCAGGGCCGCCAGGCGTGGCTGCGGCAAAGGCCAGGTGCCGGCCGCCGCGCCGCCCGCCAGGATGGCGCCCAACTGGGCCAGGATGGCATTCTTGTCGGGATTGTCCGCGGAATCGATGCCGATGCTGCGCCGGTGGCTCGTGTAGACGATGTCGTGCAATTGCCAGGTGTGCAGGTAAGTGGCCACATTCGCCTGCACCCACGCGCGCAGCCGGCCTTCCCAGTCGCCGGGCATGCACAGGTCGACGGCCGTTTCCAGGCTGGCCAGGAAGTGCTGCGTATAGCGTCCGGCCAGCGCCGCCAGCATCTCGTGCTTGGACGGAAAATAGTGATAGAACGTGCCTTTCGCCACGCCGGCCAGGGTGGTGATGTCGCTGACGGTGGTCGCTTCCACACCCTTGTCGAGAAACAGGCGCTCGGCGGCGGCCATCAATTCATCGAGGCGCACTTCGGCAGGCTTGGTGCGCGGGCGAACGGGGGCCGGCGCGGCGGCGGCATCGGGCAGGGCGAGGTTGGCGTGTCGTGTCGTGGTCATGCACCCAGTATAAGTGAAGCGCGGGCGTCGCCCAAGCACCCGCCATGCAAGGCTATAGTTTTTAATTGACTGACGGTCAGTCGATGATTATGATGAAGGCGAACTCATGAATTGGAGACACGCCATGCAGCGCTATCGCCGCGCGGCCCTGGTGGCCGCCGTCTACCTGGGCACCTTTCTCGCCTCGCTCGACATCAGCATCGTCAACGTGGCTTTGCCCACCCTGCAAACGGCGCTGGCGACGGATATGGCGGGTTTGCAGTGGGTGGTCAACGCCTATGCGCTGTGCCTGTCGGCCTGCATGCTGTCGGCCGGTCCGCTGGGCGACCGGCATGGGCACAAGCGCATCTGGCTGCTGGGCGTGGCCCTGTTTACGGCCGGTTCGCTGCTGTGCGCGCTGGCCGCCGGCCTGCCGCTGCTGCTGGCGGGGCGGGCCGTGCAGGGCGTCGCGGGCGCCTTGCTGATTCCGGGCGCCATGCCGATACTGAGCCACGCGTTTCCCGACCCGCGCGAACGGGCGCACGTGATCGGCGGCTGGTCGGCCTTCAGCGCGCTGGCGCTGACCCTGGGGCCCCTGCTGGGCGGCATGCTGCTGGAGGCCACGGGCTGGCAAAGCATCTTCCTGATCAACCTGCCGCTGGGAGTGCTGGCCATGCTGCTGGGCGCCTGGGGCATGACGGAACGCCATTACCGGGAACAGGCGGCGCTGGACCAGACGGGACAGGTGCTCAGCATCGTCTGGCTCGGTGCGCTCACCTACGGCTTGATCGCGCTGGGCGAGGTGAACGGACCGGGCGGCATGGCTGCCTGGTCATCGCTGGGCGTGGCGCTGCTGGCCTTCGTCGCCTTCCTGGCTGTCGAAGCGCGCGCGCCACGTCCCCTGTTGCCGTTGCGGCTGTTTTGCGACCGGACCTTTGCGTTGATCAACCTGGCGTCGCTGGTGCTGGGGTTTGCCTGCTACAGCAGCCTGTTCTTTTTCTCGCTGTACCTGCAGCAAATCCAGGGTTGGCCGGCGGGCGCCAGCGGCTGGCGCATGTTGCCGCAGTTCGCGGCCATGGGCGTCGTTTCCCTCTGCTTCGGCCGCCTCAGCCGCCACTTGTCGCTGCGGCGAATGATGCTGGGCGGCTATGTGCTGGCGGGCCTGGTGCTGCTGGCGACGGCGACCTTGGCGCCGCGGACGCCCTACGCCATCGTCGGCAGCCTGTTCGGCCTGCTGGGCCTGGCGATGGGCCTGGCCGTGCCGGCCACCGGTTTGCTGGTGATGGCATCCGTGCGCGGCGAGCAAGCCGCCATGGCTTCGGCCATCATGAATGCCTTGCGCCAGGCGGGCATGACCTTGGGCGTGGCCGTGTTGGGCAGCGTGATGAGCTTGCGCGCCGCCGCTTTGCTGGAGCGGGCGGGGCAGGTTGCCGCCCTGGCAGCCGGTTTTCAGCTGGCCATGCTGCTGGCGGGGCTGGCGTGCCTGGCCGTGGCCTTGCCGCTGTACTGGCTGCCGCCGAAGTAAGGCTTATGCCTGCAAATGGCTGGGCACGCGCGGCGACGACATCAGGTCGCAGAAGGCGGCCCAGTGCTCGGCGCGCGTCGCGCCCTGGCGCTCGACATAGGCTTTCGCCATGTCCTGGCCCAGGTTGTAATTAATCACATAGGCACCCATGGCGTCGTAGAACTGCAGGCGCTGCGCGGATTTTTCGGCCGGGTACAGGCGCACGTTGACCAGCCATTCCAGCGCTTCTTCGCGGGTCAGGCTGCCTTCGAGGTACTGGCGCGCAATGTCGTTGTCGGCGTAGCCTAGCTTGGCCAGCAACTGGTTCAGCTGTGCGTAGCGGGGCGCCAGCGCAGGATCGAGGCCGGCCAGCGGGTACAGCACCTGCTGTTCGAATGCCAGCCGTTCTGCATCGGTAAAACTCAGTTCGATGCCGTAATTGGCCGTGCCTTCGGCGATCAACGATTGCGGCGAGTACAGCGGATAGATGCAGTATTCCATCCAGCCCTTGCCGCGCACCAGGTCGCGCTCGAGCAGCACGTTGTAGACGTGGTGACCGGGATACGCTTCGTGGCAGCCGAGATCAACCGCGCGGTCGATATACACGGGCAAGTCGGTATTGATCTGGATCACGCTCTGGTAGTTGCCCTTGTACCAGTTGTAGCCGCTCCACGGTTTGTCGGTGACGAATTCCAGCACGAAATCCTCGCCTTCGGGCAGGGCGATGTACTGCAAGGTGCGTTCGCGGCCCGCTCGGATGGCCGCGTCCATGACGGCGCGCAGCTTGTCGGCGGGAATGACGAGTTGCGCGCGCAAGGCGTTGACCCGGTCGCTGACCGTGCCGTCGCCAGGCAGCAGGGCGTCGATCTGCGCCACCAGCTCTGCGTAATATGCGCGGCTGTGGTGGGGCGAAACGGCGTCGTACAGGCGCGCGCTTTCCGTGTCGAAATCCAGGCGTGTCCCTTGCAGCATGTCCGCCTTGGCCAGCACGGCTTGCAACTGCTTGCGCAGGTTGAGGGCGCGCAGGCAAGAGGCGTCTGCCAGCAGGGCCAGCGCCGCGTTTGCGCCATCCTTGATATCGCTCAAACTCTGCAGCTGTTTGACCGCTGCGGCCTGCCACGCGGGCGGGCCGTAATACGCGTCGACATACGAGGCATCGTGCTGGCCCATGGCCAAGACCAGCTTGACGTAGCGTTCGGCCACGTCGGCGAGGGAAGGGGAGTTGCTGTCGTTGTTGGTCATGGAGGCAGGGTTCTTCACGGTTGGACAGCGCTTATTGTATAGCGCAATCAGCCAGACGTGAGGCACGGTCGGGCGACATAATTTCCCTATAACAATGAGCGAAAGGCATCTTGATGTAGCTCAGTGAACCTGGCATTCGTGGCCTGTGTGAGCGGGTTTGGTAGCAAGATGGCGTGGTCTTCTTTTTTACATGTACACGTGATTTTCTCCTTGATCTTTCTTCGTTTATGGACGAATATGATGTATGAGATCCGGCACTACCTGACGTCATCGGGCAGGGATTTATATACGGAATGGCTGAAGCGCCAGCGCGACAACACGGCCAGGGTGGCCATCGTGCGCCGCGTGCTGCGTATGATTCCTGGCAATTTTGGCGACCACAAGTTTTGCCACGACGGCGTGTGGGAGTTGCGCATCGATGTGGGGGCCGGCTACCGTATCTACTATGCCATTGCCGGCGAACAGATCATTTTATTGCTGTGCGGTGGCGACAAGCGCACGCAACCGAAAGATATCGAGTACGCCTGTGCCTGCTGGCACGACTGGAAGGAGAGGGGACATGAGAGAGAACATGAACGAGGACATCCGCAAACCACCAAGAGACCGCTCGCATGACGAAGCGATGGCTGAGCTGTACCGCGACGATCCCGCCTTCGCCCTGGAATTGATCAACAATATCCTCGTCGATGGCGACCATGGCGAACTGCTGGCCGTGCTGCGCCAGCTGACGCGCGCCTTTGGCGGCGTGCCGGCCGTGGCACAGGCGGCCAAGCTCAACCCTACCCAGCTGTACCGCACCCTGTCGCCCGAAGGCAATCCCTCACTGAGCACCTTGACGGCCATCCTCGATGCCATGGGCTTGCGGCTGGCCGTGGAACCCAAGCAACCGTTTCCTGCGCCGGCTGCCTGAGTCCACTGGCAGCTTAAAACTCGACGGGCCGCGCTTCGCGCATCGCTTGCGTCATGGCCAGGCCGATGCGCGTCGCTTCCGTCGCGTCGTGCAAGGTCAAGGACAAGGTGCGCCGGCCCAGCGCCGCATCCGTAAACTCCTGCGCCTCGATCAAAAAGGCGTCGGCGAAGCGGGCATAGAAGTCCGGCGTGCATTCATTGCGCACGCCATGCGCATCCGAAATTTCCACCCTGTTCAGGCGCGGATTGCTGCCCACGGCCAGGCGGCCGCCCGTACCGAACACTTCCGTCAGGGTTTCATGGCCATGCGCCATGGTGCGCGACGCCATGAAGCTGGCCATGCTGCCATCGCTAAACTCCACCGTTGCCAGGCCATTGTCGACGTCGCCGAACGCTTGCAAGCCCGTGTGGATGGCGTTGGTGCCGCTGGCGTAAACGCGTTTGGGCACGGGATTGCCCAGCAGCCAGCGCGCCAGGTCGATATCGTGCACGCTGCAGTCGAGGAAGATGCCACCGCTGGTGGGGGCGAAGCGCATGAAGGCGCCGCTGGGATCGTTCTGGTCGCAGGTTTGCGAACGCACCAGATAGGGCTTGCCGATCAGGCCTTGCGTGATCTTTTGCTGCGCGTCATGGTAGCTGGCGTCGAAACGGCGCACGAAGCCGATCATGACGGTCAGCTGCGGGTGGCGCGCCGCTTCCGCTTCCACCTTCAGGCAGTCGGCCAGGTCCAGCGACAGCGGTTTCTCGCAAAATACGTGCTTGCCGGCACGCAGGGCGGCGATGATCTGGTCCGCATGCAGCGACGTGGGCGTGACGAGGAAGACGGCGTCCAGGCCAGGGTGGGCCAGCAGGGCGTCGTAGTCGGCATAGCCGGTGGCGATGCCGAGCGTGCTGGCGGCCCAGTCCAGTTCCGCTTGCACGGGACTGCAGGCGGCCACGACTTCGGCATTCGGCACGCGCTGCGCCAGGTTGATGGCGTGGCGCTGGCCCAGCCGGCCCAGGCCGACGATGCCGACTTTTAATGTTGGGGATGACATGGTGTCTCCAGATTTTTTATTGTTGTTTATAAAGTTACGACGCCAGGGTCACGACACGACCCTCGCGCCACGACAAGGTGGCCGCCTCGGCCAGTTCCAGTGCCTTCAAGCCATCGTGCACGGTGGTGCGCAGCGGCGTGCCGTGGGTGAGGGCGTCAAAGAAGTGCGCCATTTCCTGCGCGTAGGCCACGCGATAACGTTCCAGGAAGAAATCTTCCGGCTTGTCCACGCTGACGTTCACGGAACCATAGGCCGTCACTTCCGTCGGCTTGTGGTTGCCTGCCTGCAGCATACCAGCGCTGCCCAGCACTTCGAAGCGCTGGTCGTAGCCGTAGGCGGCGCGGCGCGAAGCATTGATCTGGCACAAACGTCCCTTGGCCGTGCGGATGGTGACGACGGCCGTGTCCAGGTCGCCTGCCTCGCCGATGGCGGGGTCGACCAGGCAGCTGCCCGTGGCGTGCACGCTGACGGCTTCATCGTCGAGTATCCAGCGGAAAATGTCGAAATCGTGGATCAGCATATCCTTGAAGATGCCGCCCGAGACCTTGATGTAGCTCACGGGCGGCGGGCCGGGATCGCGGCTGGTGACGACCAGCAATTCGGGCGTGCCGATCTCGCCCGCTTCGATGCGCGTCTTGACGGCGTTGAAGGTCGGGTCGTAGCGGCGCTGGAAACCCAGCATGCACAGCACTTTCGCTTCCTTGACGGCGGCGGCGCAGGCGCGCGCGCGGTCGATGGTCAGGTCGACGGGTTTTTCGCAAAAGATGGCCTTGCCGGCGGCGGCCGAGTGCAGGATCAGGTCCGCGTGCGTATCCGTGCTGGAAGCGATGACGACGGCCTTGATGGCCGGGTCGGCCAGCGCCGCTTCCACAGTTGCGCTGCTGCCGCCGTGCAAGCCGGCAAGGGCGGCGGCCGCTTCCTGGTTGACGTCGACCACGTACTTGAACTGCACGCCGGGTTGGGCAGCCAGGTTGGCCGCGTGGATTTTGCCGATGCGTCCGGCGCCGAACAACGCTACTTCAATCATCATGTTCTCCTGGGGTGTGGATTTCTTCGATGTCGAGCTCTAATTTGTATGCCAGCGCGATGAACAGCGCCTGGCACAGGCAGATGGTGCTGGTCAGCGAGCGGAAGGCGAAGGCGCTGCCCTCGGTGACGGTGAGCAGCGCGTCGGCGGCCCGCGCGAGCGGGGCCAGCTTGCTGTCGGTAATCACGAGGACCTTGGCGCCCTTGTCTTGCGCCGCCTTGATGCACTGCTGGGTTTCCTTGCCGTAAGGCGAGAAACTGATGGCGATCGCCACATCGCGTTCGCGCACGCTGCGCATCTGTTCGCGGTGCATGCCGCCCAGTCCGCTAATCAGGTGCACGCGCTTGTCCGTGTGTTCCAGCGCGTAGGCGATGTAGGAGGCGATCGGAAAGGACCGGCGCACGCCGATCACATAGATGTTTTCTGCTTTTAACAGCAGGTTGACGGCTGCTTCCAGCTGCGCGTCGTCGAGGCCGGCCGCCAGGTCGTCGAGGCCGGCGCGGCTGGCGCCGACGAATTCGCGCGTCAGGTCGCCTGCGCTGAGGGCGGCGTCGCGCGTGGAAATGAGCTTGCGGATGCGCTGCTGGTAGTCGGGCGTGGCGCCGGCCTGGTCCGTGTACGCCTGGCGGAACACGTCCTGCATTTCCGAAAAGCCCGTATAGCCGAAGCGCTGCGCGAAGCGCACGATGGCGGACGGCTGCACGTCGCAGGCGGCCGCGATGTCGCTGATGCGTTCGAGCATCAGGCTGGCCCGGTGTTTTTCAATGTATTGCGCGATGACTTTCAGCTGGCGCGACAGGTTGTCGTACTCGGCGGCAATGTGCTGCATCAGCTGTTCGATGGGGGCGGTGGCTGCCATGGTGTTTTCCTCGGTTGCTTGCTGGGCCGCGCAACATGATTGCGGCGGCTGGTTCTGGCGAGAATTATAGGAGTGAATCCGGAAAATAGAAATGATTTTCTATTTAAATTTATTTTGAAAATTTTATTGCATTTGTCTTTTTTGTGGCCTAAGCTGTGCGCAGTGCATCGGGTCTTGCCGGTTTTCCGGCTCCCCGCTGACACGCGACAAAAGCTGGCAACTATAAAAATTAATCCTTCAAGGAGACATTCATGCAAAGCAATAAGCGTAAGGGATTTCTGAAGCACCTGGCCGTGCTGGGCCTTGGCCTGGGACTGGGTCTGGGCATGAGCGCCAGCCACGCGGCAGGCGAGAAATTCGTGCTGATCAGCCATGCGCCCGATTCCGATTCCTGGTGGAATACGATTAAAAATTCCGTCAAGCAAGCAGGCGAAGACTTCAATGTCACCGTCGACTACCGCAATCCACCGAACGGCGACCTGGCCGACATGGCGCGCCTGGTCGAGCAATCGGCTGCCCGCAACTACGACGGCGTGATCGTCAGCATCGCCGACTTCAGCGTGCTGCAAAAACCGCTGGGCCTTGTTGCTGCCAAGAAGATTCCGTTTGTCACGATCAATTCGGGCACCCTGACGCAAAGCGAGCAGCTGGGCGCCGTGATGCACGTGGGCCAGCCTGAATACGAGGCAGGCAAGGGCGCCGGCGAAAAAGCCAAGGCGGCCGGCATCAAGTCCTTCGTTTGCGTCAACCACTACGCGACGAATCCGTCGTCATTCGAGCGCTGCCGCGGCTTTGCCGAAGCCATCGGCGTCGATTTCAAGGCTGCCACCCTGGATGCGGGCGAAGATCCGACCACCATCGAAAGCAAGTTGAGCGCCTACCTGCGCAACAACCCGAAAACCCAGGCCGTGCTGGCGCTGGGCCCCACCTCGGCCCACGCTTCGCTGAAGGCCCTGGAAAAAATGGGTTTGAAGGGCAAGATGTGGTTCGCTACGTTCGACCTGTCCGATGAAATCTCGAAGGGCATCAAGGATGGCAGCATCCAGTTCGCCATCGACCAGCAACCTTACCTGCAAGGCTATATCCCCGTTGCCGTGCTGGCCATCATGAAGCAGGACAAGACCACGGACCTGGCCAAGGTGCGCGAAAAGCTGATCAATAACGCCAAATTCAAGGCGCGCCTGGCCGAGTACGGCCTGGCACCATCGTATGGCCCGCGCCATATCGGTTCCGGTCCTGGTTATGTCACCAAGGACAATATCGGCAAGGTAGAGAAGTACGCCGGCCAGTTCCGTTAAGCACCCGCTTTTCAGTTCAATCAAGACCTTAGTCGTTGTCCCCGCGCGCAGGCCATGCTTGCCGGCGCGCGGGTCCTGCCGCCCTGGAATTGCTGTCGAGGCTGGTAGGTTGCTATAAAACAAGGGAGACATAGCATGAGTACCGTGAAATTAAGCGTGGAGCAGGGTGGCATGGCCACCTCGGGCACGCCACCGCAAAAGCAGGGCGTTGATGAGCGCGTGGGGCAGGTCAGCTGGCTCAAGCGGCTGTTCAGCCGCCCGGAATTCGCCTCGATCTCGGGCGCCATCCTGGTGTTCGCCTTCTTTATCCTGACGGCCGGCGACTCCGGCATGTTCAACCTCGACGGCGTGATCAACTGGGCGCAAGTGGCCGCCTACCTGGGTATCATCGCCATCGGTGCCTGCGTATTGATGATCGCCGGCGAATTCGACCTGTCGATCGGCTCCATGATCGGCTTTGCCGGCATGATGATCGCCATCCCTTCCGTCTATTTCCACTGGCCCGTGTGGGCCGCCATCCTGTTCGCCTTTGCCGGTTCGATGGCGCTGGGCTGGCTCAACGGCTACCTGGTCATCAAGACGCGCTTGCCTTCGTTTATCGTCACCCTGGCCTTCCTGTTCATCCTGCGCGGCCTGACTCTGGCCCTGTCCATCATGTTTGCCAACCGCACCATCGTCAGCGGCATCGGCGCGCTGGCCGCCGACGACTGGCTGGCCATGACCCTGTTCCATGGCGAAGTGGGCACGTCGCTGTTCGCCTGGATGGCCAAGGCGGGCTGGATCACGGCGCTCGACAATGGCGCGCCGCTGGTCAAGGGCATCCCCAAGGTCATCGTCTGGTGGGCCGGCCTGGCGCTGGTGTCCGGCTTCGTCCTGGCCCGCACCCGCATCGGCAACTGGATCTTCGCTGTCGGCGGCGACGCCAACGCGGCCAAGAACGTGGGCGTGCCCGTGAAAACCATCAAGGTATCGCTGTTTGTCTTCACGGCGTTCTGCGCCTGCCTGTTTGCCACGCTGCAAGTATTTGACGTGGGTTCGGCTGCCGCCGACCGCGGCATGCAAAAGGAATTCGAAGCCATCATCGCGGCCGTCATCGGCGGCGCCTTGCTGACGGGCGGCTACGGTTCCGTCGTCGGCGCCTGCTTCGGCGCGCTGATCTTCGGCGTGGTACAGATCGGCATTACTTATACCAATATCAATTCGGACTGGTTCCGTGTCTTCCTCGGCGTCATGCTGCTGATCGCGGTACTGTTCAACAACTTTGTCCGTGCCCGTGTCACGGAAGCGAGATAAGCCATGAGCGAATACATCCTTGCGCTGGAAAACATCAGCAAACGTTTCGGCTCCGTCATCGCCCTGCAAAACGTTACCCTGCGCCTGAAACCGGGTGAAGTGCATTGCTTGCTTGGTGATAACGGCGCCGGCAAGTCGACCCTGATCAAGACCTTGGCCGGCGTGCACCGGCCCACCAGCGGCGAGTATCTGGTTGACGGCAAGCCCGTCAGCTTCAATTCGCCGAAGGAAGCGCTCGACCTGGGCGTGGCCACCGTCTACCAGGACCTGGCGCTGGTGCCATTGCTGTCCGTGGCGCGCAATTTCTTCATGGGCCGCGAACCGATCCGGAAAATGTTCGGCGTGCTGCCCGTGATGGATATGGAATATGCGGCCACCACGGCGCGCGACAAGCTGGCCGAAATGGGCATCATGGTGCGCGACCCGCACCAGGCCGTGGGCACCATGTCGGGCGGCGAGCGGCAATGCCTGGCCATTGCCCGCGCCATCCACTTCGGCGCGCGCGTGCTGATCCTCGATGAGCCGACGGCGGCCTTGGGCGTGAAACAGTCGTTCAATGTGTTGAAACTGATCTACAAGGCGCGCGAACGGGGCTTGTCCGTGATCTTTATTACCCACAATGTGCACCATGCCTACCCAGTGGGCGACTCGTTCACCCTCTTGAACCGGGGCAAATCGCTGGGCACTTACACCAAGGAAACTGTTTCCAAGGATGAAGTACTCGACATGATGGCGGGCGGTGCGGAAATGCAAACGCTGATGAGTGAACTCGACGGTGTCACGATTTAAGGATAACCATGAATAACCCGACACAATTTGCCCAGGGCCGCGCGCTGGACGTGATCTGCCTGGGTCGCCTGGCGGTGGACCTGTATGCGCAGCAGATCGGCAGCACCCTGGAAGATGCGACCAGTTTCGCCAAGTACCTGGGCGGCTCGTCGGCGAATATCGCCTTCGGCACGGCCCGCCTGGGCTTGAAGTCCGCCATGCTGTCGAAGGTGGGCGACGACCACATGGGCCGTTTCTTGACGGACACGTTATCGAAAGAGGGTTGCGACGTCAGCCATGTCGGCATCGACGGCGACCGTTTGACGGCGTTGGTGATGCTGGGCATCAAGGATAAAAACACCTTTCCGCTGATTTTCTACCGTGAAAACTGCGCCGACATGGCCATCGAGCCATCCGCCGTCGACGCCGCCTTCATCGCTTCCAGCAAGGCGCTGTTGATCACCGGCACGCATTTTTCGACGGCTGCCATGCACGCCGTCAGCACGCAGGCCTTGAAATTGGCGCGCGCCAACAACGTGCGCACCGTGCTCGACATCGATTACCGGCCCGTGCTGTGGGGACTTTCCGGCAAGGCGGACGGCGAAACGCGTTTCGTTTCCAACGATGGTGTCACGCGCCACTTGCAGGCGATCCTGCCGCAATTTGATTTGATCGTCGGCACGGAAGAGGAATTCATGATCGCCGGCGGCGGTGCCGACATCATGGCCAGTTTGCGCGCCGTGCGGGCCGTTACCCTGGCCACCCTGGTCGTCAAGCGGGGCCCGCTGGGCAGCGCCGTCATCGACAGCGTGGTGCCGCACAGCCTGGACGACGCCTATAACTACCGCGGCGTGCGCGTGGAAGTGCTGAATGTGCTGGGCGCGGGCGACGCATTTCTCTCGGGCTTTTTGAAAGGCTGGCTGCGCGGCGAGGATTACGAGGCGTGCTGCCGTTACGCGAACGGTTGCGGCGCCCTCGTCGTGTCGCGCCATGGTTGCGCACCGGCCATGCCGTCGCCTGTGGAGCTCGACTATTTCCTCGCCAATGCGGCCAAACTGGCCCGTCCTGACCAGGACGCCACCTTGTCGCGCCTGCATCGCACGACGGTGGCGCGCAAGGAGTGGAATGAACTGTGCGTGTTTGCCTTCGACCACCGCACGCAATTCTTTGAGCTGGCGCAACAGACGGGCGCGCCTGAATCGGCTATTTGCGCCCTGAAGCAACTGATGGTGCAAGCCGTGGCGCAGACGGAAACGGCCTTGCAACTGGCCGGCAAGACGGGCGTGCTGATCGATGGACGCTATGGCGTCGACGCGCTCAACGATGCGACGGGGCGCGGTTGGTGGATCGGCCGTCCCGTGGAATTGCCCGGTTCCAATCCGCTGCAATTCGACTGGGGCCGCTCCATCGGTTCGCACCTGCTCAGCTGGCCGAAGGAACACGTGATCAAGTGCCTGGTGCAGTTGCACCCGGACGATACCGTGGAAAACCGATTGGAACAGGAAGCGCAGATCAAGGCCCTGTATGACGCGGCGCAAGTGAGCGGTCACGAACTGTTGTTGGAAGTCATACCGTCGGAATCCTTGCCGCACGGCGACGACACGGTCTTGCGCGCCGTCAAACGCTTGTACAACCTGGGCATTTACCCGGAATGGTGGAAGCTGGAAAGCATGTCAGCCCAGCAATGGCAAGCCATCGATGTCCTCGTGCACGAGCGCGATCCGTATTGCCGTGGCGTCGTCCTGCTGGGCTTGAACGCGCCGATTGCCGCCCTGGCCGCCAGTTTTGAACAAGCCAGTGCCAGCACGACGTGCCGCGGCTTCATGGTGGGCCGCACCATCTTCCAGGAACCGAGCCGCCGCTGGCTGGCGGGCGAACTCGACGATGCGGGCCTGATTGCAGCAGTGCGCGCCAACTTCGAGCAGCTCATCGCCCTGTGGCAGCGTACGCGCAACCGCCTGGAGCGTGCAGCATGAGCGCCACAATCAGATTGACCATGGCCCAGGCTTTAGTCCGCTATCTGGCCGCCCTGCGCACTGAAGAGGGCGATGGTTCCTTGACCCCCCTGTTCGGCGGCGCCTTCGCCATCTTTGGCCACGGCAACGTGGCGGGCCTGGGCGAAGCGCTGTACCAGTACCGCGACAGTTTCCCCACGTTTCGGGCGCACAACGAACAGGCGATGGCGCACTCGGCCATTGCGTATGCGAAAGCCCACATGCGCCGGCGCATGCTGGCCGTCACCAGTTCCATCGGCCCCGGCGCCACCAATTTGCTGACGGCCGCCGCCCTGGCCCACGTGAATCGCTTGCCGGTCTTGCTGTTGCCCGGCGACGTGTTCGTCTCGCGCGCGCCGGACCCCGTATTGCAGCAGCTGGAAGACGCCGGCGACGGCAGCGTGTCGGTGAATGACGCCTTTAAACCTTTATCGCGCTATTTCGACCGCATCGTGTATCCGGAGCAATTGCTGACGGCCTTGCCGCGCGCCATTGCCGCCTTGACGGACCCGGCCGCCTGCGGTCCCGTCACGTTATCTTTGCCGCAAGACGTGCAGACGATGGCGTATGACTATCCGGCCGACTTTTTCGAGCCGCGCACCGTGCGTTTCCGCGCCATGCCGCCCGTGGAGCAGGAGCTGGAAGAAGCGGTCGCCTTGCTGAAACATGCGAAACAGCCGCTGATCGTGGCCGGCGGCGGCGTGCTGTACGGCCAGGCCAGCGCCGCCTTGCAGGCGTTTGCCGAACGCCACGGCATTCCCGTGGCGGAAACCCAGGCCGGCAAGAGCGCCTTGCCGTGGGATCATCCGCTGCAGCTGGGCGCCATCGGCGTCACCGGCTCGCCCGCCGCGAACGCGCTGGCAGCGGAGGCGGACGTGGTGCTGGCCGTGGGCACGCGCTTGCAGGATTTTACGACGGGCTCGAATTCCCTGTTTGCGCAAGCGCAACTGGTCAGCCTGAACGTCAACGCTTTCGATGCGCTGAAACGCCGTGGCCTGGGCGTGCAGGCGGACGCGACACTTGGCTTGCAGGGCTTGTCGCGGTACTTGCCTAACTGGAATAGCGCGGGCCAGTGGCTGGACCGCGCACAGCAGGCTGGGAACGCATGGCGCGATACCGTCCTGGCCATTACTGGCCAGCGCGAGGTGGCCGGCTTGCCGTATGACGGCGAAGTCATCGGCGCCGTGCAGCGCTCTTCACCGGACTCGACCACCCGCGACATCGTCGTCTGCGCGGCGGGCACCTTGCCGGCCGAGTTGCACAAACTGTGGCGCACCAGCACGCCGGGCGGCTACCACATGGAATACGGCTATTCGTGCATGGGCTATGAAATCGCCGGCGGCCTGGGCGTCAAGATGGCCAAGCCCGAGCGCGAAGTCATCGTCATGGTGGGCGACGGCAGTTATTTGATGATGAATTCGGAAATCGCCACCTCCGTGATGCTGGATAAAAAACTCATCATCGTCGTGCTCGACAACCGGGGCTACGGCTGCATCAACCGCCTGCAGCAGGCGTGCGGCAACGCGTCATTCAACAACATGTTGCCCGACAGCGCACCGCGCATCGATTTCGCCCTGCATGCGCAATCCCTGGGCGCGCTGTCCGAGCACGTGGCCAACATTGCCGAGCTGGAACAGGCGATGCTGCGTGCCCGCGCCGCATCGCGCACCTACTTGATCTGCATCAATACGGACGCCACGCGCACGACCGAGGAGGGCGGTTGCTGGTGGGAAGTGGCCGTGCCCGAAGTCTCGACGCAAGCCGGCGTGCAAGCGGCGCGCGCCCGTTATGAACTTGACCGCCAAGGACAACAAAAATGACTACATGGAATGTGAAGATCGGCATCAACCCGATCTCGTGGATGAACGACGATTTACCCAGCCTGGGCGGTGAAACGCCGCTGGAAACAGCCCTCAAGGAAGGCGCCGAGATCGGCTATGTGGGCTTTGAACTGGGCAACAAGTTTCCCAAGGATGCCCCGGCCCTGAACGCCGTGCTGGGCAAATATAATCTCGCCTGCGTGTCCGGCTGGTATTCGGGACGGCTGGCGCACCGGTCCGTGGAAGAGGAAATTGCCGCCGTCGGGCCGCATCTGCGCTTGCTGGCCGACAGCGGCGCCACCGTCATGGTCTACGGCGAAGTGGCGGACGCCATCCAGGGCGAAGCCCGCCCGTTGTATAAACGTCCGCGTTTCCAGTCGCCGCAGCAATGGCAGGCGTACGCCGACAAATTGACGGCGTTTGCGAAACACTTGCTCGACCACGGCGTGCGCCTGGCCTACCACCACCACATGGGCGCCTACGTGGAAACGCCGGCCGACGTGGACCAGTTGATGGCCTTGACGGGGCCGCAAGTCGGCTTGCTGTTCGACACGGGCCACATCACCTTTGCCGGCGGCGATGCGCTGGCGGTGCTGAATAAACATATTGAACGCATTTGCCACGTGCATTGCAAGGATGTGCGCCCCAATGTGGTGAAACTGGCGAGAAATGGCCACTGGAGTTTCCTGCAGGCCGTCATCAATGGCGCCTTCAGCGTCCCCGGTGATGGCAGCATCGATTTTCCCGCCATCCTCACGCGTTTATATTTGCATGGCTACGAGGGCTGGCTGGTGGTGGAGGCGGAGCAGGATCCGGCCGTGGCCCCCAGCTATCAGTATGCCAAGATGGGCCACGATTACCTGGCACGCCTGGTCGACGCCATCCCGCGATTGAAACGGGAGGCGGCATGAGCCCGCTGCTGGTCAAGGCCAGGGCCGGTTCGGCCATCGTCGAAGTGACGCCAGAGTCGGCCGGCTGGACGCACGTGGGCTTTGCCGCGCACCGGCTGGCGGCAGGCGAACAGCTGACGTTGGAGACGGGTAGCCGCGAACTGTGCCTCGTCGTGCTGACGGGCACGGTGACGGTGCAGGCGGGCGGGCAGACCTGGGAAGCCATCGGCAATCGCCAGAGCGTGTTTGAAGACGTCTCGCCCTACGCCGTGTATG
>NZ_JAPWIB010000012.1:0-1212 GCF_030587305.1 Janthinobacterium sp. SUN206 | reverse complement strand
TCGCGCTCGGACGGTTTCAAGACGAAGGTATTGCCGCAGGCGATCGCCATCGGGAACATCCACATCGGCACCATCACGGGGAAATTGAACGGCGTGATGCCGACGCAGACGCCCAATGCCTGGCGGATCGACCAGGCGTCGATGCCGCCGGCGACTTGCTCCGAATATTCTCCCTTCATCATTTGCGGGATGCCGCAGGCAAATTCCACCACTTCGATGCCGCGCGTCACTTCCCCTTTTGCATCCGTGAACACCTTACCGTGCTCGGCCGTGATCAGGGCCGCCAATTGGTCCGCATGTTCTTCCAGCAACTCCTTGAACTTGAACATGACGCGGGCGCGGCGCAGGGGCGAGGTTTGCGACCAGGCGGGAAAGGCCGCGTGGGCGGCAGCCACGGCCGCATTCAGCTCGGCGGCAGTCGCCAGCACCACCTTCGCCGTGACGGCGCCCGTGGCGGGGTTGAAGACGTCGCTCGTGCGCTCGGAGCGCGACGCCATGGGGTTGCCACCAATAAAGTGGCCAATCATCGGGGTAGTCATTGTCTTGTCCTTGGTTATTTCGTCATCAGCCAGTCATGGGCCGGGTCGTTTTTAAAGTGCCACACGCGTTTCGGGCCGGCCATCACGTTCAGGTAATAGCCATCGTAGCCATACGGCACGGTGACGGGGTGGTAACCCCTGGGCACCATCACCACGTCGTGGTTTTCCACGGCCATGGCTTCGTCGATGCTGCGGTCGTCCGTGTAGACGCGTTGGTACGCAAAGCCCTGCTCGGGATTGAGGCGGTGGTAATACGTTTCTTCCAGCGAGCTTTCCAGCGGGATATTGTCGCTGTCGTGCTTGTGCGGCGGATAGCTGGACGAATGGCCGGATGGCGTGACCACCTCCACCACCAGCAAGCCATCGGCCTCGGCCGTCTGCGGCAAGATGTCGCACACATAGCGGGTGTTCGCCCCCTTGCCGCGCACGGAACGCGTCATCGACTGCGGGTCGATCAAGCGCGCCGGGCGATGGGTGGTGGCCGGCGCACTGCACAGCGCCACTTCGGCGTTGCTCACGGCCGTGATGCCGACCGTGGTTTCCAGCGGCACATACACGGCGTAGGGCGAGACGTCTTCAAACACGCTCTGGCGATTGCCGATGGCTTCCCAGGTCTGCCCGCCCGCCTGCACCGTCACCGTGCCCGTCAGCACGACGAGGCACAGTTCGCGGC
>NZ_JAPWIB010000011.1:0-1658 GCF_030587305.1 Janthinobacterium sp. SUN206 | reverse complement strand
GGGAGTACGGTCGCAAGATTAAAACTCAAAGGAATTGACGGGGACCCGCACAAGCGGTGGATGATGTGGATTAATTCGATGCAACGCGAAAAACCTTACCTACCCTTGACATGGCTGGAATCCTCGAGAGATTGAGGAGTGCTCGAAAGAGAACCAGTACACAGGTGCTGCATGGCTGTCGTCAGCTCGTGTCGTGAGATGTTGGGTTAAGTCCCGCAACGAGCGCAACCCTTGTCATTAGTTGCTACGAAAGGGCACTCTAATGAGACTGCCGGTGACAAACCGGAGGAAGGTGGGGATGACGTCAAGTCCTCATGGCCCTTATGGGTAGGGCTTCACACGTCATACAATGGTACATACAGAGCGCCGCCAACCCGCGAGGGGGAGCTAATCGCAGAAAGTGTATCGTAGTCCGGATTGTAGTCTGCAACTCGACTGCATGAAGTTGGAATCGCTAGTAATCGCGGATCAGCATGTCGCGGTGAATACGTTCCCGGGTCTTGTACACACCGCCCGTCACACCATGGGAGCGGGTTTTACCAGAAGTAGGTAGCTTAACCGCAAGGAGGGCGCTTACCACGGTAGGATTCGTGACTGGGGTGAAGTCGTAACAAGGTAGCCGTATCGGAAGGTGCGGCTGGATCACCTCCTTTCTAGAGTTTGCACGAATCAGGTAACTGGTTCACGCATCAAATGTTCACACTTATCGGCTGTTAGTAAGAGAAGAAACAGTAGTCGTAGTAGCACCGCGTTGGGGCTGTAGCTCAGCTGGTTAGAGCACCGTGTTGATAACGCGGGGGTCGTTGGTTCGAGTCCAACCAGCCCTACCAGTAAAAACAGACCCGGGGGTAAGGTGGACGCTAGTCCAGCCAGACCTACCAGTAATGTAATACCCCAGGGGGATTAGCTCAGCTGGGAGAGCACCTGCTTTGCAAGCAGGGGGTCGTCGGTTCGATCCCGTCATCCTCCACCAATACTTTGAAAGTGCAAACGTAAGCCAGTCAACAAGACTGTGGTTTAGGTTTGATCTTTTAGCGATCAAAGCTGTTTCGTTCTTTAACAATCTGGAAGAAGTAAAGATTATTTATTGATCGGTTTGCCGTAAAAGGTAAATCGATGGGTAATGATTGTATGTATCAACAAACAAGCAACAACGTTGTACTTTCTTATCCCTGTAGCGCTCTTTGATGATTTCGATTATCAGAGGCTAACGTTATAGGGACAAGCGAATAAGTGCACATGGTGGATGCCTTGGCGATTACAGGCGATGAAGGACGTAGTAGCTTGCGATAAGCTGCGGGGAGTGAGCAAACACACTTTGATCCGCAGATTTCCGAATGGGGCAACCCACCCTTTTAGGGTATTGCATACTGAATACATAGGTATGCAAGGCGAACGCGGCGAACTGAAACATCTAAGTAGCTGCAGGAAAAGAAATCAACCGAGATTCCCAAAGTAGCGGCGAGCGAAATGGGAGGAGCCTGTACGTGATAGTCGGACCGATAACAGAATCCTCTGGAAATAGGAGCCATAGTGGGTGATAGCCCCGTATGTGAAATCGGACCGGTGGTACTAAGCGTACGACAAGTAGGGCGGGACACGTGACATCCTGTCTGAATATGGGGGGACCATCCTCCAAGGCTAAATACTCGTAATCG
>NZ_JAPWIB010000010.1:1257-2663 GCF_030587305.1 Janthinobacterium sp. SUN206 | reverse complement strand
GTATCAACACACACGCAACGTTGTACCGTCTTATCCTCTGTACCTGCTAAGGTTATAGGGACAAGCCGTACGGGCAATTAGTACTGGTTAGCTTAATGCATTACTGCACTTCCACACCCAGCCTATCAACGTCCTGGTCTCGAACGACCCTTCAAAGAGCTCAAGGCTCTGGGAAATCTCATCTCAAGGCAAGTTTCCCGCTTAGATGCTTTCAGCGGTTATCTCTTCCGAACTTAGCTACCCGGCAATGCCACTGGCGTGACAACCGGTACACCAGAGGTTCGTCCACTCCGGTCCTCTCGTACTAGGAGCAGCCCCCTTCAAATTTCCAACGCCCACGGCAGATAGGGACCAAACTGTCTCACGACGTTTTAAACCCAGCTCACGTACCACTTTAAATGGCGAACAGCCATACCCTTGGGACCGGCTACAGCCCCAGGATGTGATGAGCCGACATCGAGGTGCCAAACTCCCCCGTCGATATGAACTCTTGGGAGGAATCAGCCTGTTATCCCCAGAGTACCTTTTATCCGTTGAGCGATGGCCCTTCCATACAGAACCACCGGATCACTATGTCCTACTTTCGTACCTGCTCGACTTGTCAGTCTCGCAGTTAAGCACGCTTATGCCATTGCACTATCAACACGATGTCCGACCGTATCTAGCGTACCTTCGAACTCCTCCGTTACACTTTAGGAGGAGACCGCCCCAGTCAAACTGCCTACCATGCACTGTCCCCGATCCGGATAACGGACCAAGGTTAGAACCTCAAACAAACCAGGGTGGTATTTCAAGGTTGGCTCCACGAGAACTAGCGTCCCCGCTTCAAAGCCTCCCACCTATCCTACACAGATTGGTTCAAAGTCCAATGCAAAGCTACAGTAAAGGTTCATGGGGTCTTTCCGTCTAGCCGCGGGTAGATTGCATCATCACAAACATTTCAACTTCGCTGAGTCTCGGGAGGAGACAGTGTGGCCATCGTTACGCCATTCGTGCAGGTCGGAACTTACCCGACAAGGAATTTCGCTACCTTAGGACCGTTATAGTTACGGCCGCCGTTTACTGGGACTTCAATCAAGAGCTTGCACCCCATCATTTAATCTTCCAGCACCGGGCAGGCGTCACACCCTATACGTCCACTTTCGTGTTTGCAGAGTGCTGTGTTTTTATTAAACAGTCGCAGCCACCAGTTTATTGCAACCCTTTCACCCTCATGGAGTAAACCAATCAAGCTACCGGGGCGTACCTTTTCCCGAAGTTACGGTACCAATTTGCCGAGTTCCTTCTCCCGAGTTCTCTCAAGCGCCTTAGAATACTCATCTCGCCCACCTGTGTCGGTTTGCGGTACGGTCTCGTATGACTGAAGCTTAGAGGCTTTTCTTGGAACCACTTCCGATTGCTTCGTG
>NZ_JAPWIB010000010.1:0-1157 GCF_030587305.1 Janthinobacterium sp. SUN206 | reverse complement strand
GCCTTCTATGAGCCAAAAACCAACTATTCCAACAGTTGGACAACCTTCCGCGATCCGTCCCCCCATCGCATCATACGACGGTGCAGGAATATTAACCTGCTTCCCATCAGCTACGCATCTCTGCCTCGCCTTAGGGGCCGACTCACCCTGCTCCGATGAACGTTGAACAGGAAACCTTGGGCTTACGGCGTGGAGGCTTTTCACCCCCATTATCGCTACTCATGTCAGCATTCGCACTTCTGATACCTCCAGCATCCTTTACAAGACACCTTCGCAGGCTTACAGAACGCTCTCCTACCATATCCAATAAAGGATATCCGCAGCTTCGGTGACTGGCTTAGCCCCGTTACATCTTCCGCGCAGGACGACTCGATCAGTGAGCTATTACGCTTTCTTTAAATGATGGCTGCTTCTAAGCCAACATCCTGACTGTTTTAGCCTTCCCACTTCGTTTTCCACTTAGCCAATCTTTGGGACCTTAGCTGGCGGTCTGGGTTGTTTCCCTCTTGACGCCGGACGTTAGCACCCGACGTCTGTCTCCCAAGCTCGCACTCATCGGTATTCGGAGTTTGCAATGGTTTGGTAAGTCGCAATGACCCCCTAGCCATAACAGTGCTCTACCCCCGATGGTGATACTTGAGGCACTACCTAAATAGTTTTCGGAGAGAACCAGCTATTTCCAAGTTTGTTTAGCCTTTCACCCCTACCCACAGCTCATCCCCTAATTTTTCAACATTAGTGGGTTCGGACCTCCAGGGCGTGTTACCGCACCTTCATCCTGGCCATGAGTAGATCACTTGGTTTCGGGTCTACACCCAGCGACTGATCGCCCTATTCGGACTCGATTTCTCTACGGCTTCCCTATTCGGTTAACCTTGCCACTGAATGTAAGTCGCTGACCCATTATACAAAAGGTACGCAGTCACGGAACAAGTCCGCTCCTACTGTTTGTATGCACACGGTTTCAGGATCTATTTCACTCCCCTTCCGGGGTTCTTTTCGCCTTTCCCTCACGGTACTGGTTCACTATCGGTCGATTACGAGTATTTAGCCTTGGAGGATGGTCCCCCCATATTCAGACAGGATGTCACGTGTCCCGCCCTACTTGTCGTACGCTTAGTACCACCGGTCCGATTTCACATACGGGGCTATCACCC